>NZ_JAWUEB010000026.1:0-659096 GCF_036663535.1 Pantoea sp. T14
GAGCGTAGCGAGACAACGCGCTTCAGCGCGGCCCGCAGGGAAGGCGCAGCGCGCCGCATAATCCTTCTCCCACCACCATCTCAGATACTCCGATTCCACCTCAAATGAAAAATTCAACCTGCTCTACAAGAGAAGGATGAGAAGCTTCGACCGAAGGTTCGAGCCGAGCGTAGCGAGACAACGCGCTTCAGCGCGGCCCGCAGGGAAGGCGCAGCGCGCCGCATAATCCTTCTCCCACCACCCTCTCAGATACTCCGATTTCACCTCAAGTGAAAAATTCAACCTGCTCTACATGAGAAGGATGAGAAGCGTCGACCGAAGGTTTACGCCGAGCGTCAAGTTCGCTGTGTTAATCAGCAAGAGACAAAACTGCAACAGATAATCTCGCCCGCTCAACCATGACATTCTCCCTGAAAATCGCTACCATCCAGCGCATCATTTGCTGAACAATGGTCGACACCATGAAATTTGTTTCATTTAACATCAACGGATTGCGCGCGCGCCCACATCAACTGGAAGCGTTGGTGGAAAAACATCAGCCCGATGTCATCGGTCTACAGGAAACGAAAGTCCATGATGATATGTTTCCGCTCGAGGATGTGGCAAAACTGGGCTATAACGTCTTTTATCACGGCCAGAAAGGTCATTATGGCGTGGCATTGTTAACGAAGGTTCAGCCTGTCTCTGTACGCCGTGGCTTTCCTGGCGATGACGAAGAGGCACAGCGCCGTCTGATCATGGCTGAGATTCCTAGCCCAATGGGCGATATTACCGTTATCAATGGCTACTTCCCGCAAGGCGAAAGCCGCGACCACCCGACTAAATTTCCTGCTAAAGAGAAATTTTACCGTGACCTGCAAAGTTATCTGACAGAAAACCACACCGCAGATAAACCGGTATTAATCATGGGTGACATGAACATCAGCAGCACAGATTTAGACATTGGTATTGGTGAAGAGAGCCGTAAACGCTGGCTGCGCACCGGAAAATGTTCATTCCTGCCTGAAGAGCGTGAATGGATGGACCGATTGCTGCAGTGGGGTTTAGTGGATACCTGGCGCGATAAAAATCCTGAAACGGCAGATTGTTTCTCATGGTTTGATTATCGTTCCAAAGGATTTGATGACAACCGCGGTTTGCGCATCGACTTAATTCTGGCAAGTCAGCCATTATCATCACGTTGTACTGATACGGGTATCGATTATCAATTGCGCAGTATGGAAAAACCCTCCGATCACGCGCCGATTTGGTCTACTTTTCAGTTTTAATCACAGCGTGGCCAAGGCCACGCTTTTTTATTTGATGATTTTCCATATCAGAGTGTTTGTGCCAATGGATTGCTCATCCCGCGCGCACTGTAACAGCACGCCTTCAGATTTCACCACGGCACCTTCGGTGTAATTACGATTATCAAAAATACAGCACTTCAAACAATTAGGCTGACGGTTTTGCCCTTGCGTCCAGGCTTCTGGCGGCAAGTCCACCACCACATCTGTATTGCCGCCTTGACTGGCCTGACCTTGGTTGTACTGTTCATGCCGATTATTTGCCTGCGCCGTGGCGCATATCAACATCATAATCAAACACGCTAAAGCAGAATTACGTCTCATCCTGTCTCCTTGGTTTTACGTTTAGCCTTAGCCTTGGCTGCAGGCCTTTTCTTGCCGGTGGAAGGTAAACCACGAAAGGCATGTCCCGAAGGCTGCTGTCTAGCCTGCTGAATCAAACCCGTTAGCGTGTGCACCAGCGGATGCATGAACTCATCATAGCGACAGGCTTTTTCACTGATACGTGTCAGGGTTGATTCCCACTGCGCAGTCATATCGGGTCTTGCCGCCAAATCGGGAAGAGAATGAATCAGCGCGCGACCCGTCTCAGTCGCATTGATTGAACGCCCCTTCTTCACTAAAAACGCCCGGCGAAATAACAGCTCGATAATGCCTGCACGCGTAGCCTCGGTCCCTAAACCATCGGTTGCTCGCAGCACTTTCTTTAATTCTTTATCCTGCACGAAGCGCGCGATACCAGTCATGGCTGATAAAAGCGTGGCATCAGTAAACGGTCGTGGCGGCTGAGTCTGTTTTGCTAACACTTCACCCTGCTCGCAAAGCAGTTCATCATCTTTAGCTACCACTGGCAGCGGCGTGCCATCGTTCTCTTCATCTCGCTCTTTACCGCCCAGCAAAGCACGCCAACCCGCTTCCGCCAGAAAACGCGCTTTGGCAACGAACTTGCCACCAGCAATATCCAGTTCAATAGTGCATTTACGAAAAAGCGCATCGGGACAAAATTGCATTAAATATTGACGCGCGACTAATCCGTAAACGTTTTGTTCATTTTCGGTTAGCTTGACGGCGCTGGAACGTGCAGTCGGAATAATTGCATGATGCGCATCCACTTTTTTATCATCCCAACAGCGATTCTTGCGATCTGCGCTAAAGTCGCCGGGCGGCGTAAGATTCGGTTGATGAGCCTGAATAGCCTTTAATACCGCATGACGGCCGGCAAAATGCTCATCGGGCAAATAACGGCTATCGGAACGTGGATACGTAATGAGTTTGTGCGTTTCGTACAGGCGTTGACACGTATCAAGAACCGTTTGAGCGCTTAATCCAAAACGTCTTGCCGCTTCAATTTGCAGGCTGGAAAGTGAAAATGGCAAAGGTGCCGTTTCACTTTCACGTTTATCACTGTAAGCCGTCACCCGCGCCGGTTTTCCCGCAATACGCGCAACGACGTGTTCAGCCAACGTGCGGTTGAGCAATCGGCCCTCTTCGTCTTGCCAGGGTTCACAAGCGTCGCTTGGCACCCAATTGGCCGTGAAACGCATCTCTTCAGGCGTGACAATATGCGCTTTTACTTCGAAGTAATCTTTTGGGATAAAGTTTTCTATCTCTTCATCACGGCGTACGACTAAACCCAGAACCGGCGTTTGAACACGACCTACCGAAAGCACGCCGTCGTATCCGGCGTTTCTGCCTAACAATGTCCAGGCCCGGGTCATGTTGATGCCATAAAGCCAGTCTGCGCGCGCGCGCGCTAATGCAGAAACACACAGCGGAATAAATTCGCGATTTTCGCGTAACCGATTGACCGCACGATCCACCGCTGATGGATTAAGATCGTTGATCAAACAACGCTGCACTTTGCTGCGTTTTTCAGCAGGCAACTGCAAGTAGTCAAGCACTTCATCCACTAACAACTGACCTTCGCGATCCGGGTCGCCAGCATGGACAACTTCATCGGCTTGCTTCAGTAACCCTTCGACAACTTTGAGCTGTTTCGCAACGGAAGGACGTGGTTGCAAACGCCATTTTTCAGGAATAATAGGTAAGTCCGCCAGTGACCAGCGAGCGTAACGGCTATCGTAGTGATCGGGTTGCGCCTGTTCTAATAGATGCCCAACGCACCAGGTTACAATTTGATCGTTACCACAGGCAATATAGCCGTCGCCACGGCGATGGGGTTTTGGCAGAACGTCGGCAATCGCCCGACCAAGACTGGGTTTTTCCGCAATAAACAAACGCATTTACTCAGGCAATCCTTAACTTCAGGGAACAACGGTTATAACGGGCACTTGCGCGTCAGCAGGCAGCAAGTTACACATCGTGCTGACATGAACAGGGGGTGATTTTGCACAATGGCGGTGTGCTTCAATTGCCAGCGGATGAAACGCCACCCGCAATCCGCCAAATGTTTGAGCATCGCAGCGCAACGCGTCCGTTGCCGCTGGTAACGTTACGTTCGGCACGGCACCTGCAGCAATAAAGACATCGACGCCCGCTAGCGTCGGAATCTGTTCAAACTGAACTTCCGCGCGCAATGACGAGCCCTGGCACACTTCGCTAAGATGGCCAAACAGACCAAAACCGGTCACATCGGTCATCCCATCCTCGCCCGCAATTTCTGCGAAAGCTGAGGATTGCGGAAAAACATTAATGCGCTTTTTGTCTAACACGTGCGGCGATTTATCACAGCCGCAGCCCGCTCCATGGCTGTATTGTGTCAGGCGAATACATTCTGACATGTAGGGATCCTTGTGCTGAGATTCGTACGGTTAACAACGCTGAAAATGATGGCGCTATGTTAGCCTGGCGAGACCTTAAGCGTAAGCGTGGTCTGACAGGTTCTCGATCATTCGCACAGGATCCATTCAAAGATGCAGGGCCAAGCGGCACCCTGCTTTAAAGTGTGTTGGATGCCTATCAGAAATAACTGACAAAGGGCGTCGTGTCAGGATGGACAACAGTGGTGCTGGATTTCAGTTGTGGCGTACCTAAATAAAGGAAACCCACAATGGCGTCCTGTTCACGGCAACCAAAAGCGTCACGTACAGTCTCGTCGTCGGTCCAGGGACCACTGCGCCAGATGCCATTAAATCCCTGTGCTGCGGCCGCCATCTGCATCGCCATCACGGCACAGCTGGCTGAAGCGATCTGCTCCCAGCGCGGCACCTTGTGATGCTCTTGGCAATGTGCCACCACCGTAATAATCATCGGGGCACGGAAAGGAGACTGCGTGGCTTTATCGATAGCTTTATCATCCAACTGCTTTTCACGAGCCGCTTTTTCCAGCAGTTTGCTCAGGCGATCACGCCCTTCGTGTTCGACAATAATGAAGCGCCACGGTTGCAGAGTACCGTGATCCGGCGCGCGCATACCTGCCCGGAGAATATTCTCTAACGCCTCTCCGGCAGGGGCCGGTTCAGATAAACGCGAAGCCGAACGTCGATTTACCAGTAATTCAAGCGCATCCATGTTTTTCTCCTGTTGTATGTCATGCTGTTTTAATCCTGGCACAGCCAGATTTTTTGTAACAGTCCGCAGTGATTTCCTGCTGACTTTTAGCACGCCGCTCATTAGGATGAGGTCGTCAAAGGAGGCCTGGTCCGCGCGGCGGCCACTTCCGGCTACACGAATATGGAGAGTCTGATGCGCACATTGTGGCGAATAATTGCTGGTCTGTTCCGCTGGACATGGCGGGTATTGAATTTTATCAGGGAATTTATTCTTAATTTATTCCTGATTTTTTTGATTGTGGTAGGTGTGGGGATTTGGTTACAGGTCAGTGGTTCTGGCAATAGTTCAGCTCCCGTGCAGCAAGGTGCTCTGAAAGTTGACCTAAATGGTGTGCTGGTCGATAAACCTTCGGTGAGCAATCGTTTGAGCAAGATTGGTCGTCAGTTGCTGGGTGCCAGCAGCGATCGTCTACAAGAGAACTCACTGTTTGATGTCGTGGACGCAATTCGCCAGGCCAAAGATGATAAAAACATTAAAGGCATGGTACTTGATCTGCGTGATTTTGCGGGTGGCGATCAACCTTCGCTGCAGTATGTTGGCAAAGCACTGCGCGAGTTCCGTGACAGCGGCAAGCCTATCTACGCATTAGGCGACAGTTACAGTCAGGCGCAATATTACCTCGCCAGCTACGCCAATAAGATTTACCTGTCGCCACAAGGTACCGTTGATCTTCACGGTTTCGCCACCAACGGTTTGTATTACAAATCGCTGCTGGAGAAACTCAAAGTCACTTCACACGTGTTCCGAGTGGGCACCTATAAATCTGCTGTAGAACCTTTCCTGCGCGATGACATGTCGCCAGCAGCACGTGATGCGGACAGTCGCTGGGTGGGACAATTGTGGCAAAACTACCTGAACACGGTTGCCGCAAATCGTCAGATTACGCCTGAGCAACTGTTCCCGGGTGCGACGGCGATAATTGCCGGGTTGCAAGCTGTAAACGGTGATACCGCCAAGTATGCACTGGATAACAAACTGGTCGACATCCTGGACTCGCGTGCTGCTGCCGATCAGGAGTTGGTGAAAGCCTTTGGTCTGAATAAGCAGAACAATGACTATCACAATGTCAGTATTTACGATTACAGCGTGAAACCTACAAACGCACAGCAAGATGGCAACATTGCGGTGGTCATGGCCAGCGGCGCAATCATGGATGGTGAAGAGTCGCCGGGCAATGTGGGTGGTGATACGACGGCAGCACAGATTCGTGATGCTCGCCTCGACCCGAAAATTAAAGCCATCATTCTGCGGGTAAACAGTCCCGGTGGAAGCGTCACAGCGTCAGAAGCGATTCGCGAAGAGTTGGCGGCGGCGCATGCAGCCGGTAAACCGGTGGTGGTTTCCATGGGCGGTATGGCAGCTTCTGGTGGTTACTGGATTTCAACGCCAGCAGATTACATCGTAGCTAACCCGAGCACGCTTACGGGTTCCATTGGTATTTTTGGGGTGATCAATACGCTGGAAAACAGTTTGGATACGCTTGGTGTACATACTGATGGTGTGGCGACTTCGCCGCTTGCCGATATCGCGCTGACCAAAGCGCTGCCGCAAGAAGTACAGCAAATGATGCAGCTAACCATTGAGAATGGGTATCACAACTTTGTCGGCTTAGTGGCGAAATCGCGCCATAAAACGCCAGAGCAGATTGATGCCATTGCGCAAGGCCACGTTTGGACGGGTAGCGATGCAAAAGCCAATGGTCTGGTGGATGCGTTGGGTGATTTTGATGATGCTGTGAAAAAAGCGGGCGAACTGGCGAAAGTTGCTAATCCGCAGCTCAGCTGGTACCAGGACGATCCGACTTTCATTGATATGATGTTGAGTCAGGTAAATGCATCGGTACAAGCCGTGCTGCCTGATACGCTGAAAGCTTGGTTACCCGCGCCAATGTTAGATGTGATGAGCGCAGTAAAAAATCAGCCGGGTATGTTTGATCACCTTAACGATCCACAAAATCGTTACGCCTTCTGTTTAAACTGTGGCGTAGTGCGATAAACCTCGCAGCCCGGCCACTGGCTGGGCTGCTTTTCCCCGCTATAGCCCTTATACTGCGCGTTTTAAGGCAAGTCTGAGTTTGATAATGCAAAAGAAAAACATCTATGTAGCCTATACGGGCGGTACCATTGGTATGCAACGTTCTGCCCAAGGTTACATTCCGGTTTCAGGACATCTGCAGCAGCAGCTCGCCAATATGCCTGAGTTTCACCGCCCTGAAATGCCTGATTTCACCATTCATGAATATCAGCCATTAATTGACTCTTCAGATATGACGCCGCAAGACTGGCAATCGATTGCTGAAGATATTCGTCAAAACTATGATCATTATGATGGTTTTGTGATTCTACATGGTACCGATACCATGGCTTTCACTGCCTCAGCACTCTCTTTTATGCTGGAAAATTTAGCCAAGCCAGTTATCGTTACGGGTTCGCAAATTCCTTTGGCAGAACTGCGCTCAGATGGCCAACAAAATTTGTTGAACTCACTGTATGTCGCGGCAAATTATCCTATCAACGAAGTCGCGTTGTTTTTCAACAACACGCTCTACCGTGGCAACCGTACAACGAAAGCGCATGCTGACGGATTCAATGCTTTCGCTTCCCCTAACCTTTCAGCCCTTCTGGAGGCGGGCATTCATATTCGTAAATTGAATACGCCTCCCGCACCTCAGAGCGTCGGCGAACTGATTGTTCATACTATTACGCCGCAGCCCATTGGCGTGGTGACTATTTACCCTGGCATTTCCGCTGACGTGGTGAAAAACTTCCTGCGCCAGCCAGTTAAAGCCCTTATCCTGCGATCGTATGGCGTGGGTAATGCACCGCAAAATGCTGAATTTTTAGCCGAGCTGCAGCAGGCTAGCGATCGCGGCATTGTTGTGGTGAATTTAACCCAGTGCATCTCAGGCAAGGTCAACATGGGCGGTTACGCTACAGGCAACGCGCTTGAGCATGCAGGGGTGATCAGTGGGTTCGACTTAACCGTAGAAGCAGCATTAACCAAGCTGCATTTTTTACTTAGCCAAAATCTGTCAAGCGAGCAAATTCGTGCCAAAATGCAGCAAAATTTGCGTGGCGAACTGACCGAAGATTGATATGGAGCGACTGGTAATGAAACGGGCACTTATCATCATTGATATTCAAAACGACTTTTGTCCGGGCGGCCCGATGGCGGTTCACGAGGGCGATAAAACCGTTGAGGTGGCTAATCGCTATGCGCGTGAATTCCATCAAAACGGTGAATGTGTTTTGGCGTTACAAGACTGGCATCCGGCAGATCACGGCAGTTTTGCTTCCGTGTCAGGTGAACCGGTTTATACCCTTGGCGAGCTGAATGGTTTAGCACAAATTTGGTGGCCAGATCATGGTATTCAGGGTTCGAAAGGCGCTGATTTTCATCCCGGACTCGATACCAGCTTATTTGACGCCAGGTTCCATAAAGGTCAGGACCAGGATGTCGACAGCTATAGCGCCTTTTTTGATAATGGGCATCGCCGTAAAACAGAACTCGACAGCTGGCTGCGTGAACGCGGTATCACGCATCTGGTCATGTTAGGGCTGGCGACAGATTATTGCGTGAAATACAGCGTGCTGGATGCCCTTGAGCTGGGCTATCAGGTCGACGTGGTTAAAGAAGGTTGCCGTGGTGTAAACCTCAACCCTGATGACAGCGAAATCGCCTTTTCGCAGATGGCTGCGCAAGGTGCTGTTCTGATTTAGAACAGCAGGCAAAAACTAAAAAAGGCTGGCTTAATCGCCAGCCTTTTTTTAATGCAAGTTGATGCGAGTGATATCTGGCTCTATGCCAAACTCTTCCTTAAGCTGCTTCTTGGATTTCATCACCATTTCGCCACCCTTGCCAATGCTCATATGCTGCGGGCTCTCGTTATAACGCGCCTGCCACAACATCACTAACTGCATGCAGTTATCACGCTGTTCTGATGTTAGCGCCACACCATCAGGCCATTTGCCGGTTTCAACCGCAGTAGAGAGCCGCTCATAGACTTCTGGCGTCATCGCATTGAGCATGGCTTCAAGTTCTTGCTTCATTGCCATTACCCTTCTGTTTGTTCGCCTTGCTCATCGGTAAAGTTCAACGAGGCTGAATTCACACAATAGCGCTCGCCGGTAGGCTGTGGGCCATCTGGGAAAACATGCCCAAGGTGCGCATCACAGTTATTACAACGAATTTCAATACGCTGCATGCCGTATGAGTCATCCTCAATATAGCGAATCGCTTCGTCACTGACGGGCTCGTAAAAGCTCGGCCAGCCACAACCTGAGTCATATTTTGTTTCAGAGAGGAACAACGGTGAATTACACACCAGACAGTGGTAAATGCCGTCCTGTTTGTTTTGCAATAGCGCGCCGCTGAAAGGCGGTTCTGTGCCACGATGCTGAGTAACGTAACGCTGCATTTCAGACAATTGCGCAATTTTTGCTTCGGGTGCGGTTTCTTTAGCCATTTAAGAGATTCCGGAGGGTGTCATTCTGAAAAAATCGACTACTATTCTAACAAATGAACAACATTAGTCGGGTCTTATTTCGTGCTCATCCTTTCGTCGAGACCTCCACAACGTAGATTTGTGACTCTGATCACCTTTTATCTTAGGTATCCCTTTATATTCGGCGATGGTGTTAACGAAGCGCAATGGCATATTCGTTGCGCAAGCGTTTGCGCAACGAATTATTCCTGTTGAGTGGATTGACCTGTCGCAACAATTGACACGATTCCGCTTGACGCCTGGTAAGGTTTTTGTAATTTTACAGCCAACCTTTTATTCACTAACAAATAGCTGGTGGAATATATGACTATCAAAGTAGGTATCAACGGTTTTGGCCGTATCGGTCGCATCGTTTTTCGTGCTGCTCAACAGCGTTCAGACATCGAAATCGTTGCTATCAACGACCTGCTCGACGCTGAATACATGGCGTACATGCTGAAGTTTGACTCAACTCATGGTCGTTTCGACGGTACCGTTGAAGTGAAAGATGGCGCGCTGGTTGTTAACGGTAAGAAAATTCGTGTTACCGCTGAGAGAGATCCGGCTAACCTGAAATGGGACGAAGTTGGCGTTGACGTTGTTGCTGAAGCAACCGGTATCTTCCTGACCGACGAAACTGCCCGTAAACACATCACTGCTGGTGCTAAGAAAGTCGTTCTGACTGGCCCGTCTAAAGATGACACCCCAATGTTTGTACGTGGTGCCAACTTCGACAAATACGAAGGTCAGGATATCGTTTCTAACGCATCTTGCACCACCAACTGCCTGGCGCCGTTGGCTAAAGTTATCAACGACCAGTTCGGCATCGTTGAAGGCCTGATGACCACCGTCCACGCGACTACGGCAACGCAGAAAACTGTTGATGGCCCGTCTCACAAAGACTGGCGCGGCGGTCGTGGCGCATCTCAGAACATCATCCCTTCATCAACTGGCGCAGCTAAAGCCGTTGGTAAAGTTCTGCCAGAATTGAATGGCAAACTGACCGGTATGGCGTTCCGCGTTCCAACCCCTAACGTTTCAGTCGTTGACCTGACTGTACGTCTGGCGAAGCCTGCTTCTTACAAAGAAATCTGCTCTGCTATCAAAGCAGCATCAGAAGGCGATATGAAAGGCGTTCTGGGCTATGTTGAAGATGAAGTGGTTTCTACCGATTTCAACGGCGAAACGCTGACTTCAGTATTCGATGCTAAAGCCGGTATCGCGCTGAATGACAACTTTGTGAAACTGGTTTCCTGGTACGATAACGAAACTGGCTACTCGCACAAGGTACTCGACCTGATTGCACTGGTTTCTTCTAAATAAGATAGCCAGACAGTGTTGAGAATAAGGGCGACTTCGGTCGCCCTTTTTTTATGGTCCGCACAGGAAGGATTCGCACATGCAAGACAAACTTTTTTCATTGCCCGTTGTGACTCAAATTACACCTTATCTGTCGCAACGTCAGGTGGGCGATCTGCCTGCGATTGTCATCAGCCATCCTAAAGTACGCGCTGCCATTACGCTGCAGGGCGCGCATTTAATTGCCTGGCAACCCAGCGGCGAAAAACCGGTGATTTGGTTGAGCGATAAAACCCCCTTCTCACCCGGTAAAGCGATCCGTGGCGGTGTGCCTATTTGCTGGCCGTGGTTTGGCCCGGCAGGTGAACCCGCCCACGGCTTTGCCCGTAATCAAACCTGGACACTTTCCGCACACGATGAAAACGATGAGGGTGTGATATTGACCTTTGTGCTGGAAAGTAATGCACAAACCAAAAAGCTTTGGCCACATGATTTCACCCTGTTTGCCCGTTTTCGTTTAGGTCAACATTGCGAAATCGAATTAGAAGCGCACGGCGATTTTGAAGCGACAGCGGCGCTGCACAGCTATTTTACCGTGGCGGATATCGCTGAGGTTGAAGTCAGCGGTCTGGGCAAAACCTATATTGATAAAGTCGAAAACAACGTTCAGGGCACCAGCGAGGGTAAGCAGCGTTATCCGGGACGTGTTGATCGTATTTTCACGCAAGCTGAAGATTGCTCTGTGATTCACGATAAAGCAGGACAACGTCTGATTGAGGTTTATCATCACCATCACAGCGATGTTGTTACCTGGAATCCCGGCGTTGAGCTTTCTTGTAGCATGGCGGATATGGCGAACGATGGGTATAGAACGCTGGTATGTGTAGAAACAGCGCGCATCAATACACCCCTGCGTAGCGCAGGCGAGAAACCTGCGCGATTAGGAACAACTTTTCGTTTACGCAAAAAAGCGTAGCGGCGACGTCGTTTAATTTTTTCACATTTAAACAATATCCAGCGGTAATTTATGCGGCGGCGGCGGAAAGGCTTGATTGATGAGAAACAGATCTTCATCCGTCAATTCAATATCCAGCGCCGCAGCATTTTCCTGAACATGCGCGATCGAACTGGCTTTTGGAATAGCAAGAACGCCTGTTTTGCGTATGACCCAAGCCAACAGTAATTGCGCCACGCTTATGCCCTTTTGCTGTGCAATTTTTCCTAATGCAGCCTCCGAGAACAGCGCGTTGCGTAGACGTCCAGCCTGAGCCAACGGACAGTAAGCCATAATGGGCAGATTCCGCTGCTGACATTCAGGCAGCAGATCATATTCAATGCCCCGTGAAGCAAGATGGTAAAGCACCTGATTAGTCGCGCAGTGTTCACCGCCCGATTCGCTCCACAATTCCATCATGTCGTCGATGTCGAAATTCGAAACGCCCCAATGCAGAATTTTACCCTGCCGTTGCAACGAGACCATCGCTCTGATGGTCTCCTCTAGCGGTACATTGCCACGCCAATGCAATAAATAGAGATCGATACGATCTGTCTTGAGCCGGGCAAGACTGCGCTCACAGGCTTCGATAGCGTCATACTCGCCCGCATTCCACGGATAAACTTTGGAAACCAGAAAGGCCTCATCGCGTCGTCCTTGTAAGGCTTCTCCCACTACGCTTTCTGCGCCGCCATCTGCATACATTTCAGCCGTGTCGATAAGCTTGAGTCCACAATCGAGTCCGGCTTGCAGCGCCTTGACTTCCTGCTGTCGATGGGCGTTATCTTCGCCCATAAACCAGGTGCCTTGACCTATTGCGGGAAGGATATGTTGACTAGCAAAGGTGACTGTTTTGTTCATTCTGCTCTCCTGCATCAATTTAAGGCACCAGAAAAGAGCAGAGGGCATAAAATGCCCTCATTTGGTGCATAATCAGAAGGTATAGCTGATGCCAGTCCAGAGTGTAGCCTGGCCGCTTTTATCAACCATTGGGCTATCTTTGATCTCACTGTCAAAACGGGTATAGCGTCCGATGACACTGGCATTCCATTGCGGTGAGATTTGATAGCTGGCGCTGAGTTCAAGATAGGGTGACCAGCTGTCGTCTGGGTCATAACGATCAATGCCGGTACGCGCGCTCTCATGACCTGAAACACCATAATAATAGCGGTTCTGGTTAGCGCTGTTCCACATCGCCCCGATGCCTGGCGTGACGGAAAAATCACCCATCTCGAAGCGGTACAGGTAAGTCAGATCCCAAATAATCCCGTTGCTGTTATTGAGCACATCACCCAGCACTGCGGTGCGCACAATGCCCCAATCGGCGGTATGGCGATACGTTGCGCCGCCCATTAATGTCATGCGACGCTTATCCAGATGTTTCATATCCCCCAAATCGTTGTCACCAGGATCGTACTGTTGCGGCGAGCCAGCCAGCGTTAATGACAATTGATTTTGTGGGTCTTTCCAGAGGTAATAGCCGCCTTGCAGGCTACGGAACCAGAAGTTCTCGCCTTCATAATTAATTACCGGTACGGGAATGTAACGATCCTGTCCGCCACGATAAGGTGATTCAGCATAAATCACTGATGCACCAAGTGATAAGGGTGCAGCCTGGGCGACATTAAAGAGTAAAGAACAAGGTAAAAGAGCAGCAAGGGCTTTAAGTTTGAATTGGTTCACAATTTATTCATTCCATAAATATAACAATCACCCATGGAGTCTAACGGCTTTTTTTCACGGGTTTAACCGTTATCTGGAGCAGGCTTAGCATTCATCGCTGAAAGAAGGCATGAATGGTTAAATTTCTCCTCCTCAACGCCGTTTTTCCTGACAAAGTTGTTTTGCAATTAAATGACTTTGCTATTGATATATCACTACATCATCTCAATACGCGGAGGAAATTTCTTAAATGCCTTCTACAGTTAGAAGTAAGACGAGACTTTTTTGTACGAGCAGAGTAACCATAAGAATTGTGTATCCGGATTAAAAGACGTCAGGTTGGCATAAGGGTTGCTGTACTCAATAGAGAATATTTTCCGGGAGCTGCATGAGCAACTAATTACGCTCCTTTACCTGTGCTAAAAACGAAAGGACGGGCATCGCTATGAATATATTCGATCACTATCGTCAGCGTTATGAAGCTGCCAAGGACGAAGAGTTCACACTGCAGGAATTTCTTGCTACCTGTAAACAAGATCGCAGTGCATACGCTAATGCTGCAGAGCGACTATTAATGGCTATAGGTGAGCCAGTAATGGTCGACACTGCTCAAGAGCCACGCCTTTCCAGAATATTCTCCAATCGTGTGATGGGACGCTATCCAGCGTTCGAAGAGTTTTACGGCATGGAAGAAGCGATCGAACAAATCGTTTCCTATCTGAAACACGCCGCTCAAGGGCTTGAAGAGAAGAAACAAATTCTCTATTTACTGGGACCGGTTGGTGGGGGTAAGTCCTCGCTGGCTGAACGCCTTAAAGCATTAATGCAGCGCGTGCCCATTTACGTTTTAAGCGCAGATGGCGAGCGCAGCCCGGTAAACGACCATCCACTCTGCCTGTTTAACCCGCAAGAAGATGCCAATATCCTTGAGAAAGAGTATGGCGTACCGCGTCGTTACCTTGGCACCATCATGTCCCCTTGGGCCGCTAAGCGTTTGCATGACTTTGGAGGCGATATCACCCGCTTCAAAGTCGTAAAAGTTTGGCCGTCGATTTTGGAACAGTTGGCCATCGCTAAAACTGAACCAGGCGATGAAAACAACCAAGATATTTCTGCGCTTGTGGGTAAAGTGGACATCCGTAAACTGGAAAACCACGCTCAAAACGATCCTGATGCTTACGGTTATTCTGGTGCGCTGTGCCGTGCGAACCAAGGCATCATGGAGTTCGTCGAAATGTTTAAAGCGCCAATTAAGGTGCTGCATCCTTTGTTAACCGCGACGCAGGAAGGTAACTACAACGGTACCGAAGGTATTTCCGCCCTGCCGTTCAACGGCATTATTTTGGCGCACTCAAACGAATCTGAATGGGTGACGTTCCGTAACAACAAAAATAATGAGGCGTTTCTTGACCGTGTTTACATCGTTAAAGTGCCTTATTGCCTGCGCGTTTCCGAAGAGATCAAGATCTATGAGAAGTTGCTGAATCACAGTGAATTAGCGACATCGCCTTGCGCACCGGGCACGCTGGAAACGCTGGCTCGCTTCTCCATCTTGTCGCGCATGAAAGATCCTGAGAACTCCAGTATCTACTCAAAAATGCGCGTTTATGATGGCGAAACCCTGAAGGATACCGATCCTAAAGCGAAATCCTGGCAGGAATACCACGATTATGCGGGCGTAGACGAAGGCATGAACGGTCTATCAACACGTTTCGCCTTTAAAATCCTTTCACGCGTATTTAACTTCGACCATGTAGAAGTTGCCGCTAACCCGGTGCATCTGTTCTATGTACTTGAACAGCAGATTGAGCGTGAACAGTTCCCGCAAGATCAGGCCGAGAAGTATCTGGAACATCTGAAAGGCTATTTAATTCCGAAATATGCTGAGTTCATTGGCAAAGAGATTCAAACGGCCTATCTGGAATCTTACTCCGAATATGGTCAGAACATCTTTGATCGCTACGTGACCTACGCAGACTTCTGGATCCAGGATCAGGAATATCGTGACCCTGATACCGGACAGCTGTTTGATCGTGAATCGCTCAACGCTGAGCTGGAAAAAATCGAGAAACCAGCCGGGATCAGTAACCCGAAAGACTTCCGTAATGAGATTGTGAATTTTGTCCTGCGTGCCCGTGCACACAACAATGGCCGCAATCCAAACTGGACCAGCTATGAGAAGCTGCGTACCGTCATTGAGAAGAAAATGTTCTCTAACACGGAAGAGTTATTGCCGGTGATTTCATTCAACACCAAAACCTCAACGGATGAACAGAAAAAACATGATGATTTTGTCGATCGCATGATGGAAAAAGGCTATACCCGCAAACAGGTTCGCCTGCTGTGCGAATGGTATCTGCGTGTGCGCAAATCGTCCTAATCAAAGCCTGTAAGCAAGCCGATGCTGTGACATTGGTAAAGGTTCAAGGTCGGGCATGCCCGACCTGCTTACAATGTAGTTTGGGGGAAGACTATGGCCTATTTTATCGATCGCCGACTGAACGGCAAAAACAAGAGCGCGGTCAACCGTCAGCGCTTCTTGCGCCGTTATAAGTCACAAATCAAGCAGTCGATTTCCGAGGCCATCAACAAGCGCTCGGTTACTGACGTTGAGAGTGGAGAATCCGTTTCAATTCCCATTGATGATATCAACGAGCCAAGTTTTCATCAGGGACGCGGCGGTAACCGCCATCGCGTTCATCCCGGCAACGATCACTTTGTCCAAAACGATCGCATTGAGCGGCCACAAGGCGGCGGCGGTGGCGGCAGTGGTCAGGGAAACGCCAGCCAGGATGGTGAAGGCCAGGACGAGTTCGTTTTTCAAATCTCAAAAGATGAATACCTTGATCTGCTGTTTGAAGATTTAGCGTTACCGAACTTGCGCAAAAATCAGCATCGGCAATTGAACGAATATAAGACGCATCGCGCCGGTTTCACTTCAAACGGCGTGCCCGCCAACATCAGTGTGGTGCGCTCACTGCAAAACTCGCTGGCGCGTCGCACAGCCATGACGGCAGGTAAACGCCGCATGTTGCATGAACTGGAAGATGCGCTGACTTCTGTAGAGAAAGCGGAGCCTGCCCAGTTACTTGAAGAAGAGCGGCTGCGTAAGGAGATAGCTGAACTGCGGGCACGTATCGAACGCGTCCCGTTTATCGACACGTTTGACCTGCGTTACAAGAACTTCGAGAAACGTGCAGAACCTTCTAGCCAGGCCGTGATGTTTTGCTTGATGGATGTTTCAGGTTCAATGGATCAGGCCACTAAAGATATGGCGAAGCGTTTTTATATTCTGCTCTATCTGTTCCTTAGCCGAACCTATAAGAACGTAGATGTGGTCTATATTCGCCACCATACCCAAGCGAAAGAAGTCGATGAGCAGGAGTTCTTCTACTCACAGGAAACGGGCGGCACTATTGTTTCCAGCGCCCTGAAATTAATGGATGAAGTGGTAAAAGAGCGTTACGACCCGGCTCAGTGGAATATTTATGCTGCACAAGCTTCCGATGGCGATAACTGGGCAGATGACTCACCGTTATGTCATGAGATATTAGCGAAAAATATTCTGCCGGTGGTGCGTTACTACAGTTACATCGAAATTACGCGACGTGCGCATCAAACGCTCTGGCGTGAGTATGAGCACCTGCAATCAACCTTTGATAACTTTGCTATTCAGCATATTCGTGAGCCAGAAGATATCTATCCTGTGTTCCGCGAACTGTTTCATAAACAGGCTGCTGAAGCCTGAGTAACTTAGCCAGCCTTTTTCGAGAAGTTAAGTTGTTGTCTGCGGGTTAGTCTGTGAATCTCCCGAAAACTTACTGAGGTAAGAGACCGGGGGTAAGCGGGTCTAGTCAACCGATCTTCTGCTTAACGTTCCTGGATAGAGGCTGGCCTCTCTATTTTATCCTTTGAATAACCTGCAAAAACACCCTCTTTTCTTCGTCTGGCTCGCCAACCCCTTCATTCTTCACATTAATCCTATTCTGCAGGGTTATTAACATTTCATATAATTAGAATATTGACGATGACAACTCATTGATAAAACATTATCTTTCATACATAGCATGGAATATTGCCACACTCGCTGATACCGCCCTTATTACCGCAGGAGACCGGGTTTGAACCACAATATTGTTTATAGTCTGTTTATCATTGGTTCTGTGCTGGTTGCTTCAAGCATTTTACTCAGTTCATTCTCCTCACGTTTAGGCATCCCTATTCTGGTTATCTTTCTTGCGCTGGGCATGTTGACCGGTGTCGATGGCATTGGCGGCATCGCCTTTGATAACTATCCTGCGGCTTACCTCATCTCAAACCTGGCACTCGCGATCATTTTGTTAGATGGGGGAATGCGCACCAAAGCCAGCTCTTTTAAAGTTGCGTTGGGCCCGGCGCTTTCGCTTGCCACCGTCGGCGTAATGATTACCGCGGGATTAACCGGCCTGGTCGCCGCATGGCTATTCAATCTGGACATGATGCAGGGCTTCCTGATTGGCGCAATCATCGGCTCCACTGACGCTGCGGCGGTATTTTCACTACTTGGCGATAAAGGTCTTAATGAGCGCGTCAGCTCAACGCTGGAAATCGAGTCGGGCAGTAATGATCCAATGGCGGTGTTTCTTACCATCACGTTGATTGAAATGATCCAGCAGGGGCAAACCGGCCTCGACTGGATGTTTCTGGTTCATCTGATTCAGCAGTTTGGTTTAGGCATTGCGCTGGGACTCGGCGGCGGTTGGGCGTTGCAACAGTTGATCAACCGTATCAACCTGGCCAGCGGCTTATATCCTTTACTGGCGTTAAGCGGCGGCATCTTAGTCTTCGCCCTGACTACCATGCTGGAAGGCAGCGGCATTTTGGCGGTTTACCTGTGCGGGTTCTTATTAGGGAATAGCCCAATCCGCAACCGCCACGGCATCTTACAAACCTTCGATGGTATGGCATGGTTAAGCCAAATCGGCATGTTTATCGTGTTGGGTCTGTTAGTCACCCCGTCCGATCTTTGGCATATCGCCGTACCGGCCATGATTTTGTCGTTGTGGCTGATTCTGGTGGCGCGCCCGCTTTCGGTGTTTATTGGTCTGTTACCGTTTCGTAACTTTACCGGGCGTGAGCGCATATTTATCAGCTGGGTAGGTTTACGCGGCGCCGTACCGATTATCCTGGCAGTGTTCCCGATGATGGCAGGCTTAGAAAATGCCTCGCTCTATTTTAATATCGCCTTCTTTGTGGTGCTGGTCTCTTTAATGCTACAAGGTACTTCGCTTGGCTTTGCTGCGAAGAAAGCCAAAGTAGTCGTGCCGCCAACGGCCTCTCCTATTAGCCGCATTGGCCTGGACATTCACCCGGAAAACCCGTGGGAACAATTTGTCTATCAATTGAGTGCAGACAAATGGTGTGTGGGAGCAGCACTTCGCGATCTCCAAATGCCGCGTGAAACCAGGATAGCCGCCCTGTTCAGAGACAACGTATTGATGCACCCCAATGGCGGAACGCGTTTAAAAGAAAATGATGTGATCTGCGTCATTGGACGTGAGCGCGACCTGCCCGCATTGGGCAAGATGTTTAGCCAATCGCCGCCGGTTTCATTAGATCAACGTTTCTTTGGTGACTTCATTCTCGACGCGGAAGCACGTTTACGTGATATCGCGCAAATCTACGGTCTGGAACTTGATGAAGAGACCAATGATCAACAATCGCTCGGGCAGCTAATGCTAAATATGCTCGGCGGAACCCCGGTAGTTGGCGATCATATGGAATGGAAGCAATTAACCTGGACCGTCGCGGAAAAAGAGGACAATCGCATTGTGAAAATCGGCGTACGTCCAGCAGAAGACAAGGATTAATCCTACAAAATCAGGCTCGTAATTCGGCATAAACCCACTAAGCTAAATATTCAACCCAGTATAAACGGGAGAATTGAATGGGACACGTCGTTAAAATTGGCCGTTACGAAATCATTGATGCCGAGTTCGACAGCGAGAATTTTGAAACCGTCAGCATTCCCTGCCAGACCAATCCCGGCTTAAGTTATCAGCTTGATGGCTGGGATCAAGAGACCAGCGTTCCTGCGTGGATAGATGATAATCCCGTGGATCTGGAAATAGCGCATTACGATAAAGAAGGCGATCGTTGGGTATTAAGAAAACCAGCCTGACCCGGAATACTTACCGCCAGATAACATATTTGGCGGTAATTCTGAAAATGAGTCTTAAAATCATTAGTTCCAACTTCGAATAAAAAGGTTTTATCCTCTATTTTCAATAAGATAACCCAACTAAACTTTAGTGCAATTTTTAGTTTTCAGAATAGTTCCGTATTAACTCTATCAAATATCTCCTGCATACTCTTAAACAACGCTGCAGTTTTTCGTGATGGATGTCACGATTTTTCCCATCGCCCTCGACGCAGCAACTTTGGCTCTAATGACTGTAACAGACTGAAAATATATTTAATTATTTTCAGTAGCCCACTCCTGAACGCGTACTTGATTCTGGTCAGGCCATCTTTTACTTGAAGAAGAGAGCAGGTTTTATGGCAAGTACATTAGTAATGAATGACGCGAGCCGCTCATGGAGCGGAACACGTAAAAACATCATCGTGAAGTTTGCCTTAAGTTTTTCCGATCTTATTGCTTTAAATTTGGCGCTATTTTTATCCGCCGCCACAATCCAGGGTATTTGGGGAGAGCTGGATTCGTTTATTCCTCCGCATCAAATCGAATACCGTTTTACCGCACAGTTTATTATGTCAGTGATGTGTACTGGCTGGTTCTGGGTTCGATTACGTCACTACACTTACCGCAAACCGTTTTGGTTCGAGCTGAAAGAAGTCGTTAAAACGTTGTTCGTCTTCTCCCTGCTCGATCTCGCCCTGATTGCTTTTTCTAAGTGGGATTTTTCACGCATGGTGTGGGTCTTCAGCTGGACCTACGCGCTGATTCTTCTGCCGCTGATGCGTGCATTCGTGAAACGAGCGATCAACAAAGCCGGCCAATGGCAAAAAGACACCATCATCATTGGTTCGGGTAAGAACGCCACCGAAGCGTATGCGGCATTGCAGAGCGAAGAGATTCTTGGCTACAACGTGCAGGCGTTTATCTCAATTGATGACGTGCCAAAGCAGCAGAGCGTAAATGGCGTACCGGTGGTGGCCTGGAAGGACATTAACTGGCAGACCATTGACCGTGACAATATCCAGTTCATCGTAGCGATGGAATATGAGCAGCAGCCGATGCGTGACCGTTGGCTGAAATTCCTCTCCAAAATGAATTGCCGTAGTGTTTCAGTTATTCCTACCCTGCGTGGCGTGCCTTTGTATGGCACCGATATGTCGTTCATTTTTAGCCATGAAGTGATGATTTTGCGTGTCAGCAATAACCTTGCTAAGCATTCGTCACGCTTCCTTAAACGCGCTTTTGATATCGTGGTCGCCTCAATATTGCTGGTGTTTCTGGCGCCCGTTTTCGCTCTGCTCTGCTCAATGGTAAAACGGGACGGCGGCAACGCAATTTATGGTCATGAACGCATTGGTCAGGATGGTAAAAAGTTTAAATGCCTGAAGTTCCGTTCGATGGTAACTAACTCGAAAGAAGTGTTGGAACATTTGCTCGCCACCAGCGAAGAGGCGCGTGTTGAATGGGATAAAGACTTCAAACTTAAGAACGATCCCCGCATTACCAAAATTGGCGGTTTTCTGCGTAAAACCAGTCTTGATGAACTGCCGCAATTATGGAACGTGATACGGGGTGAAATGAGTTTAGTGGGGCCACGTCCGGTTGTTGAAGCTGAACTGGCGCGTTACGCTGGCGATGTCGATTACTATCTGATGGCGAAGCCCGGTATGACCGGTTTATGGCAGGTCAGTGGGCGAAACGACATCGATTATGATACCCGCGTCTATTTCGATTCCTGGTATGTCAAAAACTGGGCGCTGTGGACTGATATCGCTATCTTGTTTAAAACCGCAGGTGTGGTATTCCGCCGTGATGGCGCTTACTGAGTTAATGATATCTCTTTAAAATGCGATGCCTGTTAACAACAGGCATCGCATTTTATGCGCGTTTATTTTCTTTCCTTTTGCCTGCTGAGTCATTACCCTCTTCGCCTCGTTTTAACGAACGTTTTACCCTCTGGTTGCTATGCAAAAATTTACGTTATTGTTATTAAGCTTGGTGCTGTTAGCGCCTTTAGGCATCGATCTTTATTTGCCCACTCTGCCTCAAATTGCTGAAGGTTTAGCTACGCCCGTCAGCCTGATTCAGATTACCATTCCGCTGTTTTTGCTGGTAATGGGGTTAGGTCAGCTCGTTACCGGCCCGCTGGTTGATAATTATGGCCGCAAACCTATTGCCCTGATTGGCCTGGCGCTCTACATCATCGGCAGCATCATTGCTGCCACAGCCACTTCCTGGCCGCTGTTCCTGATTGCGCGTCTGGTACAAGGTTGCGCAGTTTGCTGTACCGCGGTGGTGGCCTTCAGCGGCGTACGTGATCGCTTAAGCGGCGATGACGCCGCGCGTGCTTATGGATTTCTGAATGGCGCGCTGAATATCGTTCCGGCATTGGCACCGTTGCTGGGTGGATTACTGGCCAGCGCATTTGACTGGCGCGCGCCCTTCTGGTTCCTGTGCGGTTACGCTGCGCTGATCACGGTATTAGTGATCTTCTGGTTACCGGAAACCCGTCCCGCCAATACGCTGCGGGTAAAAGGCCTGCCGCTGGCGCAATACGCTGCAATTTTGCGTCAGCCGCGTTTCCTGGCTTTTGCCTTTGCCAACGCTGGCGCACTTGGCATGGTATTGACCTATGTTTCGCTGGCACCGCATGTTTTGATGACTGAAGGCGGTTTATCTTCTCTGCAGTTCTCTTTCGCTTTTGGCGCTAATGGGTTTTGGATCATGCTGGTTAGCGTGTTTGTTAATAAAGCGATTCGCAAAGCAGGCCGCCCATTTTGTCTGGCGATGGGATTTATTACCATGCTGCTCGGCGCGTTGCTGCTGATGGCAGGCATGTATTTGCTGCCCGCATCGATTCAAACGCATTGGACACTCTATATGCTGCCGGTCGCTGTTTCCGTAGCGGGATTAGCCTTTACTGTGGGTCCCGCCACCAGTTACGCGCTAGAGCCTTATCAGCAGCAGGCAGGTGTGGCTTCAGCATTGCAGGGTTTTATTCAGATGGCGGGTGGCGCAGCGGGCAGTTTAGTGATTGTTACTCTGCCGCTGGCTGAGAAAATGTCGCTGGCGTGGATGATGTTGTTAGGTGCAGCGCTGGCGTTAATTGCCTGGCGCTGCAGTAAAACAATTCAGGGTACGCTGACCGCGCTTAAATAACCTCGACCGGAACGCGTGGCGCAAGAGCACACATTAGCTCATAACCCACCGTTCCGGCTGCTTTTGCAACCTGATCGATTTTCACCTGGTCGCCCCACAACTCCACTTTCGATCCTATTCCTGCCTGCGGACAAGGCGTTAAATCGACAGTAATCATATCCATCGATACCGCCCCCACGACTTGGGTTACCACCCCGTCAACCCATACAGGCGTGCCGGTTGGCGCATGACGCGGATAGCCATCGGCATAACCGCATGCCACCACGCCAATGCGCTGCGCCTGCTGTGCATGGTAACGATAACCATATCCCACACCGTCGCCAGGATTTAACTGCTGCACCCCAATGATTTCGCTGGTTAAGCTCATCACCGGTTGCAAGCCGCTGCTGGCAATATCCTGCCAGTCCCCGCTTGGTGAAGCGCCGTATAAGACGATACCGGGACGCACCCAATCATAATGGGCTTCGGGATGCCACAAGGTACACGCTGAGTTAGATAATGAGCGTGGTGCGCTGAGGCCTTCTGCAGCGCGTTCAATACGCTGCATCGGTTCGATAATTCCTTCAGGGTTTTCAGCGTCGGCGAAGTGAGCCATCAGCGTCATGTCACCCACATTTTTCAACGCACGCAGTTTCTGCCAAACGCCATTGATTTGCTCAGGGCGAAACCCGAGTCGGTTCATCCCGCTGTTCACTTTTACATAGAGATCAATCGGTGCCGACAATTGCGCATTCGCTAATGCCTTAATCTGCCAGTTGCTGTGTACGCTGGTGGTTAATCGGTAACGGTCAATTAACGGCAGGTCCTGTTCATGAAAAAACCCCTCCAGCAACAAAATGGGTTTATTCCAGCCTTGGTCACGCAGCAAAATGGCCTCTTCCAGATTGAGTAGCGCAAAGCCATCCGTTTCGGCCAGGCTCTGCCAAATACGCGCAATACCGTGACCATAGGCGTTGGCTTTAACCACCGACCAGACGCGTGAGTGTGGAGCAGCACGGCGAACAATCGCCAGATTATGCCGCAGCGCCTGTTGATTAATGGTGGCGACAATGGGACGTGACATTCTTCCTCTCCCTGAAAGCTTAACGGGTTGCGTTAGCGTTGCGTAACGGCGATGCGTTCGCGTTGAATCCGGGTAAGTAACGGAACACGGATAAATCATCCGCCGCAATTGCCGGTTTCTTACCGGAAATAAGGTCAGCCAGCAGTTGGCCGGAACCGCACGCCATTGTCCATCCCAGTGTACCGTGACCGGTGTTGAGATAAAGATTAGAGAGCGGCGTCGCACCAACAATCGGTGTACCGTCTGGCGTCATTGGGCGAAAACCCGTCCAGAAACTAGCCTGCTCAATATGACCGCCTTCAGGATAAAGATCGCTTACCACCATCTCCAGCGTTTCTCGCCTTGCCTCTAACAGTTTGGTGTTAAATCCAACAATTTCGGCCATCCCACCCACACGAATGCGATCGTCAAAGCGCGTTACGGCAACTTTATAGGTTTCATCCAGGATTGTTGAAACGGGTGCGGCATCGGCGTTCTTGATAGGAATGGTCAGTGAATAACCTTTCAGGGGATAAACCGGGATGTCGACGATGTTTTTCAGTAAGGAAGTCGAGTAAGAGCCAAACGCTACAACATAGCTGTCGGCTTTAATCACCTCTTCTCCGCATTTCACCCCGTAAATACGATTACCATTGCACAGGAGATGATCCACTGAGGTATTAAAACGAAATTCCACACCCGCTTCTTCTGCCATTTTGGCCAGGCGCTGCGTGAAAAGCTGACAGTCACCGGTTTCATCATTCGGCAAACGTAATCCACCGGTGAGCTTATGCTGCGTTGCCGCTAATGCTGGCTCAACGCGTGACAGCTCGTGAGATTGCAATAATTCATAAGGCACTCCCGCATCACGCAGCACGGCAATATCTTTGCTGGCACTGTCGAATTGCTGCTGAGTGCGGAACAGTTGCAAGGTTCCACCTTGACGACCCTCGTAGAGAATACCGGTTTCAGTGCGTAAGGCTTTCAGGCAATCGCGACTGTACTCAGCGATACGCACCATGCGGCTCTTGTTCTGCTGATAGTGGCTCATATCGCAGTTACGCAGCATGTTCCACATCCATTCCAGCTGGAAGCTGCTGCCATCCAGACGAATCGCCAGCGGTGCATGGCGCTGGAACATCCATTTAACGGCTTTGAGCGGGACGCCGGGCGCAGCCCAGGGAGCCGCATAGCCTGGCGAAATCTGGCCTGCATTTCCTGCACTGGTTTCCATTGCCGCTGCTGACTGACGATCAATGACCGTCACCCGATGTCCCGCTCGCGCCAGATACCAAGCGCTGGCTACGCCAACAACACCACTACCGAGAATCACTACGTGCATATCTCCCCCCGCCGCAAGATGTAAAGCATAATTCACTAATCTCAAGGATATATTCAGCGCAATGATTTAGCTGGAATTACCCTCAAATTCATACAACTATTTCACATCTTTTTTATCAAACTGGTAACTAAAATCTTATCAATGGTAGAAAATTAGTGATTTATGCGTCTTTTTCCATAAATGCGGGAATTAATGACGATGGCTTTAGTTAATTCATCTTTTATCAGGAGAATAAGCCAACCCCATACATTGTACTTATAAACAGGATATTATCCTGACAATAGAGGTAGTGGAGAAATATAAGGTTGTAAAATTTACCTGCATAAGTTTCGAAATGATTTTCTGCCAAATAAATTCGTTTGAGTTCCGGTTTCGGATAGGCGACAGTGGGCTATCATTGAAGTGTTCGCTCAGTTTTTTAGGTTTTTCTTTCTCAGGATGAAGCCTTAAATAACCGAAACGGGCTACCCATAAGGGTAAGCCAGTTTGCTAAAACAGAGGTGCGCTATGACGACTATCTTTGACGAGCCCATTAAGGACAGCAAACGACTCAGTGACGGACCAGACTGGACATTTGATTTACTTGATGTCTATCTTGCTGAGATTGACCGCGTAGCCAAACTCTATCGGCTCGATACCTATCCACACCAAATCGAAGTGATCACCTCCGAGCAAATGATGGATGCCTACTCCAGCGTCGGCATGCCTATCAATTATGCGCACTGGTCCTTTGGCAAAAAATTCATCGAAACTGAACAGCGCTACAAACATGGCCAGCAAGGTTTGGCTTACGAGATTGTGATCAACTCCAATCCTTGTATTGCCTATTTGATGGAAGAAAACACCATGACGATGCAGGCGCTGGTGATGGCGCACGCCTGCTACGGTCACAACTCTTTCTTCAAAAATAATTATCTGTTCCGCAGTTGGACCGACGCCAGTTCGATTGTTGATTACTTACTATTCGCTAAGAATTACATCACTGACTGCGAAGAACGCTACGGCGTAGAAGTTGTTGAACGGCTGCTGGATTCCTGCCACGCGCTGATGAATTACGGCGTTGATCGCTATAAGCGTCCACAGAAGATTTCGTTGCAGGAAGAGAAGGCGCGACAGAAAAGCCGCGAAGAGTATCTGCAAAGTCAGGTAAATACGCTGTGGCGCACCTTGCCGCGTCGCGAGAAAGAGACGGTGCAGGTTGAAGCTGCTCGCTACCCTTCTGAACCGCAAGAAAACCTGCTCTATTTCATGGAAAAAAATGCACCGTTGCTCGAACCGTGGCAGCGCGAGATTCTGCGTATCGTTCGCAAAGTTAGCCAATATTTTTATCCGCAAAAACAGACGCAGGTGATGAATGAAGGCTGGGCGACGTTCTGGCACTACACCATCCTAAATCACCTTTACGATGAAGGGAAAGTGTCTGAACGCTTCATGATGGAGTTCTTGCACAGCCACACCAATGTGGTGTTCCAGCCGCCTTATAACAGTCCTTGGTACAACGGCATTAATCCCTATGCGCTGGGCTTTGCGATGTTCCAGGACATCAAGCGTATTTGTCAGACGCCAACCGAAGAAGATCGTTACTGGTTCCCAGACATTGCTGGATCGGACTGGCTTGAAACGCTGCATTTTGCGATGCGTGAATTCAAAGATGAAAGCTTCATCAGCCAATTCCTGTCACCTAAAATCATGCGTGATTTCCGTTTGTTCACTGTGCTGGATGATGACCGCAATAATTATCTGGAAATTGCAGCCATTCACGATGAGGCGGGATATCGAGCGATTCGCCAACAGCTTTCGGCGCAATACAATCTCAGCAACCTTGAACCTAATATTCAGGTCTACAACGTTGATTTACGCGGTGATCGCTCGTTAACGCTGCGCTATGTGCCACAAAGCCGCACGCCGCTGGATAAAAGCCGTCGTGAAGTGCTCAAACATGTGCACCGTTTGTGGGGATTTGATGTAATTTTGGAACAGCAGAATGAAGATGGAAGCGTTGAACTGTTGGATCGAAATCCAGCGCGAGGCAGCCCACTTTAATTTTATGCAGCGTGAAAAAAACCGGATGGGATGTCCGGTTTTTTTATATTTATCGCTTGCTGCCTAAATCATCGGGCAGATTTTTTTGCATGCTGTGCCAGATTTCGCCACTGCGACGTCCGTAATTTCTTACGGTTTCAACAATTTCATCTTGAGCGGGTTGTCCGTCACACAGGCTCAACAGTTTTTGATAGAAATCTCGTGCAACCTGGCGCGCTTCTGGGCTTGAGAAATAATGACGCCCAACACGGGTATACAATCCTTTCAAACCGTTAAGAATCAGGCCATAGATAGGATTACCCGAGGCGAAAGCCAGACCGCGAAATACGCGATAATCCATCTCGGTGTAAGCATCAGCGTGATCCTCAGCAATCGCGACGGTTTCCAGCACTTCTCTGGCTTTTTCAGGGTGATGACGTAGCGCGCGGCTGATAAAAATTGACGAAATATTGGTGCGCACTGACAGCAGATTATCGATCAAAACCGGCACGCTATCGTGATCGAGTCGTGCCAGCGTTTCAAGAATGTTGAGTCCTGACGTTTCCCAAAAATCATTAACGCGGGTAGGTTTACCGTGTTGAATGGTTAACCACCCATCACGCGCCAGGCGTTGTAAAACTTCTCGCAGCGTGGTGCGCGTTACCCCAATCAATTCAGAAAGCTCACGCTCAGCAGGCAAAATTGATCCCGGCGGAAAGCGGCTATTCCAGATGCTTTCAATAATATATTCTTCAGCAAATCCCGCTGGGCTCTGAGCCTTAATGACCATAGCAGTTTGTTCTCGTTGCTTTCTTTATCATGATGGGCACTCATCATACCAGACGCCCTATAGCGGATATAGCCTGCGAAACTATTAAAAGCGGGCGCTGACGCAAAATTCAGCCGCTTTCTTTCTCATCCCATGCCGGGATTTGCCTCAGCCCTACCTGAATAGGATTTTTTGAGACTCAACTGTAAAAACATCAAAAGGATAATGCAGTATTTTTGATGCGCTAACTTTTTAGCGCGGTGCTCTCCAGCGTGGTCATCTTCTTCCTGGCGATCTATCACCCACAGCATGTCGAACACAGGCTGAATTCACGTGCCGCATTTTCAACGCTTCAGCTAGCCAGGATCAATGTTACGTCATGTTTGTACATGATTTTACGCGAAGCCAGGCTGGCGTAGAGACGCTTTTGGTTTACACTGCGGAGCATTAACGTTTACAGGGAATGCAATATGTTGCGATATCTAAATCAATGTTCTCGTGGTCGTGGAGCATGGTTATTACTGGCTCTAACGGCGCTGGCACTGGAACTGACGGCGTTGTGGTTCCAACATGTTATGGGTTTAAAACCCTGCGTGATGTGTATTTATGAACGCAACGCACTCTTCGGAGTGATGGGCGCGGGAATTGTCGGCGCCCTTGCACCAAAATCACCATTACGTTTAGTCGCCCTGTTGATGTGGTTATACAGCGCGTGGGAAGGATTGCGTCTTTCATGGGAACACACCATGATTCAGCTGCACCCGAATCCTTTTACAACCTGTGATTTTGCCGCTCGCTTCCCAACCTGGCTGCCATTAGATAAATGGCTGCCCGCTGTGTTTGTTGCCAGCGGCGATTGTGCAGAACGCAGCTGGACCTTTATGACATTGAGCATGCCGCAATGGATGATTGTGGTGTTTGGTGCTTACCTGTTGGTCGGATTATTGGTGCTGATTGCTCAGCCTTTCAAAGCCAAGCGTCGCGATCTTTTTAGCCGCTAACCTACGCTAAACGCAAAAAGGCTGCCTGAGGCAGCCTTTTTCTTATGCGATCTTTTGTTATCTCATTCTTCACTGCAAAACCTAGCCGTTACGATCGGGCCGGTCAATGATGTGGTCTTCCCAATCGCGGACTTCGCTTTCTCGTACCGCAATGTAACGCACCGAAATCCGCTGTGCATGCATCTCTTTTTTTGAGCCAGCCCGTAAAGGGTGCCATGCAGGTAAGGTTTTGCCTTCACCTAACAAACGGTAAGCGCAGGTACGCGGTAGCCAGTTAAACGTGGTGAGATTTTCCCGCGTCAGCTTGATGCAATCCTCTTCCAGTTCAAAACGGCGTTCATAGTTGCGGCACTGGCAGGTTTTAATATTGAGCTGGTTACAGGCGACGTTGGTGAAATAGATCTCATCCGTGTCGGCATCTTGCAGTTTGTTCAGGCAGCACTGACCACAACCATCACACAAGGATTCCCATTCCTCATCGCTCATTTGTGCCAGGCGTTTATGTTGCCAGAAAGGGGTGTCAGTCATGATCAATGTCCTGCTTTAAATCAAACCGCACCTTATAAAGCCTCTGGTGCGGCGATGCAAGTTTTTACAATACGCGGGTGCTAATTCCGTGGCCCGCCAACGACACTTCCAGCGTATCACCAGAATGCATTGGGCCAACACCTTCCGGCGTACCGGTTAGCACCACATCTCCGGCGCGCAGGGTAAAGTACTGACTCATATGCGCAATCAGCGGCAGGATTTTATGGATCATATCCGACGTATTGCCATGTTGTCGAACCTCACCATTAACCACCAGCTTCAACTCAACATTTTGTGGATCGCTAAACTCCGATACAGGGATAAAACCCGACAGCGGACAAGAGTTATCAAATCCTTTTGATTTTTCCCAAGGCTGGCCCGCTTTTTTGAATCCAGCTTGCAGGTCACGCAGGGTAAGGTCCAGCGCCACACCGTATCCGGCGATCGCTTTTGCCACATGTTCTTCGGTTGCCTGTTTCAATGTGGCCCCAATGAGAACCGCCAGTTCGATTTCGTGATGAACCTCACCAAAGGCGCTGGGAATTGACAGCGGCTGACGCAAATCACACAACGCCGTTTCCGGCTTGATAAACACCACCGGCTCAGTTGGCGTAGCGCTGCCCATTTCCTTAATGTGTTTCGCATAGTTGCTGCCGACGCAAACCACTTTGTTAACCGAATAGTCCAACAGAGCGCCTTGCCAGTTACGATGCTGATACATGCTAATCCCCTGCTTTTGTTAGGTGTGGCGCCAGCGATGCTGGCAGATTGATGAGTGCGCACGCGTTGGTCAGAAAGCCAACCTCGTCGGCAAATAATAAGATGCTTTTAACGGTAAGGTATGTGGAAATTGTCAAAAACCGTTAATTTGTCGACGACAGTGGCGATTAAGTGCGCAGAAACGTTACCGGAGGACATAAAAAATAACGCTAATAACGGCGTAATTACGCCGCTGTTAATAATGTAAAGTTGTAAAAAATATAATTCGCTAAGAAAGAGCTGATCAGATAATTATATTTACAGATGAATCCGAATTAATCTTTTTTATCCGATCCAAGATGAACTTTTAGCAAATTTTCAATCGGTGGTGGAAGCTGCAAATAATAGCCTTGTTCGCTTAAACCTTGCTTAACTTTATTGATATCCGCATTAGCCAGTTTGTCGCGCCCCTCCAGCGTTAGCACCATTGCCAGCTTTGGCTTACCAAAGCCTTTGAGCAGCGCTTCCGGCACCCTTGAAAAATCGTCTCTTTTTTCAACATAGAGATAAGTTTGATCACGCATTGGACTTCTGTAGATCACACAAAACATATTTTTTACTCGAATTAACCCGCAATGAGGCTTGTCTGAATATAGCTGTAACTATAACATGCTTGCAGTACTTCGAATATTCACCGTTTTTGTAAAATGATGGATTTATCATCGCTTAGCAAACGGTAGTGAAAACAGGACTGAGTCGGGACAGATGTCGCAAACGCCAATCGAATTCAAAGGTAGCAGTTTCACCCTGTCTGTCGTTCATCTGCATCACCACGATCCTGAGGTGATTCGCAAGGCACTTCAAGACAAGATTGACCAGGCTCCAGATTTTCTGAGAAACGCACCGGTGGTGTTGAATGTTGCGACGTTGACCGGAGATGTGAACTGGAAACAGTTGCAACAGGCGGTGCTGGCAACAGGTTTGCGTATTGTTGGCGTCAGTGGCTGCAAAAACGAAGCGCTAAAGCGGATGATCGTCCGTGCGGGTTTGCCCGTTTTGGCAGAAGGTAAAGAGGGGAAAAAGCGCAGCGAACCCCCAGAGCCAGAAGCGAAACCGATCGTGGCCGAACCGGTTGCCACTAAAACTCGCATCGTCAACACACCTGTTCGCTCGGGTCAGCAAATCTATGCGCGCAATGCCGATCTGATCGTGACTAGCAGCGTCAGCGCCGGGGCAGAACTGGTTGCCGATGGCAATATCCATATTTACGGCATGATGCGCGGGCGGGCGCTGGCGGGTGCCAGCGGCGATCGCGATTGCCAGATTTTTTGTACCAACCTGGCTGCAGAGTTGGTCTCAATTGCCGGCGAATACTGGATTATGGATCAGATCCCGGAAGAATTTTTTGGTAAAGCCGCGCGCCTCTCGCTTCAGGATGGCGCGCTGACTATCCAGACACTTAATTAGGCCCCTTTTCTTTCGTTAAGGAAATCAACATTTATGGCACGCATTATTGTAGTTACATCCGGTAAAGGGGGCGTTGGTAAGACCACGTCAAGCGCGGCCATCGCCACCGGTTTAGCGCAGAAAGGCAAAAAAACGGTAGTTATCGATTTTGATATTGGTCTGCGTAATCTTGATTTGATTATGGGTTGTGAACGTCGTGTTGTTTATGACTTCGTCAATGTCATTCAAGGCGATGCCACACTGAATCAAGCGTTGATCAGAGATAAGCGCACCGAGCAGCTCTACATTCTGCCCGCTTCACAAACGCGCGATAAAGATGCGTTAACACGTGAAGGTGTAGAAAAAGTTCTGAATGATTTAGCGACCATGGAATTTGATTTCATCGTCTGCGACTCACCAGCAGGTATCGAAACCGGTGCATTAATGGCGCTCTATTTTGCAGATGAAGCGATCATTACTACCAACCCAGAAGTATCTTCAGTACGCGACTCGGATCGTATTCTTGGCATCATCTCTTCCAAGTCTCGCCGTGCTGAAAACAGCCAGGATCCCGTTAAGGAGCACCTGCTATTAACCCGTTATAACCCTGGCCGCGTCAGTCGTGGCGACATGCTGAGCATGGAAGATGTGCTGGAAATCCTGCGCATTCCGCTGGTTGGTGTGATCCCAGAAGATCAATCTGTCTTGCGCGCCTCCAACCAAGGTGAGCCGGTGATCCTCGACAGCGAATCTGATGCTGGCAAAGCCTATGCCGATACCGTTGAACGGTTACTCGGTGAAGTTCGCCCCTTCCGCTTTATTGAAGAAGAGAAGAAGGGTTTCCTGAAACGCCTGTTCGGGGGATAAACCATGGCATTACTCGATTTCTTTTTATCCCGGAAGAAGAACACTGCCAATATAGCCAAGGAAAGGCTACAGATTATCGTGGCAGAACGCAGAAGGGGCGACAGTGAGCCCCACTATCTTCCGCAACTTAAGCGCGACATTCTGGAAGTGATTTGCAAATACGTGAAGATCGACCCGGAAATGGTTACTGTCCAACTCGATCAGAAAGGAGATGACATCTCAATTCTGGAGCTGAACGTGACCTTACCGGAAACGGAAGAAGTGACTAAATGACACCAGCCGTTTCCTGAATTTCCCCTGCGCTGTTGCAGGGGAAAGTTCAAGAGACTAAACGTCAGCCAGAATTTTATCGATACCCGGCTTTAACAGCTCGCCCCGCCATCCTGTCAGCAATTCGGGTAGACGTCCCTGTGGCTTTAATCCCCAGTGTTGACTCAATACCTGATTAATCTGTCGACGCGATGCCAACAGTTCCTGACTAAATCCGCTCTCTTCACTTACCTGCTGCACCAACGCTTTCATCGCTTTGAATACCTGCTTGTAGTGCGGATGATCGATCAGATTACCCAGCGGCTGCGGAAGTTCACTTTCATCCAGCGCCTGCGCCTCAGCAACCAGCGCCACCAGCGTTTTACCGTGAAAACGAATCTCATGGCCTGACAAACCCAGATGATCCAGTTCACCCAATGAACCCGGCATAAAGCGCGCCACTTTCCATAAGTGCTCTTCGCGCACGACAAAATTAACTGCCATATCTTTTTCACGCGCCACTTTCAAACGCCACGCAGCTAAGCGTTGCAGTACCGCCAACTGGCGTGGACGCAATTGCCAGGCATTGGTGATATCGCGCCAGGCTTCTTCTGGTGCCAGCGCATCCAGACGACGCTGACAAAGGTTGTCGCACTCGCTCAGCGCAGCAGCCATATTGCCCGCTTCGGTAGTTAACGCCATCAGCTGATGAGCGATTGGCAACAGATAATGCACATCTGCTGCTGCATAAATGCATTGGCGCTCCGTTAATGGGCGCGCCAGCCAGTCGGTGCGCGATTCGCTCTTATCCAGTTCAACCTGAGTGAAGTGCGCAACCATTGAAGCGAAGCCCCATGAAAGCGGCTGACCGGAGAACGCGGCCAGGATTTGCGTGTCGATCATCGGCTGCGGCAATACGCCAAAACGATGCAGGAAGACTTCAAGATCTTCGCCACCGGCATGCAAAAATTTAGTGACCTTGGTGTCAGTCAGTAAATCAATAAAAGCGGACCAGTCACTGATTTTTAAAGGATCGATCAGAACCAGCTGTTCATTATCGAACAGTTGAATCAAGCCCAATTGCGGATAATAGGTGCGGGTGCGGACAAACTCAGTGTCGAGCGCCACAGCGGCATGTCGGCGCGCCTTTTGGCACACCAAAGCCAGTTGATCATCTTGGTCAATCAGGGAATAGTTCACGTTCAATTTTCCACCGCAGCAAACAACGCGCGGTGCTCCATGTTAAAAGCAATAAAAACGCCGGTCATCGCCGGCGTTCAACCTGTAAATGTGTTGAGGCTCATTAGGCGCTGGGTTTCGCCTCATCACGCAATTCCCGGCGTAGGATCTTGCCGACGTTGGTCTTTGGCAATTCTTCGCGGAACTCGATAATTTTTGGCACCTTGTAACCGGTTAACTGGCGACGACAGTGATCAAGCAACTCTTCTTTGGTCAGAGACTGATCCTTTTTTACGATGCAGACTTTCACTGCTTCGCCGGATAAATCACTGGGTACGCCAATGGCCGCAGCTTCACGCACTTTAGGATGTTGCATTAGCACATCTTCAATTTCGTTAGGATAAACATTGAAACCGGAAACCAGAATCATATCCTTTTTACGATCGACAATGCGGATAAATCCTTCCTGATCAACGGTAACAATATCACCGCTGTGGAGCCAGCCATTTTTAAGCACTTCAGCGGTGGCGTCTGGATGCTGCCAGTAACCTAACATCACCTGCGGGCCACGAATGCACAGCTCACCCGGTTCACCTGGCGGAACATCATTACCCGCATCATCCAACACCCGAACGTCGGTTGATGGAACAGGCAAGCCAATGCTGCCAGTGTGGCTACTGATGTCATAAGGATTAACCGAAACCAGCGGCGAACACTCTGTCAGACCATATCCCTCCAGCAAATAGTGCCCGGTCAGTTTTTCCCAACGCTCAGCCACCGCTTTTTGCACTGCCATACCGCCGCCTGCAGAAAGGCGCAGCGTAGAAAAGTCGAGTTTGTTAAACTCCGCGTCGTTCAACAGGGCGTTAAACAATGTATTGACGCCAGTGATCGCGGTGAACGGAAATTTGGCCATTTCCTTCACGAAACCGGGAATATCGCGTGGATTAGTGATGAGCAAATTTTGTCCGCCCAGCTCCAAAAAGAGCAGCCCGTTAACTGTTAAAGCGAAGATGTGATAAAGCGGCAATGCCGTGACAACGCACTCTTTACCGTCACGCAGCACTTTGCCATAAGTCGCGCGGGTCTGTTCGAGGTTGGCCTGCATGTTGCGATGCGTCAACATCGCCCCCTTCGCTACGCCCGTGGTGCCGCCGGTATATTGTAGAAAGGCTAAATCGTCATTGCTGATTTCAGGGCGTTGATACGGCATGTCAGCGCCAAGCTGCACTACGCTGCGAAAGGAGATCGCGCCCGGTAGATGATATTTGGGAACCAGACGCTTAATGTATTTCACCACGAAATTAACCAGCGTCGCTTTTACCGGTGCCAGTTGATCACCCATTCGCGTCAGGATGACGTGCTTAACTTGGGTCTCCGCCGCCACTTTTTCCAGCGTATGCGCAAAATTAGAGACGATGACAATCGCGCTAGCCCCACTATCGTTGAGCTGATGCTTTAACTCGCGCGGGGTATAAAGCGGGTTAACATTCACCACCACCATTCCCGCACGCAATACACCAAACAGCGCCACTGGATATTGCAGTAGATTTGGCATCATTAACGCTACACGATCGCCGGGTTTAAGCTTCAATGCATTTTGTAAATAAGCGGCAAAAGCCCGGCTTTTTTGCTCCAGTTGACGGTAGGTCATTTTTTGACCCATATTCCAAAACGCAGGTTGTTCAGCGTAGCGCTTTGCGGCTTGCTCAAACAGATCCACTAAGGAGGTATAACGATCTGCACTAATTTCAGCCGGAACATCAGCCGGATAGCGTTTTAGCCAAACCTTATTCAAGGATGCACCCCGATAATCATGTTGTATTCCCATCGCCGCCTCGCCCAACTGGTTTGTTAACAATATTTTAACTGATTGTACCAGTCTGCGTATTTCGGCCTTTAGAGGTTGCGAAGTTCATCACTAAATTTCGTGCCAGTGAAAAAGCACAATAAAAAAGCCCGGTTACGCGCGCTGCGACCGGGCTGAAAAATTAAACGAGCCAGATCTATTCTGTCAGGATAGTTTCCACCTGAGCGGGACCGCTGCTATACATGCCCCAATAAGGATTTGGCCCCCAATAACCGGCACGATGCCGCGTTGGTCCGTACCAAATCCACGGATCAATGGGTTGCGGTGGCGACATCACCTGTTTGGTTAAATGCCAGCGTTGATAACCCCGCACATCGATCACGACAAAGTTATATTTGGCTTCACCAATCATTCCCGCTTCAGTGCCTTTGATGGCTCCTAGCACGGTTACAAACTGGTCTTTTACGTCGACGGGATCGACGAAGCCATGAATATCAGCGTATATCCGTCCAACGGAAGCCGCGCCAAGGCGTGGACGTGCGCTATCATCCAGTGGCTGGGTCGCAATTTCAAGGCGGGTTTTGCCATTGAGATTCTTCACGTTGACCACCTTGCCGCCAAAACGTGACTCCTGACCTTTATAAATGGCTGGATCATTCATCACGCGCAATAGATCTTGCTGCGGAAGCGCCGAGCCGCCTTTAATGTTGTCCGGGATGGAAACACAACCCGTTAAAATCAGCGTGCAGGTCAACAACAGGCCCGACAGGCTCTTACGGCAAATTGACATAGGCGATCTCCAGATAATAATTGTTTAGACTGGTCGCATAACAATAAGTTGCGTGGCTATTCGCGGCCCGGTAATTTTTTCCAGGCGACTTCATTACGCAAGTAAGTCGGTTCCGCATGTTCAGGCAGAACCGTTTTGCCCTGCTCAAGCGCCTGTTGTGCTAATGGCAGCATATCTTGCGCAGCCGGAAGCAAAACTTCACTTGCAGTAAGTTGCAGCGCATGACCTTGTTGTAATTCAGGATAGGCTTGCCAACCGGTGCCAGCGGTGTGCCATTCGCCTTCCAGCGCCTGCATGCGTGTTAACGCCGCCTCTGGCGATAGTACGCTTTCACTGGCTTCACCCTGCCATACGCCTTTCTCATCACGCTGATATTCGGCCCAGTAAACTTCACCCATACGCGCATCAATGGCAGCCAACACCCGGCTGGCGCCCTGTTGACGCCAGGCACCTTGCGCTAGCGTGGCTAAAGTCGATACACCAATCATCGGTAGCGTTGCACCAAACGCTAAACCTTGTGCGATGCCAATGCCGATACGTACGCCGGTAAAACTGCCAGGGCCACGACCAAAAGCCAGCGCATCTAGCTCAGTTAATTCAAGCTGCTGTGCCACTAATAATTCTTCAACCAGCGGGAGAATACGCTGCGTATGATCGCGCGGCGCAATTTCAAAGCGAGCATCAATATGTTGCTGATTTAACAACGCGGCTGAACACGCTTCTGTCGCAGTATCCAGCGCTAAAATTCGGGCAGACATAACCACCTCTGGAGATTCAAAAACGGCGCGCATCTTAGCACAAAATTACGCTGTCGGTTGCTGACGAATGAACGCAATAGCACGGCCAATATCACGCGTACGCGGCGTGGGTGGCAGGCTGTTAAGGAACAAGGCGCCATAAGGACGCGAGACTAAACGCTGATCGCAAATCACCAACACCCCCCGATCTTCAGTATCACGAATGAGACGACCGACGCCCTGTTTCAGCGTAATCACCGCATCCGGTAATTGCACATCCGCAAACGGATCGCCGCCGCGAATGCGGCAATCTTCCATGCGCGCTTTTAACAGCGGATCTTCCGGTGATGTGAACGGTAATTTATCGATGATAACTAATGAAAGCGCATCTCCCCGCACGTCCACGCCTTCCCAGAAACTGCTGGTCGCAACCAGCAACGCGTTGCCTTTCTCAATAAATTGTTTGAGCAACTGACCTTTGCTGGTCTCACCTTGCACTAACACTGGCAATGTCATTGAGGCGCGGAACTCTGCCGCCAGCTCACGCATCATCAGGTGAGAGGTGCAAAGAAAGAAGCAGCGCCCTTTATTGGCATCAATAAGCGGTTTCATCATCTGCGCCAGTTGACGCGCACCGCCGGGGCGATTGGGTTCAGGTAAATGACGCGGCACGCAAAGCAGCGCCTGCTGGGAATAATCAAACGGGCTGTTGAGGATGAGGCTTTTCGCCTGATTCACGCCTAAGCGATCGGCAAAGTGATCCATCTTTTCATCGACCGCCAGCGTGGCGGAGGTAAAAATCCATGCAGCTTTGCGATTATCCATGACTTCGCGGAAGCGTTCCGCTACAGAAAGCGGCGTCAACGCCAGGGTAAAATGCCGTGAAGTGCACTCATACCAATAACTAAAGCCGGGTTCGCTAATGGCGCGCAGCCGCTTCAGGCGAGTCCGATAAAGAGCGGCACGCTCAAAAGCGGCATCCAATAAAGCGGAACGACCCAGCGACATTTTTATAACGTCGTAACAGAGTTCCAGCGCATCATCTAATAAGGTGAACATGCGCATAATATTGTTATCGCTGAGCAAGTCCCGCAAATTGCCGCGATAGCCCGGATCGCCCAAGGATAAGCGAAAATCTTGCGCGCATTGCGCCAGGCGATCGGCTGATTTTTGCAGTTGCTGTACATCGCGTACTTCAGTGCGATAAGCAATGATGATGTCTTTGGCGAGATCCAAAAGCTGGCGGCTGGAAAGTTGTTGGCCAAAATATTGGCTGGCAATATCAGGCAGCTGATGGGCTTCATCGAAGATCATTACGTCAGCTTCAGGGATCAATTCAGCAAAGCCACTCTCTTTAACCACCAGATCAGCCAGAAACAGATGGTGATTCACCACCACGACGTCAGCATCCATGGCACGTTTCCGCGCTTTAACGACAAAACACTCTTTATAGAGTGGGCAGTCGCTGCCGAGGCAATTGTCGTTGGTGCTAGTGACCAAAGGCCAGATTGGGCTGTCTTCTGTTACGCCACCACAGCTACTGATATCACCATCTGCGGTTTGCGATGACCATCCACGTAACGTGACAAGATCGGTCAGCGCCTGAACAGTCAAATCGCCGCCCGCCATGGACTGCTGTTCCAGACGTTCAAGACAAAGATAGTTTGAGCGCCCTTTTAACAAGGCCGTTTTGCCCGTGAACTTCAGCGCTTTGGCAATGGTGGGCAGATCGCGGCTATAAAGCTGGTCCTGCAAGGCTTTAGAGCCGGTGGAAACGATAACCTTTTTACCGGCACGTAACGCTGGGGCTAAATATGCATAAGTTTTTCCTGTACCGGTTCCCGCTTCTACCACCAGTTCGCCCAAGCCTTTTACGGCTTCTGAGACCGCCTGCGCCATTTCACGCTGCGCTTCACGGGGTTTAAAACCAGCAATCGCCTGCGCAAGCGCGCCATCCACTGCAAAATCGTCTGCCACATACCCTCTCAAAGAACAGCAAAAACACTGTAATTATGTCAGTATTGTAGGCGTTAAGCAAAAGGCCCGAATTATCGTAACGTTTGTATTAACCCTTGTTCTTTAAGCAATTAAACAGTTACCTCCCCCTTTATGCTACGCGTTGTAAAATATTATTTTTGAAAGACAAGCCGATTCAGACGCGAAAAGAATTGAGGAGAATCGACTTGAAGCCAAAATTAAAACAAGCATTAAATATATTTGTTTTTAATCACCGGTTAACCCTCTCTTTTTTCAGCCTTATTAATTAAAGCTATTAGCCCTCTAAATGACACATAAACCTCAATAAAAATAAGTGATTATCTGCAGTTCATATCACGACGAATTATCAGCGTTTATTCATTACGGATTATCACGATTTATTCCAGAAAATTGCAGCGATAATAATAGTGTCAACAACCTTTGCCTATTGCTGTTATAAGCTGAAGCCAACAACGTCGCTCCCAAAATCATTATTTTCTGCTAGGCTTAAATTTCAACACTAGGTAAATCACTACAACATCAATATAACGGAGGTACAACTTTGCTATTTCATGATGAACAAAAAGGACATGCCGTTATTGGTGAAGCAGCGGTAAGTCTCGCCGTTAACGATCAGCAAATCAGTGTCGATGCGTTGATGAATAAACTGACTTTGATGGCCGAGGTGGAGAGCAGTGATGCGCGTCTACAACTCATTTATGACGCGCGGAAATGGTTATCAAGCTTCTTGCAGCCGGCAAACCGCAATCGCGCTGAGCTCAACTGGCTCACGCTTACCGGTCAACCCAAAGAGGGAAACCGTATATTTGGTACCGATCTTTGGCTGCAGCAAAGCGCTTTAAAAGAGTAACCTGTAGCGCTTTCCGGCAGATGCACCCCTCTGTGCATCTGCTTTCTCCTTCCTCAAGCAAGACAAATCCTGAACACCCTCAGCCGATCCGCTTTTCTGATCAAAAAAATATTAGTTCATAGCTGTGACTTAAGTGATTGTTTATCCTTAAATGGTTTCTTAACGTTAAAATTAAATCCCTAAGCTTTAACGAATCCCTGTACAAAGGTTTAGTTTTTGTATAACTTTCGCCTCAGAAAACGCCGATCACCAAATGATGACATATTGAGGGTAGAACATGCGCCAGAACGGACTCGTACCGAATTCCGCAAACGACATTGCCCGCTATTTTAACAAGGCTTCGCTACCCTCCCAGCAAGAAACCCTGGGACAGATTGTTGTCGAGATTCTTCGTGCAGGCGGCAATCTCAATCGCAAATCCTTGTGTACCAAATTAGTGCGCCGTCTTGAACTTGCCTCAAGCGCTGAAGAAGAACGTCATTATCATGTTTTGATTGGTCTGTTATTTGGCCGCTGATGATTTCATCGCTCATTCACTGGGTTCATCCATTAATTTTACTCAGCGAAAAGAGAAATGAATAAAAGACGTTTTTGCGCCTACCTTTACGGCTTATCCTTGAAAGTTTCATCCAATAATTAATAATCTTTTGGGATTCAGTTATCTCCAAAAGAGAAAAGTAAAATGCCTTATCATTTCAGAAAGAGATCGTAAAGCGCCGAATCGTCAATTGGCGCGCGTCATATATATAGTTTTAACAAACAGCGCTGATGAAAATAAACACTGGATTGCTTCCGAAAAACAACAAATTATAGTCGAGAATATTGTAATGCAGCACAGCACAATCATTAATAATAGTTCTGCCTCTCTTTCAGATAGCGGAGACAGGTATTCTCCAGAAACTCAGCTTTTAAATGCGATTGTAGAGCGAGTTGAAATGGCTAATGGGCATGTCAGTAATAAAGCGATTATTCTTTTTATTATTGCTGAGTTGGAAAGCAGTTCTGATCACGTAAAACAGGATCTGCTAAGAACGCTGTTGGAAAGGGTTGTCAGCAAAACACCCGACGATCATGGGTTTTGATTTTACGTTTAGATCAGCATAAAAAAACCGGCAAATGCCGGTTTTTTTATGACTTGAGCATTCAGGCTCAGATGATTATTTTTTCAGAACAGAAGGCGATGATGCAGATGCTGAAAGCATTTGTTCCGACTGCGCACCTGACCCCGCACGAGCATGCCCTAAAACAGGTTCTTCACCCAAAATATCAGGCTGCTCTTTCGCACTAAATTCGCCCACTCCATCAAATGCCGGTCCTTCACTCCAGCGTCCTTTAGGCAGTGGTTTGTCTAATGAAGTATTGAGGCAGTAATAGGAATGTTCCTGCGCCTCTTCAGATTGCGGGAAACTATTAGGAATGGGTAGAGAAGCACTCAATCCGCCCATATCCTCAATGACCGCCAGCCACTGTTGCTGGTGCATTGTGTCGCGAGCAATCAGGAAAGAGAGAAAATCTTTCATTCCCTTATCTTCCGTAAGATTGTACAAGCGGGTAGCCAGCACGCGGCCTGTTGCTTCCGCGGTAACGTTAGCCAACATGTCCGCCGCGACGTTTCCAGAAGCATAAATGTGACTCATATCGAATGATACGCCGTTTGCATTAACCGGCATCGCAGCCAGGCCAGATGACAATATATGACGCGGATTCATTCCGCCCAGAATCGCATTAACCACCGGATCTTTTGCAGAAGCTTCCTGATAAGAAAGCGGTGCACCCTCCAGATTAAGCGCAACAGCATGGCCAAGCATTTCAATATGGGCTAACTCTTCTGTTGCCGTTGATATCAGTAGATCTTTAATGCGCGCATCACCGCGTGCGCCCATCGCCTGAAAGAAATACTGCATCGCAACACGGATCTCGCCTTCAATCCCACCAATCGCTTGTTGCAGCAACATCGCAAACTCGGGATCGGGCTTTTCGACACGGACGGGATACTGAAGTTTTGATGAATGATGAAACATGGTTTTCTCCTGGTAAGTGATTCGCCTGAAGTTGCCCATTAAGCCTGGAACGAGGTCGCTGAGAATAAAAGCGTAACGAGAAGGATTCGCATTAGGATATTTTGTGTTTTTATTTTAATTTCAACTAATTAAGCGGAGAAAATTTTTATGACTTAATCTCTAAAAAAGAGAAGCCAATGCTTTCAGTGATGGCTTTTACGCCTGTTTTTAACAAAAGATGACAGCAATGGCAGAGTTATGTCAGGCTAATCGACTTAAAACTAAGGAGAAGAACATGAGCATTACGCGTATTGACCCGGAACACCGCATGTCTGAAGCCGTGATTCACAATGACACTGTTTATTACACCAGCGTGCCGGAAAATCTGGATGCAGATGCGGAAGAGCAAACGGCAAATGCTCTCGCTGTTATTGATGCACTGTTAACGCGCGTGGGAAGTGATAAAAGCAAAATCCTTGATGCCACCCTATTTCTGGTCGACAAAGCCGATTTTGCTGCAATGAATCGCGCCTGGGACGCATGGGTTTCCCCCGATAACGCCCCCGTTCGCTGTACGGTTCAGGCCGGTTTAATGAACCCAAAATACAAAGTTGAAATCAAAATTATCGCTGCTCTTTAAACCATACTGAAATAGACGAAACTGAAGTAAGCAAAACGGCGGGCGTCAGACTTCTTCATCCTCGTCTTCATCTTCAAAGAGCGCTCGAATTTGCTCGCCTTTATGATTTTGACGAATTTCTTGAGCAACCTGAGTGATGGCTTGACCGCTAGACATGCCGCCCGCCATCAACTCCTGAATCCGCTCAACTGCCTGCTGCTGCTGTTCGTGAGAAAGTGCCGGTAAACCTGTAAACATGTTCTACTCCTGGTTTTGGGCGGACATTATTCCACGTGGAACTAACAGGTGCTAGTGCGTTAAAAATATGTCAGTCTAGCGCCCTCATTGACGTTTGATCTTTTGCCCGATGATTGTAGAAACCCTCAGCTTAAAGTATACCCCGGATGCGCTTACCCAGCGCTTTGCCCGCATAGCACATCTTCCTTGGGCAATGTTGCTCTCTTCTGGCAATGCCGATCACGCCGATAACCGTTTTGATATTCTCACCGCCGATCCGCGCGTGACCTTAACTACACGCGGGCTGCTGACCACTGTTTGTCAGGGTGATCAGGTTATTGACACGCCGGGTTGTCCGTTACAACTGGTGCAACAGCAGTGCGATGCCCTTGGCATAAAGCCAACTTCCAATGCCAATCTGCCTTTTCAAGGTGGGGCATTGGGCCTGTTTGGTTATGATCTGGGTCGCCGATTTGAACCGTTGCCAGCGATGGCCGAAGCCGATCTCAATACGCCCGACATGGCGGTTGGCATTTATGATTGGGCGTTAATCGCCGATCACCATTTACACTCCCTCACGCTGATTGCGCTGGATGATCTACAGGCACGCCTGGCATGGCTTGAAAAATGGCCTGAGCGCGCTGCCCTACCCTTTTCGCTTACCAGCAGCTGGCAATCCAATCTCAGCTACGACGACTACGCCAAACGCTTCCACGCGGTGCAGGCGTATATTCAGGCGGGCGATTGTTATCAGGTCAACTTTGCGCAGCGGTTTCAGGCAAGCTATCAAGGTGACGAATGGCAGGCGTTTTGCACGCTTAACCACGCTAATCGCGCGCCGTTCAGCGCATTCTTGCGTCTGCCCGACAGTGCGATTCTGAGCCTGTCGCCGGAACGCTTTTTGGCGCTTGACCAGGGTGTGATTGAAACGCGTCCCATCAAAGGAACGCGCCCAAGAATGGACGATCCCGCCGCCGATCGCCAGCAAGCCGAGCAGCTTGCCGCCTCTGAAAAAGATCGCGCCGAGAATTTGATGATTGTCGATCTGCTACGTAACGATATTGGACGTGTCGCGTTGCCCGGTTCCGTCAGCGTGCCGGAATTATTTATCGTTGAGCCTTTTCCGGCGGTGCATCATCTGGTCAGCACCATTCGCGCCACATTACCCAACACCTTGCACGCCACAGATTTATTGCGCGCCTGCTTCCCCGGTGGCTCAATCACCGGCGCCCCCAAAATCCGTGCAATGCAAATTATTGATGAACTCGAACCGCAGCGCCGTAATGCATGGTGCGGTAGCATCGGTTATCTCAGCCTTTGCGGCCGCATGGATACCAGTATCGCCATTCGTACACTGATTGCCGAAGCGCAGCAGCTTTATTGTTCCGCAGGCGGCGGTCTGGTCGCAGACAGTGAACTGGACGCGGAGTATCAAGAAACCTTTCACAAGGTGAGCCGCATTTTGCCGACCCTTGAGCAGGGAGAGTAAATGACACCTTCACTGACGCTTGAAGCCTTTCGTAGTCGCTTTATCTTGCATCAGCCGCTGCAGCAAACGCACCGCCTGGCAGGCCGTCATGCTGCGGTTTTAGTGCCGATTATCGCGCGTGAACAGCCTGGATTGTTATTAACACAACGATCCCACGCCCTGCGCAAACATGCAGGCCAGGTCGCGTTTCCTGGCGGCATGCAGGATGCCAGCGATGAATCGTTGATCGTTACGGCATTACGAGAAGCGTATGAAGAAGTGGGCATCGACCCTAGCCAGGTCGAGATACTCGGCAGCTTACCTGCAGTCACCAGCAGCACCGGTTTTCAGGTAACACCGGTTGTGGGCATTATACCCGCAACACTTTCTTTGCGGATCAATCCTGATGAAGTACAAAGCGCTTTTGAAATGCCATTAGCAGAAGCGTTGCAGCTGAGCCGATATTCCTCGTTAACTATTCATCGTGCCGGTATTCGACATCCAGTTTGGCTCTCAATTTATGAGGATTACCTCGTTTGGGGCATGACCGCTGGCATCATTCGGGCTCTCAGCCAGCAGATCGCCTTCTAACGATGCACAATTGGCGGTAAAACCGGTAACAGTATGTTGACCAAAAGCCGCTCTTTATGCTTTAAAAAGACCCTTTTCGGAGAAGACATTGAACGACACAGTAATAGCCTGTTCTTCTGGTCGTGCATTCCATTACCCTTCGTTTCGATATTTGTTTACTGCGCGTTTCCTCACCGTCTTAGGAAATGCCATTGCGCCTGTTGCACTGGCTTTTGCGGTTTTGGACATCGGTGGATCAACCGGGGAATTAGGGTTTGTCGTTGCCGCACGTTCTGTTTTTAACATCATCTTTTTATTGATTGGCGGCATACTCGCTGATCGCTATTCCCGGCGCGTTGTTCTGTTTTCATCTTCAATGATGGCTGCACTCTCTCAGGCAGTCGTTGCGTGGACGGTGCTCGACGGATCCGCGACCATTGTGTCGTTAGCCGTACTTGGCGCTTTTAACGGCGCCGCTGCCGGTATTGCACTGCCAGCGTCTTCGGCAATGGTGCCTCAAATCGTCCCTGCGCATGCTCTTCGTGAAGCCAACGCATTTATTCAACTCGGCGTTTACGCGGGAACCGTCATTGGTGCCTCGCTGGGCGGATTATTAACCAGCGCGGTCGGCCCCGGATGGGGATTAGCTATAGATGCGCTGGGGTTCGCCCTTTCCGCGCCACTTTATACCCTGATAAGCACGCGCCAGGTTGCGTCTGCAGAACCGAACAGCAATATCCTTCACGATCTGCGAGACGGCTGGAGAGAATTTATTAGCCGCGCCTGGGTGTGGATTATCGTGGTTCAGTTCACCCTTGTTAACGCCGCGTTTAGTGGCGTGATGATGGTAATCGGACCTGTTGTAGCTGATTCAACCTTTGGCCGAGCAGGCTGGGGAATGAGCTTAGCGGCACAAAGTCTGGGCTTGTTTGTTGGATCTTTTATTGCTCTTCGATGGCGTCCACGCCGGGAGCTGTTTGTTGGCACTCTGCTGGTCGCTCTTTGTGCGTTACCCATTATCGTGCTGAGTTTGGTTCCTTCTGCTTTACTGTTGATGGCTGCATTTTTCATCGCCGGCGTGGGATTTGGCCAGTTTGGTGTCGTTTGGGCACATTCGCTACAAACGCATATCGCCCCCGATAAACTGGCACGCGTCTATGCCTGGGACGCGATGGGTTCATTTGTGGCCATTCCTGTAGGCGAAGTCGCCGCTGGCCCGCTGGCTATGCATTTTGGCAATATGAACGTACTGCTGGCTTCAGCCGCCGCAGTGCTGATTGCCACACTGGCCGCGAGCCTGACACCCGCAATTCGACGTCTCGATAACACCACGACGTGATGTGCCAGACCTGGACAGGGGCTTCGCATTCTTTGTGATTGTTCTGTTCGGTCACGCCCAGTTTCCTTTAGCCCCATGTCCTAAACTTTGCGGTATGCAGTCCGCCAGAACGATAATATTTTCTCGCCTTTTTAATTAGTTTTTTTCATGCGAAAAGCTACTGCTTTCTGGTTGGTGATGGTTACTATTAGCGCCATAAACTGCTTCGGCAGACTTAGAATAATTTGTGAGGAGTGTCACCTGTGATTAGCGTTTTCGACATGTTCAAAGTGGGCATTGGCCCATCAAGTTCTCATACTGTTGGTCCGATGAAGGCCGGTAAACAGTTTGTGGATTTATTATCAGAACAGGGAAAGCTGCATGATGTGACACGGATTGCGGTTGACGTCTACGGTTCACTCTCTTTGACCGGCAAGGGTCACCACACTGATATCGCCATTATTTTGGGATTAGCAGGTGAATCACCGGACAGCGTCAACATTGATGCTATTCCTGCTTTTATTAAAGACGTTGAGCAGCGTGAACGTCTGTTGCTGGCTAAGGGCGCGCATGAAGTCGATTTTCCTCGCGAAGGCGGCATGGTTTTCCGCGGTGAGAACCTCTCGCTGCATGAAAACGGATTGCGCTTACTTGCTTTTGCCGGCGACCTGTTAATTCTGTCTAAAACCTACTATTCCATCGGCGGCGGCTTCATCGTCGATGAAGAGCATTTTGGTCAATCTGCGCTAGACGAGGTGTCGGTTCCCTGGCCCTTCCACTCCGCTAAAGATCTGTTAGCGCACTGTCGCGAAACCGGCTTATCGCTTTCTGGTTTGGTCATGAAGAATGAACTGGCGCTGCATTCACGTGATGAAATATACGCCTACTTCACGACTATTTGGCAAACCATGCAGGCCTGTATTGATCGGGGTTTAAATACTGAAGGCGTGTTGCCGGGTCCGCTGCGAGTGCCGCGTCGAGCGGCGTCCCTGCGTCGTCTTTTAGTCTCTTCTCACAAGCACTCCAACGATCCGATGGATGTTATCGATTGGGTCAATATGTTTGCTTTGGCAGTTAATGAAGAGAATGCTGCTGGCGGACGGGTGGTGACTGCGCCAACTAACGGTGCCTGCGGTATCGTGCCCGCTGTGTTGGCCTACTATGATCATTTTATCGAAACCGTTACGCCGGATATCTTTATCCGCTACTTCCTGGCATCAGGCGCCATTGGCGTGCTGTACAAAATGAATGCCTCCATTTCTGGTGCCGAAGTAGGCTGTCAGGGAGAAGTTGGCGTGGCGTGTTCTATGGCCGCAGCAGGCTTAGCCGAATTGCTCGGTGGCAGCCCGGAACAAGTCTGCGTCGCCGCAGAGATTGGCATGGAACATAACCTGGGATTAACCTGCGATCCAGTTGCGGGTCAGGTGCAGGTTCCCTGTATTGAGCGCAATGCGATTGCTTCAGTGAAGGCGATCAATGCGGCGCGTATGGCGCTACGTCGTACCAGCGAACCGCGCGTGTCGCTCGATAAAGTTATCGAAACAATGTATGAAACCGGTAAAGATATGAATGCGAAATATCGCGAAACCTCGCGCGGTGGTTTGGCGATTAAGGTCCAGTGCGATTAAATTAAGCGATACGCAAAATGCTTAATTTACGTGCAATCGTTTTCAAATCCGCATCCTCCGCTATCTCAGCCCCCTGGAATTATGTAAAGTAATTTTCCGCGCGACTCGAGGGTCGCGCAATTTTCTAATACCGCTTTTTTCAGTGCCGTTTTCAGGAACATGGCCTAAACCTGGACCGTGTCGTGCCGATAACAACCCCGTTATATTGGATTTCTCTTGCTCTTGGGAAGGTGGTTACTGATGCTCATGGCCCAGCAATTTGTTGGACAATTCAGGCGCAAGCGCTTGCTTATTGCGCTGGTGATCGCCGCCATCGTTCTTATTTTGACTCTGGCTTTTCGCTTTATTGAAGAGAAGTCACGTATAGAGCAGCGAGCACTTAATTTTGCCGATAACGCCATTATGCGTTTTGATCGGATGTTCTCGCCGTTAGATGTTTCAGCGAATAACACGCTGGGACTGGTGGGCGTTTCCTGTAGTGATGTACGCTTTCCGCTGATCGAAAAAATAGCCGCCTCACAAACTGTACGCGCTATTTTGCTGGTGGAAAATGACACCATTTACTGCTCCAGTATTTATGGTCCTCGCGATATCTCTTTCAGTCAGAATTACCCTGAACTCGCCATTAATAATCAGCGCATGATGTTATCAACCGATAATTTTTTGCTAAAAGGCTCACCGGTTTTGCTGCTCTGGACACCTAAAAGTATCGATAACCACTCCGGTATATTGCAGGTCATTAATATTGAGTTGATGAGCAATTATCTGCTTGAGCCTCAATTGCCGTGGGTTGAGCGAGCGATTCTTAACGTTAATGGCGACAGTTTGGAATATGGCAATCCGCTGATTGAACCAACGGTGCCTTCAGAGGATGAGGTGAGCTACAACGAAGCGTCGCTACGTTATCCATTTAGTATCACGCTGTATGGCCCTTCGCCTACGCGACTGGCACTGGCGACGTTGCCTTCCCAGCTTCCGCTGGCCTTGCTGTTAAGCCTGCTAATGGGTTATATCGTCTGGCTGGCAACGGCTAATCGCATGAGTCTGAGCTGGCAAATTAGCTATGGCATTACGGCTAACGAATTTATGGTTTACTGCCAGCCGCTGATCAACGCCAAAACAGGCGAGTGCGATGGCATTGAGTTACTGCTGCGCTGGCATAACGCGCGGCAGGGCTGGATTGCACCCGACGTGTTTATTCCGCTGGCTGAGCGTCAGAATCTGATTGCTCCGCTCACCCGCTTTGTACTGAATCAGGTCGTTGCACATTTACCTATTCTGCCGCGCTGCCCTTCCTTTCATATTGCCATTAACGTCGCTGCCAGCCACTTCCGCAATCGGGCGATTGTAGAGGATCTGCAGCACCTTTGGTGGCCGGCTAACCCTGTGCCGAAGTTGGTTGTTGAATTAACCGAGCGGGATGCACTGCCGGTCGTCGATCAATCAGTGATTTCTCAGCTGCATGAGATTGGCGTTCGGCTGGCGATTGATGATTTTGGAACCGGACACAGCTCGCTTTCCTACCTAAAAGATTTGAAGCCGGATGTTCTGAAAATCGACAAGATTTTTACCGCTGCAATTGGCACCGATGCAATTAACGCTACCGTAACGGATATGGTGATATCGCTGGCGCAGCGCCTGAATATCAGTCTGGTTGCAGAAGGTGTTGAAACGGCGGAACAAGCGGCCTACTTAAGAGAGCGTGGCGTTGATCATCTGCAAGGCTATTATTATGCGCGCCCGATGCCGCTGGGAGATTTCCCGGCATGGCTGGAACACCATCAAAGTGACATTGAAGCTTAATAATTTAACCTGCTCTTTCACTGCTTCGACCAGAACATAAATCAAAAAAAACGCACCGATCAACGGTGCGTTTTAAGTTCGATTATTTCGCTTTACGCCTGCTGTTCTTCATCTTCATCGTAAGGCTTGTCCTTGGTCACACGCACCAGGTCAACGCGATAATCTGTCGCTTCGATAATTTGGAAATGCAGTGGCGCAATATCAATAACTTCACCCGGCAGCGGCAGCTGACCTTTCTGAGCAATCAATAAACCGGCCAGTGATGCATGATCCTCTTCAGGATCGACCAACTCATGAAAGTCGAGTAGCTGCTGCAATGAATGCAGATCCGTTCCACCCTTTACTAACCAACCGTCGCCATCTGCGATGATATCCGGCGTTTCATCTTCATCCGGGAACTCACCGGCGATAGCTTCCAACACGTCTAGCGGGGTAATTAAACCCTGAACTACACCGAACTCGTTGGTAACGATAACAAAACTGCCTTTGGCACGACGCAAAACACCTAGCAGGTTGATCGGATCCAGCGTTTCCGGCACAACAATGGTCGGCGTATTTGCAGCAAAGGACGCTACGTCTATACCATGTTCCAGCGCCACTAACAGCTCTTTCGCCCGTACTACACCGACGATTTCATCCAGTTCACCCCGACATACAGGGAACAAGCTGTGAGGCGTATCAAGCAGCTGAACGCGAATCTCATCAACCGGACGATTGGCGTCTACCCAAGAAATTTCACCACGCGGGGTCATAATGCTACGAATAGAACGTGATGCCAGCGTCAGAACACCATTGATCATGTAGCGTTCTTCATCTTTAAACGCTTCCTGTGGCATCGCCTCGGCTAAGGCTGATTCTTCACTGCTTGTTGGCTGCGCGCGATTTCTTCCACCCATTAAGCGCAAAATAGCTTCTGCGGTACGTTCACGCATGGGACGATGCGACTGATGACGAATGAAGTTGCGACGTGCAATCTGGTTGAACATCTCAATCAGGATTGAGAAGCCAATGGCAGCGTAGAGATACCCTTTAGGAATGTGGAAGCCAAAACCTTCCGCCACCAGCGACAAACCGATCATCAGCAGGAAGCTCAGACACAGCACCACTACGGTTGGATGCGCGTTGACGAAATTCGTCAGCGGCTTTGACGCCAACAACATCACACCCATGGCAATGACCACGGCGGTCATCATCACCGGTAAGTGGTTTACCATACCTACAGCGGTAATCACCGCGTCGAGTGAGAACACCGCATCTAACACCACAATTTGCGTCACCACCGCCCAGAAACTGGCGTAGCCACGATTACCTGAACCTTCAAGCTGACGGTTTTCCAGCCGCTCATGCAGTTCCATCGTTGCCTTAAACAGCAAGAACAGCCCCCCTGCCAACAAGATTAAATCTCGTCCAGCAAAGCTGAAATCGCCTACGCTGAATAGGGGCCGCGTTAGCGTCACCATCCAGGAGATCAGCGACAACAAACCCAAACGCATGACCAAGGCCAGTGACAAACCGATCAGACGCGCTTTATCACGCTGCTTCGGTGGCAGTTTGTCGGCCAGTATGGCGATAAACACCAGGTTGTCGATGCCTAAAACGATTTCCAGCACGACAAGCGTGAGTAAACCCGCCCAAATTGAGGGGTCGAATAGAATTTCCATTAATGACTCCTGAACGAGGAACAGATTGCGCGAGAGTGTGCCAGCACCATTGGGCGTGACAAAAATGCATTTGAATGAGCAGTGAATACGCCGTCAGGCGTGAAATGACGCGCCAGAAGGCGCAAAGAACAGGTTAAGCGACGTCGGTGACGATCCATAAAGGTGGGCTGATGCCCGTTACTCCTGAATAATAAACAGATCGTTAATGTAACAGTTAGTGCAATGGCGTCAAAAAATTTTCTTACCTTTACAATCTGCTGCGTGATGGCGTAAGCGTGCTGAAAATTCAAATTCCAGAAGTTAGGCGCTGAATAACTGACAAACATCACATAATTTATTTTTTCGATCACTAAAATAAATCGCGAACTTCTAGCCCGAACACTGTTAACTGATGAATTTTCAAACGTATCCAAATGATCAGGCTACACCTAGTTTGATGTAACCGAAGCGATAACTCTTAACGGTTCATTCACTTCAGATGAACCTCTCTAGCGAACGGAGGTAGCACGTGACCATTGCTATTGTAATTGGTACACACGGCTGGGCAGCCGAACAACTGCTTAAAACAGCAGAAATGCTGTTGGGTGAGCAGGAGAATGTCGGATGGATCGACTTCGTGCCCGGTGAAAATGCAGAAACGCTTATCGAGAAATATCAGGCACGTCTTGCAGAGCTGGATACCGCAAAAGGCGTGTTATTTTTAGTGGATACCTGGGGCGGCAGCCCTTTTAACGCGGCCAGCCGCGTGGTAGTTGATAAAGAGAATCATGACGTCGTGGCTGGGGTAAACATTCCCATGCTAGTGGAAACGCTGATGGCGCGCGATGACGATCCGGGTTTTGATGAACTGGTTGCCATCGCCGTGGAAACGGGACGTGAAGGCGTAAAAGCGCTTAAAGCCAAAGAGGAAGAACCTGCTCCCGCTAAGGCCGCTCCTGCTGCAGCACAACCACAACAACCTATGGCACCCGGTGACCATATGAAGATTGGTCTGACGCGCATTGATGACCGATTGATTCATGGCCAGGTTGCTACCCGCTGGACAAAAGAGACTAACGTTAACCGCATCATCGTCGTAAGTGATGAAGTCGCCAAGGATCATGTGCGTAAAACGCTGCTGACTCAGGTTGCGCCGCCCGGCGTAACGGCACACGTCGTTGATGTCGACAAAATGGTTCGCGTCTGGAACAACCCGAAATATGGACGTGACCGCGTGATGCTGCTGTTTACCAATCCTACCGATGTACTGCGTGTCGTTGAACAAGGGGTCGATATTAAAACCGTTAATATCGGCGGCATGGCATTTCGCCAGGGCAAAACACAAGTGAATAACGCGGTATCGGTCGATGAGCAAGATATCGCCGCTTTCCGCAAATTAAATGAACGCAACATTGAGCTGGAAGTGCGCAAAGTCTCCAACGACCCGAAACTGAAAATGATGGATCTCATTGCGAAGGTTAACGCGTAATTTGCAGCCACATGCGCCTGCGCGAGTAGGCTCAATTTCGCTATCCTGCTGAGGACAAGAAGTATGATGGAAATATCCGCACTACAAATTGTTTTAATATTTATCGTCGCCTGTATTGCCGGTATGGGGTCCATTCTTGATGAGTTTCAATTTCACCGTCCGCTGGTGGCTTGTACTTTGATTGGTGCCGTGCTGGGCGATATGAAAACCGGGATCATTATCGGCGGTACGCTGGAGATGATTGCACTGGGTTGGATGAACATTGGGGCCGCCGTAGCGCCTGACGCCGCCCTCGCCTCAATTATCTCCACCATACTGGTTATTGCCGGTGGTCAAAGCGTGGGTGCGGGTATCGCACTGGCCATTCCGCTAGCGGCTGCTGGACAAGTTCTGACGATTATTGTTCGTACTCTTACCGTAGCCTTTCAACATGCTGCTGATAAAGCAGCAGAGAAAGGTAACCTCACCGCTATATCGTGGATCCACGTCTCGGCCTTGCTGTTACAAGCGATGCGTATTGCCATTCCTGCGTTGATCGTGGCGATTTCAGTCGGCACCAGTGCGGTTCATGCATTACTCAGCTCCATCCCTGAAGTGGTCACCAACGGCTTGAACATCGCCGGTGGCATGATCGTGGTCGTAGGTTATGCGATGGTCATTAATATGATGCGCGCAGGCTACCTGATGCCGTTCTTCTATCTGGGTTTCGTTACTGCGGCTTTCACCAACTTCAACCTGGTCGCGCTGGGCGTGATTGGCGTTGTGATGGCGGTGCTGTATATCCAGCTTAGTCCTAAATATAACCGCGTGGCCGGTGCGCCTGCCGCAGGTCCGTCAGCTAATGACCTCGACAACGAACTTGATTAAGGAACAGGTGACAACATGGTAGATATCACAAAGGTTGAGAAGAAGCTGACGCCAGGCGATGTACGTGCGGTATTCCTGCGTTCAAACCTGTTTCAGGGTTCATGGAACTTTGAACGCATGCAGGCGTTGGGATTCTGTTTTTCAATGGTGCCGGTCATTCGTCGTCTCTATCCTGAGAACAATGACGATCGCAAACAGGCAATTAAGCGTCACCTTGAGTTCTTTAATACCCATCCTTACGTGGCAGCGCCAGTGTTAGGCGTTACCATGGCAATGGAAGAGCAGCGTGCTAACGGTGCAGCCATTGATGATGGCGCAATTAACGGTCTCAAAGTTGGATTAATGGGACCCTTGGCAGGCGTAGGCGATCCTATTTTCTGGGGTACTGTACGTCCGGTGTTTGCCGCCTTGGGCGCGGGAATCGCCATGAGCGGCAGCCTGCTGGGGCCCTTACTGTTCTTTATCCTGTTCAACGTTGCCCGCTTGCTTACGCGTTACTACGGTGTGGCATACGGTTATCGCAAAGGGATTGATATTGTCAGCGATATGGGCGGCGGCTTCCTGCAAAAACTGACGGAGGGCGCGTCGATTCTTGGCCTGTTTGTCATGGGCGCGTTGGTAAACAAGTGGACGCACGTGAATATCCCGTTGGTGGTATCACGTATCACCGATCAGACCGGGAAAACCACGGTAACGACGGTGCAATCCATCCTTGATCAGCTGATGCCTGGCGTGGTGCCATTGCTGTTGACGTTCGGCTGCATGTGGCTGTTACGCCGCAAGGTCAATGCGCTGTGGATCATCGTTGGCTTCTTTGCCCTTGGTATTTTTGGTTACTGGATCGGCTTTTTAGGTCTGTAAATGTGAAATGTCGGGAGCGTTAGCTCCCGATTTTTTAGCGTACTTATCTGAGCCTGAGCGGTTGAGATAATTTCGTTTGAGGAAGAATAATGTCACTGACCGACGCTATCATCGTGCTCTGTATTGCTGCACTGCTGATCTTCGCTGTTTATGATGAAGCTGTTTTACCGCGTCGACGTGGCCCTACTCTGTTGCGCGTTTCCTTACGCCGTCGACACAAAATAGACAGCCTGATTTTTATCGGCCTACTGCTCATTCTGCTGTGGAATAATGTTTCACACCAAGGCCCGCAACAAACAACCACACTGCTGTTAGTGTTGTGCTTTCTGGCATTTTGGTTGTTTTGGCTGCGTAAGCCGAAACTGCTCATGAAAAATCAGGGGCTGTTTTACGCGGGCGTGTGGATTGATTACACCCGCATTCAAAGCATCAATCTTTCCGAAGATGGCATTCTGGTTATGCAACTGGAGCAGCGCCGCTTGCTAATCGCTGTGCAGCAACTCGACGATCTGGAACGCATCTATCAGACGTTAGTTGAAGCGCGTTAATCTCGGCGCCAGAGCGTCAACGTGAAATCGGCATCACACTCAAAAGTGTTGGTTTGTTGCAGGGTTTGCCAAACCTCTTCCCGCGCACGCCAGGCAAACGGCGTCATTTGTAAAAGTTTCGCCGCATCGCCCCCGCTCAAGGTCATGCTGTAGCGCAGCGAATGTTGCGCTGCTTGCTCAAAACCTGCATAGACTTTTTCTTCTGGCGTATGCAATTGTACTTCTCGATAAATCAGCGCTTTAAGTTGCTGTAAATGGTGCGCGCCTGGCGTCACTGTAAGGATAACGCCGCCCGGTTTTATCACTCGTGCCAGCTCAGTTTCATTGCAGGGGGCATAAATTCTGACAATGCCATCGAGTGAAGCATCCGCAAAAGGCAATCGCTGACTGGACGCAACGCAGAACAGGATATCCCGATAGCGTTTAGCAGCGAGGCGAATCGCCATTTTCGCTACATCAAGCCCATAAACCTGCCCGGTGAAATGCGCGGCCATGGCTGCGGTGTAATACCCTTCGCCACAACCGATATCCAGCAATTGCACACTTGTCTGACCAAGATGCCCGGCGAGCAGTTCAACGACACGCTCGCGTAGTGGTTGATAATGCCCAGCCTGAAGAAATTCGCGCCGCGCCTGCATCATTTCTGCGCTGTCACCGGGTTCGCGCGACCCTTTATGCTGAACGGGCAGCAAATTGACGTAGCCCTCTTTTGCCTGATCAAATTGATGACGATTCTCACAGTGCCAGCTGCGATCGTTAAGCAAAAGAGGAAGATGACAAAGCGGGCAAATCAACGACATGAAGCACTCCGGAAAAAAAATAACGCGCCGAAGTGTACTCTGAACCCTGCTGCATCGAAAGCAAAAGAAAGCCCCGACCGATTGGTCAGGGCTTTAAGATTCGTGTCAGCGGTGCAAAGCACCAGGTCTGTGGACGAAATTAGATAGCAGTTACGTTAACTGCAGCTGGGCCTTTCTGGCCGTCCTGAATTTCGAACTCAACGCTCTGGCCTTCAGCCAGGGTTTTGAAACCATTGCCCTGGATAGCAGAGAAGTGTACGAACACATCTTTGCTGCCGTCAGCAGGAGTAATGAAGCCAAAACCTTTAGACTCGTTGAACCACTTAACCTGACCTTTAATCTTTGCCATTTTGCAAATTCCTTAGAATGTTTATTTTGCCCGAAGGCTGACCTACAGAGAAACCAGAGACATTACTGAATGAGGCACTTATTAAGGTTCGGCAAGGAAGCGGTATTCAACGTCAACGTCTTTACTCGTAACTTCTTTACTGAAGATGCCATACATAAACAGGACTGTACCTCGTTAACCTACGAATTGTTATCACATATCTGTAAATTAATGGCAAGCCATTTTTAATCGACAATTGATGCTTAACACATAATTGCCAAACAGCTCGCAGACTTTGTCCATCTTGGTACAAAACAGAGTCGGCGTTTATTGAAAATTAGGATAGTCACTATTCATCAGAGCCAGTTAACGCTGATACCAACGCTTCACGAACAAAACTAAAGCGCGCTAAACCAATGGATAACCTTAAGAAAACTATATTTCATTAATATGGCAATGCTAAAGTTAAATTAAACTGACTTACAAGTGAGTTGCGAATAAGCGAAGCGTTAATCTTGTACAACGCTATTTAATCCGTACATTTTTAATATGATATTGCACCAAAATCAGGAAAGAGGATTTACAGCTGCCCCAATTAAAAGCAATTGCGCACCTATTGTTTATTACCATTTTTTCTAAATGTGTGAAAAATTGATATTGAACAAAATTAAATTGCACACGATTTAATTTTGATGCTTTAGGATTTATCCTGGTCGATATTCTCCAGCCCCCGACTTTCCCCTATTCGCCATGCTGAAAAACGGGTGTTATCTTCTCCTGCACTTTGTAGGGCGCGCATGAGCTCTGCGGGGGGTTCATCCAGTGATTCATCAGCTAACTCAAACACGCCCCAGTGAATGGGAATGGTCAAAGGTTTTCCGATGGCACGCCACAGTGACACAGACTGATCAGGGTCCATGTGTTGCCCCCCCATGAACCATTTTGGTGCGTAAGCACCCACAGGCAACGCTGCAAGATTAAAAGGTCCCAGCCGTTTGGCTATCTCAGGCAGTTTTTCAGAATATCCGCTGTCTCCTGAAAACCAAAAACGCAGGGTTGGCGTTCTGATTACCCACCCACACCATAAAGAGCGATTTCGGTCATACACTGTTCGCATGCTCCAGTGGCGCGCGGGAACAGCATCAATGCGGATACCGGCAAACTCGATATGCTGCCACCAGTCCAGTTGATGGACATGACGTAAACCATGCTGATGGCACCAACGCGCTAATCCCAGCGGAACAATAAATCTGGCTTGTGGAAAGCGGCGCGCAATACGTTTCACCGTAGGTTTATCAAGGTGATCGTAGTGATTATGCGAAATTAAGACGTAATCAAGCCGAGGCAAATGGTGGATATCGAGCGGCGACGGCGTTTTCCGCTGCGGCCCGGCAAAAGCAAAAGGTGATGCGCGCTTCGACAACGCGGGATCGATTAAGATGTAGTGCTTATTCAGACGCAACAACAACGCGGCATGACCCAGCCACCAAACGCGATCGTCTTCTCCGCTTAAATCTGCGGGATGACACCAATGCTCAATAAAAGCGGGATAACCCGCCTTCGGCGGATGCGGCAGGCCTTGTTCTTTGCGTTCTTTGCGCCAGCGTTTTAAATCACCGCTCTGGCGCAAATCAGGTTCGAGATTGCGAAAGCCTTCAGGTGTATGGTGCGGTTTACTTCCATCAAACCAGGGATTTTTCCAAGCCATCCAGCCTCCATTAATGATTAACGTTCTGGAATCAGACGAATAAAATCTCGCTTATCCTGTTCTTCCCCATGTTTCTTTTCTTCGGCGCCCGGTTGAGCATCGACTAAACGACGCAACAAGGTGTTTTGCTTTTTTTGTTCTTCCAGCAGAGATTGCAACAGCTCAATCTGCTCACCGGCACGTACGCTGGCCCGGTTGATGAAAAACCAGGCGATAAACGCCACGATCAGGATAATAATCCATACGCCATAACTGACCAGTGGACCCGAATTTGCGGCTAAATCATTCATAACGGCCTCGTCTTACCCTTGCTTGTGCTAAAGAACAGTTCAACCGCGCATTCTACCTGTAGCAAGGCCAAATGGTAATGGGTACGGCTGCAATGCAGATTTTCCCGTTTCAGTTATCTCTGATCGATTCAGCGAGAAAAGCGAGGCATGCTGTTATTATCACGAGTAGCAGCAATAAGCGGATAGCTGCGTTATGTATCACAAGGAGACAAAATGAAACTTTTTATTCGGGCGATCGTGGTGATCGGCGTTATCTGGATGGCAATGCTTCTCACCGGCTACGGTGTATTGACAGGCAGTAATAAAAACGCTGCCGGGCTGGGATTGCAGTGTAGTTACCTGACTGCGCGTGGCGTGATTACCGCACAATATCTGCATACCGACAGCGGTGTGGTTGGCGTTACAGATTGCCCGCTACTGAAGAAAAGTGGTGAAGTGGTTGATAATTAATTAAAAAAGCGGGCTAATCAGCCCGCTTTTTTAGAATGTGTACTGATGATATCCCATTTCAGAAGAAAGCGTGCGTGCCGCCCGATGCAGCATCGCCACATAATCCTGTTTTGCATCTTCAGAAAAGCGAATCGTTGGGAAAGAGATACTTAGCCCGGCAATCACGACGCCAAAACGATCGAACACCGGCACCGCAATGCAGCGTAAACCCTCTTCCTGCTCTTCATTGTCCTCACCAAAACCCTGAACTTTTACCTGGTCCAGAACTTCAAGCAAAGATTCCGCACTGACCAACGTGTTGGCCGTACTGCGTTTAAACTCAACTTCGCTCAAAATCTCTTTTACTTCACTACGATCGCGCCATGCCAATAACACTTTGCCAATGGCGGTGGTATGCAAAGGATTACGGCGGCCGATGCGCGAGTACATACGCAGGTTGTACAGCGAGTCGATTTTATGGATATAGACAATGCTGTCTTCTTCCAGCGCACCGAGATGAATGGTCTCTTTCGTCAGCCGCGACAGCTCTCGCATCTGCACGTCAGCACTGCGGATCAGATCAACGTTTTGCAACGCTTTGGCTCCCAGCTCGAACAGTTTAAGCGTCAGCGAATATTTTTCACTTTCACCTTCCTGCGTAACGTAACCGAGTGACTTCATGGTTTGGAGGAAGCGGTACACGGTGCTTTTTGACATCATCACGCGCTGCGCGAGTTCTGTAATACCGTGATCGCGTTCTTCGCCGAGCGCCTGCAAAATGCCAAACACTTTCAGTACCGAGGAGACCGAATCGGGCTGTTTGTCGTTATCAGCTAAGGACATCTTGCACCTTTCCAAATATGTTTCAAAAAAAACGGAACGAGGGACCAGTATAGAGTTATGCCCGGCACGACGGCAATCGTTTACGTCACAAGACATATTTTAAGATAAAATTTATGCGTAAACGCGATGCTTTTGCTCTGTGAATTCATTAGCATGATGATATTCACCTACTTTACTTATTGGCGCTACTCAGCTCTATGTCTCCTTCCCTTGCTCAAGACGGATTACCGGTTCCGCAACGTTATGGTGCCATTCTCACTATCGCCTTAGGCATTACTATGGCGGTGCTGGATGGCGCGATTGCAAATGTGGCTTTGCCCACGATTTCCCGCGAGCTGAATGCCAGCCCGGCTGAATCCGTGTGGATTGTGAATGCCTATCAAATCGCAATCATCGTTTCACTGCTGTCGCTCTCATTTTTGGGTGATATGCTGGGTTATCGGCGCGTTTATCAGGTTGGTCTGGCGATGTTTATCGCCACTTCGCTGTTTTGCGCCCTCTCCTCTTCGTTGACGATGTTAACCTTTGCTCGCGTACTGCAAGGGTTTGGTGGTGCTGCATTAATGAGCGTGAACACGGCGCTGATACGCATCATCTATCCTCAGCGCTATCTGGGACGCGGCATGGCGATCAATTCGCTGATCGTGGCAGTTTCGACGGCCGCAGGCCCGACCGTAGCCGCAGCCATACTTTCGGTGGCAAGCTGGAAATGGCTGTTCCTGATTAACATTCCGCTTGGCTTGATTGCGCTGTGGTTCGCCCTGCGTTATTTACCGGACAACACGCAAAAAACCAAATCACAGAAATTCGATATTCCCAGCGCCATCATGAATGCGTTGTTCTTTGGACTGCTGATTTCAGCGTTAAGCGGCTTTTCGCAGGGACTGAGTCATCTGCTGGTGGCTGGCGAAGTTATCGCGTTGATCATTGTCGGCTGGTTTTTTATCCGTCGCCAACTGAGTATGCCGATACCGTTGCTGCCGGTTGATCTGCTGCGCATTCCGATCTTTAGCCTGTCGCTGGGCACGTCAGTCTGCTCTTTTTGCGCCCAGATGTTGGCAATGGTTTCACTGCCCTTTTTCCTACAAAACGTTTTAGGCCGGGATGAAGTGGCAACGGGCTTGCTGTTGACGCCGTGGCCGCTGGCAACCATGGTATTAGCGCCTATTGCGGGGCGTTTGATTGAACGCTTTCATGCAGGCTTATTGGGTGGAATTGGTTTGGCGGTGTTCGCGACGGGTTTGTTCTTGCTGGCAATGTTGCCTTCACAACCGCAGGACTGGGATATCATCTGGCGCATGGTGCTGTGCGGGGCAGGTTTCGGTCTGTTTCAATCGCCAAATAATCATACGATTATCACTTCGGCTCCAGGTAATCGCAGCGGCGGTGCCAGTGGCATGCTGGGCACGGCACGATTATTAGGCCAAAGCATGGGAGCGGCCTTGGTTGCACTGTTATTTAATCTGTTTGGTGATAATGGCACCCATGCATCGCTGCTGTTGGCAGGGACATTTTCCAGCGTAGCGGCAATCATTAGCCTGTCGCGCATGACACAAGACCGCGCGACCCGCTGATCGTCAGGCACAAAAAAGGCGACGTTTCCGTCGCCTTTTCATTTAGTGCGAATTACTTCAGATATTGACCGCTACGTAACGCTTCAATGCGTTTGTCCAACGGCGGGTGAGACATAAATAACTCACTGAACGACTTGCCTTTACCGTTGATACAGAAAGCCATCATGCTGCTTGGCTCCTGCGGTTCGTAGCTGGTTTTCAGGCGTTGCAGTGCAGCTATCATCTTTTCACGACCGACAAGTTTGGCCGAGCCCGCATCCGCGTGGAATTCACGATGACGAGAGAACCACATGGTAATGATGCTGGCAAGAATGCCAAAAACCAGTTCCAGCACAGTTGCGACCGCAAAATAGACCAGCGGATTCCCGTTGCTGTTCTCTTCTCCGTCACGATTGCCTGACATAAAGCCAGACGCGATTTGCGCCAGAATACGTGAAATAAAGATCACGAAGGTGTTCACCACGCCTTGGATCAGCGTCATGGTGATCATATCGCCATTGGCAATATGCGACACTTCATGTGCCAGTACCGCTTCTGCTTCATCACGGCTCATGTTTTGCAGTAAACCGGTTGAAACCGCCACCAACGACGCATCACGACGTGCGCCGGTAGCAAAGGCGTTGATATCCGGTGCATGATAGATCGCGACTTGCGGCATCTTAATACCTGCCTGCTGCGCCTGGCGACCAATAGTATCAACCAACCAACGCTCTGTTTCATTGCGTGGTTGTTCAATCACTTCACCGCCGACCGAGCGCAACGCCATCCACTTCGACATCAGCAGTGAAACAAACGCACCGCCGAAGCCAAACAGACCTGCCATAATCATCAGGCCTTGAACACTGCTTGACTGGATCCCTGTCAGGCTGAGAATCAGCCCGAATACCAACATCACAGCCAGGTTGGTCATCAGGAAAAGAGCAATACGCATCATATTTGTTAATCTTCCTCAGTAGTTCACGCGCATATGCGCGGATACATATCCTATGAGCATTGCGCGGGTTTTCAAGCAACCTTAATGTTTAAGTGCCTAAAAAGACATAACTTTACATTTAATCTTGTTTTGCCCACTGCGCAAAATTTCATCTCGTTTAGCCACGCTAATTAGTGACCGAAAATACCAAATCGCAGCCAAAAAAAAGCACCGCCAGGCGGTGCTTTTATTAACGCTTAGCGGTTACTTCGCGCTAGCCGCTTGTGCTTCTGGCTGGGCCTTATCCATCTTCGCGAGATCGTTGGCAATATTTACCGTCTCGTCCAGATAAGGATCGGGCTCTTTGTAATCTTTCGGCAAATCGTCCAGGTTCTTCAGCAGTTTCTTGCCTTCAGCCTGATAACGCGCATTGATTCGTTCCAGACGTAACGCATCTTCTTCATGGTTCTCTTTCTCACGTTGAGCAAGATTGAGGGAAACCCTATTGCGTTTCTCCTTCATCGCATTGAAACGCGCAATATCCTTCATGATGTACTGGAATTCACGATCCTGAGCGATACGATCAGCGTGATCTTTCGTTAATTGCGGAACCAGCGGCTTAACATCGCCAGATTTAACGTAGGTTGCTGCATTAATGCTATCCCACGGTAATGCGTTGTCTTCAAATTTCTCGCCGGTTTCCGCCGCTTCTACGCCGGTTGGCATCAGCAGATCAGGCGTCACACCTTTGCGCTGCGTACTTCCGCCATTGATGCGATAGAACTTCTGAATGGTGTACTGCACTGAACCCAGCGCTGGCCATTCTGGACGCAACATTTGATCATAAATACGGTTCAGCGAGCGATACTGCTGAACGGTGCCTTTACCGAAGGTCGGCTCACCGACGATCAACGCGCGGCCGTAATCCTGCATAGCTGCAGCAAAGATCTCAGAAGCGGAAGCACTGAAGCGATCAACCAGTACAACCAATGGGCCTTTATAATAAACAACGCCGTCGTTGTCGCTGTCTTCACGTACGCGACCGTTATTGTCACGCACCTGCACAACCGGGCCGCTTGGAATAAACAAACCGGACAATGAAACGGCTTCCGTCAAGGCCCCGCCACCGTTGGTACGCAGGTCAATAACGATACTGTCGACATTCTGCTTCTGAAGTTTTTGCAGTTGCACTTTAACGTCATCAGTCAGGCCAACGTAGAAGCCTGGAATATCCAGCACGCCCACTTTTTCTTTACCGACGTTATGCACCGACATCTTCACAGCACGATCTTCAAGACGAATTTTTTCGCGCGTCAGCGTAACAGTGCGGGTTTTGGTGCCCTTACCGGCGGGTAACACTTCAAGGCGAACTTTACTGCCTTTCGGACCTTTGATTTTTGCGACGACATCGTCCAGACGCCAGCCAATAACATCTTCCATTGGCTTGCCTGGTTGGCCGACACCTACAATGCGATCGCCCACCGTAATCGATTTGCTTTTCGCTGCGGGTCCACCTGCGACCATCGAGTTAATGACGGTATAATCATCATCCATTTGCAACACCGCGCCGATACCTTCCAGTGAAAGGCTCATTTCGGTATTGAACTGTTCAGTGTTGCGTGGCGATAAATAGTTCGTGTGCGGATCGATTTCGTGAGCAAAAGAGTTCATTGCCAGCTGGAAAACGTCTTCACTGTTACTTTGGGCCAGGCGACGAATGGCAAAGTTATAGCGCTTGGTTAGCACTTCGCGAATCTCTTTGTCGTCTTTGCCTGCCAGCTTAAGGCTCAACTCATCGTATTTAACTTTCGCATCCCAGAGCGCGTTCAGCTCAGACTGATCTTTCGGCCAGGGCGCTTTGGCACGGTCAATGTCGATGGTGTCATTGCCAGTGAAATTCATTGGGCGGTTCAGCACGCTCAGCGCATATTGATAGCGCTCAAAGCGGCGTTTCTGCGCCAGATTATAGAGATCGTAAAATACGTCCAGCTTGCCGCTTCTCAGCTCATCGCCCAACGTGGTTTTCTTGCTAGCAAACTGGGCAATATCGGACGCCAACAGCACGTTATGGCTGTAATCGAGCATATTCAGGTAGCGATCAAAAATTTTCGCTGAAAAATCCTGATTCAGATCGAACTGACGATAGTGTGAACGCGTAAAACGTGAGGTAACACGTTCACTGACGGTGGGATCTTGCGCATCTTCGTGTAGCTGTGGAATCTGGTCGGCGCGGGTAATGTTCTCCGCACCAAAGGAAGGGCCTGACAACAGCAGGCCCGCAATAAGTCCAATTTTAAAAAGGGTGTTCATGCCGGGGTCAGCCTCCGTTTCAGAACTGTAAGTGTTCTGCGCGCACAATCATTGCCATGCCGGAAGCGAGCTGTACCCGAACGCCGTCTTTCGATACTTCCAGAACGGTAGCGTCCATTGCACTTTTGCCTGCTTTAACTTTAATACTCTGGCCGGGTTGTAAAGTTGAGGTGTCAGTGATGGGTTTAGGCTGCTCCGGGCGTGGCGCCGGTTTGCGATTCTGTGAAGCTGTCGCACGCTCAGCTTGCGGACGCGGTTTACGCGCAGCATCGCCTTCAGCGGGCTTGCGAGGTGCAGGTTTGCGGGGACGACGTGTTGCTGCGCCCTCTTCACCTTCACCCGCTTCACGGCGGGCGGCACGCTGCTGCTCACGCTGCGCCTGAACACGCGCTTTGGCGTCTTCCAGCTGCTTACGCGCATGCTCTACATGCTGCTCGTCCAATACGCCACAGGCGTTACCGTCGAGGTCAACACGCGTTGCACCGGCTTTAATGCCGTACAGATAACGCCAGCTAGAGGTATAAAGACGCAGCGCAGAGCGTAACTGAGTTTTGCTCAGACCCATTTCGCCCTGAACACGCTCTACCAGATCCTGAAAGATGCCGATTTTGAGCGGACGCGCTTCGCCTTCAGCGCTAAAGCAGTGCGGAAAGCGCTCCGCCAGAAAGCTAATGACTTCTTTACTGCTATTCAACTTAGGTTGATTTTCCATGAAATTTCCTGATTACAACGGGTTTGCCGACCAGAGCAGGCATGAACAGGCGACATTATAATGACAACATCGCTAAATGCCATGTGATCCAGTCGATTAGCTGCGCGTCAGCTGCAGATATTTTTCTAAGTCGCTGCCCGCAAGCACTTCGCAAAGCCCATCAGTAAGGGTGACTAACCCCGCTTCGTCATCGCTATCAAAGCGATTGTATTCAACACTGTCGATATCAAGGACACCAACCAGAGTGCCATTCACTTTCAGAGGAATCACAATTTCCGCGTTGCTTGCAGCATCACAGGCGATATGACCTGGGAATGCATGCACATCATCAACGCGTTGCACTTTGTCTTCAGCCAGTGCAGTTCCACAAACCCCTTTGCCTACAGGGATTCGTACACAGGCAATCTTGCCCTGAAACGGCCCCAACACTAAGGTGTCAGCTTCCGTTAGCAGGTAGAAACCTGCCCAGTTCACGCCATCGAGACGCTCATACAACAGCGCGCTAAAATTACCCATCGCGGCAAGAAAGGCCGTTTCTCCGGCCAGCAAGGCGCGCATATCGCGATTCAAATCGGCGTAAAAGGCATTTTTGTTCATTATTTAACCATTACCAATGACAACTGAGCGAGTTTAGGTTCGCTCGTTAAAAATAAGCACTAAATATCCAGAGCGACAAGGTGAATCATAGCGTTAGTTGCTATAACCTTAGCATTCTGTGGATCGAAGCGTGATGCCCGAAACCAGCACACCGGCAACGTCTTAACGACCGATTTGTGTCACACACGATGAGCGAAACTTGCATCACCCTATGAAAATTCACGCTATCAGCCAGACATTGCCTCACGCACGTTATCAGCGTTGCCCGCAATGCGATACCCTTTTTTCCTTACCGGATGTGAAATCGCACCAGTCTGCATATTGCCCTCGCTGCAATGCGCAAATTATGAGCGGGCACGACTGGTCTATAACCCGATTAATGGCGATGGCTGCCACCATGATTGTGTTGATGCCTTTCGCTTTTAGCCTGCCGCTGGTTGATATTCGCCTGCTCGGCATGCGCATCAATGCCAACCTGCTGGAAGGCGTTGTGCAGATGACGCAACAAGGTGACGTGTTAACAGCTTCTATGGTGGCGTTCTGTACTATTGGCGCGCCTGTCACGCTCGTTGCGGGTATTTGCTATCTCGGTATCGGTCACAAACTTGGCATGAATCTGCGCCCCGTTTTATTGATGCTTGAAAAGCTCAAAGAGTGGGTAATGCTGGATATCTATTTGATTGGCATTGCCGTTGCCTCTATCAAAGTTCAGGATTATGCGACGCTGGAGTTGGGCTATGGCTTAGCGGCCTATATTGCGTTGACGCTTTTAAGCTTAATAACGCTGATTCACCTTAATATTGAGCAATTATGGGACCACTTTTATCCGCAGAAACCCGGTAACGCCGCGCGTGATAAACTTCAGGTTTGCCTGAATTGCCACAATACCGGTGTCCCCGATGCACGCGGACGCTGTCCACGCTGTCATACCCCGCTGGATTTTCGCCGCCGTCACAGCCTGCAAAAATCCTGGGCTGCGCTGATTTCATCCATTGTGCTGCTCATTCCCGCCAATTTACTGCCCATTTCAGTGGTCTATCTCAACGGTTCGCGGCGTGAAGACACCATTTTCTCCGGTATTTTATCATTAGGCTCCGGCAATATTCCGGTCGCCGCCATCGTTTTTATTGCCAGTATTTTGGTGCCTTTTACCAAAGTATTGGTGATGTTAACGCTGCTACTCAGCATTCATTTCCGGTGTGAACAAGGCCTGAAAACGCGCGTTCGCTTGCTGCGTGTAGTGACTTGGGTTGGACGCTGGTCAATGCTGGATCTCTTTGTCATTTCATTAACCATGTCGTTGGTCAATCGCGATCAACTGCTGGCTTTTACCATGGGACCGGCCGCTTTATATTTTGGCGCCGCCGTGATCCTGACCATTATGTCTGTTGAGTGGCTAGACAGCCGCCTGCTCTGGGATGCACATGCAACAGGAAACGCCGACTACACCGACTAACGCCACGCTGCGCAACAAGCGTAAAATTTCGCCTTTTTGGCTGCTGCCGATTATCGCAATGTTGATTGCGGGCTGGCTGCTGTGGACAAATTATCAAGAGCGCGGCACCACTATCACAATTAACTTCCAGACGGCGGATGGCATCGTGCCGGGACGCACGCCAATACGTTATCAAGGCGTTGAAGTGGGCACCGTGCAGGGCATCAATCTGAGTGATGACTATCGCAGTATTCAAATCAAGGCCAGCATCAAAAGCGATATGCGCGATGCACTGCGTGAAGATACGCAATTTTGGTTGGTCACGCCGAAAGCTTCGCTGGCGGGGGTTTCTGGATTAGATGCGCTGGTTGGGGGGAATTACATAGGCATGATGCCAGGCAAAGGTAAAGCCAGCGAAAATTTCACTGCACTGGACACTCAGCCTAAATACCGGGTTAATACTGGCGAGTTATTGATCCATTTGCATGCACCCGATTTAGGCGCGCTGAGTACAGGATCGCTGGTCTACTACCGCAAAATTCCTGTAGGACGGGTCTACGACTACAGCATCAATAATGATACCGATGGCGTCAGCATTGATGTCCTGATTGATCGTCGTTTCAATAATTTGGTGAAAACCACCAGCCGTTTCTGGAATGTCTCTGGCGTCAATGCTGATATCAGTTTAAGTGGCGCGAAAGTGAAGCTTGAGAGCCTGGCAGCGCTGGTTAATGGCGCTATTGCGTTTGATTCACCCGACGGTGCTGAAACCGCCAAAGCCGATCAAAACTATCAGCTCTATCCCGATTTAGCGCAAAGCCAGCGTGGCGTTTCCGTCTCGTTAGATCTGCCAAATGGCAACAATCTAAAAGCGGGCAGCACGCCGCTAATGTACCAAGGACTTGAAGTAGGCACGCTCACCAAGCTGAATCTGAAAGATGGCGGTAAAGTCACCGGCGAATTAACGATTGATCCTTCGGTAGTCGGCCTGATGCGTAGCGAAACGCGTATTGAAATGCGCAGTCCCAAAATTAGTCTGACCGATACCAGCCTTAGCAGCTTGTTAACCGGCAATACGTTTGAACTGATTCCCGGTGAAGGTCAACCACAACAGCATTTTGCCGTGCTGCCAGCAAACGAATCGCTGCTGCAAAAACCGAACGTGCTTACCGTTAAATTAAGCGCACCAGAAAGTTACGGTGTCGACGCCGGTCAACCGTTGATGCTGCACGGCATGCAGATTGGGCAAGTGATGTCGCGAAGTCTGGATGAGAATGGCGTTAATTTTGTGGTTGCCGTTAATCCTGAATATCGCCAGTTGGTACATGGCGACAGTAAATTTATCGTTAACAGTCGTCTTGATGTGAAATTTGGTTTGGACGGTATGCAAGTGATCGGTGCCAGCGCCCGTGAGTGGGTTGACGGTGGCATCCGTTTAGACCCAGGCAAGCAAGGTAATGTGAAAGCAAACTACCCGCTATTTGCTGATGCAGATAAAGCAGCCGAAGGCATTACAGGCGATGGCCCGTCTACCACATTAATGCTAACGGCGAACAGCTTGCCGGACGTTCAGGCAGGTTCTGTGGTGCTTTACCGTAAATATCAGGTGGGTGAAATAACTAAAGTGACACCGCGGGCAAATGCTTTTGAAATCGCGGTACACATCCAGCCTGAATATCGCAAGCTGCTGACCAATGAAAGCGTATTTTGGGCTGAAGGAGGCGCGCGCGTCCAGCTCAACGGCAGCGGGTTGACCGTGCAGGCGTCGCCACTTAATCGTGCCCTTAAAGGTGCGATCAGTTTCGATAATATGAGTGGCGCAGTTTCAAATAAAGGCGCTAAACGCGTGCTTTATCCTTCTGAAACGGCGGCGCGTGCGGTGGGTAGCCAAATTACCCTGCACACCTATGATGGCAGCAAATTGTCTGCTGGCATGCCTATTCGTTATCTTGGCATTAATGTAGGACAGGTTGAGTCGTTGTCGCTGAGTAAAGACAACAATCAGGTTGTTGCAAAAGCGGTGCTCTATCCCGAATACGTTCAGGATTTTGCGCGCAACGGTAGCCGCTTCTCGGTGGTATCTCCAGAGATCTCCGCTACCGGCGTGAATCATCTGGAAACCTTGTTGCAGCCCTACGTTAACGTGGATCCCGGCAAAGGCAATGCCGCACGTATTTTCGAGCTGCAGGAAAGCACCATCACCGATTCGCGTTACCTCAACGGTCTGAATATCTATGTCGATGCGTCTGAAGCGGGCTCGTTGTCGCTGGGGACTCCCGTGCTGTTCCGTGGCGTAGAAGTGGGTACCGTGACCGGTACATCGCTGGGCAACATGGCCGATCGCGTACAAATCGCTCTGCGCATCAGCAAGAAATATCAACATCTGGTGCGCAACAACTCCGTGTTTTGGCTGGCTTCCGGCTATAACCTCGACTTCGGCCTGGTCGGTGGCGTGGTGAAAACGGGGACGTTCCAGCAGTTTATTCGCGGCGGCATTCAGTTTGCCACGCCGCCAACGGTGCCGCTGGCTCCGCAGGCCACGGCGAATAAACACTTCCTGTTGCAGGATGAAGCGCCGAAAGCGTGGCGCAACTGGGGCACAGCGATACCGGATCCCAATCAACCGTAAGCAAAACGGGCAGCCTGGCTGCCCGTTTCATTTCTGCGTGATACACTTCCCGCCTTTGCTTCTATTGGATATTGCCTGTGTCGGACTCTTCTTCGCTTTTACCCGCCGATTTTCTCACCTTAATGCGCCAAAACCTGCCGGACGAAGCCGCGTTCGAGGCATTTGTTGCCATTTGTCAGCAACCGCTTCGTCGCAGCATTCGCATTAATACGTTGAAGATCAGCGTCGCTGATTTCCTGGCCCAAACCGCCCATTATGACTGGCAATTAACGCCGGTTCCCTGGTGCGATGAAGGATTCTGGATTACGCGAGAAGATGAAAGTTTGCCCTTAGGCAGCGTGGCAGAACATCTGAGTGGCCTGTTCTACATTCAGGAAGCCAGCTCGATGTTGCCCGTGACAGCGCTGTTTGATGCCGTCAGCAATGCGGAAACAGTCATGGACATGGCCGCTGCCCCGGGATCAAAAACAACTCAAATCGCAGCGCGAATGAATAATCACGGCGTGATCCTCGCTAATGAATTCTCATCCAGTCGTGTAAAAGTCTTGCACGCTAATATCAGCCGTTGTGGCGTGAGTAATACAGCATTGACGCATTTCGATGCCCGCGTTTTCGGACCTGCGCTGCCTGAAATGTTCGATGCTATTTTGCTTGATGCGCCCTGTTCGGGTGAAGGCGTCATTCGTAAAGATGCCGATGCAATGAAGAACTGGTCGTTAGAGAGCACCGCTGAGATTGCTGCAACGCAACGCGATTTGATCGATAGCGCTTTCCATGCCTTAAAGCCGGGTGGCACGTTGGTCTACTCCACCTGTACGCTAAATCAGATTGAAAATCAGCAGGTCATTGCCTGGCTGCTGGAACGCTATCCTGATGCCGTTGAAATCACGCCACTTAACGATCTTTTCGCGGGCGCAGCTCAGGCCGCGACGGTAGAAGGCTATCTGCACGTCTTCCCACACTTATTCGACAGCGAAGGCTTTTTTGTGGCGCGTCTGCGCAAGCTGGCTTCTGTTGAGCCGATGCCTGAACCAACCTATAAAGTCGGTAAACTGCCTTTTTCACATGTCAGCCGTAAGCTGGAAAGCGAGATCGTTCAGGCTGCCGCAGCGGTCTCTTTGACGTGGGACGCATCGCTGACGCTTTGGCAACGCGACAAAGAAATCTGGCTTTTCCCCACTCACGTTACGCCCATGCTTGGCAAAGTACGCTTTTCACGCATTGGTCTGAAGCTGGCTGAGACATTCGCCAAAGGGTATCGCTGGCAACATGAAGCTGTGATTGCGCTGGCGCAGCCAGACGAAAATCAGACTTTCGAGCTCAGCGCAGCCGAAGCGGAAGAGTGGTATCACGGTCGCGATGTCTATCCTGAAGTCGCGCCCACGCGAGATGAAATGATTGTCACCTATCAGCAGCAACCACTGGGTTTAGCCAAGAAAGTGGGTAGCCGCATTAAAAATAGTTACCCACGAGAATTGGTACGTGATGGACGGCTGTTCCGCTGATTATTACTGCACCTGTACTAACGTAAGATGGTTACCAAACACCGCGCCAGTGTCGATGTAGTGAAGATTATCTACGTCGAGCCGGTGCTGGAGCGGTGTATGTCCAAAGTAAAAGGCATCGGCACCCGGTATTGTGTCGCGCCTTCCCTGCTGCAACCCGTCAATACGCCTGCGGCTCCACACCACGTCATGCCAGTTTACCGCCTGCTCCCAGGCATAATGTTCCGCTGGATAATCGGCATGCGCAACCACCACAATCTGCTCTTCAAGCTGCAGATGCAGTATCAGCGGTATCTCTTTTAATCGATTAAGGGCATGTCGCGCAGTAATTACTTCTGCGCCTTTTAACTGCCAAAACCATCCACCGCCGTTCATCTCCCATAACTGCGATTCGTGACCCTGTAACGCATTAAGCGCCATTTCTTCATGATTTCCCCGCACGCAACGGAACCACGGCTCTTCAAGTAGCGCTAAGCAGCCTAAGCTGTCAGGGCCGCGATCAATCAAATCACCCACAGAAATCAACAAATCTTGCTGCTTATCGAAGTCATGTGCCTGTAATAAGGTATCGAGTTGGCTACGGCATCCGTGCAAGTCACCCACGATCCAAATCTTTTGCCAGTTCTCACCGTTCAGATATTGATAATTCATCGTTTAACCCTGGGCTGAAAACGTGAAATGCAGATAATTAAAATTATAGACGCTGTGATCGCGCTCAATGTCAGCCCTGTTAACCCAGCGTTGATCGCCCTACACTTCTTTGCTCTGCAAAAAAGGAGTGTTCAATGAGCCAAAATATTTATGACGATCCACAGTTTTTTTCCGGTTACGCCACGCTGGATCGATCAGTAAAGGGTTTGGATGGCGCACCAGAATGGCCCGCGTTGCGTGCACTGCTTCCAACGCTACACGATAAAAAGGTGGTTGATTTGGGTTGCGGCTACGGCTGGTTTTGCCGTTATGCGATTGAACAAGGCGCAGCGAGCGTGTTGGGATTGGATGTTTCAGAAAAAATGTTGGAGAAGGCTCACTCATTGGGCGATGCCGAACGCATCGTTTATCAGCGTGTCGATTTGGAAACATTGCAACTTCCCGCTGCACATTACGATCTGGCTTACAGTTCACTGGCGCTGCATTATCTGGAAAATATTGATGGGCTGTTTTCCATGCTTTTTACAGCCTTGAAACCGGGTGGAAAACTGCTGTTTTCCTGCGAACATCCCATTTATACAGCACCTCATCAGCAAGGCTGGATAGAGGATGCGCAGCAAGCAAAATCCTGGCCTGTGAACCATTATCAGCAAGAAGGTGAACGTTTTAGTCATTGGTTTGCTGAAGGGGTGAAAAAGCATCATCGTAAGCTTTCAAGCTGGATCAATGCGTTGATTGCCCACAGTTTCATCATTGATCATCTTAATGAATGGGGCCCGACTGATGAGCAGATTGCGATTAATCCTGCTTTAGCTGAAGAGCGAGAGCGTCCCATGCTGTTTCTGCTGGCTGCACATAAACCGCGTTAAGCGTGTTTTCGGTTAAGCGCTTTGCCAAATAGAGATCATCACTCAAGACAGCAGCTTTTGTGTGATGCCCCTTCCGGCGCTTATCTTCGGCACTCATCAAAGGTGTTCGGCTTTTAGGGACAACAGAATTTTATTGGCACAATACCTGCCAAACAATACCGGCCAAACAACACCGGCCAAACAGGTTGAATGATATTAACTATCACTCACATCTTTCTAAATCAGCCTGTTTTCATTACCGCGTTTTTGCAGGATATTTTATTAACTTTTCAGCGGGTCGAATCGGGCGCCGCACCAGTTCGCCGCCACAGTTCGGACAGATATGCTGCAAGTGTTGCTCAGCGCAGGCCGTGCAGAAAGTGCATTCAAACGAGCAGATCAGCGCTTCACGCGATTCGGCTGGTAAGTCGGTATCACAATGTTCGCAGTTAGGTCGCAGTTCAAGCATGTAAAATTCCCCTGTTTATTTTCAACAGAGCATCTCAGTCTGTCACAGCCATGTCGAGACCATTTATGGACATGAATGCGCATCCGTAGGACATGATGCTGATGACTTTATTAACCGCTAAATCGGCACATCTGGCTCAAACACCTTCAGCACTTCGCAACACATTTTTCCCAGAACAATTACAGCTTCAAGCGCCTCGCCCTGGATGGCTTCGCCTTCAACAGGCGTGATCCTGTCGTGATCTATTTTTCCCAGCATCGAATGACCATCATATTGGAAAGCGATCATGTCACCTGCGCGGAGAGCCGCGGCACGATCTATCAACACAAAACCATTACAGGTATCGACTCTGAAGGTATTTTCAGGATGCGGAATAAACAAAGCATTAAGATTAAGGCGACTCTCGATATAATCCTGTGCCGGTGATTCGAATGCCATCGATCACCTCACGTAAGCCATATTACGCAGCGCAAATATACGGTGGACGTTTTCATAAGGCGTGAGATCTTTAAAACCACTTTGATAATACTCAATCCATTTGTTGCACTCACCGTGGCTCCAGCTGTGGTTGCGCTTTGCAAGCTGTCGGCAAAACTCATCAGTTGTCACAATCTGTCGTCCACGCGCATCTATCTCAATGGCTGCCCGAAACGCTGACTCAATGTCGTCTCTTCTGCTCATCATTATCCCTCACAATTTAGCTGTATATAAACACAGTAATCGCAATCGATTGATATGATCAAGCGAGACGCTAAGATTTTGAGATAGGCGATTGATCATTAATGGAATTTATTTTCTCTGTGGTGGGTTCACTCGCTGACGTTTAGCGCTGTTATAAAAAGCCTATTTCTGCAGCTCATCAGCTTTATAGCGAACAGGCTGAGTATTCAAACACAAAATGTTACGGCTACATTTTCTGCTTCGCTTGAACTCCACGGCATGAATGCCAGGCTTGATCCTCGTATGTTTAACGCCAAAAGTAACGCCATCAGTAAGGAGGCAACATGTCCAGATTTACAGGAAAAGTCGTTGTGGTCACTGGCGCAGGTTCCGGCATCGGTGAAGCCGCCGCTAAACGTTTTGCTGACGAAGGGGCTTCTGTCGTTTTAGTCGGTCGCACTGAGAATAAACTTGAAACCACACTGGCATCGTTAAGCAAGGGAGATCACCTTGTGGTGCCTTGTGATGTTTCTGAGGCTGAACAGGTAAAAAGCCTGGCGGAAAGCGTACAGGATAAATATGGTCGCGTTGATGTTTTAGTTAACAACGCCGGCGTGGTGGTGCAAGGTCGCATCCATGAAATTGAACTCGACGACTGGAAAAAATTGATGAAAGTCGATCTGGATGGCGTATTCCACTGTGTGCACTATTTTGTCCCGGCGTTATTAAAGACTAAAGGCAATATCGTCAATATCTCCTCTGTTTCAGGATTAGGCGGTGATTGGGGAATGAGTGTCTATAATGCGGCGAAAGGCGCGGTAACCAACTTTACCCGATCGCTGGCAATGGATTACGGCGCAGACAATGTACGCGTGAACGCTATTTGCCCCGGATTTACGTTGACTGATTTAACCGAAGATATGAAAGACGATCAGGAATTACTGAACAAATTTTATGATCGTATTCCCTTAAAACGCGCGGGCGAGCCAGAAGATATTGCCAGCGCTATTGCATTTATCGCCAGCGATGATGCGCGCTACATCACCGGCGTGAATCTACCGGTTGATGGCGGCATTACGGCATCAAATGGTCAGCCAAAGCAGGCTTAAGGACAGTGGCGGTGCTTCAGATGCCGCCTTTTTCCCGGCTAGGTGGCAAAGAGAAACACAGGCACAGAACATGCCCCTTAGGTAAGTTTTGGTCGTCGATAAAGTCCCTGGACGGCAAATGATTCAGTGATATGTGCGGGATTATGTGAACAGCAGAACAAAATACGTAATGATCTTGTGATATCGAGACGTTTATTACCGGTAATTCTCACAGCGCGCAACATCTCACTGTAATTCTATAATAAGTAGTTAGGCACGCTGCATAACAAGGAGTAAGGAAAATGAAACATGACATGTTGATATTTAAAGGTAAACCAGAACCTTTAGTCACCCTCCAAAAGTATGAAGGTGTTCCTGATTTTCATGACAGCATTACTCTCGATAATGAGCCTTATGAATTAACGGTATTCTCCTATGGCCCAGCACAATATCTTATCGCCCATAATGCGCCATTAAATGAGTATGAAGTCATAGCTGCTATAAATCACTGGCAGCCGACGATGTTAAGTTAATTATTTCACTCAAAACAGCCGCCGCCCACTGAGGCGGTTTTTTTAGTTCAGAGCATAAGAGCGCCTGTACGACGACGGCGAGCCTGCTCAGCTCATCGCTAACAAAGCACTGGCAACCATCGCGTTGCTAAACTCGCTCTGGTTACGCATGTTGAACAGACCAAAGCCATTGCAAACCTTTATCCTACTATGAAAAATTTCACCGCCGAATCGACTAAACGCCGAAAATAATGCTCAGATTGCAGCGATGAACCGCGCTTATCACTTACTTGAGAAGCAGATAAGGCAGCACGCTTCAGCGAAGCCAATGGAAAAACGCAGCCGTGGCAGACGCAACAGTTGCTCGGCAGCATTACCGATGAAGACAGGCCGACGCTCAATCAAACACCTTCAAACCGTGCAAGCAATCGACACTACACCGCCCCCAAATATTATGGGCCGGTGCAACCCCAATGATGTGAAACGCCCTCTCTTGCGAGAATTTAGTAGATAGCAATTATCGACGCTGAGCCGGAGGTGTTTTCGCCTGTCTTTAAAATGGGAAGATATTAAGAGGTTATGGGGAAGTTAATAGGCTTCTTCGACAATAAAATTGCCTTCCTTATGAGAAAGGCAATCTATATAAAATGTTAAGCTGTTTGCGGTTGTTCTTGCTGGCTTTTTATCCTGTGCATTGAAAGAAAAGGCTTTTCAATAAAACGCCATGAAAGCCAGGCCAAAATCAGAGAAAGAACACATGAGATGAAGAACCTTGACAAACCATCTTCAATTCCGATACTTCCAAATCTTTTACCAATGCCGGTATTCATTAGTGTGTGTATCAGGTAAAGAGAATAAGAGATATCGCCAAGCCTAATTAAGAATTCAGGAATGTATTTCCCGATTATTTTTTCAGAACCAATGGCTGTCATCAAAATCAGAAAATAAAGCCAGCCAGAACTAAGCAGTCCGTGACCAACAAACATACCATTACGAAATAAAACAAAAGTCATTGTAAATGATGCTGCAAGTAAACATACCATCATTACCCCGTTTAACCGGCTAAGCAGCGGATAAAGCAGGCCAATGAACACACCTGCAATAAAAAGGAATATCATTGGATTTGTCACAAAATTTAGCTGCGCTACTCCTGTTTGATAACCTTCAGGTGAAAAAGTAAAAGAATTAAACCCAACCAGAGGTATTACAATAAGTGTTGCAAAAAAGAATAGCCAAGTAGTCAGCTTACGAAATGGCACAGCAATTAACAGCCCAACAATTATGTAAAAATAGAGTTCATAGTTGAGAGTCCAGCGAATACCATACATACCACTGTCATCTAGATAGAAAGGCCCATTATATTGATAAATAGGTTGAAAAATTAGAGCACTGATAAAATTAAGCGTTTTATCAGGATAATGAAATGTGCTCATAGCACCGGACAAGAAAAAGGTAATTAACAAAATGATATAGTATGCGGGTAATATACGTAAGGCACGGCCTTTAAGAAAATTTAAAGCGCCGCGAACACCCGGAACAGCTTTTTTAGCTGACAGAGTAATTACAAAACCACTAATCAAAAAAAACAAATCCACCCCAGTTGCACCCCAGCCAAATAGCATGTCTCCTATTCCCGGATAAGTACTGTTCAAATTCCATCGAAAATGAAAAAACATGACACTTAATGCAGCCAGGCCTCTGAGAGCTTGCACGCTTCTCAGTAAATTAGATTTCATATAAGCAGCTCTGTTTGTAAGTTTATCGTTTTGATAGTGTAAAGAAGGTACATTTATATCATCTGAAACTTAATAGCCAAAGAAAAACGATATCTGTAAGGTTCTGTAGGTTTCATTTGCGTTCACTCTCTAACCAACAAAACTCTAACTCATGCACCATCCCGCCTGGCTTGACACACTGAACACACCTTCAAAATGGATTGCATCAGATATCTATTATCATCACGCTGACCGAGGCATAAATTTAAAAACTCTTTGCAGCTTGTTCGGTTCACTGCAACTCCGATTATTCGCTGATTATCAAGCCTCAACCGGTTGCCGCTGGAGTTAAGCGCCAGCTTAAAGGCATCGCAGTTATCGCCCAAAAAATCAGTTTCATTAATACCGTGGGGAAAAAGAGATGCACGGTGCCGGTAGTCGATGCGTTGGATAAAGAGCTTCAAGGTAAAGACATTGTTTTTTGCTGAGCGTTATCGCCAGTTTTATCGCGTCATTCGTCCGGCAGGCATTGAATTATCGAATGGCAATATGAGCCACGCTCTAGGTCACAGCTTCGCCAGTCACTTTATGATGGCCGGGGGAAATATCATCGTTCTGCAGCGCATCTTGGGACACTCAGATATCAGGGTAACAATGCGTTATGCCCACTTCGCACCTGATCATTTGGAAGATGCAATTCGCTGTAATCCATTGGCGTTAATGGCCAAGAATAATGGCGGTAAAGTGGCGGCAAAGGTTCCAGCAGAGTAGAACAGAGGGTAACAGGATGGGGTTTAACTCGTTAATTTTACGATAAGTCATTGATGCCAAATACTAAACAAAAAAAGACCGAATACGATTCCCGTTTGCGATGTAAAGAGGTTTTTCTGTTATGCATCAGATGGTTACATGACAAAAGCACCTCTTTTATTGGTTGCAACACTTACCATTGCACACTTTGCAGATCAAACGCTTACCAACTTATTCGGATCGGGTTCGGGAAAATTTCGGGACGATTCAAATCACTGACCTCACATCATCATGCATCCTCAGCACCTCATATGTCACCTTGCCCACAATCTTGACATCTTCCAGTGACTCTCCTTCTATCGCCTCACCCTCTTCCGTGATGATGGCCTGATACATAAATCTGCCGATCGCCGCTTCACCCAAAAAGTGGTTGCAAGAATGTATGGGCGACCTTCTGGTTGTCGCAATTCGTTGATAGCTTTTGCGTCACCACGAACACCGGCACCTAAGCCATCCTCATCAAACCGAAATGCATCAAGGTTGTTGTGGTCGCAGTAGCCAAAAACCTTAACTACTGAGCTGTAAATATCACTACCTACGCCGGACCACTCTTTTACATCTTCCAGGAGAAAGCCGTGACGCCATGAGAATGCGTTTTTGTCGCGCCCCTCGTCAGCCACGTCCATAGCCCCAAGTCGCTGTCCGGTTGATGTGATACCAAGTTTGATGTGCGCATCAACAGCCGCCTGTACCCATTCGTTAGGGATAAGGACGCCTTCTGCAGATGCGCTGTAATTCAGCTCAAGCTCCTGCGCCACGACAACAGGGTTGTCAATCTTTGCGCATTCTTTGTCGTACCAGGCATCGTCTTTACGTGGGTCGCTTCGCCAGTGGAATGTGAATACTGGGATGCGACCGCCGTGACGCTTCTGAGCGAAGGGGTTAGACATGCCGTTAACAAATGAAAGGTCGATACGACAACGCGTCGTTTGCGATAGCGCGGCGTCAATCAATAATGGGCGTTGTAGGAATGCTGCCTCATCCACGAAATAAAGCGTTGTACGGTCACCACGTCCGATATTATCGCCTGCCTCGCCTTTCAACACTGCGCCAGTGTCGGGAAACTCCACGCGCATGTAAGGGGCGTGCTTCTTCTCATTCCAACTGCCACGAAACTCAATGGGCAGCGTTTCAACAAACTTGCGAGCCTTCCAGAAAAGCATTTTCGGGTCGCCGGTACTGTCCACGTACTCTTCTTTACGAGAGCCGAATCCAATCACCATTTCTTTGTTGAATAAGCACAGAGAGCAGGCTAACCCGATTGATGTCCAACTAAGGCCCATCTCGCGGCTCTTTTCTGTGATGCCGTTTTCCATGCCACGTCGGCGATCCATTATCCAGTCAATCCACTCTTCCTGTTTAGGGAACAATAGAAATGGGATGGTCACTGGCAAACCATAATCGAGATTTCGCGGGTCTGTCGTCATGCCCCAGTCAATGATGAACTGAGCCGGGTTATCACGATAGAACGCCCGCAGAGCTGGCAGCATTTCAGGATTAGAGCGGATGCGCTGAAGCCTCTCCATCCGCCACTCAAAAACCTGAGCGTAGTCCGGCTTTTTGAAGTCGAAGGGGAAAGGGATCGGCATTGCACAATAAGCCTTTATAAATTGGATTTGACGTTCGTTTAGCACCAGGGAATATTGAAGTAACCGGCGCGTGGGGCGTCGGTATCAGGAGATACCTCATGGGCTATTACGTTATTAAAAAGAGTAAGCCTAAGGCGGGCTTATCAATGGCGAGAACGCTTTTAGGCGACGATCAGGAATACTATTTCGTGCTCAAAGCTGACAATAATGAAGTCATTGCAACTAGCGAAATGTATTCATCAAAGCAGGCCGCCCAACGCGGCATTGCCGCTGTGCAGAATAATGGGCCTTCAACTGTTATTCGTGACGAAACTTAATATCACAGCAAAAAACAATTTCAGGGGTTGGCAGCCCCTTTTAATTTCAACACATCATTTTTTTGTAATGCTCTGTTGCTTCCTGTGGTGCCATGCTGGTAACGTCGACTTTCACCGGTGCGCCATCTGCCCCGGTAATCTCGGTTGATCTCTGCTGCTTGAAATCCTGCACAGTTATGTGATCACCAATGAGCTTAAGAGAAGCGACGGCACCTTTGGCGTCAAAGCCAAATATTGTTCTGCCCTGCTCATCTGTAATCTCTTCACCACGGCGGTCAGTGATTGGTTCAACTTTCTGCATACAGCGTTCATGAAGTTTGACCGCCTGCCTTAGCACGTAGTCGGCATCAATATTGGTTCGCTTGAGTCGATCATGATTTAATTCTGCGATACGCTGCAAAATGTCGTCATTTGTCATCAGGCGGTGCGCTTGGTTGCGTGCTGAACCATCGCTGTACCCCGCCCGAATGGCCGCTTGCGTGGCGTTCAAATCGATGAGGTACTCGCGACAGAACATTTCTTGTTTGTCAGTGAGTGCCATTGTTTATTACCTTGGAGGATAAAATGGTTCATATGCTGGCTTGGCTAATGGATAAGCACTTTCTGCCTTTTTTTTTCAGCCTCTTATCGGCCGGCTTATGGATAGGATCAGCATATGTAAAATCTAGGGTAAAGCCTCATACTGCTGTACTGACGCTGGGAGAGAACATGGACCCCGTAGATTTGCATAACCTTGTGTTATCGCTTCAACTTCAATCCAGATACAACGGGTATGCAGCTATTTGTGCAGCGATAGCAATCATTACACAGTTGGGTGGCGCATAACTGCTATATCAGTATGTGAACGGCTCATCAGCCCTTCACGCCTGATTTAGTAGTTAGTATGATGCAATTTGCGATAGGTATCAGGCATATTCACTCCAATAAAAAAACCGCCCGAAGGCGGTCTGATAACTAATTTCTTATTCACTTCATCCTGCTTCAAAGCTTAATTTCACAAGCCTCAGCAAAGTCATTCACAGCTTTAGTAGACCCTACGACATCCGCAGTAAAACTCATTTTTTTATTTACTGCCTGCACGTTTAAGCCTATAAGAAATTTTGATTTTGCTTGCTTCAATTGAGATAGAACTTGAACAATATCCGCTTGGTTGGATATGGCTTGCATATACTCATCATTACGCTTTTTGAAATTCCCTTCTAACTTCAGAGGATCATTGCCATCCACTTTCACAATGATAGCTAAGGGGATGGGCTCCTTTGCATTAAATGGGCCTTTTTCAACGTAAGATAATGAGAGCTCATCTTTGGTGCAGTCAAAAATAATTCCATTTATCTGTGAAATTGTGCCGTACATCATGGCTTGCTTGCCGCCTGAAAATAGGTCGTCTTCAACCTTAGTCATCCATTCAGCACTAGCATTAAAGCTAACCAGAGATAAAGCCCCAATTAAGCCTGCAATCAATGAGTTTTTCATGATTTTCTTCCGATTGAGATATGCATTTATTAATCGACAATCGGTGAGAAATCTTTAAGTAAAATATCAGTTTATTCGCAAATGCGCCTTGTGATGAAAGCCGTTGAGGAAGAGACTCTCAACCAATTCTCCTATTTTTTGCCTCTTCCATAGCCAGTAGGGCATCAAGAAGAACCTCAGCTTTCTCGACATTAGATGCGCCGACCGCAATGCGCCCACAGTTCAAATCCTTAAAACCATCCTTTAGATAGCGGCAGATGGTTTCAAGTTGCTGCACTTCATCTTTTGTCATGCAGCCCGACTACTCAGCTTATTGGATACCAGTAATCCGGCAATCCACTGAATACCTTTCGGCGTGAACTTAACTTGTGTGAAGGCGTGCCCGTTGTGTTGATTCTCACCGGTTTTAACTGTGAAGCGACCAGCGTCCAGATGCTGAGCATATGGCGTAAGCTTTCCTGCAAGTCGATACATAATGTCGTGTTCAACCAGAAACAAGCGGAACTGAGTTTCTTTAATCTTCAACAACTTTGCAGCCTCACGAAAACCCATAGCTCCTGATGCCTCGACGTAGCTATCAACAAAATCAGCTTTTGGTGCCGCAATTGCGAGCTTGTTTTCCAGTTCCGCCTTTTGCTCTGCGAGGTCAGCAGCAAGGCGGAGCGCTTCAGGTAATGTCTGTGGGATACGTACTAACTCTTCAAGCTCATGCATCCGCTTGATCACTTTCATGCGCAGCAATGCGCTATACCCTGTCACAAGGCATTCTGTATGTTCGCGATCCAGAACATACTCGGTTTGCTTGCGGTTCATGGTGTCCAGATAGATACGAGCAAATTTGCTCACATCCTCCTGAAGCTGTTCCATCATAGTTTCTATGTCGCGCTTTACATCGGGATGACGCTTGCCAGTTACTTCCGCTATTTCACGGCTGGTCATCGTCAGAGCCTGATCATTTACTGGCTGTTGCATGAGCTGGTACTCCTATAGAGAAACAAGCCTGTCGCACAGATTAAGCCGCCCCCTAAGATGCACCATTTACGGCTAATCTCAGGCTTGCTTTTCTGTAGGCTTAGGGGTTGATATTTGCGCGTGCGAGGCGCATAAAAAAGTCCCGCATTGCGCGAGACTCATTTAATGGACTTTGTGCTTTGCAAAGTGCGGTCAATAAATATTTTTTATTTCAGGCACTGCTCTCTGACGTACTGCTGCAAACCGGCTATTTGCTTTCCGGCTGTTTCGATTCGCTCTCTGAGGGTGAAATAATCCCGTTGAGCGGCGTCAGTAAGTCGGGCGCGGGCTGCATCATCCATGCCGGAGGAGGCGGTGGATTGCTTCGTGCAGGTGGCGTTGAGCTGCAACCGACGCTTGCCAGCAATAACATCGTCATGCAGCTGCTCGATAGTGGCTTTAGCATCAGCTAGCTCCTGTGTGTATTTGGCATCGAGAGCAGCAACACTTTGCTGGCGGCGCTGCATATCGTTGATTGTTTCCTGTCGCGTTTCCGCCAGGTGGGATGCTGATTTGTATTTGCTGTGGTAGTAGTTAGCTACCGAAGCAAACGCCGCAATGCAAAGGCAAAGCAGGAACCACAACAGCGCACGCCAGTTATTTACCAGCCAGATCATCAACACTCTCCGCCAGGCACATGGTGCGTTCCATATCGCGGCGGTTCATCAGTCCGCGCCACTTCTGCCCTCCGGCGTAAATCCAGCGGCGCAGCTCTTCACAGGCACCATCGGCGTTTCCGGCGTTGAGCTTTTTCAGTAGTGAAGATTTTGAGAAGGCACCCGTCCCGACGTTATATGTGAAGCTGTAGAGTGCCGCCCGCTGATATTCGCCGAGCGGCACCTTTACCATTCCGTCTACGGCCTTCTTTACGGGTTGCAGGTCATTCCACATCAGGCGCTCACATTCGCGGTCCGTGTACTTTTTACCTTTGATGATGTCGTTACCGGTATGACCGTCACAGACAGTCCATACGCCAGCCACATCTTTGTAAGGCTCATACACACGCCCTTCTACGCCATCCTTACCGCCAAGGAATACAGTAGCGATCAACATAGAGCCGCCACCCGCTGCTGCAATCAGTTTGTTGCGCAGGCCGTTTGACATAGCCATAGGTTAATCCTCGGTGAGTTCCGGCGCAGTGGGCCCATCAGGCGATCGAAAGCGGCCTGCCCAATCTTCTCGATGAGTCTGAGCTGGTATTTGCCGATATTGCCAGAGAGATACGAGTTGCAATGCTCAGGATTCGTCGTAGCGGGTTTCTTTGCTTGCTCCAACCGTCCGGTAGTGACCCGCATTCAACTTGGCACCAGCGTTGCGGCCACAGCTGATACATAACTGACCGGCATCACGGGTGTGGAGAGTTCGTTAAAGGTCGACTAGGCTTGCTTATGGAAGTAACTGAGGGGTTGTTGTGCTAACTTGCGGATTTGAATACTGCCTCTTTCCTACTGGGCTTCTTACTTTCGTCATCGTTCTGCTTCCTGTATCGCTTTGTGCCGGTCTTTATCTCTCTTGACTAGCGCTTTTACCGTTCCTCATTCTGGTGAGCACCACGTTTGATTTGAAAAGGCTGGGTGAAAACATTCGCGGCAAACAGGGTTCTTACAGCTCTTCCTGACTTTCCTCATCGCTTTCTCTCCGCACATGTTGAAGTTTGCATCTTGCATCCAGCCAGCGTAGTTGGTAGTAGGCGTATGGAAAACTTCGCCCAGGCAGCAGCTGGCATATCTGGCCGTCAAATACTGGGCGCGCCTCTACTGCCCGGACGTGATTCTTGGCGTTTATACCTCGGATGAGTTTGAGCCATCGCAACTTGCGTAACGCGATGTTACACCGGTGCGCAGCCGCTATGAACTGAATAGCCTGATCAACAACAAATCAGAGCCAAAGCAACCAGAGCGCGAAGTTAATCTTGAGCCAACTAACACCGCCGCCATGCCACGCACGCCGGATGAGCTGCTTGCCAATTTTATCAAAGCCGCGGACGCTGAGTCCCTGGCGGGTCTCGACAAGTGCTACAAGTACGCCGCGCGAGTTCTGGAAAATGAGTCAGCCATTCTCGAAAAGGCCACTGACGTATTCCTGATTCGTAAAGCGGAGATTTAAGAGGCTGAGCATTCATGAGGCGTTTAAATGACGCAATCAGGGTCGGCACTGTGACCCTGCCTTACAGCAACAGGTGCCTGGGATGGCGCCTGCCTGATGGCTCCATTTGCAAAAATCAGATACTGGCTCAGCAGATTGCTGAGTTCTGCAATGAGCAGAAGCGCAAGCACAGTTAACTATTGCCGCTGCGGCATTGAGCCAGACAGCGGCATAAGGGCAAATTCCCCCTTAGCTTCAATTGACGTGTCAATTAGTACATGTCATATATGATATATACAAAAAGCGGAGGGATACATGAAATTTACTACTGGAAGTTTTTCTGATGTTGCCGATACCAAATTGGGCAAAGAATTATGGGAGTTTCTTAACTCGCATGATGCTGTGCTCATCATGAAAACGGCAACTTATCTATCAAAGCCTGCTCTTGAGCCTCTTCAACCAAGCCTTTTAGAACAATTTGGTGAAGAAGTAAAAAGCGACCGTATTAAGCAAATGTTAGGGAAAATGGTCAGGCAGATTATGGAAGCTCAGGGATACGCACTTGACCAGGTAGGCGTCAGACTGAAGCAACATCCTTTATTTTTAAGCGCAGCCAGATATAAAAAATGGAGCTAAGCCATGAATTATAAAATGGAAGTAAGTAAGTGGGTCTCCGGACATGTCGAAGGTATTGCTAAAGCAGCACGTTTCCATAAAGCTGAATCAGTCAGAATCGGAATGACAGGCGAAGGTATCAGGCCCAACTATCAGTTGATAGATGATGAAGGAAATGAGATTGCTATAAATGGTATTAACCACCAGCCATTTACAAGAATAAGTGAGTTTGACGAAGGCAGGATTTCAAAAGCTTATCGAATAGATGAGATAGTTAGAATGAGGGTTTGGGGCGGTTTTATTGAACCAGAAGTCTTAGGATAAATTTCTCGTAGGTTAACTTGTCACACAATCTGGCTAAATGTAGCAGAGAAGAACGCGACAAGGTCAACGTTGATTTGGCAGCATCCGGCGTGGCTTACAAGGAGCGTTTAAACCAGCCAGTTATCCGCATGAAGTGGAGATGCAGCAACCGGAAGCGCTGAGAGAATATTTCCGTGAGCGTTTGCAGCATTACAGAAACGTTGCGCTGCAGTACCCGCGCGGTACTGATCCTATTTATCAGAAGGAGCCGAAGGATTGAGTTGGCATCATGGGGACTACATTGACTTTTTCGCAGCCATAGGAGGCGTAGTATCTGCCGGAGCCGCAGCTTATGCGGCAATTCAAAGCCGAAAGACCGCTAAAGATTCATTTAATCAGCAAAAGGAATCTTTAAAATTTGAACGGGAAAGGCATTTAATTGAGCTAATTAAAGCTGATGCAAGCAAAGCGAATGAAAGTGTTAAAAATGCTCAAGGGCAGGACTGGTCATTTACTCAGGCGGCTAATGTTACCTATGCAATTGACTCAGCCAAACAGCGAATAAAAGAATCTAGCTTTAATATGTTGCCTGAAGAAATAAAAAGATTTAAAACTTTCTTTAAAGATCAATTATCTCATGAAATTACAACAGAAATGAAAGAGGCACATAACATGCCTGATGCCTTTTTGAAGTCTCATAAGGGATTTAAGGAATCGAGAGAAATCATCCAGTTATGGATGGATAACTTAAGGTTCTTTGATTTTCTGAATGAGACAGAGGGTTAAATATCATTTCAATCATGTAATTACGCAGCCGCCCACCGAGGCGGTTTTTTATTGCCTACAGACCAAAATGCATATTGGAATCGGTGACAAATACACAGTCGAAGGCGACGCCAATGACTTCATCCTGTACGAGAAAACGCTCGGTTGGACGGAAGTGTCGGGCTGAAATGATCAAAGCCATAGACGGCAGGCCTCGTTCGGAACACGACAGCATCATTACCACCCTTCTCGATAAACACGCAAAGACTGTTCAATACCTACCGCCTAATACATTTCCAGCCAAGCGCTGGTTGTCGTTCTATGTGCGTCAGGTTGATAAGGAGTTCGCCGCTGCAAAATGACAACCACCCACGACGAGCCTTGCTCACCTGGCTAGATGCTCACCAATCTAGCCCTCTCTCAGTCATCATCGCATGGTTCATCGGTAATGCACCTAGAGATTAAATGGGTAGGATTGTGGCTATATAATGACATTGGTTAATTTGTGCTCAAAACCTGGTACAACATCCCGAAGGAAAAATGGCAAAGCTACTCAACTTGCAGGAATGGGCGTGTGAGACATATTCTCAGTCGCCTTCCCTTTCGACCCTTCGTCGCTGGGTGCAAGAGGGAAGAATTTATCCTTGCCCGTAGTTGCACGGCAAATAATATAAGCTGGAACCGGATTCTGTTTATGTGGATCCTCGGAAAAGCAAGATGGCGCGAAAGCCCGCCTATACGAAACCGCCCAAAAGGGAAGTCTGCTGGAGAAGCTAAAGAATGTCTAAACGGCCGGAACGCTACGACAGCTAATCTGCCACGGAACCTGACATACCGAAAAATTAGACAGAGTTGCTATTGGCGCAATCCGGTAACAGGGCAGGAAATATCACTCGGGCGCATTTCACGTGAGGAGGCCGTCTCCCAGGTGATCGAGGCTAATAGCTATATAGAAGAAAACTATCTGCCTTCCGCGCTTTTTGATCTCCTGAAAGAGGCTCCTATCTTTACCTTTAGTAAATGGCTAAAGCGGTATAGCGTTATCCTCGATCGCAGGATTTTAAAGCCAGGCACAATGAAAATTCGTAGCAATCAACTCTCCACACTTCAGGCTGAGTTTGGGCGTCAGGCTATGGAAGATATAAGCACCCGGCATATCGCAATGTTTCTGGAAACGTATGTGGAATGCGGGAAGCGCAGCATGGCCGTTGCTCTCCGCTCATGTCTTCTGGATGTATTTAGAGAAGCAGTTGTGGAAGGTGTAATTGAGCGCAACCCTGTAGAGCCAACCAAAACGCCCCGCCAGAGGTTAAGCGTGAGAGATTATCGCTCGATGACTTTTTGGCGATCCGTAAGGCTGCAGCCTCAATAGGTGGCTGGCTTCAATCCGCCATGAATATCGTGATCTTAACCGGTCAGCGCCGTGAGGATGTAACACGGATGAAATTCAGCGATGTGGTGGATGGGCAACTATTTGTGACGCAAAGTACAACCGGGCATAAATTAGCTCTGCCGGTAACATTGCATTTGGAGAAGGTTGGATTAAATGTGGAGAATGTTATTGAGAATTGCAGAAATGGGAATCCATCCAACAATCTCATTTATTCTTCGGTCAGAAAAGGTGGGCGCAAAGCGGGACCGGTTATGCCGGATGCAATGACCAGCGCGTTTGCAGATGCGAGGGAGTTAAGCGGGATCCAGTTCGGACCAAATCCGCCGATTTTTCATGAAATACGAAGCCTTGCAAGCCGGCTCTTTGGAGTAGAAAATGGAGAAGATTTTGCACAGAGATATCTCGGCCATAAAAACTTCGCCATGACCAAAAAGTATTTTGATTCACGTGGGTAGGAATACGTAATGGTTTAAACCGAATATTGGATATTCGGACAAATTTCGACCATTTCGTTTTTTATCCTTCTAAATCAAACAGATAAAAAAAGACCGAATACGATTCCTATATTCGGTCCAGGGAAATGGCTCTCGAGGAGCCGTGCGCTAAAAGTTGGCATTAATGAAGGCGGTTTCGCCTTGCATCTTAAGATTAGAACAGAGTGGTAGATTTTCCAGCCGACCGGGCTGTGAGGGGCAGAAAGCGGATCAGTTTGTGATCCGGACGGCAGAAAAGTGCATGAAACGGGTGCAACGCAACGCTGCACCCTGAGAATTTACTTACCGCACAGCGCCTGAGCGCGATCAACAATAGGCTGCAAGCTCATCATGTTGCCTGGATTGGCTTTATCTTCGGTTTGAATCACGCTGATGGGTTGGGCTTTCACCTGCCCCGCTTTGAATTGTGCATCAGCAAGATCGTTAAGCGGATACTGCATCAGAGTGCTGGGGTTAATGGCGAAAAGCGAGCCATCTTTCTCACAGGTCAACATCACTTCTTCGCGATTAAAGGGCCACTTATCTTTGCCGATCTCAAAGCGGCTAACGGTAATGATTTGAGCCGCCAGCGCCTGGCCGCAGACAGAGAACAACAGGATTGCGGGAATCACTTTCTTCAACAAAATAGCCTACCTTGTACACATTCGTTTTGTTCACATTCAGGCTGGTGAAAGCGTAGCAAATACGCTAACCAGTCCAACCACCCCGCATGCCAACAGCAATTCGAGCTGCGTCATGCGAATAAATTTTTGCTGCGTTCCGCTGCCCGCCAGACGAAAACGTGGCACCAGCCAGTAACGGTTTATTAAGGCCACCAGCACCATTATTGTTACCAATGCCACTTTGCACAGCAACAGCGTGACGTAGATATTATCGCGCCAGATCAGCGGCCAGCCAGCAATCACCAGGCTGTTAATCAGTCCCGTTATCAATGCCAATGCGACCGCGAGATGACCATAACGAGAAAATCGCATCATGGTACGGATGGCATCAGTTCGATAATCAATTCGCCGTGCTTCTCGCATTAGCAGTAACAGTGGAAGCAGTCCACCAGCCCAAAAACTTGAAGCTATCAAATGTAGCGCGTGATTTATCTGCTGCAACATGCCTGCAACGCCATCGTGCATGGCGGCGTGACCAATCAACGCCAGGCATAACAACTGTAAAATGCCGAACAACAGCAAAGCTTGCTGACGAACGCGGCCACGCAGCAGCAGCGTGAAACCTCCGCCCAGCCCGAACAGGATTTCCCATTGCCATACCGCACCAAACCGCGTATCGAACACGGCCAACCAAATATCGACGTCGCTGAGATTATGCCAGTCGCCGCTCATCAACACGTTTTGTGCTGCCAGCATCGCCAGCGCACTTGTTAAAGCCAGCCAGACGCTACACTGCAACACGCGATGCAAATGTCCCGCCAGCGCATAGCGATAGCGCGCAGGTGCCAGCAAGACTGTGTAAAATGCGCTACCCGTCAGTACCATCACGGCGATAAAATGCAACATGCGCAGCAAAACCCACAACGTTGTCACCGATCAGTTCACGTTAAAGCGGTAGCTGCCTTTGGTTTTATGACCATCAACCGACAACACATGCCAGTTCACCTGATAATGGCCTGCCGGAAGCGGCTGAGCGAGTTCAACAACCAGACGATCGTGCTGCTTAGCATCGCGCTTCGCCTTCTCGCTGGCGACAGGTTTCTGTTGCGCATCGACGATCTCAACGCCGCTAAATGCGGCTTCGACATCTTCCGTAAAGGTCAGTGTCAGCGATTTCGTTGAGTGCGTCACGTCGGCTTTGGCTGCGGGCACGGATGACTGAAGATGTGCATGTGCGGACGCAAACTGGCTAAAGGCTAGCGCGCTGGTAGCAATCAGTGAGATTACTACTCGCGAAACACGGGTTTTCTGCATGAGATCATCCTTTTAAATGCAACTAACACGGCAAACGTGGCGCAAGGATACGCTGCTGTTTTTAGGGTGTCGAGACCAGCAGTGCGATCCTTTACCCTTGATTCAAACCGGGGAAAACATTACTTTTGCCCGACATCATCAGGAGAACCCCATGAGTCAGAACCTTGCCCTGCTTTCGCAGGAAGAGAAAGACAAAGTGAACGTCGATTTAGCCGCTGCCGGCGTGGCGTTCAAAGAGCGTTATAACATGCCAGTCGTGGCCGAAATGGTGGCGAACGAACAGCCTGAAGCGCTGCGTGACTGGTTTCGTCAGCGGTTAATGCATTACCGCCAAGCCTCATTGAGCCTGTCTCGCCTGCCCTACGAACCGAAGCAGAAATAATTATGTTGCGAGTGATTGATACCGAAACCTGTGGCTTACAAGGCGGGGTTGTCGAAGTTGCGTCGGTGGACGTGATCGATGGGCAGATCGTTAATCCAATGAGCGATTTAATCTCACCCGATCGCCCCATCAGTCGCCAGGCTATGGCTGTGCATCGCATTACCGAAGCGATGGTGATCGGAAAACCGACCATTGAGCAAGCGATTGATCGCTATCATGGCAGCCCGTTTTACGTCGCGCACAATGCCAGTTTTGATCGCCGTATGTTGCCGGAAATGCATGGCGAATGGATTTGCACGATGACACTGGCGCGTCAGCTGTGGCCTGGCATCAAATATGGTAATCAGGCGCTGCGCCACAGTTTGAAACTCGAGGTGACGCCACCTGCTGAGTTGCATGCACACCGTGCGCTTTATGACTGTTATGTTACTGCTGCGCTGTTGATTCGCATTATGGAAGCCTCTGGCTGGGATGCGGCGCAAATGATGCAGCGCTGTCAGCCTGCAGAGCAGTCAGGCGATGTGTTGCCGTTTGGCAAATATCGTGGGCAAGCCGTGGCCGTGATTGCGAGGAAAGATCCGGGATATTTAAAATGGATGCTGGATAACGTCAAAGATTTGCGCCCACCGTTGCGGCAGGCGCTGCGTAAATATCTCAGTCAGGCTCAGTAATCGTGTGCTTCGGGCAAGCTGCCCTGCGCTAGCGCGATAATGAAGGTCAGCTCCATCGCCACACCTTCATAAGCTTTATAACGGCCCGATTTACCGCCATGACCGGAATCCATATCGGTACAGAGCAATAGCAGGTTATTGTCAGTTTTCAGCTCTCTGAGCTTTGCGACCCATTTTGCAGGTTCCCAATATTGCACCTGGGAATCATGCAGGCCGGTGGTGACCAGCAGATGCGGATAAGCTTTTGCCTCAACGTTATCATACGGGCTGTATTGTCGAATGTAGCGATAATACTCCGCATCGTTGGGGTTGCCCCACTCATCATATTCACCGGTAGTCAGCGGGATGGATTCATCAAGCATGGTGGTGACTACATCCACAAAAGGCACCTGCGCGACCACACCATGGAAACGCTGAGGCGCCAGGTTGATTACCGCGCCCATCAATAAACCCCCTGCGCTGCCGCCCATGGCGAAGAGTCGCTCAGGATGGGCGAAACCGCGTTTGACTAGTGCATCAGTAACATCAATGAAATCAGTGAAGCTGTTCATCTTATTCAGTAAACGCCCACCGTCGTACCATTGCTGCCCCAGTTCACCGCCGCCACGCACCTGCACCAGCGCATAGACAAATCCACGATCCAGCAGGCTCAGGCGGCTGACGCTGAAGTCTGCATCCATGTTGCTGCCATAAGCGCCGTAGCCATAGACCAGCATCGGATTTTGGCCGGGCTGATAGTGTTTACGGTTATACACCAGCGATACCGGCACTTCAGTGCCATCACTGACAGTAATCCAATGATGTTCACTTTTATAATCGTCTGCATTGAAGTTGCTGACGGCGCTTTGTTTAAGAATACGACGCTCGCCAGTATCCATATCCAGCTCAAACAGCGTGGTTGGCGTGGTCATGGATGAGTAGCCATAACGCAGTTTACTGGTACGCGGCGTTGGATTGTACGCCAGCCAGGTCACATAAGTGGGATCGTCAAAGGCGATACCGCTGGTTTCACCGCTGGCCCAGTTGATCTGACGCAAACTGGTTAAACCGCGTTGCCGCTCTTCTACCACCAGCCAGTCGGTGAAGAGCTGAAAATCTTCCATCACAACATGGTCGCGTGCTGGAATAATGGTCTCCCAGCGCGACTCCGCCAGATAACGTGTGCGGTACAAACCAAAGTTTTTGCCGTCTCGATTTGATCGAATGAAGAACTGATGATCGTAGTGATCAAGACTGTACTCATGATCTTTGCGGCGTGGCAAAAACACCTGCGGCTGGGCATCAGGGAAATTAGCATTTATTAACTGAATTTCGCTGGTTGTCGTGCTGTAAAGCACGATCAGAATAAATTGCTTCGAGGTGGTTTTATGTACGCTGAGATGAAACGTATCATCTTTCTCTTCGTAAACTAACTGGTCATGCGCCTGTGGCGTACCCAGCTCATGTCGCCACACCTGATACGAGAGCAAAGTTTGTGCATGTTTTTGCACATAATAAACCGTACGCGAATCATTGCCCCAGGCGAAGCTGGAAGAGGCATTTGTCAGCACTTCAGGATACCAACTGCCGCTTTGCAGGTTGCGAAAGCGAATGCCGTATTGACGCCGCGAAAGGAAATCTTCTGCCAGCGCCATGACTTTATTGTCTGGGCTGATGTGTAACGCGCCCATCGTGTAAAAATCACTGTGGGAAGCACGCTGATTGGCGTCGAGTAATAGCGTCCACTCATCGTCAGGATCACTGCTGGCGGGCTGCCGATAATAGGCTGCGTATTCATTGCCGCTTTCGTAACGACTTTGGTAGCGATAGCCATTTTTTACGTAAGGCACTGAATGGTCCTGCGGTGGCAAGCGGCCAATGATCTCTTTAAGAATCCGATCTTGCAGCGGCTGCTGCGAAGCCATGATTTTCTTGCCGTAATTATTTTCTGCTCGCAGATAATCGAGCACTTCGCTGTTTTCACGTTTGTCATCGCGCAACCAATAATAATTATCGACGCGCGTTTTACCATGCAGCGACATTTCATGAGGAATTTTTTTCGCAATGGGTGCTTTCATGACATCCGTCTCCGTGAAAGTAATGATCTGTAAGCGTGGCATCTCTGACCGAAGATGCCAAGCGAAGACATGTAAACGGAGCGGTGACAGACCCCTTTTTTGTCGCCAGAGGCAGATTAGCTGGCTGGTAAGCGGGCTTTTTCCTCAGCAATATCTTTTTGAATATCATCGCGAACATCCTGGGGAATCTTCAGTGCATCACCCAATGCCGAGAGATAACTTTTCTCCATAAAATGGTCAACATCGATCGCCGCACAGCTGAGAAAGTAGAGTTCCAACGCCTCTTCTTCATTTTTCACCTCCGCTGCCAACCATTGAGGATCAAGCGGACGATTCATCGCCTGCTGAATCAAACGCTCTGCATCCTGACCATAACCTGATTGGTGAATATTTTGTTCGATGGCTGCGCGCTCCTGCTCGTCAATATGGCCGTCACTTTTCGCAGCAAAGACCAGCGCGGTAACCAGCCGCTCAGCGCGAAGATCAACCGGCGTCTGCGCCGTACCAAAGCCAGGCTCGTCCTGATGGGATTCGCGTATGCGCTGTTTGTACTTATTCCACAATACCGCTCCCGCTGCGGCACCCCCGCCAAGCAGCAGTGCTTTTCCGCCATATTTGGTGAGCAGCTTGCGTGACGACTTGCTGGCGATCAACATCGTCGCTAAGCCTCCCAACGCGCCGGGGGCCAGCATGTCGCTTAATCCGCCAGACGATTTTCCGCTTCCACTTTTCTTCGCCAATACCGACTGAATTTGTTGCAACCAATTATTCATCATCCACTCCTGATCGTGTTGTTAGCTCCCCATCCTGACGAACAGGATGTCAGGAAACGTCAGAGCGAGAAAAGTAAGGAAAAAGCGTGCAGACAACAGAGAAGGATGAGTACGCAAACGTTTTCGTTTATACTGCGCGCGCATTTTGACTGCTTAGGTGAATTTATGACAACTCTCGGAACTGCGCTGCGCCCTGCTGCAACGCGCGTGATGCTGTTGGGCTCAGGCGAACTGGGCAAAGAAGTGGCGCTGGAATGTCAGCGTTTGGGTGTGGAAGTGATTGCCGTCGATCGTTACGCCGATGCGCCAGCGATGCACGTTGCGCATCGTAGCCACGTCATCAACATGCTGGATGGCGACGCGTTAGCCGCAGTAATTGCACTCGAGAAACCGGATTTTGTGGTGCCGGAAATCGAAGCTATCGCCACCGAAAAGTTGGTTGAGCTGGAGCAGCTTGGTCAGCGCGTGGTGCCGACGGCGCGTGCCGCACGTCTGACCATGAATCGCGAAGGCATTAGACGCCTTGCCGCTGAAGAGTTGTCACTGCCAACGTCCAGTTACCGCTTCGCCGATACCCAGGCCAATTTCAATGCAGCCGCAGCTGAAATCGGTTTCCCCTGCATCGTTAAGCCGGTGATGAGTTCATCCGGCAAAGGTCAGAGCTTTATTCGTGAAGCCAGCCAGCTGGACAAAGCGTGGGATTACGCGCAGCAAGGCGGCCGTGCCGGCGCAGGTCGCGTGATCGTAGAAGGTGTGGTGAAGTTTGATTTTGAAATTACGCTGCTGACGATCAGTGCAGTGGATGGCATTCATTTCTGCGCGCCCATTGGGCATCGTCAGGAAGAGGGGGATTATCGCGAATCCTGGCAGCCGCAAAAGATGAGCGAACTGGCGCTGAAGCGTGCGCAAGCCATCTCTGAGCAAGTGGTAAAAGCGCTCGGCGGATATGGCCTTTTTGGCGTTGAACTGTTTGTTTGTGGCGATGATGTGGTGTTTAGTGAAGTTTCACCGCGCCCGCATGATACTGGCATGGTCACGCTGATTTCGCAGGATCTTTCTGAGTTCGCCCTGCATGTTCGCGCTTTCCTGGGTTTACCGATTGGCGGTATTCGTCAATACGGCGCTTCGGCCTCGGCCGTTATTCTGCCGCAACTGACCAGTCAAAACATTCAATTCGTGAATGTCGAAGCGGCACTGGGCGCAGGTTTACAGGTTCGTCTGTTCGGCAAGCCAGAGATTGATGGACAGCGTCGCTTAGGTGTGGCGTTGGCCAGCGGAGAGACGACCGATCAGGCGATTGCACGTGCAGTGGCCAGCGCGGCGTCAATCACCGTTCAGGGTTAATGCCATGCGGTGAGCTTCACGCTCACCGCACGCCGGTTATTTCGCGCCTTCGACAGCTTCACGCGCCAACTGAGTAATACGATCCCAGTCACCAGCTTCCAGCGCATCGTTCGGCACCAGCCATGAACCGCCAATACACAACACGCTTTTCAGCGCCAAATAGTCACGATAATTGGCCGGCGAGATGCCGCCAGTTGGGCAGAAGCGCACCTGCGGAAAAGGCCCGCTGATCGCCTGTAACGCTTTCACGCCGCCATTGGCTTCGGCCGGGAAGAATTTAAATTCGCGCAGACCATAATCCATGCCAGTCATCAATTCAGAGACGGTACTGATACCCGGAATCAGTGGAACCGGGCCATCCACCGCTGCTTTCAACAGTGATTCGGTAATGCCCGGGCTGATAACAAACTGAGCGCCCGCTTCAGTCACTTCTTGTAACTGCTGCGTGTTGAGCACGGTGCCCGCACCGACAATCGCGTCTGGCACTTCTTTGATCATCGCGCGTAATGCATCCATCGCGACAGGCGTGCGCAGCGTCACTTCCAATACTTTCACACCGCCCGCCACCAGCGCTTTCGCCATGGGTACTGCGTGTTCCAGCTTGTTAACCACGATAACCGGGACAACAGGTCCGGTTTTCAGAATCTGTTCTGCACTCGTTTTCCAGTTTTTCATCACTTCCCCTTGCTTGAGAATGTCGGATTTAGCCGCCCGACTTTGACAACCCTGTGAATTAGCGCAACTACCATACATGATTGGCTTCCGGGCCGTCCATTGAACTCACCGATTTTTGAAACGCCAGTTCAATTATTTGAAGCAACGCCAGATACAAAAAGGCCCGCACGCGGCGGGCCAACTTGTTTTAATTATTCGAACTCATTCCACGAGCGTCCATCACGGGTAATCATGGCGACGGAAGCCACTGGCCCCCAGGTTCCCGCCTGATAAGGCTTGGAGGAGTCGCCATCGGCCGCCCATGCGTCGATAATCGAATCTACCCACGTCCACGCTGCTTCCACCTCATCGCGACGTACAAACAGCGCCTGAATGCCGCGCATAGTTTCCAGCAGCAAACGTTCATACGCATCCGCCAGATGTGACTGGTTGAAGGTTTCGGAGTAGCTCAGATCCAACTTCGTTGTCTGCAGTTTGTGCTTGTGATCGAGGCCAGGAACCTTGTTCAGAATCTCGATATCCACACCTTCATCCGGCTGCAAACGAATGGTCAGTTTGTTTTGTGGCAGTTCTGAGTAGGAATCTTTAAACAGGTTCATTTCAGGATTTTTGAAATAGACCACAACCTCAGAACATTTGGTTGGCAAACGCTTACCGGTACGCAGGTAGAACGGCACGCCCGCCCAGCGCCAGTTATCAATATCTACGCGAATCGCCACAAAGGTTTCAGTGGCGCTGGATTTGTTGGCACCCTCTTCTTCCAGGTAACCCGGCACTTTTTTACCTTGTACGAAACCTGCGGTGTATTGTCCACGTACGGTTTTGTCCCGTACGTTGGTTTGATCGATACGGCGAAGTGAACGCAACACTTTGACTTTTTCATCGCGAATACTGTCCGCGCTGAGGTCAGAAGGTGGCGACATGGCAATCATCGTCAGGATCTGCAACAAGTGGTTCTGAATCATGTCGCGCATCTGACCCGCTTTGTCGAAGTAACCCCAACGTCCTTCGATGCCCACTTCTTCCGCGACGGTAATCTGCACGTGATCGATTGTGCGATTATCCCAGTTATTTACGAAGATAGAGTTGGCGAAACGCAGTGCCAGCAGATTGAGTACGGTTTCTTTGCCGAGGTAATGGTCAATACGGAAAACCTGGCTCTCTTCAAAATACTCGCCCACGCTGTCGTTGATTTCTTTCGAGGTGTCCAGAGAAGTGCCGAGTGGCTTTTCCATCACAACGCGAGCGGGTTTGGCATTGAGCTTAGCGGTACCGAGGCCCTGACAAATTGCGCCAAACGTGCTGGGTGGCATAGCAAAGTAATTGATGGTGGTACGATTTTTTTGATCGAGCATTTTGCCCAGTTTTGGGAAATGCGTGGTGTCATTCACATCGAGATTACAGAAATCGAGACGGCCGCTAAGCTTATCCCACAGCGCTTCGTCAATCTTCTCTTTCATAAAAGTTTCGAGCGCTTCACGAACGACTTTGGTGTATTCCGCTTTATCCCACTCAGCACGGCCTACGCCGATAATGCGAGTTTCTTCATGAATCTGACCCGCTTTTTCCAGCTGATACAGTGAAGGCAACAGTTTACGGCGTGCAAGATCGCCTTTGGCACCGAAAATCACCAGATCGCATGCCTGGGCTGTTTGTGTTACCGCCATTTTCCTCTCCTCGTTGCAGGATAAACCCGGTGGCGATGCGTCCTCAGCAACCGGGTCCATGTTGTAATTCTCTTTCAGCACAATGTACTTTTTTCCCCGAGCCAGGTAAACCGGATCGCTGGGGTCAACAGCGTTAACTCTGTACCGGATTGCGCCTGCGCGTGTGTTGTCACGTGCGCTTTACCTGATTTTTTCTGTATCTGATGTTGTCAGAGCAAAACCCAATCCGGGGTGAATTATGTCAAAAAAATGCCTGTCGAACTTGTCCGACATTGCGTCGTTGCTATTGCTAACGCGCTATATTCCCTGTTAATTGCTTTGAGCGACAGCAATAATTGAAATCGATAAAAGTGATAACGCTCATTGGGTTATGAATATGCTGGATAAAATCAGGGCGCAGCTGGCTGCGCTAAGCAAATCTGAACGCAAAGTAGCCGAACAAATTCTTGCTGCGCCACAGGATGCTATCCATTCCAGCATCGCCACGCTGGCGCGAGCCGCTGAAGTGAGTGAACCCACGGTGAATCGTTTTTGTCATCGCTTGGGTATGCGCGGTTTTCCCGACTTTAAACTGCACCTGGCGCAAAGTCTGGCTAAAGGTCACAGCTGGGTGAGCCGAGATGTCGAAGAAAACGACGATGTGGAAAGCTACAGCCATAAGATTTTTGACTCCGCCCTCGCAGGTTTGCAACGCGTGCGCAATCAGTTGGATATGGCCGCAATTCATCAGGCGGTGCTGCATCTGACTAAAGCGCATAAAGTGGCGTTCTTTGGTCTCGGCGCTTCTGCTGTGGTAGCCCATGACGCATTCAGTAAATTTCTGCGCTTTAATTTGCCCGTCATCTGGTCGGAAGATATTGTGATCCAGCGCATGAGTTGCATAAATAGTCGTGTGGACGAAGTGTTTGTTCTCATTTCACATACTGGACGCACAAAAAATATGGTAGAACTGGCTCGCTTGGCGCGTGTAAACGGTTCCACAGTGATTGCCATCACCTCTCCTGACTCACCTCTTGCCCAGCACGCTACGCTGTCGCTGGCGCTTGATGTACCGGAAGATACTGATGTTTATTTGCCGATGGTGTCACGCCTGGCGCAGTTAACCGTGATCGATGTTTTAGCCACCGGATTTACACTGGAGCGCGGTACGCCGTTCCGTGAAAATCTAAAAAGGGTAAAAGACGCTTTAAAAGAGTCGCGTTATGACAAGCCGCTTCGGCTGGATAAAGACGCCTCATAAAAAAATTAACATCACATTTACAATGTGAGTCGTATCACACCCTGTCGATCATATAGAATAAATGACCACACCGTGTCCAAACGAAGGGACATGCTAAATTGTTAACGGAGTCCTTCATGTCAAGACGTCTCAGAAGAACCAAGATCGTAACAACCCTCGGCCCAGCGACTGATCGCGATAATAACCTCGAAAAAATCATTGCTGCTGGCGCAAACGTTGTGCGACTCAACTTCTCCCACGGCACGCCAGAAGATCACCAAATGCGCGCCGATAAAGTGCGTGAAATTGCCGCCAAATTGGGTCGCCATGTGGCCATTCTGGGCGACCTGCAAGGCCCGAAAATTCGCGTATCTACCTTCAAAGAAGGCAAAGTTTTCCTGAACATTGGCGATCGCTTCTTGCTTGACGCTAATCTGAGCAAAGGCGAAGGCGATAAAGAGCGTGTTGGCATCGACTATAAAGGCTTGCCTGCCGACGTGGTGCCTGGCGATATCCTGCTGCTTGATGATGGTCGTGTGCAGTTGAAAGTCCTCGAAGTTCAGGACATGAAAGTGTTTACCGAAGTCACGGTTGGCGGCCCACTGTCCAACAATAAAGGCATTAATAAGCTGGGCGGCGGTCTGTCAGCAGAAGCGCTGACCGAGAAAGACAAAGCAGACATTATTACTGCAGCAAAAATCAACGTCGATTACCTCGCCGTGTCGTTCCCTCGCAGTGGTGAAGACATGAACTACGCGCGCCGTCTGGCACGCGATGCGGGCTGTGAAGCAAAGTTGGTGGCTAAAGTTGAGCGAGCTGAAGCCGTAGCAAGCCAGGAAGCGATGGATGATATCATTTTGGCGTCTGACGTCGTGATGGTTGCGCGTGGCGACCTCGGTGTGGAGATCGGCGATCCAGAACTGGTCGGTATTCAAAAAGCCTTGATTCGCCGTGCTCGTCAGCTGAACCGTACCATCATCACCGCAACTCAGATGATGGAATCGATGATCACCAATCCAATGCCGACTCGCGCAGAAGTTATGGACGTTGCCAATGCCGTATTGGATGGAACGGATGCAGTGATGCTTTCAGCAGAAACCGCGGCTGGGCAGTATCCAGCTGAAACCGTTTCTGCAATGGCAAAAGTCTGCTTAGGCGCAGAAAAAATCCCCAGCGTTAACGTTTCTAAACACCGTTTAGAAGTGCAGTTTGACAACATTGAAGAAGCGATTGCCATGTCTTCAATGTACGCAGCAAACCATCTGCAAGGTGTAACCGCTATTATCACCATGACCGAATCGGGCCGTACGCCATTAATGACATCACGTATTACTTCTGGCCTGCCGATCTTTGCCATGTCACGTCACGAGCGTACGTTGAATCTGACCGCGCTTTATCGTGGTGTCACGCCCGTGTTTTTCGACAGCAACAATGACGGCGTTGCTGCTGCGCATGATGCGGTAAATCTGCTGCGCGACAAGGGCTTCCTTGTTTCAGGCGATTTGGTGATTGTGACTCAAGGCGATGTGATGAGCACCACCGGCACCACCAATACCAGCCGTATTCTGCGCGTGGATTAATTTCACGCACCTGACAGCGGCTTTAGTATGATGGACAACGCGACTGCCTGGCAGTCGCGTTTTTATTTTTCTGACAAGGAGGCCAGATGGCCCGCTTTAAACCCATCAGCCAATTGAGCGGACGCATATTGCTGTTTCCGTTGGCGTTGGTTCTGTTTGAATTTGCCACCTATATTGCGCATGACATGATTCAGCCCGGCATGCTGATCGTGACAAACGAATTCAACGTCGGCCCAGAATGGGTTTCTACTTCATTAACAGCCTATTTGATGGGCGGCGTCGTGCTGCAATGGCTGCTGGGACCGCTGTCAGACAAGTTTGGCCGTCGTCCCGTCATGTTATTTGGCATTCTGTTTTTTGCTGCTGCCTGTATTTTAACTACTTGGGTCGACAATATTACTCAATTCGTTAGCCTGCGCTTTGTGCAGGGTATTAGCCTTTGCTTCATTGGCGCGGTGGGCTATGCCGCCATTCAGGAAGCATTTGATGAGGCGTTAGCGGTGCGCATGATGGCGCTGATGGCTAATGTCGCGCTGCTTGCGCCACTGGCGGGTCCTTTAGCCGGAGCCGCATGGTTAACGGTTGGCAGCTGGCGCAGCATGTTTTGGCTGTTTGCAGCCTGCAGCATTCTGGCTTTTGTGGTGTTGTGGCGTGTTATGCCAGAAACCGCAGGCGATCGCAGCCACTCCGTGGCATTGCCTAATCTGGCCCGCAGCTATGCGCGGCTGGCGAAAGATCGTCAGGTGATGTATGGCTCGTTTGCTATAGGATTAGTGTTTATTCCGATCCTGACGTGGGTTGCCTTGTCACCGGTGATTTTAATGCACGATGAAGGCTTATCGCGTATGCAATACGCATTGCTGCAACTGCCTGTTTTCCTGGCAATGATCGCGGGAAACCTGACGCTGAGCAAGCTGGCAGGACGTGTGCCGATCGAGCAACCGGTAAAATTTGCCGCCTGGCCGATTCTTATTGGATTGAGCATCGCTTTACTGGCAAGCCTGCTAAACAGGCACAGCTATTTGTTCCTGACCGCTGGTCTGAGCCTATATGCATTTGGTGCAGGCATGGTTAACGCGGGTTTGTATCGCTTAACGCTTTACGCCAGCAGCGAGGGCAAAGGCAGCGTGGCAGCAATGCTTGGAATGATCAGCATCATGACGCTGGCTATCGGCATTGAGCTGGCGAAAAGTGGCTATTTCAGCGGCGGCACGCCTTGGTTTAGCCTGATCAATTTTATTAGCGGTGTGCTGTGGTTTGGATTAGTCACGCTGTTTCTGCGAGAACGTAAAAAACGTGCTCAGGTGACTTCTCTATAAGCTTCTTGAGAGGAAGGCCGCAACAGCGGCCTTTTTGTTACTTACGAGGATGACGAGGATAAAGCTCATCGCGCTGGTAAGGTTCAATATCGCCCTCTTTGCGCGTTTTAAGCAGCTTCAAAATCCACGTATATTGTTCTGGATGCGGTCGAACGAATACTTCGACTTCTTCATTCATCTGGCGCGCCAGATGGTAGTCATCTGCGTCGAGTAAATCATCCATTGGCGGGCGTACATAGATTTCCAGTTTATGGGTCTTTTCGTTATAAACCGGGAACAGCGGCACCACGCGTGCCCGACACACTTTCATCAGGCGGCCAACGGCCGGTAACGTCGCTTTATAGGTGCCAAAAAAGTCGACAAACTCGCTGTGCTCAGCGCCGTGATCCTGATCGGGAAGATAATAGCCCCAATAGCCCTGACGCACCGAACCGATAAAAGGTTTAATGCCGTCGTTGCGTGCATGCAGACGACCACCAAAGCGACGACGCACACTGTTCCAGACGTAATCCAGCAAAGGATCACTTTGATTGTGGAACATGGCTGCCATCGGTTGGCCTTCTGAAGCCAGCAGCATCGCAGGAATGTCCACCGCCCAACCGTGTGGAACGAGTAAAATCACATTCTGCTTTTCAGCCTGCATCTGGTCGATAATTTCACGACCATGCCATTCAACCCGCTGATGAACACGTCCCGGGCCACGTATGGCGAGCTCTGCCATCATGGCCATGGCTTGAGGCGCAGTGGCAAACATGCGATCAACAATTTCAGCGCGCTGTTCTTCACTCAATTCTGGAAAGCAGTAATAGAGATTGATCAAGGCACGGCGCCGCGCGCCTTTAGCAAGTTTACCCGTGAACCGCCCTAATTTACCCAGGATAGGATCGCGCACTTTGGCAGGTAACATCGCCATACCCGCTAAGGCACCAATCCCCAGCCAATTGCCCCAGTATTTAGGTTTGAGAAATGAACGTTCAAAAACGGGAATAAACTCGATGTTATTTTTTTTACGGGTTTCCATGCACTCGCCTCAATCAATGACCGGCTAATGATAGTGGCGACGTGCAAATTTGCAATCATCCCGCACCAGATATGAAAAAACCGACGGAATAACCGTCGGTTTTTCGCATTCCTGCTCAAAAAACGCTTACTTAAGTCCCAACTGAGGCTGCCAGGATTTTACCTGAGCCATGTACTGGGTGCGCTCTTTGCCGGTCAATCCTTCCATACGCGGCAGTTTCGCCGTCAGAGGATTGACCGCCTGGTTGTTGATCCAGATTTCGAAGTGCAGGTGTGGGCCGGTTGAGCGTCCCGTGTTACCTGACAAACCAATACGGTCGCCACGCTTCACTTTTTGCCCTGGTTTTACCAGCACCTTCTTCATGTGCATGTAGCGCGTCATATACTGACGACCATGGCGAATCGCCACATAGTTACCTGCTGCACCACCGTTCTTCGCGACAACAATTTCACCATCGCCTACCGCCAGCACTGGCGTACCGATTGGCAGAGCAAAATCGACGCCTTTATGCGGTGCGACGCGCCCCGTGACCGGATTCAAACGACGTGGGTTGAAGTTCGATGAAACGCGATACTGTTTAACGGTTGGAAAACGCATAAACCCACGAGCAAGGCCCGATGCATTACGATCATAAAACTTGCCGTCTTCTGCACGGAAAGCGTAATAATCTTTACCACCCGAGCGCAAACGCACGCCCAACAGCTGACTTTGCGCACTTTTGCCATCCAGCATTTCTCGCGACATCAATACGCTGAACTGATCGCCTGCACGCAGTTTGCGGAAATCCATTTGCCATTGCAGTGCTTTAATTACGGCGCTGGTTTCGCTGCTGCTTAAGCCAGCACGCTGTGCGCTGGCGGCAAAGCTACCCCGCACTTCACCTTGCAATACGTTGTTTCGCCATTCGCCCTTCTGCATTTCAGACTGCATCTTAAAGCCACCTGTATCGGTAAGCTCATAGGTGCGGGTTTCACGACGAGAAATTTCCCAAGACAACGTTTTCAGGCTGCCATCATCGGCCAGCGTCCAGCTAAGTTGCTGGCCCACTTGTAAATTTCGCAGATCGCTATCGCTGCTCACCAATGCGTTGATATTACTAATATCGATTCCGTATTGATTAAGGGCACTACTCAATGTATCGCCAGAAGAAACGGTGTATTCGTGGACACCGCTGGTTTCAGGGACATCTTTATCGATGTCGTCCGCAGGCAATTCATCATCCGGTTCTGGTGTGCTTTGATCAATCGGCTCACTGGCTTCCGGTAACAACGTGCGAAGCTCGTTTTTGTCCAACTCGATGGTTCGAACAATCGGCATCACATCATCGGTAGGATGGTAGACATAAGGCCGCCACACGGCGACGGCCAATGTCACAACAGTTAATGAACCCAGCATTACGCGGTGGGGACGCGGCAAATTATTAAATGCGAGGGCGACAGAGCGGGCTAACTGCAGCACTTTTTACCTTTTCCTCTAAGCTCCTTTCAGGCAGGTCTCATACTGGCTTGACAGCTGTAAGAGAAATTTCATATAGCTGTCTTTTGATAAGCTGATGTCTGTGCCTAATGGGTCGAGTGTGCCTTTACGCACCTGCGTTCCCCGGGCAACAGCATCGATGACTGCCGGCCTGAATTGTGGCTCAGCAAAGACGCAAACGGCCTTTTGCTCAACCAACTGTGTTCGTATTTGATGTAAACGCTGTGCGCCCGGTTGGATCTCAGGATTTACGGTAAAATGCCCAGTGGGCGAAAGTCCGTAGTGTTTCTCAAAGTAAGTGTAAGCGTCGTGAAAGACGTAATACCCTTGGTTCCTGACCGGTGCGAGTTGCGCGCCAATGCGTTTGTCCGTATCCGCCAATTCTGTCTCAAACTGCTGCAGGTTGGCGTCAAGTTTGGCTTTATCTTGCGGCATAAGTTCCAATAATTTTCCATGGATTGCAACCGCGGTTTTCCTTGCTATCTCTGGGGACATCCACACGTGCATATTATATTGTCCGTGATCATGATGATGGTGAGACGAGTCTTGATCTTCAGATTTATTTTGTTCGTGGTGCTCATCTTCATCATCACCGCTAATCAATAACGCACTAACTCCTTGTATATCGACAATTTCGAGATTTTTTTTAGCGGGTAATTCCGCCGCTGATTTGCTCATAAACGCTTCCATGTCAGGGCCGACCCAAACCACTAAGTCCGCGTTTTTTAAGCGTTTTGCATCAGAGGGGCGTAAAGCATAATCATGTTCTGATGCGCCATCTGGCAGCAAAACATCAACGGGCGTCACACCTTCGGCAATGGCCGCGGCAATAAACCCCACAGGCTTGATTGAGGCAACGATATTAGCGTGTGCAGGAAGCGACATTGCAGCCGCTAAGGAGAAGGCAGAAAAGGCGAAGAAGCGACCCTTTTTTTTATGTAACATAATGCGACTTTCCATCGTGAGTAAGTGATGGGATGTGATATTATAACATTCTAAATTGTGTGCAACCTGTAAATACTATGTCCTCACTCGTAACTCTTGAAAACGTATCGGTAAAATATGGTCAGCGCACGGTGTTATCTGGCGTTAGCCTTGACTTGCAGCCAGGCCGCATTCTTACTCTGCTCGGCCCAAATGGTGCGGGTAAATCCACGCTTGTCCGCGTAGTTTTAGGGCTATTAGCGCCTGATTCCGGCAACGTCCAGCGAGCCGCGGGTTTGCGTATCGGTTATGTCCCGCAAAAATTGCATATTGATCCGACTTTGCCGGTCACCGTTGAACGCTTTATGCGTCTGTCTCGCGGCAGCACAGCTGCAGACATTCTGCCTGCATTAAAGCGTGTTCAGGCGGGCCATCTTTTGAAATCACCGCTGCAAAAGCTTTCGGGTGGTGAAACCCAGCGCGTTTTATTGGCACGCGCCCTACTTAATCAGCCGCAGATCTTGGTCCTTGATGAGCCTACCCAAGGTGTTGATGTAAACGGTCAGGTCGCGCTTTATGACTTAATCGATCAGTTACGCAAGGAACTCAACTGCGGCGTTTTGATGGTTTCTCATGACCTGCATTTAGTGATGGCTAAAACCGACGAAGTGCTGTGCCTGAATCATCACATTTGCTGTTCAGGCACACCTGAAGCGGTATCTCAGCATCCCGAGTTTATTGCCATGTTTGGCCCACGTGAGGCACAACAACTGGCGATTTATCGTCATCACCATAATCATCGTCACGATCTTCAAGGACGTATCGTTTTACGCAGAGGACAAGGTCCATCATGATTGAGTTGTTATTACCGGGCTGGTTAGGTGGCGTGATGTTAGCGCTGGCGGCCGGACCGCTGGGTTCTTTTGTTGTCTGGCGTAAGATGTCCTACTTCGGCGATACGCTGGCACACGCATCACTGCTCGGCGTAGCCTTTGGTTTATTGCTCAGCGTTAATCCTTATTATGCCGTGATAGTGGTCACCGTTTGCTTAGCGCTGGGTTTGGTCTGGCTGGAACGTCGTCCGCATCTTGCCATCGATACGCTGCTTGGGATTATGGCCCATAGCGCACTTTCTCTGGGTTTGGTCGTTGTCAGCTTGATGAAAAACGTACGCGTTGACTTAATGGCGTATCTTTTTGGTGACCTGTTGGCAGTAACGCCTGAAGATTTATGGACTATGGGCGCAGGCGTGGTGCTGGTGTTGGCCGTAATGGCGTGGCAATGGCGCTCGCTATTGTCGATGACTATTAGCCCAGAACTGGCACAAGTCGATGGGGTTAACATCCAGCGCACACGTCTGATACTGATGCTGGTGACTGCCCTAACCATTGGTGTGGCAATGAAATTTGTCGGCGCGCTGATTATTACGTCGCTGCTGATCATTCCTGCTGCCACGGCGCGCCGCTTTGCGCGTTCGCCCGAACAAATGGCAGGTATTGCGGTGATCATCGGAATTATTGCGGTGACAGGCGGACTGACTTTCTCCGCCTTTTACGATACGCCAGCCGGCCCTTCTGTGGTGCTGTGCGCCGCCATCCTGTTCATCATCAGCATGGTGCGCAAGCCGGCGGTGTAATTAGCTTTCTCGCGTTATACCAAAGTGACGATAAGCATGCTGCGTGGCCATTCGGCCGCGTGGTGTGCGTTGAATAAAACCTTGCTGGATCAAGAACGGTTCAATCACATCTTCGATGGTTTCGCGCTCTTCACCAATCGCAGCCGCCAGGTTATCCAGGCCAACCGGGCCGCCAGTGAATTTATCAATGATCGCCAGCAGAAGTTTACGGTCCATGTAATCAAATCCTTCGCTGTCGACATTTAACATGTCCAGCGCGCTACATGAGACTTCACCGCTTAAATCACCGTTGGCTCGCACTTCTGCGAAGTCACGAACACGTCGTAGTAATCGGTTTGCAATACGCGGTGTGCCACGCGAACGGCGTGCTATTTCCAACGCCCCTTCATCGCTCAACGCCAACCCTAAACAGGCTGCACTACGGCTGACAATGTGCTGCAAATCCTTAACCTGGTAAAACTCAAGACGCTGCACAATGCCGAAGCGATCGCGCAACGGCGAAGTCAATGAACCCGCTCGTGTCGTGGCGCCAATCAAGGTAAAGGGGGGCAAATCAAGCTTGATGGAGCGTGCAGCCGGCCCTTCACCAATCATGATGTCTAACTGGTAATCTTCCATCGCCGGATAAAGCACTTCTTCCACAACCGGTGACAGACGATGGATTTCATCGATAAACAGAACATCGTGAGGCTCAAGGTTAGTGAGCATCGCCGCCAGATCGCCCGCTTTTTCTAATACGGGACCAGATGTTGTGCGTAGGTTCACGCCCATTTCATTAGCAACGATATTTGCCAGCGTGGTCTTACCTAAACCCGGCGGGCCAAAAATCAACAAATGATCAAGCGCATCGCCGCGCAATTGCGCCGCCTTGATGAAAATCTCCATCTGCTCTCGCACCTGCGGTTGGCCAACATATTCGGCCAGCAGCTTAGGGCGAATCGCGCGATCAATACTTTCATCTTCAATAACGCTGGCTCCAGAGACCAGGCGATCGGCTTCTATCATGAATTACCTCAAATGGCAGCGCGAAGCGCTTCGCGGATAAGTGTTTCGCAATCCGCATCAGGTTTGCCGAGTTTGCTGATCATGCGGCTCGCTTCCTGCGGTTTATAACCCAGCGCTACTAGCGCTGCAACCGCTTCGCCTTCTGCGTCATTGGTCGCCGGCGCGGTACTTGGCGTGGTCAGGGCAAAAGCTGAATCGCCGCCAAACAGGTCGCCATGCATGCCTTTGAAGCGATCCTTCATCTCAACAACCAAACGTTCGGCAGTTTTCTTGCCTACGCCTGGCAGTTTCACCAACGCAGCGATCTCTTCTTTTTCCACCGCGTTAACAAATTGCTGAGCCGACATACCCGAAAGAATCGCCAGCGCCAGTTTTGGCCCCACGCCATTGACTTTAATTAGCTCGCGGAACAAAGCGCGCTCTTGCTTGCTGTTGAAGCCAAACAGCAGCTGTGCGTCTTCACGCACCACGAAATGGGTAAAAATCACCGCTTCATGGTTGAGTTCAGGTAACTCATAAAAACAGGTCATTGGCATGTGTACTTCATAACCCACACCGTTGGTTTCAATCAGCACCAGCGGCGGCTGCTTTTCTAAAATATTGCCCCGTAGACGACCTATCACCTGAACACTTCCTTTATAAAGAGTATGTGGCGGATTTTATAACATAAAAAAGGCTGGATGAATATCCAGCCTGTATCGCTTGCGTGATCCCTCGCAATTAGGTCGTTCGCAAACGGCCGCGGGTCATTACCAGTTTGCTATCGCTCATTTTCACCGCATTTTGCGAGATATGACAATGGGTTATTGCAATTGCCAACGCATCCGCTGCATCCGCTTGTGGATTTGCAGGCAGTTTCAGTAAAGTACGCACCATATGCTGTACCTGTGCTTTTTCTGCGCTTCCTTTTCCCACCACGGTTTGCTTCACCTGACGCGCCGCATATTCAAACACCGGCAAATCATGGTTTACCGCAGCGACAATCGCCGCGCCACGCGCCTGTCCCAGCTTCAACGCAGAATCAGCATTCTTTGCCATAAACACCTGTTCGATGGCGAAGTAGTCAGGCGAAAACTGAGTGATGATTTCGCTAACGCCTGCATAAATCAGCTTCAGGCGCGGAGGCAAATCTGTGGTGTTAGTGCGAATACAGCCGCTGCCTAAATAGGTAAGCTGGCGACCTGTTTGACGAATCACGCCATAACCGGTGATACGCGAACCGGGATCGATACCTAAGATGATCGCCATTACGCGCCTCCGGTTATGTGTTTATAGCCTGACGCCATTACAGCGCTTCCGCGACCTCGTCGGAGATCTCACCGTTGTGATAAACCTCCTGCACGTCATCGCAATCTTCCAACATGTCGATCAAACGCAGCAGTTTTGGCGCGGTTTCCGCATCCATTTCCGCTTTGGTTGAAGGTATCATCGCCACTTCTGCGGTATCCGCTTTGAAGCCAGCAGCTTCCAACGCATCGCGTACAGCGCCCATCTCTTCCCACGCGGTAAAGACATCAATGGTGCCGTCATCGTAGCTCACCACATCTTCAGCACCGGCTTCCAGCGCCGCTTCCATGACCTGATCTTCATCGCGGCCTGGCTCATAAGAGATCACGCCTTTCTTGCTGAACAGATACGCCACCGATCCATCAGTGCCGAGATTACCGCCGGTTTTGGTGAAGGCGTGACGCACTTCGCCAACAGTACGATTGCGATTATCGCTCAGGCATTCAATCATGATGGCTGAGCCGCCCGGGCCGTAACCTTCATAGATGATGGTTTCCATGTTGGCGTTATCATCGCCGCCCACACCACGTGCAATGGCGCGATCCATGGTGTCACGCGTCATATTGTTTGACAGCGCTTTGTCCATGGCGGCGCGCAGACGCGGGTTAGAGCCAGGATCACCACCGCCGAGCTTGGCTGAGGTCACCAGTTCACGAATGATTTTGGTGAAGATTTTGCCACGTTTAGCGTCTTGCGCCGCTTTACGGTGCTTGGTGTTTGCCCACTTACTGTGTCCTGCCATTTTACATTTTCTCCGAACTTGGCATGGTGCAGGCTATCTTGCTAACGATTTTGCTTTCCGGCAGTGCTCGCAATCCTCATGTACAGAAGTACGCTCCGGTTGCTCTGCGCTGGCGGTCAGCAACCTCGCTGCGCCGATTACGCCCGACTGTTTCATTCTGAGGTGCAGTTCAGTGAGCCTGCACCGGTAACATTAAAACCTTAACGAATTTGCCACCGAAAAAACGCGCGGCGGCAGACATTCAGGTAAATTCTTCAATTGCCTGGCGATTACTCCAGGACTTGGTCAGTACTGCTGCGTCTGCGGGTGCAATCCAGCGAAAAGCAAGATGCTCAGTCAGCGCAATATCGCGTTCATTTGGCAGTTGCAGCCGAAACCAGTGTTCGCGATTGTGCGTTGTTCCCGGCGCATAACGATGGCGATAATGCGGGAAGATCTCAAAATCAATCTGACGCTGACAATCTTCTACCGTTAATTGCTCAGCCAACACATCAATCCCTAGCTCTTCTTCCACTTCTCGCTGTGCAGCCTGAAGGGGGATCTCTCCCGCCTCAAGGCTACCCGTGACTGATTGCCAAAAATCGGGATCGTCACGCCGTTGCAGCATTAACACCCGGCCAGTATCTTGCGCATAAATAACCACCAGCACTGAAACCGGGTGTTTGTACACCATTATTTCGACTCTGGCTTTTCTTTCTTAACGACCTGAATACCTAATTCCAGCAACGAAGCGGGGTTGGCTTCGCTAGGGGCTTCAGTCATCAGACACGCCGCGGCAGTGGTTTTTGGGAACGCAATGACGTCGCGAATATTGTCGGTGCCGGTCAGCAGCATGGTCAGACGATCCAGACCAAACGCCAGACCTGCGTGCGGCGGCGTACCAAATTTCAGCGCATCCAGCAGGAAGCCAAACTTCTCACGCTGCTCATGCTCTTCGATACCCAAAATACTGAACACGGTTTGCTGCATTTTGCCGTGATGGATACGCACCGAACCGCCGCCCACTTCATAACCATTGATCACCATGTCATAGGCATTGGCTACTGCCAGCGTAGGATCTGCTGCCAGCTGCTCTGCGCTCATCTCTTTCGGCGCAGTGAATGGGTGGTGCATCGCTGCCAGGCCGCCCTCTTCATCTTCTTCAAACATCGGGAAGTCGATCACCCACAGCGGTGCCCAGGCTTTCTCATCAGTGACGTTCAGCTCACGCCCCACTTTCAGACGCAGCGCGCCCAGCGCATCAGCTACGACTTTGGCGCGATCAGCACCAAAGAAAATGATGTCGCCATCTTGTGCGCGGGTACGATTCAGAATCTCTTCAACGATTTCCGCATTCAGGAATTTCGCCACCGGGCTTTGAACGCCCTCAAGGCCACTCGCACGATCGTTGACCTTCATCCACGCCAAGCCTTTGGCGCCATAAATTTCCACAAACTTGCCGTATTCATCAATCTGCTTGCGGCTCAGCTGGGCACCGGTTGGCACACGCAGCGCGGCAACGCGACCTTTTGGATCGTTAGCCGGACCAGAGAACACCTGGAATTCGACGTTTTGCAGCAGGTCGCCCACGTCAATCAGTTCCATTGGGTTACGCAGGTCTGGCTTGTCTGAGCCGTAACGGCGCATCGCTTCCGCAAAGGTCATCTGCGGGAACGCACCCAGATCCACACCTTTCACATCTTGCCAAAGATTACGGATTAAACGTTCCATAATTTCACGCACTTGTGGCGCGCTCAGGAAAGAGGTTTCCACATCAATCTGGGTAAATTCTGGCTGGCGATCGGCACGTAAGTCTTCATCACGGAAGCACTTAACGATTTGATAATAGCGATCAAAACCCGACATCATCAGCAGCTGTTTGAACAGCTGAGGTGATTGCGGCAGCGCATAAAACTTGCCTTTATGCACGCGGCTTGGCACCAGATAGTCACGCGCACCTTCTGGCGTGGCTTTGGTCAGCATTGGGGTTTCAATATCGAGAAAGCCTTCATCATCCATAAAGCGACGCACGAAGCTGGTAATTTTCGCGCGGGTTTTCAAACGCTGAACCATTTCTGGACGACGCAGATCCAAGTAGCGGTATTTCAGGCGCGCTTCTTCGCTGTTGTTCTGATTGGAGTCGAGTGGCAGCGGCTCGGAGCGATTGATGATAGTCAGCGCTTCAGCAAACACCTCCACTTCGCCGGTTGCCATCTCGGCATTTTTGTTTTTGTCGTCACGCGCACGCACGGTTCCGGTGATCTGGATACAGAATTCGTTGCGCAGTTCAGACGCCAGCTTGAAAGCATCCTGACGATCGGGATCGAAGAACACCTGCACGATGCCTTCACGGTCGCGCATATCGATAAATATCAGGCTTCCCAGATCGCGACGGCGGTTGACCCAGCCGCAAAGAGTGACTTGCTGACCTACATGAGACAGATTGAGCTGTCCGCAATATTCTGAACGCATAACACCATCCTTTAAACTTCACCGCTGCAGCTGACAGCATCAGGCCGCGTAACCATTTGAGATGCTGTCGCAAAAAAGGCGGTCATTATAATGGAAAAAGGCAAACAGGATAAGTAGAGCCGCGCCAAAGCGGGCATTTCATTACTGCATTTCGCCTGTTTGCACCTACTGGCTACTATAAAGGATAATTTGTCATCGACTTTGAGCCAGGAGAAATGGCGTGACGCTTCGTATCGGCCTGCCGCAATGGCAGCATTCGCACTGGAAACGTTGGGGAATTGAGAACCTGGCGGATTATGCGCGCCTCTTTCACTGTGTTGAGGGTAACACCACGCTTTACGCGTTACCGAATGCTGAAACGGTATTGCGCTGGCGCGACATGACACATGATGAATTCCGCTTCTGCTTCAAATTCCCTGCCACCATTAGTCATCAGGCCGCGTTACAGCACAGCGATGATTTGCTCGAGGAATTTTTGCGTCTGCTCGATCCTCTTGCCGATCGCATCGGGCAATATTGGTTGCAGTTGCCCGCCCGCTTTTCACCGCAACAACTCGATCAACTGTGGCAGTTTCTGGACAGCTTGCCGCGCCGTTTCTCTTATGGCGTTGAGGTTCGACATCCCGAATTCTTTGCAAAAGGGGAAGCGGAACGCAGATTAAATAGCGGGCTGCTGGAACGCGGTGTTAATCGCGTCATCCTCGACAGCCGACCGGTGCATGCTTCAACCTCGCAACATCCCGCTGCACTGCATGCGCGCCAGCAAAAACCGCGCGTTCCGCCCCATGCACTGCGCACGGGATCACAGCCGATGGTGCGGTTTATCGGCAGCGACAGTGTGGAAGAGAGCGTACCGCTGTTTCAAATTTGGCTGAATAAACTGGCGGAATGGCAGCAAAACAGCGATCCCCTGCTCTTTCTACACACCCCCGATATGGGGGAGGTTTTTCCGCTGATACAAGCGCTTTGGCCGCAGTTACAGCAGTTAGATCCCAGCATCGGTAGCGGGCCCGACTGGCCGCAACAGGATTCACTGTTTTAAGTATTCAGCGGGACAGTGAACGCCTGGCTGGCTAGAATGGCTGCCTTAGCACGATTTCTGGAGTTTTAATGGTTAGCGCGTTGTATGTGGTGTTAGGTGCCTTGTTAGTGATGAAGTTTACGCTGGATGTGGTGCGCCACCGCCGGCAATATCGCGTGGCTTATGGTGATGGCGGCGTTTACGATTTGAAAATGGCGATTCGCATTCATGGAAATGCCATCGAAACCATTCCGCTTGCGTTGCTGCTGCTGATCGTCATGGAAATGAACGGCGCGGACATCTGGATGATTCATCTGACTGCACTGCTGTTTTTCATGGGTCGCTTACTTCACGCTCACGGTTTACGTCACAGCGTCATGAAAGGACGTAAATATGGCATGATGCTCACGCTTTTTGCCCTGTGCGGCATGGCCATTTTCAACCTGATTTACCTGCCGTGGGAATTGGTGGTGACGCTACATTAAACGGTGCAGGCTTAACGGGTGCAGCCTGCGGCAGTTTCTGCCAGAATAGCGCCCTTTCCGCCCTCTCTTCGGATTTTTCGTTATGTCTGACCGCGATACGCTATTTTCCGCGCCCATCGATAAACTGGGCGACTGGACCTTTGACGAGCGCGTGGCTGAAGTCTTTCCCGACATGATTCAGCGCTCGGTGCCCGGCTACTCCAACATCATTTCGATGATTGGCATGCTGGCAGAACGCTTCGTTCAGCCCGATAGCCAGGTTTATGACCTTGGCTGTTCGTTAGGCGCGGCGACCTTATCGGTGCGCCGCAATATTCACGTGCCGGGCTGTACCATTATTGCCGTGGACAACTCGCCGGCAATGGTCGAGCGCTGCCGTCGCCATCTTGATGCGTTTCGCGCTGACACACCGGTCACGGTGCTGGAAGCCGATATCCGCGATATCGAGATCACCAACGCCTCAATGGTGGTGCTTAACTTCACGCTGCAATTCCTTGAACCGCCAGCGCGCTTAGCGCTGCTGAAGAAGATCTGGCAAGGTCTGAATCCGGGCGGTGCGTTAGTGGTCTCTGAGAAGTTCAGCTTTGAAGATGCGGAAGTGGGTGAACTGCTGTTCAACATGCATCACGATTTCAAACGCGCTAACGGCTACAGCGAGCTGGAGATCAGCCAAAAACGCAGCATGTTAGAAAACGTGATGCTGACTGACAGTGTGGAAGCACATAAAGCACGTCTGAAAGCGGCGGGCTTTTCGCATGCTGAGCTGTGGTTCCAGTGTTTTAATTTTGGTTCGTTGGTGGCGTTGAAATGATCGATTTTGGCCGTTTTTATCAGCAAATTGCCGTCGGCCCGCTCGCCCAATGGCTTGAAGTCTTGCCTGGGCAAATCAGCACCTGGCAACGTGAAAACCTGCATGGGCACTTCCGCGACTGGTATAAGTCGCTGGAATATTTACCGCTGCTTGAGCCGCAACGTCTGGATTTATTACACAGCGTGAGCGCGGATCGCGACGACATCAGCGATCGTCATCGTCAAGGCATTGAGAAATTGCTGCGCAACCTGATGCCGTGGCGCAAAGGCCCCTATTCGTTGTACGGCACTGAAATTAATACGGAATGGCGTTCTGACTGGAAATGGGAACGGGTGTTACCGCACATCTCCTCGTTAGCCGGTCGTACGGTTCTGGATGTGGGCTGCGGCAGCGGTTATCACATGTGGCGCATGATCGGTGCAGGCGCACATTTTGTGGTGGGCATCGATCCCATGCAGTTGTTTTTGTGCCAGTTCGAGGCGGTGCGAAAACTGCTGAATGACGATCGGCGTGCACATCTGCTGCCCATCGGCATTGAACAACTGCCCGTTTTACAAGCCTTTGATACCGTATTTTCCATGGGCGTGCTCTATCATCGCCGTTCGCCGCTGGATCACCTGCTTCAGCTGAAAAATCAGCTGGTGAGCGGTGGTGAACTGGTGTTGGAAACGCTGGTGATCGAGGGCGATGTGAATCAGGTGCTGGTGCCAGGCGAACGTTATGCGCAGATGCGTAATGTATTCTTTATTCCGTCTGCCGAAGCGTTGAAAAGCTGGCTAGAAAAAAGCGGCTTCGTTGATGTGCGTATCGTGGATTATGCGGTGACGTCCACCGATGAACAGCGCCGCACCGACTGGATGATCAGCGAATCGCTGGCCGAGTTCCTGGATCCCAACGATCCAGGCAAAACGGTGGAAGGTTATCCCGCTCCGCTGCGTGCCGTGTTAGTCGCCACCAAGCCGTAATCTTTACCGGCGAGGCTGTTACCGACGAGAAAAGGCCAGCTTCGCCGCAAATCCAATAAACACGCAACCCGTCAAACGATCCATTATTTTTAAGATGCGGGGCTGACGCAAATGGCGGGAAAAATAGTGACTGCCCCCTATCAGCACCGCGTTCCACACCAAGCCCAACAGCATATGCGCCAGCGCCATCAACGTGCACCATAACGCCACCGACGCGCCAGCAGGAATAAATTGCGGCAAAAAGGTCACGTAGAAAACCCCCACTTTGGGGTTGAGCAGGTTACCGAGCAATCCACGGCTAAAGCAGGTGAGATAACGCTGCTGTGCGGAATCGCTGCTTTTAACGTCTTCAGGTTGGCTACGAGGGTTAAACAGCAGCTTCAATCCCAGATAGAGCAGATACGCTGCGCCCAGCCATTTTAGCAAATTGTAGGCTATTTCAGAGGCCAGCAGCAGCGCGCCCAATCCTAATCCCACTGCCACACCCCAAAGCAAACAGCCTAACGTCACGCCCAATGCCGTCACGCTGGCACGCTTCCATCCCTGCGCCGCAGCAGATCGCAGTACCAACGCGGTGTCGAATCCTGGTGTTAGCGTCAAAATCGTAATGGCGAACAGAAAAGAGATTAAAGTCGTGGTCATGTATAGCGTCCTGATTGATTCAGCACAACATAGCAAGATCTGTGGCTGGTGTAACCTTAACGTAATAAATGAGACGTATTTTCATTACCCCAGCTAGTACTAAAGCAGCGAACGCATTTTGTGCCAGGCTGTTATCGGCCTTCTATTTTCATATCAAGGAGTTGTGATCATGAGTAAATTTATCTTCTCTTCACCCCGTAAATATGTGCAAGGCGCTGGTGTGTTGGACGAACTGGGTCCTTACATCGCTGAATTGGGCAATCATGCTTTTCTGGTCGCGGATGATATCGTCTGGAAATTGATTGGTGAGCGTGCACAACAGGCGCTGAAAACCGCCAATATCGACTTCGTCTGGCAACAGTTCAATGGCGAAGCCTCTAGCAACGAAATTAACCGCCTGAGCGAATTAGCCAAAGCGCAAGGCTGTAATGTGATCGTTGGCCTTGGCGGCGGTAAAACGCTGGATACGGTGAAAGCCATTGCTGACGAACTGAAGCAGCCGGTGGTGATTGTGCCGACGATCGCCTCAACCGATGCGCCTTGTAGCGCCCTTTCAGTGATCTATTCCGACAGCGGCGTGTTTGAAAGCTATCGCTTTTACAACAAAAACCCTGATTTGGTGTTGGTCGATACCGCCGTGTGCGCCAATGCGCCTGCGCGACTATTTGCTTCAGGTATTGCCGATGGTTTGGCAACCTGGGTCGAAGCACAAGCCGTGGCCCGCTCACATGCGAAATCAATGGTCAACGGCGATCCCACCATTGCCGGTTTGGCGATTGCGCGTGCCTGTGAAGAAACGCTGCTGAAATGGGGTTTCAGTGCCTATACCGCCGTTAGTGAAAAGCGTGTCACTCCTGCGGTGGAAGCGGTAGTGGAAGCTAACACGCTGCTTTCCGGTTTAGGATTTGAAAATGGTGGACTGGCGGGTGCCCATGCGATCCACAACGGCTTTACGGCCATCGACGGCGAGATTCATCACTTCACGCACGGCGAGAAAGTCGCTTACGGCACGTTAACGCAAATGGTATTAGAACAGCGCCCGGATGAAGAGATTGCCCGCTATATTCGCTTCTATCGCTCCATCAATATGCCTACCACGTTGAAAGCGTTGCATCTGGAAAACGAGAGTTGGGAGAATTTAGTTAAAATCGGTGCGCTAGCCAACAGTGACGGCGACACGCTGAAAAACCTCAACCCGAATCTCTCGCCAGAAGATATCGCTAATGCGATTGTGGCGTTGGACGCGTTTAGTAAAACAGTTAACTAATCTGTTCGGGGCGATCGGTGGATCGCCCTATTCTTCTGACGCTGCCGGATTATCCCAATACTGATATTTGTATGCTGAGCTAAGGTGTCGCTCAATCGTGCCTTTATCGAAAATTTCGGTTTCGTGCAGGTAACTCAGTGTGCAGTTTCCCACTTCGTCCCACAATTGACACTCATCTACCGAACGGATTGTACTGACCGGTGTGCTGGCAGTGCCATTAAGGCGCAACTCACGGAATTGCTGATCGTAGGTATAGGTATCTTTGCTGCGCGATGAACTGGCGCTTACCACTAACCCTTGCGGATTCCAGCGATAATGGTTTTCACCGTTGGTCATTTCATCGGTGCCGCGCGCCACGCTTTTTTCCAGCCGATACTGTGCGTCGTAGCGATACGTGGTGTCAGTGAAACCGTTTTGTCCCATGCTGATAAATTTGTCTGAGGAGCTGACAATGTTACCGTTTTTGCCCATTTGCCAGTTGATGGTGCCCTGACGATTGTCGACCACCACTTCTTTGCCTTCCTTCAGCACTTTGACCAAATAGGCATACTCTGCAACCCAACCGCCTTGTACCCGAGCAATATGTTGCTCCATGCTGAGAATCACGTTGCGCTCATTCTTGTCATAGCTGACATCGGCAACCATCAAATCGCCGCAGGGATCAAACTGACCGAGCACGCGTTTTTGCGAGTTTACATCTTTGCCAAATTCTCCGGCGATGACCTGCCGCACTGCACCTTTCGCACTGCCGCCTAACATAATCCAGTTATTGCTGCTGGCAATGACGCCGCTTTGTGGTCCGCAATTGCTGGCCGCAAAAAGTGGACTGCTCAACGCAGCCGCTAACAAGGATACGGCAGAGATCAGGAAGCTTTTCATGATGTAAGTCCCAGACAACAGTACGTTAAGTGTAATCGCAACGGCGTTTATCGGCGGGAAAAAGCGTAAATAGCAGGCAAAAAATACCCCAGCAAGCGTGCTGGGGTTTGGTACTTGCAAACATCACGTCAATGATCGGCGTGCTGCGCGGCAAAATCTGGGGTGATTCAGGCGACCCGAACGCTGTTCATCTGCATCACACTTCTCATCGCTTCCACCACATCACTATCTACGCAATAGCGACTGAACTCATCGGTTTCGGCTTCAGAACACATTGAAACACCGGCTTTTCGGTAACGCATCGGCGATACCACAAGGTGGCTGGCCGAGCTGTGAACTTCACGAATGCCCATATCGAGAAACTTCTGTAGGTTACTCAGGCGAACGCCTGCACCTGCCATAATAATAGGACCTTCACTGAGATCATTTAGTTCCTTCAACAATGCAATTCCGTTTTCCGCGCTTTGCTGCTGGCCTGACGTCAGAATGCGCGCGACGCCGAGATCGGTCAACTCCTTCAATGCACGTTTAGGACTATGGCACAGGTCAAATGCACGATGGAATGTCACTGAAACGCCGTCGCACAGCGCCATGATTTGCCGCATTTGCGCATGGTTGATGTGGGCATCTTCATCCAGCATTCCCACCACCAGCCCCGGAAAGCCCAATTCACGGATCAACGCCACATCCGATTTCATTACTTCAAATTCGCGGGCGGTATAGCAAAAATCGCCACCGCGCGGCCTGACAATCGGATGAACCGGAATCGAAAGTTCGCGTCGGGCTGCTTCCAGCGTCCCAGCCGAGGGTGTTAATCCCCCTTCACGCGGCGCTGCGCACAGCTCAACGCGATCGGCTCCAGCCTGCTGCGCGGTCATTGCGCAATCCACGCCGTAACAACAAATTTCCAGTTTGGTCATTCTCTTCTCCTTTACATGACGTCTGGTTCGAACCAAGTTCATCGGTTAGTCTGACTGCTGGAATGATTTTACGCGGAAAGGTAACTATGGCATTCAATTTTGACCAACGGATAGACCGTCGTCACAGCGATAGCCTTAAATGGCACAAATATGCGGACCAGGACATTCTGCCATTGTGGGTAGCTGATACTGATTTCCGTTCGCCCGAGTGCATTATCGACGCGATCAAAGCCCGCGTTGAACATGGAATTTTTGGCTATGGCGATAAGCCAAACGGTTTGATTGATATTGCCGTTCAGCGCTTCGCCTCGCGCTATCAGTGGCACGTCGATCCGGCATGGATCGTTCCATTACCGGGCGTCGTCAGCGGGTTAAATATTTCGGTTCGCGCGTTTACCGCAGCCGATGAAATCACCGTTGCGCCAACGCCCATTTATCCGCCCTTTCGCGGTGCTGCCAAACTCGCTGAACGCGGCCAGCTGAATCTGCCGTTAGTGCTTAACGAGCATCGTTGGGTCATGGACATTGATGCCGCCAACCAACAGATGAGTGGCAAAGAGAAATTACTGATGCTGTGTAACCCACAGAATCCTGGCGGAACTGTCTATCGTCGTGATGAACTGGAAGCGCAGCTTGCTTTTGCTCAGCAACATGATTTGATTGTTTGCACCGATGAAATTCACTGCGATTTATTGCTGGAACCGGGCGTGCAGCACATTCCTTTCGCCTCGCTCAGTGAAGATGCCGCGCAGCGCAGCATTACGCTTATTTCCCCCTCAAAAACCTTCAACATCGCCGGATTGGGCGCTTCACTGGCGATCATTCCTAATGCTGAATTACGTGCCCGCTTCAATCGCGTGCGTCAGGGCATTGTCCCTTCCGTGGATATTCTGTCGCTGGTTGCTGCCGAAGCCGCGTGGCGGGACGGCGATGCGTGGTTAGAAGCACAACTCGTCTATTTACGGCGTAATCGCGACTGGCTGGTCGAGCAGGTCAATGCGCTGCCGGGCCTGACGATGACATCACCCGAAGCCACCTATTTGGGTTGGATCGATGCCAGCGCGCTCAACGTCGCCAGCCCGGCGCTCTATTTTGAAAAATATGGACTTGGCTTTTCACCAGGTCGTGACTTTGGCGATGATAAGTTTGTACGGCTGAATTTTGGCTGCACCCGTGCGCTGCTGGAAGAAGCGGTAGTGCGGCTGGGCAAAGCCGTCAACGCCCGCGTTTAATCTGCCTCGCTGGCGACAATCTCTTCCAGTCGCCACGGATGAAACTTTATTGTGGTTTGCCCATCTGTTACCGCTAAGGTCGGGTTGGGCAAACGTTCATTTTCTCCTTTCGGCGAACTGGTTTTAAATGAGATGCCCGGCTGCGTTAGCGCGTCATCTGATAACAGCGCCATCGCTCGCATGCCCAGCGTTTCAGGTTCGCCGCGCAGGACGATTTCAACATGTTCCCACCCTTCATGACGATAGCGTTTTTCACCTGGCCAAGGCAGTTCAATCACATCCAGTTGCCAGCCAGCGACCTGAATGGGCTGATGTAACTTAAACAGGCAAATCGGCCGGCCGTTGATCATCGCTTCAGAAAACTGACAGCCAATTTGTAAAAAACCCTGCTTCCAGCGCTCTGCCGTTGCGTTTTGGTGACAACGAACAGCAATGTGATCAGATTCGAGATCGCCTAATGAGAGACCTAAGCGTTCAGAAAAACTCTCTAACGATTTCTCGAATCGCACTAAATCTGCCTTTAAATCGTCTAATTGTGGGGGAAAAGTGGTCTTCACTGCGTAAAATCTCCTTAAATAATGCAATATTTCTAATCAATATAACATGCTGTCAGCGCTGAGTTAGGGACACCAAAAGCGTAGGATTCATCCGATTTGACGCGTAAATTGCCGCAAAAGGATATAAACAGACCTTTTAATTCGGATTTATCCTCTCTTTAGGTCCAGCAGTTTCTGGATGAAAACACCTTAACTACATGTTTTGTATCAGCTTCTTTAATACAATGAGATAAGTCTTATTTGGGCAGAGAACAATTGCAGCCATGCGGTCTTTCTTATAAATTTGACCTAACACAACTCAAAGGAATAGCTCAATGACCATGCTAATTGTTGTCGCAGTCCTAATCGCACTGATGGGATTTGCTATTTCCCGCCATTGGAAGGTGCGTGAAGACAAAAGTGTTAAAAATCCTCGCCGCCATCTGCGCCGTCGTTAAATCAAGCGGGAAACATTTTAGGCTCTGTTTCCCTGCTTTATCCAACTGCTGACGCCCACAGACAATTCACGTATACTTTCCCCCTCATTTTTTTCCGTTTTGTCTGGGTCATTAACGCCAGGCAAGATGATGATGACGGCTCGTCATCGTTCAGACGAGCGTTTTTCAGCATATGAAGGTAACTCGGTGAATATTCAGGCACTTCTTTCCGCAAAAGTCAGTCAGGCAATGGTTTTAGCCGGCGCGCCCGCCGATTGCGAACCTCAGGTTCGTCAGTCAGCCAAGGTTCAGTTTGGTGATTATCAGGCAAACGGCATTATGGCCGTGGCGAAAAAACTGGGACAAGCGCCGCGACAATTAGCTGAGACCGTGTTGCAGAATCTTGATCTGACAGGCATCGCCAGCAAAGTTGAGATTGCCGGACCGGGCTTCATCAATATTTTCCTTGACCGTCAATGGCTGGCTGAAAACGCTAAGCAAGCGCTGCGTTTGCCTCGTTTAGGCGTGACGCTGGCAGAACCTCAAACTATCGTGATCGATTACTCTGCGCCCAATGTCGCGAAAGAGATGCACGTTGGTCACGTGCGCTCCACCATCATCGGTGATGCCGCCGTACGCACGCTGGAGTTTCTGGGACATAACGTGATTCGTGCTAATCACGTTGGCGACTGGGGAACGCAGTTCGGCATGCTGATCGCCTTTCTTGAGAAGCAGCAGAACGAAGATCATGCAGAAATGGCGCTGGCAGATCTGGAAGAGTTTTATCGTGAAGCGAAACGTACCTATGACGAAGATCCTGCGTTTGCCGAGCGTGCACGTGGTTACGTGGTAAAACTGCAAGGTGGCGATGCCTATTGCCGTGAGATGTGGAAGAAGCTGGTCGACATCACCATGAGTCAGAACCAGAAAATTTATGACCGTCTGAACGTGACGCTGAGCCGTAAAGATGTCATGGGTGAAAGCCTCTACAACGATATGCTGCCAGGCATCGTCAGCGATCTGAAAGAGAAAGGCTTAGCCGTCGAAAGCGAAGGCGCAACCGTGGTGTTTCTGGATGAGTTCCAGAACAAAGAAGGCGATCCCATGGGCGTTATCATCCAGAAAAAGGATGGCGGATACCTTTACACCACTACCGATATTGCCTGTGCCAAATACCGTTATGAAACACTGCATGCCGATCGTGTGCTGTATTACATCGATTCTCGTCAGCATCAGCATCTGCTGCAAGCATGGACTATCGTGCGTAAAGCGGGTTATGTCCCGGAGAATGTGCCGCTTGAGCACCATGCGTTTGGCATGATGTTAGGTAAAGATGGACGTCCTTTCAAAACGCGTAGCGGCGGCACCATTAAACTCGCCGATCTGCTGGATGAAGCTTATCAGCGTGCTTACACGCTGGTGCGTGAGAAAAATCCTGAGATGCGTGAAGAAGAGGTGAAACAGCTGGCGGAAATCGTCGGTATTGGCGCCGTGAAATACGCTGACCTGTCGAAAAGCCGTACCACGGATTACATCTTCGACTGGGATAACATGCTGGCCTTTGAAGGCAATACTGCCCCGTACTTGCTGTATGCCTACACTCGCGTGCTGTCGGTCTTCCGCAAAGCGGGTATCGATGCAGAAACGCTGGATGCCGATCTGTTTATCACTGAAGATCGCGAAGCGCTGCTGGCGACCCGTTTGTTGCAGTTCGAAGAAGTGATCACCCAAGTCGCGCGTGATGGTACGCCGCATGTGATGTGTGCTTACCTGTATGACCTCGCGGGTCTCTTCTCTGGCTTCTATGAGCATTGCCCCATTCTCAGCGCGGAAGAAGAACGTACCCGCCTGAGCCGTTTGCAGCTAGCGGCGCTTACTGCTAAAACCTTGCAGCAAGGTCTCGATACCTTGGGTATCGAAACCGTCGAACGTATGTAAACACAAAAAAACCCCGCTTCGGCGGGGTTTTTTATGCATTTCACCGCGTCTTAGCGGTAGTTCACCATCACTTCACTGCTCACCACGCGCAAGCCCGGCGGCAAACGTCCCGTACCGGCAAAACCAAATACCATATGCAAGGTTTCGTCTGCCGACAGATGCGCCAGGCCGCGAGTGCTGCCGCTGCCTCCGTCAAGCGAAGTGCAGCGCTGCGCTGCGCACAGCTTCACTTCCAGTCCCGCTGGCGCAGGTTTGCTGAGTTGATAACGCCAGTTCACAACGTCGATATAACCGTCTGTATTTTTCGGCGGCAGTAAAGGCTGCGAACGTTGCCAGCCGCCTCGATTCGCCAACAGCGGGCCATTAGCGCTCGCGTGCCATGCGCCGCCCGCAGCCTGGGAACAAAGCGGTAACATGCACAGCAGCCACAGCCAGCGTTTCATTATTTGCCTCCAATGGTCGCCGTCATGCGAATTTGGCGATTGTCGCTCAGCTCCATGTTTGACAGCACCACCAGTTGCGGCAGATTGCGGCGCAGGAAGCGTGCCAGCAACGCACGTAGCGGATGATTCACCAACAATACTGGCGGCGCGCCCAGCATCTCCTGGCGTTGTAATGCATCTTGCGCCTGGCTTAACAGGCGATCGGCAAGGCCCGGTTCAAGTCCACCACCGCCTTGTAACGCCTGTAATAACAAGCGCTCCAACGTGGCGTCCAAACCAATAACCTGCACTTCATCATTACCCGGGAACCACTGCTGCGTAATCGCGCGGCCCAAGGCTACGCGTACGACACTGGTGAGTTCTTGTGGATCGTTCTGAATCGGCGCATGTTCCGCCAGCGTTTCAATAATGGTGCGCATATCGCGAATCGATACACGTTCTATCAGCAAGTTTTGCAGTACTTTGTGCATCGTGGTCAGGGAGATCACGCCTGGCACTAAATCTTCAGTGAGTTTCGGCATCTCTTGCGTTACGCGATCCAACAACTGCTGCGCTTCCTGACGACCAAACAGCTCGCTGGCGTATTGACCAATCAGATGATTCAGATGCGTAGCGACCACGGTACTGGCTTCAACTACGGTAAAGCCCTGAATCTGCGCCTGCTCTTTCAGCGCACTGTCAATCCAGATTGCTGCCAGACCAAAGGCGGGATCCACCGTGGCTTCGCCCGGCAAAGTACCTGCCGCCGTGCCTGGGTTAATCGCCATCCAACGTCCTGGATAAGCATCACCGCTGCCAATTTCCACACCTTTCATCAGAATACGGTAGCGCGCAGGCGGCAGTTCCATGTTGTCACGGATATGCACCACCGGCGGCAAGAAGCCAACATCCTGCGCCACTTTTTTACGAATACTGCGGATACGGCCTAACAGCTCGCCATTTTGCAGGTGATCGACCATCGGAATCAGGCGATAACCCACTTCCATGCCCAGCGTGTCCTCCAGTTGTACGTCAGTCCAGGACGCTTCCGCAGTCGCTGCGGTTGCCGGGGTATTCTGGGTTTTATTGATGCTGTTGGTCGCCTCGGCACTTTTCTTCGGCTGCATTTCACGTCCGCGCAGCCACCACGCCAGACCCAACAGCGCAGCGGTAAACATCAGGAACACCAGATTTGGCATACCCGGCACCAGACCAAGCAGACCGATGACGCCGCCACTCAGCATTAATACCCGGGGATCCTTGAACAGTTGGCCAACCATCTGCTCGCCAACATCCTGATCGGTCGCAACACGCGTTACGATAACACCCGCTGCCGTTGAAATGACCAGTGCGGGAATCTGTGCAACCAGGCCGTCACCGATAGTCAACAGCGTGTACGTTTCACCCGCATGACCGACATCCATACCATGCTGCACCACACCCACCAACAGGCCGCCGATCACGTTAATCACCATGATCATGATGCCCGCGATAGCATCACCACGCACAAACTTACTGGCACCGTCCATCGAACCATAGAAGTCCGCTTCTTGCGTCACTTCCATACGACGGCGTTTGGCTTCCTCTTCACCAATCAAACCCGCGTTGAGGTCGGCATCAATCGCCATCTGCTTGCCGGGCATCCCGTCAAGCACGAAGCGCGCGCCCACTTCGGCGATACGGCCCGCACCTTTGGTGATAACCATAAAGTTAATGATCACCAAAATGATGAAGACCACGATACCGATGGCGAAGTTACCGCCCACCAGGAAGTGGCCAAACGCTTCCACTACCCGGCCCGCTGCCGCCCCGCCGGTATGCCCTTCCATCAGGATGATACGGGTTGAGGCGACGTTCAGCGCCAGTCGCAGTAAGGTGGAGAACAGCAGAATGGTAGGGAACGCCGCGAACTCCAGCGTGCGCTGGGTAAACATCGCCACCAGCAGCACCATGATGGAGAGCGCGATATTAAAGGTAAACAACAGGTCGAGGATGAACGGTGGCAGAGGCAACACCATCATCGACAGAATCATCAGGATCAGCACCGGACCGGCTAATACCTGCCATTGCATATCTTTAAAGTTTCCCGGTAAACGCAATTTTGCGGCCAGATTAGCCATCGTTTCTGTTCTCTCCTGCAAAGTCCATATCTACCGGAACCGGCAGATCTTTTGGTTTGGTTGGGATGAGGCCGCCTTCGCGTTTCCAGCGACGCAACTGCCAAACCCACGCCAGCACTTCCGCCACCGCCGCATACAGCGCGCCGGGAATATGTTGACCAATTTCAGTATGACGATACAACGCACGCGCCAGCGGCGGTGCCTCCAAAACCGGGATGCGATGTTCAGCCCCCAGTTCACGAATTCTCAAAGCAATTTCCCCTGCGCCTTTTGCGACGACTTTCGGCGCACTCATTTTTTTCTCGTTATATTGCAGCGCCACAGAATAGTGCGTTGGGTTAGTCACGATGACGTCGGCTTTTGGCACATCAGCCATCATGCGACGGCGCGCAGCGGCGCGCATTTGCTGACGAATACGCCCTTTAACGTGCGGATCGCCCTCTTGTTGTTTGTGTTCATCGCGAATTTCCTGGCGAGACATACGCAGTTTTTTGTAATAGCTGTAGAGCTGCCAAAAAACGTCATAACCCACCATCGGCACCAGCCCAAGGATCACTAATGCACAGCACACCGCAATCATATCCATGCCGTGAATCAGCGCGCTGGTTGGCGACTCGCTGATTAAACGCAGCATTTCCGGCCAGTGTGACAAGATGTACCAAACGCCTACCGACCCCACCAGGATGGTTTTCAAAATCCCTTTAAACAGTTCAGTCCAGGCCTGCGCGGCAAACATGCGCTTAAAACCTGGCAACGGATTGAGCTTGGTGAAATCAACTTTGATCGACTTGCCGCTGAAGACGATACCGCCAAGCAGCATCGGAGAAGCAATCGCCACTAACACCAAACCACCCATTAAAGGCAGCAGCGCCAGAATTGCCTGGCCGATCAGGCTACTGATATGGGCAATGATGATTTTGTCATCCGTCACCATGCCATGGTCAAAATGGAGACCCGCAGCCACCATGCCCGCTAATCGATGCGCCATCATGTTGCCGCCCATCCACAGGATCATGATGCCAGCCAGCAGCATTAACAGTGACGTCAGCTCGCGCGAACGCGGAATATCACCTTCCTCACGCGCTTTCTCAAGTCGGTGGGGCGAGGGCGATTCTGTTTTGTCCTCGTCGCTATCAGCCACGAAAAACCTCGGTGGAGTGGAATTCTGAGCATAGGATGCCAAATTTGAGTTTGGTTAAAGCGGGGATAAGACGCGCAAAAGCGCTGTTCTTTTGCGGATGGAAAAGAGATGTGATGAAAGTCCGCCGTTAAGCGGACCTTTCTAACTGCCGGTGTGACGTTAAGCCTGAACGACTTAACGCCACACTGGGAGGTAAAACACCCTTAGCAAAATCAAAAGCCTAAGCTATCCAGTAAATCATCAACCTGATCCTGGTTCGCGACCACGCCCGGTGCATCGGAGTGAATCTGCGGACCGTTCAGCAGGCTGGTGCCTTCCTGACGCTTCTCGGCGCTGACTTCAGGCATGTTTTCCAGCAGCACCATTAATAACTGGCGCTCAATTTCCTGAATCACATCCATCATGCGCTTGATCACCTGACCGGTAAGGTCCTGGAAATCCTGCGCCATCATGATTTCGAGCAGCTGCTTGTTGGTAAAGGACGTGTGACCTGGCACGGCACCGAGGTATTCGCGCGTATCCGTCACCAACTCACGTGCATCGGCCAGTTCGATTGGGTTTTCAAACCATGCATCCCAACGTCCTTTCAGCTGGGTTGCGCCGGCTTCCATTTTGTCCTGATGCGGTTGTGCCGCTTCCACGCAGTTTAGCGCACGGTCAGCGGCCTGCGCCGTCATTTGAACCACATAGTCCAGACGATCGCGGGCATCAGGAATTGCTTCGGCGGCTTCGGCAATGGCTTGATCAAGCCCCAGCTCGCGCAGACTTTCACGCAACATACGCGTGAGCGAGCCAATGCGGCTAATAATGTCGTGTGCCGAGGCATCCTCAGTTGATTTCGGAAGGTCGCTCATCACATCTCCTTACAGGCCCAGTTTTTCGAAAATCTTGCCCAATTTCTCTTCAAGCGTCGCCGCAGTGAACGGCTTAACGACATAGCCGCTGGCACCGGCCTGTGCGGCAGCAATGATGTTCTCTTTCTTCGCTTCCGCGGTGACCATCAAAACTGGCAGGCTGCTCATCGCTGCATCTGCACGAATAGTTTGCAACAGTTGCAGACCATCCATATTCGGCATGTTCCAGTCGGAGATGACAAAGTCAAAGCCACCTGCACGCAGTTTAGCCAGCGCATCAACGCCATCTTCTGCTTCTTCTACATTATTAAAGCCCAGCTCTTTTAGCAGGTTACGCACAATACGACGCATCGTGTTGAAGTCGTCTACCACTAAAAAGCGCATGTTTTTATCAGCCATATCTACTCCTGTGTTATCTCGCCCGGCAGGACGGGCCTGTTAAATACGCAATGCCTGTCCGGCGCTAATTTTCGCCAGCATATGCTGACTGATGTTGCTTAAATCCACGACTTCGCTCACGCCGCCTGCGGCAATTGCCTCACGCGGCATGCCAAATACCACACAGCTGGCTTCGCTTTGGGCGATGGTCCAGGCGCCAGCACGATGCATTTCCAGCATCCCCGCCGCGCCGTCGTTGCCCATCCCGGTGAGAATCACGCCCACCGCGTTGCGTCCAGCGTTACTCGCCACCGATCTAAACAGCACATCTACTGACGGTTTGTGCCGATTAACCGGTGGCCCTTCATTGAGTTTCACCACATAGTTAGCGCCGCTACGGCCCAACTCCATGTGCATCGCGCCGGGCGCAATATAGGCGTGACCGGGAAGAATTCGCTCACCATCTTCGGCTTCTTTCACCGTGATCTGACACAGCTTATTCAGGCGTTCAGCAAAAGAGCGGGTAAACCCGGGCGGCATATGCTGAGTAATCAGCAGCGCTGGGCTGGTGGCCGGCAGCGGTTGCAGCACGTGACGAATCGCTTCGGTACCGCCGGTTGACGATCCAATCGCAATCAGCTTTTCGCTGCTCAGCAGCGGCCCCGCTTTCAGCTTGACCGGCACCGGCGTTGAGGTACGCACATGCAATTGCGCTCGCGCCGCCGCACGTATTTTGTCGCCTATCATCTGGCTGTAAGCCAGCATGCCTTCACGAATACCCAACTGCGGTTTGGTGACAAAATCCACCGCGCCCAACTCCAAAGCTCGCAACGTGATTTCCGAGCCTTTACCGGTCAGCGAAGAAACCATCACCACCGGCATTGGACGTAAGCGCATCAACTTTTCCAGAAAGTCGAGCCCATCCATGCGCGGCATTTCTACGTCCAGCGTCAGTACCTGCGGGTTGAACTGCTTAATCAAATCGCGGGCAACTAAAGGATCGGGCGCGGTAGCAACCATCTCCATATCGGGATGACTGTTGATGATTTCCGTCATCAACTGACGCATCAGCGCAGAGTCATCCACGCACATCACGGTGATTTTGCTCATCATCTTTCCTTAGTCAGTCCATAGACGGTTTGCCCACGCAGCCAAAACTCTTTACTGATTTGACTAAAGTTCTCTGAGTGACCAGCAAACAGAATGCCGCCTGGCTTCAACAGCGGGACAAACCGACGCAGAATTTTTTCTTGCGTCTCTTTATCGAAATAGATCATCACGTTGCGGCAGAAAATGGCATCGAACGGCCCCGGCACCTTCCAGTCATTCGCCAGCAAATTAAGCTGGGCGTAGGTGATCGTACTGGCCAGTTCAGACCGTACCCGTACCATGCCTTCATGCGGACCAGTGCCGCGCAGGAAAAAGCGCTGCAACTGCGCCGGTGACAACGTGCGTAACTCTTCATGGCGATAAACACCTGCCACGGCTTTCTCTAAAACCTGCGTATCGATATCGCTGGCATGGACCTGAAATTTACCCGGCCCGCTACCCAGCGTTTCAGCCAGCGTCATGGCGATTGAGTAAGGTTCTTCGCCGGTAGACGCAGCGGTACTCCAGACATTGAAACTGCCCTGCCGCTTACGTGCATGTTCAGCGAGGATAGGAAAATGGTGCGCCTCGCGGAAAAACGCCGTCAGGTTGGTGGTTAATGCATTAATAAATGCCTGCCATTCAGCGCTGTTAGGATCGTGTTCCAGCAACGCCAGATAACGACCAAAATCATCTATGTTCAGCGTGCGCAGGCGGCGAACCAAACGGTTGTAAACCATTTCGCGCTTGTGATCGGCCAGCACAATACCTGCTCGTTGATAAATCAACTGGCTGATACGACGAAAATGCGTATCTGAGAGCGGTAAACGCTGAACCATTTGCGACAGCAGCGTCGTCGCCTCACTTTGATCCAATAACGTCGATTTCTTCATTTCTGCACCTGGCACTGAACTAAACACATTAACGATCTGCTGCTATGCCCAACCCTGTTTCAGGGCTGGGCCATCCAGGCGATTAAAAGGTTTCCCAGTTATCGTCACTACGAGAACCAGACTGACGGGCAACCGCCAGCGGCGCATCCAATCGGAGAGTTTTTGGCGCCGTTGTCTTGTTAACGGCCTGGGCGACAAATTCTTTACCAATATTGAACACTGATACGGCTTGTTTTAAGTTGCTGGCCTGATCTTCCAGGGCTGCGGCCGCCGCTGCGGACTCTTCAACCAGCGAGGCGTTCTGCTGCGTGACGCGGTCCATTTCAGTCACGGCAAGGCCAACCTGGTCGATACCGCGGCTTTGTTCGTCAGATGCAGAGGCGATCTCGCCCATGATGTCGGTAACGCGCGTCACCGCGCTGACGATCTCGCTCATGGTGTCGCCAGCGCTTTCCACCAGCACCGAACCGGTATTAACGCGGCTCACGGAATCTTCAATCAACCCTTTGATCTCTTTTGCAGCCTGCGCACTACGCTGCGCCAGGCTGCGTACTTCACCGGCAACCACCGCAAAGCCACGACCCAGTTCACCGGCACGTGCGGCTTCCACAGCGGCGTTCAGGGCGAGGATGTTGGTCTGGAAGGCGATACCATCAATCACGCTGGTAATGTCCGCGATTTTCTTCGAGCTACCGGCGATTTCCTTCATCGTAGTGACCACGCCATCCACTACTTTGCCGCCCTGCTGCGCGGTTTCGGAGGCATTAAGGGCCAGTTGCGAAGCCTGACGCGCATTTTCCGCGTTCTGCTTCACCGTCGCGGTCAGCTGCTCCATGCTGGCAGCGGTCTGCTCCAGCGAGGCCGCTTGTTGCTCGGTACGTGAAGAGAGATCGTTATTACCTACGGCGATTTCGCTGGCACCGGTATAGATCGCATCGGAACCATCACGCACCGTCCGTACAGTGCGCACCAGCTCTTGCTGCATATTTTGCAATGAGCTCAGTAATTCACCGATTTCGTTACGCACGGTAACGTCGATGGACTGAGTCAGATCACCACGCGCAATATGCTGAATATGTTCCATGCTCTGTTTCAGCGGGCGAATGAGTACGCTGCGCATCACATTCCACACCAGCACAATCACCAACAGCGTGACGAACAATGTGCCAATCACGATAGAGATAGAACGTTGATAAGCGTCGTTATTGGCTTCCACACCGCGCTTGGCGAGCACCAGGTTGTAACGCATCCACGCGTCGTAATCTGTCTGGAATTTGTCCTGGTAACTTTGCGTAGGCTGGTCAATAAATCCTTTGAAGTTGCCGCTGTTCAAAAACACGATCAGCTCAGCCAGCGCATCGTGATACGCCTTGTAGTTAGCTTGCAGCGTCAACACGTTTTCTGCGGTTTTGCCTTTTTCTGACAGGTTGGCGTTGAAGGTATCGAAGCCCTGTTCTGCGCGTTTTAATTCGCTGCTGGCCAGCGCCACTAACTCTTTAACGCTGGCACCGGAACCGGACATTTGTGCATCTTGCAGATAGCGGATCCCGGCACGGTTCAGGGTGTTACGTGCCTGAACCAGTGATACCCATGAGGTGCCCATCGCCTGCTGTAAGGTGCTCAGACGTTGGTTATAAGCGAAGTTCTCTTTGTCAGAACTTACCGTTTTGAAAAACATTCCCCCGGAAAACAGCTGCAGCAAGGCAAATAATGCCAGCACGCACAGCAGGCCGGAGACAATTCGTACTCGACTAAACATAAACACCTCATTGGTTGCGATTCACTTCTGTTTATCGGCGCGAGTGAAGGGAACTTTATGTGCGGCGGCACGGATTGGACCCGCCGCCGCAGAAAGGAGATACCGAGGTTATGTGCGAACCGTTTTAAACACCGAAACGGCCTGCGTTAACGCGCTGGCTTGCTGTTCAAGTGCCGCCGCCGCCGCCGCAGATTGTTCAACCAGCGAGGCGTTTTGCTGGGTCACGCGATCCATTTCAGTCACCGCCTGACCCACCTGCTCAATGCCGCGACTCTGCTCGTCAGACGCAGAGGCGATTTCACCCATGATGTCGGTTACGCGAGTCACCGCGCCGACGATGTCACTCATGGTGCTACCGGCGCTTTCCACCTGTAACGAACCGCTATTGACGCGGGAAACCGAGTCTTCGATCAAGCCTTTGATCTCTTTCGCTGCCTGCGCGCTGCGCTGCGCCAGACTGCGGACTTCACCGGCCACCACGGCAAAACCCCGGCCCTGCTCACCGGCGCGAGCCGCTTCTACTGCCGCGTTAAGTGCAAGGATGTTGGTCTGGAAAGCAATGCCATCAATCACGCTGATAATGTCGGCGATTTTCTTCGAACTGCCGGCAATCTCTTTCATGGTACTGACCACACCATCCACTACTTTGCCGCCCTGCTGTGCCGTTTCAGATGCCGTCAGTGCTAATTGCGAGGCCTGACGGGCGTTGTCGGCGTTCTGTTTTACCGTTGCGGTAAGCTGTTCCATGCTGGCAGCCGTTTGCTCCAGCGAGGCCGCTTGCTCTTCGGTGCGCGCAGAAAGGTCGTTATTTCCTGCCGCGATTTCGCTCGCACCGGTAAAAATTGCGTCAGAGCCGTCGCGCACATCACTGACGGTGTTCATCAGCGACTGCTGCATTTCCTGTAAACCTGCCGCCAGCTGGCTCATTTCATTGCGCCCTTCCACGCTAATCGGTTGGGTTAAATCGCCCGCAGCGATAGCGCGAATATGCTCCAGCACCCGATGCAGCGGCTGAATCAAAACCTGACGCAGACCAAACCAGCATGCAGCGATTACCGCAATCACCGAGGCCGCCACAATACCCAGCAACCACATCATCTGCGTAAAGGCTTTTTGGTTCTGTAATAAACCTTGCTCAGAAAGCTCAGTCTGTTTTGCACGCCATTCGCTGTAGCTGACTTTCATGTCGTTCTGTTTCTGTTCGATGTTCTGTTTGAACATCCCTTCCAGATCGTTGGCCTGCAAACGTTCCAGCATCGCTTTTAAGCCATCATGGTAATTTGCGTAATCCGCCTCAAGGCGATCGCGTATAACGTTATCGAACCCTGGCGTACCCGGTAAGTTGTAATAAACCTGGAAAGAGCGATCGGCTACTGCCAGCTGTTGTTTTGCCTGATTAATCAGGTCATTTAGATTGCCGCCGTTGATTTTCGACGCCATGTTGGTTTGCAAACGCAACATCGCACGGTTGAGCACGGTACGCGTCTGGTTAAGTTCGATCCATGCATCGCTCATTGCTGTGACGTTGCGTGTTGAGATTTGTGACAGTGCGAAGGCTTCTTTATCTTTGTTTAAAGCCGACCAAAACAGGCTGCCCGAAAGTAACTGTAAAGCGCCAAAAATCACCAAGACTGCGATCAGGCTGGTCACCACTTTTATTCGTTTCAACATCTTTTTCCCCGGAAAATTGGTTAAGGTGCAGCGGCTATATCGGCGCTGAAATGGGATTTGTTAGTGAGTTTTCCCTGTTTTACAAAACAACTGACTTTTGTAATTAATCTAAGTAGTCGTTTATTTTGTGTGGGTATTTGCGGCGGGATGGGTAATGCGTTCAGGGAAGGCGTGAGAAGACATGTTGAAAACAAACGGCACGTTGCGGTTATGAAGGTGGGAAGCTCGGTCGCGGCGTAAAGCGTCCGCCACAGGGCGCTGTTTATGCCATCTTTACGCAGTGGCCCGTGCTTTTCGTCTGAAAAGCACGGGATGTTGAATGCGATGCGAGTGTAAAATCCCGCATCACGGTACTAAAGAGAATGCTTAAAACGTTTCCCAGTTCGTATCATTAACCGGCGTAGTCAATGCTTTACGCGGTGTATTCAACGTAGGCGCAGCACTCGGGATCGGCTTAGTTAACGTCTGAACAGCCTGCTCGCGGCGAACTTTAAACACCGCAACCGATTGACTCAAACGGCTGGCCTGCTCTTCCAGGGAAGCCGCTGCAGCAGCCGATTCTTCTACCAGCGAGGCATTCTGCTGGGTCACGCGATCCATCTCTGTTACCGCCTGGCCTACCTGATCAATACCGCGACTCTGCTCATCTGACGCCGACGCGATTTCACCCATGATATCGGTGACGCGCGTTACCGCGCTGACGATATCACTCATGGTTTCGCCTGCGGTGCCCACTAAGGCAGAACCGGTGTTAACACGATTCACAGAATCTTCGATCAGGCTTTTGATCTCTTTTGCAGCTTGCGCACTGCGCTGGGCCAAATTACGCACTTCACCGGCAACTACGGCAAAACCTCGTCCCTGCTCTCCAGCACGCGCAGCTTCTACGGCAGCGTTCAGTGCCAGAATATTAGTCTGGAAGGCGATGCCATCGATCACGCTGGTAATATCCGCAATTTTCTTGGAACTTCCGGCGATATCGCTCATGGTTTTCACCACGCCATCCACCACATTACCGCCTTTCTGCGCGGTTTCTGAGGCGCTCAGCGCCAGTTTGGATGCCTGACGTGCATTTTCAGCATTCTGCTTCACGGTCGCGGTGAGTTGCTCCATGCTGGCAGCGGTTTGCTCCAGCGAAGCGGCCTGTTCCTCTGTACGCGCAGAGAGATCGTTGTTACCGGCTGAGATTTCGCTCGCGCCCGTAAAAATGGCATCTGAACCGTCGCGCACGTTGCTCACAGTGCGCACCAGCGACTGCTGCATTTCATGCAGACTCGCGGCTAACTGACTCATTTCATTGCGCCCTTCCACCACAATAGATTGGGTCAAATCACCCTGAGCAATGTGTTGGATATGGGTGATATTGCTGTTTAGCGGATTGATCAGCACGCGGCGCATCCCGACCCAACACAACGCAATAATAATAATAACCAGCGCAGTGATGAGACCGAGGATCCCTAACATGCGATCGTAAGCATGGGCGTTTTCTTCGACACCCGCAGCGGTCAGACGGTTTTGATCGGTACGCCAGTCGGTATAAATTTTCAGGAAAGCGCTTTGACTGGGAGCTACGGGCGCTTTAGCCGCACCGTCCATATCTTCAGCCATCAACGCTGAATGCAGTTGACCTAACGCAGCAGCATACGCGGCGTAGGATTCATCCAGCTGATTATTGAGCTGGGCATTTTGTCCCGGCGTATCTGGCGTGGTTTTAAAGGTTTTATAGAAGCTAGCACCACGCTCCTGAAAACGTTGGCTGTCGCTAAACAACGCTTCAACATCGGCCTCTTTACCGGACAGTTTGCTGGTTGCCATACGAAGCTGAACGCGAGTCAATGCAATGCGACTCTGGTTAAGGTTCATATAGGCATCATTTAGCGCATCAGTATTTTTGCTCGCTAACTGCGACACCGCGAAACTCTGCTTATCGTGGCTTAGCGCTTTATAAAAAATTGAGCCGGAAATGAGCTGCAACAAGCCGAACATCAGTAACACCAGCAGTAAACTGGTTACAACACGGATTTTTGATAACATGATTGACCCTGAAAAAATGTGTAATAAAAGACGAACGAATTATCGGCAAGCAGAGAGAAGAAATTAGAGAGAGGATAACTATTATTATTTGATTTATAAGTGAATGTTTCAGTAATGAACTATACCCTAACTCATTCTAATCGCAGGAAGACGGCAAACGAGTGACCCCCAATGAGCTGACCAAAGTCAGTAATTTGGGTGAATAAGAGCAGCCAACGCATCAGCGACTTGAAGTAGGACGGGTATATCACGGACCGACCAAAGGCCGATCCGTGATTGCAGAATCAGGCGCGCAGCCCATCCACTAACGCCATCTCATCGCTGCTCAGCAGCTTTTCGATGTCGACCAAAATCAGCATGCGATCGCCGAGTGCGCCAAGCCCTGTCAGGTATTCAGTAGACATGGTCACGGCAAATTCTGGTGAAGGACGAATTTGGTCTTGCGTTAATGACAGCACATCAGACACCCCGTCAACCACGATACCTACTACGCGGTTTTCCAGGTTCAACACGATCACTACCGTGTTGTCGTTGTACTCCACATCCGGTTGGGAAAACTTCACGCGCAGATCGATAATCGGCACGATTACGCCACGCAAGTTGGTGACGCCACGGATGAATTCTGGCGTATTCGCAATACGTGTTACCTGATCGTAACCACGAATTTCCTGAACCTTGAGGATATCAATGCCGTACTCTTCATCGCCCAGCGTGAAGACCAGGAACTCCTGGCCGACGGTTTCGCCAACGATTTTTGTCACGGTTGCCATTCCAGTCATGTTATTTACCCTTTCTTTATCAATCAGGCGGCAGCGCCAGCCACACGTTTTTCACGGTTGAGTGATTGCAGCGCAGAAACATCCACGATCAGCGCCACGCTACCATCGCCAAGGATGGTGGCCGCAGAGATGCCCGGCACTTTACGATAGTTACTTTCCAGATTCTTCACGACGACCTGATGTTGACCAATCAGTTGATCCACCAGCAGTGCATAACGCTTGCCGGCGCTTTGCAGAATGACGACGATGCCTTGCGTCGCTTCGGTTTTCGCGCCCCGCACATCAAATACGTTCCACAATTCCACCAGTGGCAGATATTCACCGCGCACTTCCAGCACGCATTCGCCACCCGCCAACGGTTTCAGCTCTTCGGCACGCGGTTGGAGCGATTCCATTACCGCATTAAGCGGCAGAATGAACACTTCGTTAGCGACGCGAACGGACATGCCGTCGAGGATCGCCAGCGTCAACGGCAGCAAAATACGGATGGTGGTGCCTTTGCCCTGCTTCGACGCGATTTCAACGTGGCCACCCATTTCCTGGATATTACGTTTCACCACGTCCATGCCAACGCCGCGCCCGGACACATCGGTCACCTGCTCAGCGGTAGAGAAGCCAGGTGCAAAGATCAGCATGCCGACCTCTTCATCGCTCATGTTTTCGCTGACCGGCAGGCCAGAAGAGAGCGCTTTAGCGAGAATACGTTCACGGTTCAGACCGGCACCATCATCAGAGACTTCAATGCAGATATTGCCCCCCTGATGTTCCGCCGACAGTGTTAAATTACCGGTGGTCACTTTGCCTGCAGCCAGGCGTTTTTCAGGTGTTTCAATACCGTGATCGAGGCTGTTACGCACTAAGTGGGTTAACGGATCGATAATGCGTTCGATCAGACTCTTATCGAGTTCAGTTGAACTTCCAAGCAGCGTTAGCTCGATTTCCTTGCCCAGCTTACTGGCAAGATCGCGCACCAGTCGCGGGAAGCGGCTGAATACATATTCCATCGGCATCATACGAATCGACATCACCGACTCTTGCAGGTCGCGGGCGTTACGCTCCAGCTGTCCCATGCTGTTCAGCAAATCGCCATGTGCGACAGGATCAAGTTCACCGGAACGCTGTGCCAGCATCGACTGGGTAATCACCAGTTCACCGACCAGGTTAATCAGCTGATCGACCTTTTCAACCGCAACACGAATGCTGCTGGATTCGCTGGCTTTGGCGGGCGCAGCAACGCGCTTGCTTTCGCGTTTAGCCGCAACCGGAATGTCTGTCACGGTCGCGGTTTCAACGGCTGCCACAACAGGTGCGGCAACGACCGGTGCGCTGATTGGCGCTTCAGCCGCTTGAGCCGCTTCAGGGAAACGAATTTGCGCTTCATCAATCACGAAACAGAGCACCGCAACGATGTCATCTTTGCCGACGCCGTCAATATTGACTTCCAGAGAGTTGCTGCCCTTCTGCACGTTACTTAACGTGCCGAGGTTGCCCAGCTCTTCCAGCATCAAATCGACTTCGCGCTCTTTGAGATCGACTAACTGGACACGCAACCCACCGGTGCTTGGTGCAACCTCGACGGGCGCAGCAGCAGCGGGCACAGCGACGTTGGCCGGTAAACCTTTTGCCTCTAACGCCAGCTGGCGTAACGCTTCACAGATATATTTGAAGCTTTCCGCGTTTGGCTCTTGCGCGGTTTTATAGGCATCGAGCTGTTCTTGCATAATATCTTTGGTTTCCAAAAACAGGTTGATGATGTCGGTGCTGAGCTGCATCTCGCCGCGACGAGCACCATCCAGAATGTTTTCCAGGATATGAGTGGTTTCCTGTAATACCGTAAAGCCAAAAGTACCGGCTCCGCCTTTTATAGAATGGGCGGCGCGGAAGATGGCGTTAAGCTGTTCGGAGTCTGGTTCCTGGGGATCAAGTCCCAACAGGTGTTGTTCCATATCCGCTAACAGCTCATCGGCTTCATCAAAAAACGTCTGGTAAAAATCGCTGATGTCCATGCTCACGGGATCACCTCGGTTGTGACGGGGCTGCTGTATTCACCGCGCTGCCTTCTGGTGTTGGCGGTGCGGTAATCTGTTCAATTGCCGCCGGATCGCTGATCTGGACGGCATCACTTTCTGCGTTTTCTTTTTCTATTGCCGCTTCGGTGTCGTGGTTCAACACCAGTAAACTAATGCGGCGGTTAACAGCGTCATTGCCGCCACGGTTTTTCAATTTCATGGTGTCGGCCATGCCCAACACGCGCAAGATTTTGCCGCTGTCGAGGCCGCCAGCCACTAATTCGCGACGGGAAGCGTTGGCACGATCGCCTGAAAGCTCCCAGTTGCTGTATCCCCGATCGCCGCCAGCATATTGAAAATCATCGGTATGCCCGGCCAGACTAATGCGGTTAGGAATGTCATTTAGCACCGGCGCGATGGCGCGCAAAATATCGCGCATGTAAGGTTCTACTTCGGCGCTGCCGGTTTTAAACATCGGTCGATTTTGGCTGTCGATGATCTGAATGCGCAGCCCTTCTTCCACCATGTTGATAATCAAATGCGGACGCAGCGCTTTAAGGCGCGGATCGGCCTCAATCAGCTGGTCGAGTTTTTCGCGCAGGCGATTCAGACGAATGTCATCCAGCTTGCGTTTCTCCCCATCCAGATTCGGTTCTTTTTTGACTTCACCGGTTTTCTGGGTGTAATCCTCACCGCCACCCGGAATCGGGCTAACGCTGTCGCTGCTACGTGGCCCGCCACTTAACGCCACTTTGAGGGGCGTTTTGAAGTAATCGGCAATCTGCACCAGCTCTTTTGGGCTAGCGATTGAAAGCAGCCACATCACCATAAAAAACGCCATCATCGCCGTCATAAAGTCGGCATAGGCAATTTTCCACGAGCCATGACTTCCTTCATGTTTGTGAGACTTGCGCTTTTTAACCAGCACAATTGGGCGATTGCCGTTATTCATGAGCTCTGATCCGAAGTCTGTTTCGCCGGGTTCTTCGCGTTACGCACGTGCTCTTCCAGTTCACTGAAAGAGGGACGTTCAGCCGAGTACAAGGTTTTACGACCAAACTCCACGGCAATTTGCGGCGCATACCCGTTCAGGCTTGAGAGCAACGTCACTTTGATGCATTGCATCATCTTGGTTGATTCAGCACATTTCTGACGCAGCACCGAAGAGAGCGGTGAAATAAAGCCATACGCCAACAGAATCCCCAAGAAGGTGCCGACCATGGCGTGGGCCACTAACGCACCTAACTCGGCTGCCGGACGATCGGCGGAAGCCAATGCGTGCACCACTCCCATCACCGCGGCCACGATGCCGAATGCCGGTAAGCCATCCCCTATCGCCGCTATACTTTGAGCCGGTACGTCACACTCGTGTTCGTAGGTCTCAATTTCCTCATCCATCAGCGCTTCAATTTCAAACGCGTTCATGTTGCCGCTGACCATTAGACGTAAATAATCAGTAATAAAATCCACCAGCTGCTTATCGGCTAAAATGCGCGGATAATTAGCAAAAATTTCACTCTGACTGGGATCTTCAATATCACTTTCCAGCGATAACATGCCTTGCTGGCGTGATTTCGCCATCAGGCGGTACAGCAATGCCATTAAATCCATATAAATGGCTTTGTTATATTTAGAACCCCGCATTAATAGCGGCAGCGCTTTTAAGGTCTTCTTAATAGACTTGCCATTGTTACCGACCAAAAAGGCCCCTAACCCGGCTCCGCCGATCATTAATAATTCAGCGGGTTGATAAAGCGCGCCCAAGTGGCCGCCTACCAGCGCGTAGCCGCCCAACACGGACGCTAACACCACGATATAACCCAAAATTATCAGCACAAAAATTCCTTACGTCCGTAACGTGTTGGGGAAGTTAAGCCAGAAAGCCGCAATGGTTGTTAGCAAATCGGAAGCAAAAAAAAAGCAGCGGTATTAACCGCTGCTGGATGGCTTCCACAGTGCGAACAAACTTAAACGGCGTGTTTAACCGGTTCATCCAGCAGTTGTGGAAAGATATCGGCAGTATCTGCAGAAAGTTTACGTCTTTTTACGGCACGTGATGGCGGCTGGCAAAGGCTGCATACAAAGCTGCCAACAGGCTGATGCGCATGGTTAATAAAGCTACCATTGCAGCATTTACAGTCTGTTAATTCCAGCATGCCACTTTCAACGAATCGTACCAAGGTCCAGGCGCGCGTGAGCGCCAACAGCGGGCCCTCGTCTGCTTGCGGACACTGTTCAAGATAAAGACGGTACGCTTTAATGACGGCATCAACGCCGCTGCACAAACCGGTTTTCAACAGGAACTTCCAGGCGTTACAGAACATCGACGCGTGAATATTTTGTTCCCAGGTCATGAACCAGTCGGTAGAAAAAGGCAGCATCCCTTTTGGCGGTGGGCTGCCGCGCAACTCTTTATATAACTTAATCAGGCGACCACGACTTAGCTGGGTTTCGCTCTCTAACATCTGCAAGCGAGCACCCAACGTGATCAGCTCCATCGCGAGCTGAATATCACGTGCTTCCTGAACAATACTTTTCTCAGACATTACATCGCCCTCTTCTTAGCAGGCGCGTCATCTTTAGACGCATTACGCAATAAACGGCTGGATAATAAAATACCCGTATGAATTTGTTGTAAATCATCCACACGAGATTCTTGCGTCAGGCGATTAATGTGCGTGCTGTCGGAAAAGCGAAACTGACAAATCAATTGGTTCGTTTCTGCTAATTTAACCATTTCTGGCAACGTTAATTCAGATAAAGCATTAGCCATCTTTTCATCAATACCAAGGCGAAACATTGCAGACGCTTTTTCCTGGTTTATTAAACGCTGCGCAAGCAGCAAATATGACAAGTTAAGATCGTAAATATGTTTTAGTAATTCAGATGTGCCCATTTTTTCCATCCTGAGAGATGCGACAAAACACTTCCGCAAATATATATCTGCGTATCGAGCTGCTGGTTGGTAAATCTAAAGATGGCAAAAATAAAATCATTTAAAGCATATGGTCATTGAAGTCTGTCTCGTTTCTTTGGAGAAACCGAACCAGTCTAAAGTCAAAACTCCAGGCCATTTTATTCTTGAGTTTGTAACCATCTTCCGTGACGTCTTCTTACATTTTTTTAAGACTATTCTTAAAACAAGGCAAATCTATATCGTCTGATTTCTACATACAACGACACTCCCGTGAAATTTTAGATAAAGTGTGACGTAGATCACACTTTTAAGGCAAATTTCTTCAGTAACGCTTCACCATCACCAACCAGTTGATTACTTTTTGTACAAATTTACCTTATAAACGCCTTAATTAGTCCTTTCAAAGGTTTTATTAAGACTTTTCGCACTCTATTTTGCAGAGGGAGAAGTTAAGGCGATCTTTTATCTGTGTTAATGGTTTTAATGCCCTATTTAAGACCACCGTAAACAGTATAAGTAGAATAATATGCCAAAGAACCCTCAAGTAATTTTCTTTTAAATTAATCACTTATAGGTAATGTTACGCAGTGTGAGTAATGGAAGCGTTAAGGCAAAGTGCGGGGTTTTCCTGCTTTCAGGCAACGAAACGTTAACAGTCGGGCATGAGTGTTTAGCGTAAGACAGCAGATGTAACAATGGGTTACATAAGCAGAGTGAATGAATCGTGGAATGTATACATTTGTGCGTAAGAACTATCGGCGCTGGTAGTAAAAACTTTAGGGATCGGGCAGAAAAAAGCGTATGAATGGCGATAAAGACGCGACAGAAGGCTATTTAGCTAAAGTGCAGCTAAATTATCTCGCTGCGCTTATTAATTGTTTAGTCACGTTAGTAGGCGTTAGAGAGGGAAAGTGAAGGATATGTAGCCGATTAACCCGGGCAAAGTGTGTCAGCATGCCGTCCCTGGCGTGCTGCTGTTGAGATCAATCAAGCAAGCTTAGGAAAAGCTGCCACTTTGTTCTCTGATGCCTGTTCATCATCGCGCGATGCGAGGCTTTCTAAATCTTTCAGGAAATGCTCACGCCATGCGGTAATGTCGTTTTTACGTAGCACCGCCATCATGTCGTTGTAGCGCGAAATCCTTTCAGTACGCGGCATCGTAATGGCTCTATCGAGTGCAGCCGCCACTTCATCACGATCGTAAGGGTTTACGATCAAGGCAGATGTCAGTTCGTTAGCGGCACCAGCAAAACGCGACAACACCAGCACACCCGGGTCATCAGGGTCCTGCGCCGCTACGTACTCTTTTGCCACCAGGTTCATGCCATCACGCAGCGGCGTAACCAGACCGACATCCGTTAAACGGAAGATTTTCATTAACAGACGGCGATCAAAGTGCTGGTTAAGGTAATAGAGCGGCGTCCAACCAAGCGTACCGTATTTACCGTTGATACGGCCGGCTTCGGTTTCCAGCTGATGACGAATGTCCTGATACGCCTGCACGTCACCGCGTGAGGTAGGCGCAATTTGCGAATAACGAATCTTGCCGCGGTGTTCTGGGAAATTTTCCAGCAGCGCTTCGTAGGCCAGAAAACGCTCTGGCAAACCTTTGGAATAGTCGAGACGTTCACAGGCAATGATATTGCGTGCATCGCCTAATTCGCGCTTCATCGCCGCCATTTTTGGCGGTAGCGGCCCTTCTGCCATCTCTTTAATGCTGTCCGGCTCAATACCAATTGGGTACACCTCGGTCATAAAAGTGTTACCAAAGGCACGGTGCAAATTATTGCCTTTATTTTGCATCTGAGTGAGCTGACTCATGCTGTCGAGGAAAGCCACGCGATCTGATTCAGTCTGGAAACCTAACAGATCATACTCAGACAGCATTTCCAGCAATTCCTGATGCGGCGGCAGTGCATTAAAGATCTCTGGCGTAGGGAATGGAATATGTAAGAAGAAGCCGATGCGGTTTTTAATTCCCGCTTTGCGCAGAGCCGCAGCAAAAGGCAGCAGATGATAATCGTGAATCCATAATATATCGTCTGGTTTAATCAGCGGTTTTAAACGCTGGGCAACTTCTTCATTAACCCGACAATATCCGTCCCAAGCTTCACGCTGAAATTGGACTAAATCCAGACGGTAGTGGAAAGCGGGCCAAATGACAGTATTAGAAAACTGGCAATAATAAAGATCATAGTCGTTCTGACTCAGTGGAAAAGAGGCGTAAGTAATGCCGTCGTGTTCCACTTGGGCAGTATCATCTTCTTCTTCACCAGAAAATTCGCTAATTTCACCGTTCCAACCGAACCACAGGCCGCCGGTGCTTTTCAACGCATCAAGAATACCGACAGCCAAGCCGCCTGCGCTGGATTTTGACCCATCAGGAATAGCTATACGGTTAGAAACAACCACTAAACGACTCATAACCTAAACTCCTTACCGACGTTGTCATGTTTTAATTGTAATAAACTGCGCTCCAGCCAGCCGTAGACGGCATCGACATCATTCAGTCGATAGCGCGCCTGGCTTGCGCCTTCGCCAACCTTAACGGAAATACCCTGCATGGCGTTTACCGTGAGAAATCCTTTCTCATCCGTCAGGTCATCACCAATAAATACCGGAATGCGTCCGGTAAAAGGGGGTTTTTGCATAAAGTCGCGAATGGCCGCGCCTTTATCTATGCCTTGCGGTTTGATCTCGACGACACATTTCCCTGGCTGAAGCGCCAGTCCTGGAAAGCGTTTCACCGATTGTTCAGCCAAACGCATCACATCCTGTTCATGCTGCATCGCCTGACGATAATGCAGTGCAAAGGCCATGCCTTTACTCTCAAGCTGCGTTCCTGGCCATTGCGCCATGGCGTGCTGTAACTCTTCTCGTAACGTTTGTTCCACTTCTACCGGCAACGTAATCCGATGAAATTCGCCTTGTGAGTCACGCCGTTCGGCACCATGTACGCCCGCTGCAGGCGTTTTTAACGGTGCGGATAAAGCATCAAGTTGCGCAATAGGTCGTCCTGATACCAGCGCTAATGCGCCGTTGCAGAGTGACGAGAGCTGCTGCAGCTGATCAATGACGTTAGCAGGGATGAACACAGATTCTGGCCGGGACTGAATCGCTGCCAGCGTGCCATCTACATCAAAAAAGAAGGCATACAGACCGCCGCTCAATGACGGTAACGTGGCAGAGTGATTTGCCGCTTGGGTCACGTGTCTTCTCCTTTGTTCCAATTTGCTTGTAAAAAATGGTTATCAACGCTAACCGCGTGATGACTTAAAAACCAGAGGATGTCTCTGAAAGAGGGGGAAACCAGCAACAGGGGTGACACAAGGCCAATTCGGGGGGCAAGGAGGGAGAACCAAAAACCACACCGTTATGATGAGTCACGCTCCTTAAACGCATACGTTTTTGCTGATAACGCCATCTTGTAAAAATACATCGTGACGTAAAGTGTAGACGCTAAGTCGGTTTTTGCCACAAATATGCATATGTTGTGCCAGCCGCTACGCTTATTTTTTGAATTTTTCGAAATGGAGAACGGTATCAATCTTTAACGGTAGCAGTGCTCCGCTCTTTGCTTCAGGCAACGCTTTTTGAAAGCGTGATATCCCCACCAAAAGTAAACCGTTCAGCAACCCCATGACGTTCTTTGCCAAAGCTTAAGCTTCTTAAGGTTTTCCTAATCTTAAATCGGCAATCTCTTGCACATTGTTGATTATTTGGTGCTTTCCATGTCCTTGCTGCCGTTGAAAAGGCCAGTGCTAAACCGCCTGACTTTTCTGATTCTGTTCTCTGTTTATATTTCAGTTTTCCTCAACATTGCTTATTACCGGCAGGTACTGGCGATATTGCCGCTGACAGACCTTCATGCGGTGCTGGTGTTTGTTTCCATGCCGCTGGTCGCTTTCAGTGTGATCAACATCGTTGTCACGCTGGCTTCCTTTCTGTGGCTGGACCGCGTTGTCATTGCGCTGTTCATTTTGTTATCGGCTTCGGCGCAATATTTCATCCAGACCTACGGCATCATTGTTGACCGTTCGATGATCGTGAACATGCTGGACACCACTGTTTCTGAAAGCTATGCCCTGATAACGCCTCAATTGTTGTTTGCGTTGCTGCTGACGGGTGGCCTGATGGCGCTGTTGGCTTTTCTGGTACGCATTAAAAAACCGGCCGTTTACTGGAAAAGTTTGCTCTATCGCCTGATCAGTATTGCGCTCTCTACTGCGCTCATTCTGTTAGTCGCCCTGCTGTTCTATAAAGATTACGCCTCAATGTTTCGTAATCATCGCGAACTGGTTAAAGCGCTGAGCCCTTCCAACAGCATTGCCGCCTCGCTCTCCTATTACCGGCACCATCAATTAGAGAATTTGCCGCTGGTGAGGATTGGTGAAGACGCCCACCAGCAACCGCAAATGATAGGCGGAAAAAAGAACCTGACGATTTTGATCGTAGGGGAAACATCGCGGGCTGATAACTTCTCTTTGTCCGGTTACGCTCGTCAAACTAATCCGCTGCTGGCAAAAGATCAGGTGATCTATTTCCCGCACACGGTTTCTTGCGGAACCGCAACCGCGGTGTCGGTGCCCTGCATGTTTTCCAATATGCCGCGCGCGCATTATGACGAAACGCTGGCCAGCCATCAGGAAGGTTTACTGGATATTATTCAACGCGCCGGGATCAGCGTGCTGTGGAATGAAAACGATGGCGGCTGTAAAGGTGCCTGCGACCGCGTACCGCATCAGGATATGACCAGCCTGAATCTACCCGGCATGTGCATTGCAGGTGAATGCTATGACGACGTGCTGTTTCATGGTTTGGAGCAGTACATTGATCAGCTCAAAGGCAACGGCATCATCGTGCTGCATACCATTGGCAGCCATGGCCCGACCTATAATCATCGCTATCCGCCGTCGTTTCGTCAGTTCACGCCAACCTGTGAAACCAATCAGATTCAGGATTGTTCACAGCAGCAGTTGGTGAATACCTATGACAACACCCTGCTGTATGTTGATCACGTGGTTGATAAGGCGATCGGACTGTTGCGTGCGCATCAATCGCAGTTCACTACCAGCCTGGTTTACCTTTCCGATCACGGAGAATCATTGGGTGAAAACGGCGCCTATCTGCACGGTTTGCCCTATGCGATTGCGCCATCAACACAAAAGCATATTCCGATGCTGCTGTGGTTATCGGATGATTATCAGCATCGTTATGGCGTGAATGCGTCTTGCCTGAGCAAACTGGCGGCGACAGATGATTTTTCGCAGGATAATCTGTTTTCTACCGTGCTGGGATTAACCGGCACCGCCACGCATGAATATAAGCCCGCGGATGACATTTTGACGATGTGTCGGAGTACACCGAAATGAAGATTCTGATCGTGGAAGATGATGCCCTGCTGTTGCAGGGTTTAATGTTAGCGCTGGAAGGCGAAGGTTACGTGTGTGATGGCGTTTCCACGGTACGTGACGCTGAAGCGCATTTCGCTAGCGGCATGTATAGTCTGCTGGTGCTGGATTTGGGCTTGCCCGATGAAGATGGTCTGCACTTTTTACTGCGTCTGCGCCGACAGAAAAAAAGAGTGCCTGTGCTGATTTTGACCGCCCGCGACAGCATCAGTGAGCGCATTGCAGGGCTGGATGCGGGCGCTGATGATTATCTGATCAAGCCCTTTTCTCTTGATGAGCTGTTAGCGCGTATTCGGGCACTGATCCGCCGCCATGTGAACCAGGGTGACAGCCAGGTTCAGGTCGGCAACTTAACGCTGGATATGACACACCGGCAAATCCATCTTGCCGAACAGCTGCTGGATTTGACGCCAAAAGAGTTCGCCATCCTGTCACGACTGATGCTTAAAGCGGGCAACCCGGTACACCGCGAGATCCTTTATCAGGATATCTATAACTTTGAGACCGAGCCTTCAACCAACACACTCGAAGTCCACATTCATAACTTGCGCGACAAAATCGGCAAAGGCGCCATCCGCACGGTGCGAGGCTTCGGCTATGCGCTGGTGCAGCCGCTTAAACACAATGAGACCCAATGAGAAACGTTATTAAGCAGCACAACGGCAGTACGCTGCGTTTTCGGTTATTGCTCGCGATTGGATTAATTTTGCTGTTTTGCCAGTTGATTAGCGTTGCCTGGCTCTGGCATGAAAGCAAAGAGCAAATTCAGTTTTTGGTTGAAGCGACGTTGGAAAATCGCAACATGAATCGCCATGTTGAGAAAGAGGTTCATGAAGCCGTCGCCAGCCTGGCGGTGCCAAGCCTGGTGATGATCATTATGACGCTGCTGCTCTGCTATCAAGCGGTGAAATGGATTACCCGCCCGCTTTCAGAATTACAACGCCAGCTGGAACAGCGTAGCGAAGAAGATCTTGATCCGCTTCGCTCTGACAGTTCGGTACGCGAAATCAATGCCGTGACGCAGGCGATAAACCAGCTGGTTTCACGTCTGACCACCAGCCTCGAGCGAGAACGGCTTTTTACGGCGGATGTGGCGCATGAACTGCGTACCCCGCTGGCGGGGTTGCGACTGCATCTGGAGTTGATTGAACGCAAAAACCACATCAACGTGCAGCCGCTGTTACAGCGACTTGATCAGATGACCAACAGCGTGACGCAACTGCTGCAACTGGCGCGCGCCGGTCAATCTTTTACGTCGGGTACTTATCAAAACGTGGGGTTAATTGAGGATGTGGTCCTGCCGATGGAGAATGAACTCAGCACCATGCTGGCGGTTCATCAGCAGTCGCTAAAGCTGGTTGTCGCAGAGGAAGTATTTGTTCGTGGCGATGCCACGCTATTGAAAATGCTGTTACGTAATTTAGTCGAAAATGCACATCGTTATAGCCCGCATGCCAGCACCATTACTCTGCAAGTGACCCACGCGCCGCATCCTTCATTGATTGTTGAAGATGAAGGTCCCGGTATCGATGAAAGTAAAAGTGGCGAACTCAGCAAAGCATTTATTCGGATGGACAGTCGTTATGGCGGCATTGGATTGGGATTGAGCATCGTCAGCCGCATCGTTCAGCTACATAAAAGTCAGTTTTTCCTGGAGAATCGCCGTCACACTTCAGGCTGCCGGGCATGGGTGAAGTTTAGTCTGCCACCCCAGGTTAAGCCGTAAACCAAATGTGAAGGAAAGCGACAATAACCAACAGGCTAAACAGCAGTGTCGCCATCTCGCTGGTGGAATTAATAATCTGTTTCATGGTTCTCTCCTTTATACAGTGAGGAGAGTATCCCAGCGGGAGATTAAGGAAACCTTAGGCCAGTAAAACAACGTTACGGCCTGGCAACTGATAAACAACAGGCCATTGAGCTTATTCGTGCTGCGCCTCTTCAGTCTTGCGTCGGTCGCTCGTTCTGACGCGGGGTTAATCACATCTTAATCAGGCGGCTCAGCCGCCTTCTTTTTTGGCTTCTACACTTAATGGCTAGGTTCTGATCAAAGAGGCGCAGCCATGAGTCAACGAATGCACAAATACACCTTCCCCGTGAGCAAAGCACGTAAATATCTTGAACCTGGACCGGTGCTGCTGCTGAGTTCGCAGTTCGAGGAGCAGAGCGACATCATGACGCTCGGCTGGCATACCGTTTTGGAGTTTTCTCCCTCGCTGGTGGGCTGCATGATATCCAGCATGAACTTTAGCCACGAACTGATCCGTAACAGCGGGCAATGCGTGTTGAATCTCCCTACGGCTGAACTCATCGATAAAGTTGTGGCTATCGGAAACAGCCATGGCGATAAACTCGATAAGTTTGATGCCTTTGGTTTAACAGCCGAACCGGCACACAGCGTAGGTGCGCCATTAATTGCTGAGTGTTTTGCCAGTTTCGAATGTCAGCTTTACGACGATTCCATGGTCGATAACTACAACCTGTTTATCTTTGAAATCGTTAAAGCGCACGTTGCGGAACAGCCCGAATTTCCCACGACGCTGCACTACACCGGTGAAGGCCGCTTCACCATCATGGGCGATAAGATGCTGGATAAGAGCAAGGATTTTAAGCCAGAGATGCTGATTTAGTTGAAATGCGCGCACCGCGCCCCCACCTGTTTCCTTTCGACCTGACAGGAGTAAAGCATTATGGCAATCGAATACGCAGTGATCGCAGGCGGCTGTTTTTGGTGTACCGAAGCGGTATTTAAGGATGTGATTGGCGTTGAGTCCGTTGAAAGTGGTTATACCGGCGGCGCACGTCCCAATCCCACCTACGAGCAAGTCTGCAGCGGCGCAACCGGTCATGCAGAGGCGATTCGTATCGGTTTCGATCCAGAGCAAGTGAGTTATGGTGACCTGCTGGATATTAGCTTTGTGACTCACGATCCGACCCAGCTTAATCGTCAGGGCAATGATATTGGCACACAGTATCGTTCAGCAATTTTCCCTGCTAATGCAGAACAGGAAGCGGAAGCGCGTGCTGCCATTGAGCGTGCTCAAGCGGATCATTCCGTGCCGGTGGTGACCACCATTGAACCGCTGAAAGAGTGGTATCCCGCCGAAGCGTATCATCAGGATTACTGGGAAGGAGCCGGTCAGCGCAATGGATATTGCATGGCGGTGATCCCACCTAAATTGCAGAAGCTGCGTAAAAGTTTTGCTAACCGCGTGAAAGCGTAGTTTTTCGACGCAGTGGTTTTTGATTGAGGCGCGCACTCTTTCGGGAGAGCGCGTTTTTTATGAGGTGTGCGCTGTCCCCACCTCGTTCCTCCCCCATAAAGGGGGAGGAAGACACTGCACTATGCTCATTGCGGTGCTGCCCGGCCTTACTTCAACGCCATCGCATCACGCAGCGTAAAGAACAGATCCGTCTGATCGGTTAAACCCACTACGTTTGCTGCATGTGGCCCATAAGCCGCAATACGCAATTGTGAACCGGTATGCTCCTGCGAATCTTCTTCTGAGTTGCCGTAGCTAATGGTCATAATCGCGCCATCCTTGGTATTAACGGCTTGGGTCAAGCCTGGCGCCTTAGTGCCATTTTCAACAATCTGACTGCTGTGTGCATGATCCGCTGTCACCACTACCAGCGTGTTGCCCTCTTCACGCGCAAACGCCAGCGCCTGCTGTACCGCTTCATCCAAATCAACGGTTTCACCAATCTGACCACAAGGATTCGCCGCGTGATCCTGCTTATCAATGGAAGCGCCTTCTACCTGCAGGAAGAAGCCATTCTCATTGGTTTTCAATAATTCAATGGCTTTCGAGGTCATCTGCGCCAGCGTAGGTGTTGCGACCGGACGATCCTTGTTCACTTCGCAGGTGACTACCGGCTTATCAATATTGCCGTGATAGCTGGCTTTTGGCCCTTGCCAGCGCACAGGCATGTTGCCCGCTGAAAACAACCCAAGCAGCGGTTTCTGCTGGTTGGCGGTAGTAATACGGGTCAACCCTTGCCAGTCATTGACCATTTGATAGCCCAGCGCCTGGGCCTGCTCATTCAGTGTTTTCCCCTGATAATCACCCGCCTTCGCCACCTCATTGAAACTCTTGCTGCCACCGCCTAAGGTGACATCCGGCCGCGTTTTCAACATCTGCTCGGTAATCGAGCCTTTACCGCCCTGTTCTAACGCGTTAGTCGGGCAAAGCTCGCTGGTTTTTTCCGGCCCGTAGCATTTACGTGACGTGACATGCGCCATCAGCGCGGCGGGTGTCGCGTCCTGCAACTCAGCGGTCGAAACGTTACCGGTTGCCTTGCCCGCCGCTTTCGCCAACTCCAACAGCGTGACCTGATCTTTGCCATTCACATCTACGCCAATTGCGCCGTTATAGCTTTTGGTGCCGGTTGCCCAGGCAGTGGCTGAGGCTGCTGAATCGGTAACGTAATTTGGTTTATGGGTTTTCTTATCCAGTGAATAGTGCGTGTATTGTCCGGTAAGCGGGAGTGCATCAATGCCTTTGAAAAAACCGCCCGCCCCTTCTGCTACGTTACGCGCAGCAGTGATTTCTGAATCACCCATGCCATCGCCAATCAGTAAAATCACGTTTTTCGCGGTGGTATTACGTAACGATGCTTTCAACGCTTCAGTCTGATCGCCAGTTAAACGTCGGGCTCCGCCGTGCTGACTGAGATCCCCTTGCGCTGCGCGAGAATAGGTATTTGTTTCAGCAATGGCGGAGGTGGCGAGTAAGCTGGTGAGCAGAGAAACCGTCAATAAGCGAGCCTGAGTCATGTTGTCTTTCCTTATGAGCAATAATTACCAGAGATTTCAGGCGCTAAGTTTGCGACGGTTTGGTGATATTTTTGTGTCGGCAGGATGTCATTTTGATGACAAAATCAGCAAGCTGCGCAGCGCTACAGCGATTCGTTCAGAGCTTAAGCGAATAGAAGAAAAGAGAAAAATAGTGCTTGACCGTTTTATGCCTGATCCCTATAGTACCGCCCCGTTGACCCAGCGCGGTTAACAAAAAAATGTGGTGAGGTGTCCGAGTGGCTGAAGGAGCACGCCTGGAAAGTGTGTATACGGCAACGTATCGAGGGTTCGAACCCCTCTCTCACCGCCAACATTTCAAAGAAATGCCTGAACATCTGTTCAGGCATTTTTTTTGCGTTTTATTTTTATAATAAAGGCATAAAAAAACCCGGCCGAAGCCGGGTTTTGCGCTACATCAACTCAATCGAACTCTAGTACAATCAACGACTAACTGTAAGCATGCAGCGTACGCTGGCAGAGCGCCGAACGTACACAATCCCCTTTGCCGAAACGGACAATGCCAACCATCTCGTCCTCTTCGAAACGCGCTAACGCGTCTGCGAGACCGGAAGGCACCCCAGCGGGCAAGTCGCACTGGGTAATATCACCGTTAACGATTACCGTGACGTTTTCGCCAAGGCGTGTAAGAAACATTTTCATCTGCGCGGCGGTGACGTTTTGCGCCTCATCCAGAATAACGACCGCATTTTCAAAGGTACGTCCGCGCATATAAGCAAATGGCGCGATCTCTACCTTGGCGATTTCTGGACGCAGACAATATTGCATGAAGGATGCGCCAAGACGTTTAACCAGAATGTCATAAACCGGTCGGAAGTACGGAGCGAATTTCTCTGAGATATCTCCGGGGAGGAACCCCAGATCTTCATCCGCCTGTAGCACCGGGCGCGTGACGATTATCCTGTCGATATCCTTATGAATCAGGGCCTCAGCCGCTTTCGCGGCGCTGATCCAGGTTTTACCGCAACCTGCTTCACCAGTTGCAAAAATCAGCTGTTTCATTTCTATGGCGTTGAGATAGTGCGCCTGAGCTTCATTTCGAGCTTCAATTGGCCCCCGGTCACGCGCATCGCGTGCCATGCCAATTGAATCTAACCCACCCATTTGCACCAGCGAAGTGACCGATTCTTCTTCACGCTGACGATGACTGCGAGAGTCATTGCGAAGCACTCGTCTGGCTTCTCGACGCGCTTTGATCACTGCTTTCTGTCTTCCCATAGTGGCACCTTACAGTTGGTTTCATTTCCCGCTCCAGGCTATTGGCCCTTTGCGATTACGTGAACGCTTTAGAGGTTTTGATTGGCTTCCTTGTAAGCCGTGATGACCATGAAGAAAGGTATGCAGCAGCGCAACAGCATTGCTGTACACCGGACAACGAAGAATTCGATTTGGAAAGAAAAGGTCAGAGAAGTGGAGTTCAAGGGGAAAATTAGCCCTCGCAAAAAATTGCGATGCGGTAATTACATTTAGCTGTCCATATAAGGTTCGACCCATGCGCGAACTCCAGTGTGATACATCAACACGTCTGATTACGCTTAAGGATTAAATTGCATCATCTTCACGTGGGTTTGCAACTCTAATTTTACCTGACGGCAAAGAAATTGCGTAATTCGGGGTAAGAAATTTACGTATTTAAATTAAATTAAGTATATTTAACAGATAGTTACCATATTCATCTTTATTGGGAAAAATTAGGAGAATCCGTAAATTTTTGCCTGAATAAACTCAGAAGGCAGATGCAAGACGAGAAACCTCCTGCCGACGGCGCAGCAGAAGGTGGTGGCTAAAATGCTATCAGGCTTCAAGTAGCGATTGCGCTAAATAATGATGCTCATCAGCAACGCCGGGCAAAACATAAAAATATCCGCCACCGATCGGACGAATATATTCTTCCAGCGCTTCGCCATTCAGCCGGTTCTGTACCGTAATAAACCCTTTCTCTAAATCGTGCTGATAACAGACAAACAACAGGCCCATTTCTAACTGACCAGAAGCAGAGATGCCGGCTGAATAGCTGTAACCGCGTCGCAGCATCAAACTGCTGTCAGTTTCAGGGGTACGTGGATTGGCCAAACGAATATGCGCATCCAATGCAATGACTTCACCGTCAGGATCGCGGCTGTAATCCGGCACATCGCGTTCGTGCTTCATGCCCAGCGGCGCCCCGCTCAGCTTCTCACGCCCAAAAATGGTCTCCTGCTCGCCCAATGGTGTACGGTCCCACATTTCCACATGGAAACTGACGATACGCACCGCCTGATAACTGCCGTTGCGCGCCCATGCGGGTTCATCCTGGTCATCAGTGACCCATAACATCTGCTTCATCAACGCAGCGTCATGACTATCGGGATTAGCGCTACCATCTTTAAAACCCAGCAGGTTGATCGGCGTCTCCTGGCCCAGGCTGCGTGCGGCGTGATCTGAGATAAAGCCTTCACGCCGCCAGCGCACGCCGAGCAGGTCGGGCGTGTGTTTGATAATGTCGCGCAGCGCGTGAATCACCGTATCCTGAGTATTGGCGCAAATTTGCAGCAGCAGATCGCCATGGCATTGATTCGCGTCGAGCGAATCGTTAGGAAAGCGCGTCATGACCTGCAACTTTTTTGGTTTATGCGCAGCTAAACCAAAGCGTTCATCAAACAGCGACGTGCCTACCGAAACGGTGATGGTAAGGTTATCAGGCGCAATCTGCGCCCCTAAAATGCCTGAATCCATTGGCGGTAGTTGCGGGTTTGTGACGACTGGCGCGGGCCCGCCCGTAGTCAGGAAGGCGATACGCTGCGTGAGCAATCTGAACAAGCGTTGCAGATCGGCTTTGTCACTGGCCAACAGGTCAAACGCCACCAGCATCATTGATGCCTGCTGTGGCGTAATGATGCCCGCCTGATGCTGACCATAAAACGGTTGCACCTGCTGACGCGCATTGGGTGTCACCGTGCCGGGAGAAAAGCTTTCGGCGGCAGCATGAAACGGGCAACCGCCGCCTAACGCCGCCGCGCCTCCCAGCAAGCCTAACCCTTTTAATAAACGACGACGCGCGGGTTGCGCGTCATCCTGCTGATTGCTCATGCTTAATTCAGACCCAAGGTTCCACGCAGTAAAGAGAGATCTTCTGCCAGCGCGGTAATCGGGCCTTTCAGCGCGTTACGGTCAGCGGTAGTGAGCTTCTCATAAGATTCGAAGCCCTCTTTAGTGCGGTATTTGCTGAGAATGGTATCGACTTTTTTGAAGTTACCTTCCACTTTCGCCAATAACTGTGGATTGGCTTTCTCTACCATGGGTCGCAGCAGTTCAACGATCTTCTGTGCGCCATCAACGTTGGCCTGGAAGTCCCACAAATCGGTGCGGCTGTAGCGATCCTCTTCACCGGAAATCTTGCTGGAAGCGACCTCTTCAATCAATCCGGCGGCACCACCCACAACTTTTGCTGGCGGGAAAGCCAACTCACTGATGCGCGTTTGCAGATCCAATACATCTTTGTTTAGCTGATCAGCATAACCTTCCATACCTTTGGTGCTGTTGTCCGCAAACAGCGCTTTTTCCAGACGGTGGAAACCAGTGAACTTAGGATCTTCCGCTTTCTTCTCATAATCATCTTCGCGGGCATCAATGCTGCCGTCGAGATCGGAGAACAGTTCTGCAATCGGTTCAATGCGCTCGTAATGTTGACGAGTCGGGGCAAACAGCGCTTTGGCTTTTTCTGTATCGCCCGCTTTCACCGCATCGGTAAAGGCTTGCGTGCCGCTAACCAACTGTGCGACTTCACCGGTAACGTAAGCTTTATATTCGCTAATCGGGCCAACCAGCTGCATCACATCGCCGCCCTTCTTCGCTGTTGCTGTACCGCTGGCTTCGACAATCAGCTTACCTTTCGGATTACTCAGCAGCCCGCAGGTCATGTCATATTCGCCAGCCTCCAGCGTGGCCGTCATTTTCTGGCTGAAGCCCGGTGCAATGTTTTCGCGCTCTTCGACCACCATCACACCTTTCAGGATTTCCCATTCCAGCGCTTTCTGGCTGTTGTTCTTGATCAGGAATTGGGTTTTACCCGCCTTTACCGTCAGTGACATCGGCTCACACTGTTTGTCATTCACGCTAACGGTCACCTGCGGAACGGCTGCGGCTGCGGCTGAACCAGAGATAGCCAGCAGCGAAGCCAGCAGTGCCTTGCGGCGGAAACGCGTCATCATAATTCTGTCCCTTTAATGATTATGGCGAGCGCGAGGTGCGCGCTCAGTAATGGCTTAGCGCACGGCAGCTGATGTGGTCGGTCGCGTTGGCGTGAAAAAAAGCAGTAAAAACGGTATCAGATAGCAGAAATAGACCGTGACTTCGCTGATGCTTGGCGCCTCCTGATAACCCAATATGCCCTCCAGCAAGGTGCCGAACAGCGAATGCGTAGATAAGGTGCCACTGAGATCAAAGGCCACATCCTGAAAATGGTTCCAGAGGCCCGCCTCATGAAAAGCGCGTATCGCACCCGCCGCCAGACCCGCCGCGACAAATAAAATAAACACGCTGGTCCAGCGAAAGAAATGCGCCATGTTCAGCCGAACACCGCCCCAATAGAGCAGCATGCCGAGTATCACCGCTGTGGCCAGGCCTAGCACCGCACCGATCGGTGGCGCGTATCCAACATCTTGCGTAAAGGCGGCCAGCAGGAAAAATACCGATTCCAGCCCTTCCCGCGCCACCGCAAGAAACACCATCAACACGAGCGCTAGCCCGCCGCCGCCCTTTTTTGTCAGCGCCTGATCGACCGCCTGCTCCAGCTCGCCTTTGATGTTGCGCGCCACTTTACGCATCCAAAACACCATTGAGGTCAGAATCACCACCGCAATGACGGCCACGATGCCCTCAAACAGCTCTTGCTGCTTTTGCGGAAATTCGCCGGTGGTTTCGTTGATGAAGATACCTAGCGCAAGGCAGAGCGCAGCGGCAATAAATACGCCAGCCCACAGGGCAGGAAACCATTGAGTACGCTGGGTGCGCTTCAAATAGCTGGCGATCAGGCTGACAATCAATGCGGCTTCTAAGCCTTCACGCAGCATGATGAGAAACGGAACAAACATCGCCAACCTCTTGAATGTTAAGCAGCGTCAATAACAAGTAAATTTTCGTAAATCTAAACGAGTTCGATTATCATTATCGCTGAGTAAAAAACAAGTTGCTGAGTGAGATTATTTCGCTTTTGTCGCAAGAAGCTTTGTAACAAGCCATAAAAAAAGCCCGCCTTGTCAGAAGGCGGGCTTCGGTAGGAAAGCAGGTTATTTCGTCTGGAACTCCGCTTCTGCCGCATCAAAACGTTTCATGGCTTCGGCTGACGGCGCACGGCCCATCAGGCTGAAAACCACAATTGCGATGCTGGCAAAAATAAAGCCTGGGATGATTTCATACAGATCCAGCCAGCCATACTGTTTCCATACCAACACCGTAACGGCACCGATAACCATACCGGCCAGCGCGCCATTGCGGTTCATGCGCTTCCAGCAAACGCCGAACAGCACAACCGGACCAAAGGCAGCACCAAAACCTGCCCAGGCATAGCTCACCAGACCCAGTACGCGGTTTTCTGGATTCGAAGCCAGCGCAATGGCGATTATCGCAATCAACAGCACCATTAAGCGCCCTACCCAAACCAGCTCTTTCTGGCTGGCGTTTTTGCGAAATAGCCCTTTATAGAGATCTTCCGTCAAGGCGCTGGAGCAGACCAACAGTTGGCAGCTCAGCGTTGACATCACTGCTGCCAAAATGGCGGAAAGCAGGATACCGGCGATCCATGGGTTAAACAGAATGCGCGTCAGTTCGATAAAGATGCGTTCGCCATTTTCACTCACGCCTGCGGCCTGTGATGGATTGTTCTGGAAATAAGCGATGCCGAAGAAGCCGACCGCCACGGCACCTGCCAGGCACAAAATCATCCAGGCCATGCTAATGCGGCGTGCGGTACGAATGGAGCGGTGCGAATCCGCTGCCATAAAGCGCGCCAGGATATGCGGTTGCCCAAAGTAGCCCAAGCCCCAGCCCAACAACGAAATCACCGCAACAAAATTCAGCCCTTTCAGCATGTCGATATTTTCGAGGCTTTTGGCTTCAATCACTGCGAGTGAATCTGAGAAGCCGCCGACCGAGATAATCACAATGACAGGCGTCAGAATCAGCGCAAAAAACATCAAGCTGGCCTGCACGGTATCGGTCCAGCTGACCGCAAGGAATCCGCCCACCAACGTATAGAGGATGGTCGCTGCGGCGCCAGCCCACAATGCGGTTTCGTAACTCATGCCAAAGGTGCTTTCAAACAGGCGCGCCCCGGCCACCACGCCCGAGGCGCAATAGATAGTGAAGAAAACCAGGATAACGATCGCGGAGATAACACGCAGAATTTTACTGTGATCTTCAAAACGGCTGGAGAAGAAGTCTGGCAGCGTCAGGGCATTGTTGTGGTGCTCCGTTTGAACACGCAGGCGACCCGCTACAATTTTCCAGTTTAGCCATGCGCCAATAATCAGGCCGATAGCGATCCAACTCTCGGAGATACCAGAAATGAAAATGGCACCTGGCAACCCCATTAACAGCCAGCCACTCATATCAGATGCCCCTGCGGACAAGGCTGTAACAACGCTACCGAGGCTACGACCACCCAGAATATAATCATCAAAATTCTTGGTTGAACGGTAGGCAATAAAGCCAATCAGTATCATCCCGAGAATATAAATCAAAAAGGTCACCAACATTGGTGTGCTTATACTCATCTGTCTCTCCATTTATTATTTAATTTCCCCAGAGAAATCGCTTGCTGGTGGTTGCCGGAACGGGGTAACCAGGCAGCGTATCCTCATCAGGGCATGAGCCATTTCCCCGAGGCGCAGTATCCTGCCGGAAAGGCGTGACGCGCACAATGGATTTAACACAGGCGCTACAGCGATTTCACTAACCGTTTGCGAAAAATTGCTCAGAGGTTGCACTCGCTCACAGATCTGGAGTTGCACCCAAGAACGTTCTTATAAAACCCGCGGTTTCTCTGGCCTGCCACGTTGGCCAGATTCTTGCAGCAAGATCTGTGCCGCATTTTGAAATTTAACATTCGACGACGTGGAAACCTTGCTATCTGGCTCACGATTAACATGGTTGCACAAAGTTGCAACATGAGTGATAGTGCTGGCCACGCCGTACCGAACCACTTTTAAGGAGCACTGGAGTCATGGGTACAACCACCATGGGTGTAAAACTGGATGATGCGACTCGCGAGCGCATTAAACTGGCCGCACAACGCATCGATCGCACGCCGCACTGGCTGATCAAGCAAGCGATTTTTAACTATCTTGGCCAGCTTGAAACGGGCACTTCACTGCCGGAAATTCCGCTGTCGGCATTGGCCGCGGCAGAAGGTGATGAAGCCGCGCCAGACGAGTCCCATCAACCGTTCCTTGACTTCGCTGAGCAGATTCTGCCGCAGTCGGTTACGCGCTCTACGGTGACTGCCGCCTGGCGTCGACCAGAAACGGATGCGGTACCGATGATGTTGGAACAGGCGCGTCTTCCTGCTCCACTGGCAGAAAAAACCCATCAGTTAGCCTACAAGCTGGCTGACAAGCTCCGGCACCAAAAAGGGGCAACTGGGCGCGCTGGGATGGTGCAAAGCCTGTTGCAGGAGTTCTCTCTCTCTTCTCAGGAAGGTGTTGCGCTAATGTGTTTAGCGGAAGCGCTGTTGCGTATTCCTGACAAGCCTACCCGCGATGCGTTAATCCGCGACAAAATCAGCAACGGCAATTGGCAATCGCATCTTGGCCGCAGCCCTTCCCTGTTCGTCAACGCGGCAACCTGGGGTTTATTGTTTACCGGTCGTTTGGTCTCTACCCATAACGAAGCGAATCTTTCGCATTCGCTTAACCGTATTATCGGGAAAAGCGGCGAACCGCTGATTCGTAAAGGCGTAGACATGGCGATGCGCTTGATGGGTGAGCAATTCGTTACGGGCGAAACCATTGCTGAAGCGTTGGCGAATGCCCGCAAGCTGGAAGAGAAGGGTTTCCGCTACTCCTACGACATGCTGGGTGAAGCCGCGCTGACCGCCAGCGACGCCAAAGCCTATTTGGTCTCTTATCAACAGGCGATTCACGCGATTGGCAAAGCCTCAAACGGGCGCGGCATCTATGAAGGCCCTGGCATTTCGATCAAGCTTTCTGCGCTGCATCCACGCTATAGCCGCGCGCAATATGAACGCGTAATGGAAGAGCTTTATCCGATTCTGAAATCGCTGACGCTGCTGGCGCGCTCTTATGACATCGGTATTAACATTGACGCAGAAGAAGCCGATCGTCTGGAGCTGTCGCTGGATCTGCTGGAAAAACTCTGCTTCGAGCCAGAACTGGAAGGCTGGAACGGTATCGGCTTTGTGATTCAGGCTTACATGAAGCGCTGCCCGTTTGTGATTGATGAATTGATCGATCTGGCGCAACGCAGTCGCCGTCGCCTGATGATCCGTCTGGTAAAAGGCGCCTATTGGGACAGCGAAATCAAACGTGCCCAAATGGAAGGCCTGGAAGGTTATCCGGTTTATACCCGCAAGGTGTATACCGACATCTCTTATCTGGCCTGCGCCCGCAAATTATTGTCGGTGCCGAACCTGATTTATCCGCAGTTTGCGACCCACAATGCGCATACGTTGGCGGCCATTTACCAGCTGGCGGGCAATAACTATTATCCAGGCCAGTATGAATTCCAGTGCCTGCACGGCATGGGCGAACCGCTCTACGAGCAGGTGGTGGGCAAAGTTGCGGATGGCAAACTGAATCGACCTTGCCGCATTTATGCGCCGGTAGGTACGCATGAAACACTGCTGGCTTACCTGGTGCGTCGTCTGTTGGAAAACGGCGCCAATACCTCATTCGTTAACCGCATCGCTGACACGTCGTTACCAATTGATGAGCTGGTAGCCGATCCGGTCAGCGCAGTGGAAAAAATGGGTGCCAGCGAAGGGGCTATTGGCCTGCCGCATCCGAAGATTCCATTGCCACGTGAGCTTTATGGCAAATACCGTGTGAACTCTGCCGGTTTGGATATGGCCAACGAGCATCGCCTTGCGTCGTTGTCCAGCGCCCTGCTCAGCAGCGCGGCACATCCCACTGTGGCACAGCCGATTATTGATGGCGAACTGATCGCGGGTGAAACCCGTGCCGTCATTAACCCTGCCACGCCAAATGATGTTGTGGGCCACGTACGTGAAGCCAGCGAGCAGGAAGTGTCGCAAGCACTGGATGCCTCCGTGAATGCGGGTCCGATCTGGTTCGCAACGCCACCGGAAGAGCGTGCCGCCATTTTGGAACGCGCTGCAGAGATCATGGAAAGCCAGATGCAACAGCTGCTCGGCATCCTGGTGCGTGAAGCGGGTAAAACCTACAACAATGCCATTGCAGAAGTGCGCGAAGCGGTCGATTTCCTCTATTACTATGCGGGCATGGTGCGCGATGATTTCGACAACGAAACGCATCGTCCATTAGGCCCGGTGGTCTGTATTAGCCCGTGGAACTTCCCATTAGCGATTTTTACCGGCCAGATTGCTGCTGCGTTAGCGGCGGGTAACAGCGTGCTGGCTAAACCGGCTGAGCAAACGCCATTAATTGCCGCACAGGCGGTGCAGATTCTGCTGGATGCAGGCGTTCCAGCTGGCGTGTTGCAGCTTTTGCCCGGCCAGGGTGAAACTGTTGGCGCACAGCTGACCGGCGATGAGCGCGTACGTGGCGTGATGTTTACCGGTTCAACCGCTGTCGCCACGCTGCTGCAGCGTAATCTGGCGGGTCGCCTTGATCCTCAAGGCCGTCCTACCCCACTGATTGCAGAAACCGGCGGCATGAATGCAATGATCGTCGACTCCTCGGCGCTGACTGAACAAGTGGTGACGGATATCGTGGCATCGGCCTTTGACAGCGCCGGTCAACGCTGTTCTGCCTTGCGTTTGCTCTGTATCCAGGCCGATGTTGCCGATCACACCCTCAAAATGTTGCGCGGTGCGATGGCAGAATGTCGTATGGGCAATCCTGAGCGCCTCTCAACCGATATCGGTCCGGTGATTGATGCCGAAGCGAAAGAGAACATTGAGCGTCACATTCAGGCGATGCGTAATAAAGGCTTCACCGTGTATCAGGCCGTGCAGGAAAACCCGCAGGACAGCAAAGAGTGGGCAACCGGCACCTTTATCAAACCAACGCTGATTGAACTGGATCAGGTCAGTGATCTGGATAAAGAAGTTTTTGGTCCGGTGCTGCATGTGGTGCGCTTCACACGCAACGATTTACCTAAACTGGTCGATCACATTAACGCTTCTGGTTACGGGCTGACGCTAGGCGTCCACACGCGCATCGATGAAACCATCGCGCAGGTGACGGCCAATGCCAAAGTCGGCAACCTTTACGTTAACCGCAACATGGTGGGTGCGGTGGTGGGCGTGCAGCCCTTTGGCGGCGAAGGCTTGTCTGGAACCGGCCCGAAAGCGGGTGGCCCGCTTTACCTCTATCGCTTGCTCTCTCACCGCCCGGATGGCGCGCTGCGTCTGACCTTTGATCGTCAGGACGCTGAACGCCCGGCAGACAGCACGCTGCGTCAGGCGCTGCTGGAACCGCATAAGGCGCTGAGCGAGTGGGCAAAAGAGAAGCCGGAGTTGGCGATGCTGTGTCAACAGTATGCCGATCTGGCGCAGGCCGGAACGGTACGTCTGCTGCCTGGCCCAACCGGCGAGCGCAACACCTTCTCACTGTTACCGCGCGACAGCGTGTTGTGTCTGGCCGATAACCAGCAGGATGCGTTAACTCAGCTGGCTGCGGTAACCAGCGTCGGCAGCACAGCGGTGTGGCCGGATGACGAATTACATCGCACCTTGCTGGCAAGCCTGCCTGCCGCAGTGAAAGCCCGCGTTAGCCTGGCGAAAGATCCGCTGGCGGAAGCGTTTGATGCGGTGATTTATCATGGAGATGCCGATCAGCTCCGCACGCTCTGCGAACAGATTGCTGCGCGCAACGGCGCGATTGTTTCGGTACAGGGCTTTGCGCGTGGTGAAACTAATTTGCTGCTGGAGCGGTTGCTGATTGAGCGCTCACTGAGTGTGAATACTGCTGCCGCAGGTGGGAATGCCAGTCTGATGACCATCGGGTAAGGATGGAGGTTCGGGGCGCGAACCGGGCGCTTGGGTTCGGGGCGCGAACCGGCGCTTGAGTTCAAAGCGCCGAACCGGGCGCTTAAGTTCGGGGCGCGAACCGGCGCCTGAGTTCAAAGCGCCGAACCGGGCGCGGTGGCTTTTTCGTTCGCCCGCCAACCGGGCAGTTTCATTTCCTCCTTGCGGGCGACCGACAAGGGTTGCTGAGCGGCAACCCTTGACCCGCGCTTCCGGCCAGCCCCCTCGCCGCTTCGCGGTCCCCTCGTTTTTTCACGATTTCTGACGGACCGGACGGATTCGCCATCCTGGCTCACCCCGTCCTCTTCGCGGCATCCCTGCCGCTCGTCCTGAAATCCCTCACTCTCTCGGCGAGTGAAATGGCCTCTGGCAAACCCCGCGGCAACAGCGGCACCGTTTCTTTTATGTTTAGCACTGCTGTGAATCTCACAAACCCATTCCTCCTTCTCGCGTCTTCGGTTACTGAGTTTCTACAGACCTGTCTGTAGGCTTTAACTTTATGAACTGAGTTTTGAGATTTGAGCTTTGAGATTTGAGATTTGAGATTTGAGCTTTGAGCTTTGAGCTTTGAGCTTTGAGCTTTGAGGCATCAAAGTTTCAGACGAGGATGTATATAAGAAAGAAAAGAAAGTGGCAGGCGGTGGGGTGCCGGAGGCATACGGCGCGCTGAGGAAAGAGCGGAGGCCAGGGCGAGCGGCAGGGATGCCGCGAAGAGGCTGGGTCGAGCCAGGACGGCGAGTCCAGCCGGTCCGTCAGGCCGGGTGAGTGACGAGGGAACCGCGCGAAGCGTGGCGCAGAGTCTGCCGGACGCCGGGATTGTTAAGGGGCTGGCGTAAGCCCCTTAACACGTCCGCCTGCCCGGAGCAGATGAAACTGCCCAGCGCCTGGCGGGCGGAATCTTCACGAAGTGAGGCATCTTCACGAAGTTCGGGGCGCGAACCGGCGCCTGAGTTCAAAGCGCCGAACCGGGCGCGGTGGCTTTTTCGTTCGCCCGCCAACCGGGCAGTTTCATTTCCTCCCTGCGGGCGACCGACAAGGGTTGCTGAGCGGCAACCCTTGACCCGCGCTTCCGGCCAGCCCCCTCGCCGCTTCGCGGTTCCCTCGTTTTTTCACGATTTCTGACGGACCGGACGGATTCGCCATCCCTGGCTCACGCCGTCCTCATCGCGGCATCCCTGCCGCTCGTCCTGAAATCCCTCATTCTCTCGGCGAGTGAAATGGCCTCTGGCAGATCCCGCGGCAGCAGCGGCACCGTTTCTTTTATGTTTTGCACTGCTGTGAATCTCATAAACCCATCCCGCCTTCTCGCGTCTTCGGTTACTGAATTTCTACAGCCCTGTCTGTGGGCTTTAACTTTATGAACTGAGTTTTGAGATTTGAGATTTGAGATTTGAGATTTGAGATTTGAGATTTGAGATTTGAGATTTGAGATTTGAGATTTGAGATTATTTTTGAAGCATCGGGGTTTCAGACGAGGATGTATGTAAGAAAGAAAAGAAAGTGGCAGGCGGTGGGGTGCCGGAGGCATACGGTGCGCTGAGGAAAGAGCGGAGGCCAGGGCGAGCGGCAGGGATGCCGCGAAGAGGCTGGGTCGAGCCAGGACGGCGAGTCCAGCCGGTCCGTCAGGCCGGGTGAGTGACGAGGGAACCGCGCGAAGCGTGGCGCAGAGTCTGCCGGACGCCGGGATTGTTAAGGGGCTGGCTTAGGCCCCTTAACACGTCCGCCTGCCCGGAGCAGATGAAACTGCCCAGCGCCTGGCGGGCGGAATCTTCACGGAGTGAGCCCTCTTCACGAAGTGAGCCCTCTTCACGAAGTGAGGCACCTGCACAGCCCGCTGCAAGCAAAATCCGCACTCCGTGCACTGACCTTAGCCCGCTGCAAGCGTGAAAGTGCCCACATTGGGCACCCTCCCTCCGCTACACCGACGGACTGCGGTTCCGCTTCATCCCAATCAACGTTGGGAAAATAAACAGCGATTGCCCCAATCCACGGTTGGTGAGCGACCACACAGCAACCGAACAGAGTGAACAAAGGGCCACGATAGCCAACGGGTAGAAGCACGCCCATATAAACGAAAACCAGGCCTGTTCAAACAGATGGTGACGTTGGGCAAACAAAATCGCCGACATGCCAAAGAACTCAATGAAGATGCGATGTATCACATAAATTTGTAGCGTGTTGCGTCCAATCCAGTTCATGTAAGACATACTGAAATGCTGGTTTAGCCAGCGACAGGCGGCCACACTAAACAACACCGCGATAATGCAGGTAAACAGACTTTTATCGAGTCCAAAAATCACATGGATACCCGCCAGCGCCGCCAAGATTGCCCAAGGCATGAAGTTCTCACGACGCCATTCGCTGAGACGCAACATGGTGCTGCTGCAAAAAGCGCCCAATAAAAAGAACAGAAAATATTGCGCAACGCTTTGCGGTCCCCAATACGGAATGATTTTCTCGACAGCAAGATAGTTAAGGACCACCGCCGCGATAAACAGCGCCAACTTATATTGGCGAAACATCTTCGCACACAGGAAATATATCGCCAATCCGTACAAATACCAGGAAGTACTCATGGCCATAAAGGTTAATTTTAGAAATTCAAATAAAGAACCTGCATAAGCAGCGTTTAAGTTTTGAGAAATACGTTGACCGGTAATTTCAGTGGATATGCCAACAATCGACCACCATTGAATGAATCCCCATAATATATAAAGGTAGAATAGATTAGTAATTCGGCTGGTGAATACCTGTTTCCATGGCCGCTTCATAATTCCATTCGTCGCCAATAAACCAGAAACAAAGAAAAAAGCTGGCATTCGTAACGGCGACAAAACAGTATTAAACTGCACCCATATTTCAGCAGGAATCCATCCCGCAGAGAGATATTTCAGCGTGCTTTCAAACCCAGGCAATACTGTGTGATACAGCACGACCAACAGAATACAGGCGCCTTTTAGGGTATTCACCCACAATATTTCATCTGACTTGGTGTTGTTCATTTATTGACTCCTGCTGTGTGGTACAGAATGCTGAATAAACAATGCGAGGTATTGCACTAGGTTTTTAGAATTATTAGGTGATTATTCGCCAATGAAGGATGGGTGAATGTAGCGAAACTCTTAAAAGTCTTGGAGTGGCCCTGTTACAAACAGTTATTTACGCTATCTCATGTTTCTTTACATTAGCTGCGCATAAATAATCCTGCTTAATTTTAAACACTAAGAAGTGAAAATGAATTCGACTATTATGGCCTGCAGCATATTTAAATGAGAGAAACCTAAGGGCAATTAAACCAGAATAAAGTGGGCGAGTAGAAAAGATTTGTCAGATGCGTCAAAATGTTTAACGAGAATATAAAACATATGCTATGCAAAATTAAATGGGTAGGATTACGTGTAGGAATAAAATAAAAAAGGCCAGAATATCTGGCCTTATCGGGATTAACGTTCGCCAGGCACCTCTTCAGGTTTAACGGGCTGTCGCAGTAAACGCGGATACACAAACAGCATGCGTCCCGGACCACGATTAAGTATTGACCATACCGCTAAAGAGATCAGCACGCATAGCGTGACACCGCACACTGGCATCACTAACGCCCACGTCCAACTGAAGGCTGCCGTGCCAAACCAACCATAATGTAATGCCAGCGTCAGCGCGCTCAGGCCCAGCAGTTCAATGAAGATACGGTGCAAAACATAGATTTGCAGCGTGTTGCGGCCAATCCAGTTCAGCCATGCCATGTTAAAGCGCTCATTGAGGAAGCGGCACAGCACAATGCCAAATACGATGGTCAGTAAGCTATAGAACGGATTTTTATAATGGCCGACTGCATGATGTGCAATGCCGACTAGCGCGATCGCGGCTAACCACACCCAGTGGCGGCCTTCCAGCTTGCTTAACTCAACCAGCGCCTGGCTAAAGAAAACGCCGAGCAGAAAATAGAGATAGTTCTGTGCCACGCTGGCCGGGCCCCATCCGGGGATGAGATTGAATTGGGCCGCATAGTTCGCCACTAATGCCAACACCACCAGGGCGATCTTTTGTTTGTGGAACAGCTTGGTAGCAAGGAAAAAACCTGCCAGCGCGTAGAGATACCATAAGCTGGTCATTGACAGCATCAGCAGCTTCACAAACTCCAGCGGCGTATCGGCGTAAGCCGCATTCTTGGTACCCGAAAGCTTTTCACCCAGATGTGTCGCGATGTAGTGAATAGAGAGCCACTGAATCACGCCCCATAACAGGTAAAGATAAACGATATTGCTGAATTTTTTTGTAAAAACGTCCTGCCAGCTTTTTTTGACGATGGAGCTGCAGGCCAGTAAACCAGAAACGAAGAAAAAGGCTGGCATTCGTAAAGGTGAGAGATACTTATTAAAGGCGACCCACCATTCAGCCGGCGCAATGCCTGCAGTCAGATAATGCAGTGAGGGCGCAAAGGTCGTGATGATGGTGTGGTGTAACACCACCAGCAAAATACACCCCCCTTTCAAGGTGTTAATCCAAAAAACTTCTTTCTTCGCTGGCGTACTCATTGTGATGTCCTGATGCCATGTATTTGTAAAGAATTATTTAGATTTATAAAAAAAGTCACAATGAGGTGGAATCCCAAAAGGAAAATTTCAGGGTTTAAGCGGGCAAGGTTTGTCCGAATTAAGGTCTAATTCAGGAAGTTACACTCATATCTCTGCGTTATTTTCAGATAATACCTGGATGAAATAGTTAACAGCAGTAATGCGCCTTCCTGGCGGAAGGCGAGATAATTACTGATTCAGGAACTTTTCGAGGAATTGGCGGGTACGTGATTGCTGCGGATTGCTAAACAACGCCTTCGCGTCACCTTGTTCAACGATGCGGCCCTGGTCCATGAAGATAGCGCGATCGGCTACGTCGCGGGCAAAGCTCATTTCATGTGTGACGATCACCATGGTGCGCTTCTCTTCTGCCAGCGCCCGTATAGTGTTCAACACCTCGCCAACCAGCTCGGGATCCAACGCAGAGGTCGGTTCATCAAACAAGATAACTTCCGGGCGCATCGCGAGCGCACGGGCGATTGCCACACGCTGCTGCTGCCCGCCCGAAAGACGACGAGGAAAACTCTCCTCTTTGCCCTGCAATCCCACTTTTTCCAGCAGTGAACGCGCTCGGGCTATCGCTTCTGCTTTCGGTTCACCTTTTACGATCACCGGACCTTCGATGATGTTTTCCAGTACCGAACGGTGAGGAAAAAGGTTGAAGCTTTGAAAGACAAAGCCCACCTGCTGACGTAAACGACGAACCTGCTCTTTCTGTTTACTCTGCGCCAGCGCGGCTTCAATGGTGATGTCACCCACTTTGATGCGACCGCTGTCTGGAACTTCTAACAGGTTTATGCTGCGAAGTAAGGTAGTTTTTCCTGAGCCACTCGGCCCAATAATCGCCACCACTTCACCAGAGGCAACGTCAAGATCAATGCCGTGCAGCACCGTTTGGCCGTTGAAGGTTTTGACCAGTTTACGCACTTCAATGGCACTCATTTCGACTCCCGATCCTGACGGTTAACGTGATCTTCCAGACGGTTTTGCAACATAGACAACAGCGTCGCCATCACCCAATAGATCAATGATGCTGCCAGATACATGGTGAACACTTCCAACGTCCGCGAGGTGATCAACTGCGCCTGACGGAACAGTTCCGGCACCTGAATGGTTGCCGCCAGCGACGTGTCTTTTACCAGGCTGATAAAACTGTTACCTAACGGCGGCAATGCCGTACGCGCAGCCTGAGGCAGAATAACGCGACGCAGCGTTTGCCAACGCGTCATACCGATACTGGCGGCCGCTTCCCATTGGCCACGTTCAATCGCAGAGATTGCGCCACGCAATGATTCTGACGCATACGCCGCCGTATTAAGCGACAAGCCAATCATCGCCGACGGGATCGGATCCAGCTCAATGCCGAACTGCGGCAAACCGTAATAAATCATAAACAGTTGCGCGATCAGCGGCGTGCCACGGAAGATCGACACATAGATGCGGGAGAGCCAGCTTATCGGCCACAAGTGCGACAGGCGCATCAGCGCAAGGATGAAACCCAGCACCAGGCCGAAAAACATCCCGCCAATGCTGAGTTGCAGCGTGAACAGCGCGCCCTTTAATAAAAAGGGTGCTGAATCCAGCACCAGTTGTAAGCTTTCCTGCATTATTTAGTCACGTCCGCGCCGAACCATTTTTCGGACAGCTTGCTGAGTGAGCCATCTTTCTGCATATCGGCAATCGCCTGATTAATCGCTTTCAGCAGATCATCATCGCCTTTACGCAGCGCTACACCCGATTCCAGACGTGAAAACGCATTGCCCGCCACGGCCATGGTGTTGCCGGTCTTTTTCACCAGATCCAACGCAGCCAGACGATCAACCAAGATCGCATCAAGACGGCCTGAGCGCAGATCCTGATATTTGGTTGGGTCATCATCGTAGGTACGAATATCCACGTTTTTAACGTTATCTCGCAGCCACTGCTCGTAGTTAGAACCTAAGCCGACACCCACTTTCTTACCGGACAAATCTTCAGGCTTAGTGATGGTGCCCGCTTTGGCTTTCATGGTCAGCGCCTGGACACCAGAAACAGTGTAAGGCGTGGAGAAGTCATACTTCTTCTTACGGTCATCAGAGATGGTGACCTGATTGATGACCACGTCGATACGCTTAGAATCCAGCGAAGCCAACATGCCGTCCCATTTGGTCGGTTTCAGGCTGGCCTTCACGCCAAGGTGCTGCGCCAGCTGCTCGGCGAACTCCACTTCAAAACCGGTCAGCTTGCCGCTTTCATCCTGGAAGCTGAACGGCGGATACGTTCCTTCAAGGCCAACCAGTAACGTGCCGCGATCTTTCACTTTATTCAGCAAATTTTCTGCCGCAAAAGTGTTAACGTTAACGCCGGCGACCAGCGCCATCGCCATAACGCCCAGCGCCAGTTGGCGACGTACACGAGAAAAAACCATATTCACCCCAATTTATTAGTATGTGATGTGTGTTGTGCGGCAGCGTTTGCTGCCGAGCCTTACTGAGTAAGTTTTAGATTATAAACTGGATTTTTCCTGCTGTATCAGACTGAAGGGTGATAAGCAAATAACGCCGGTGCGCCGCCCGTATGAATAAACAGCAGCGGGCCTTCGCGGCGGAAGCGATTTTGACTGATGCCATCCAGCAATCCCGCCATTGCTTTGCCGGTGTAAACCGGATCGAGCAGGATACCTTCAAGGCGCGCCAGCAGTTTTACCGCTGCCATGCCCTCTTCGTTCGGCTCGCCGTAGCGGGGTGCAAAGTAATCATCCCAGAGCGTGATGGGCGCGTTGGCGGTTAGCGCTAATTGTGTTGCCAGCGGCTGACGAATGCGCTCGACCACTGGCAGCTGCGCTTCTACTGTGCGTGAAACCGTTATGCCAACCAACTCAGTTTCTGGCATCAAGTGCTCCAGACCCACCGCTAAACCCGCGTGGGTTCCGGCGCTGCCTGATGCCACCACCACAGCGGCGAAATCCACCACACCTTCGCTTTGGTGCGCAATCTCCTGTGCGCATTCAACATAACCCAACGCGCCAAGCGTATTCGAGCCGCCCACCGGCACCACATACGGACGGAAACCCTGCGCTTCAAGCCGGGTGGCGTGTTCAGCGAGTTGTTCATGAGGATTATACAAGGCATCAACCATGACGATTTCGGCATCCATCAGGTCAAGCAGCAAGCGGTTCCCGTTGCTGAGGTAGTTTTCTGAGGCAGTACCAATCGGATTTTCAAGCAGGGCAACGCATTTCAAACCCAGCCGAGCGGCGACAGCCGCGGTTTGCCGCACATGGTTGGACTGGATTGCGCCCGCAGTCAGCAGCACGTCGGCCCCTTCACGCAGCGCATCAGCGGCCAGGAATTCGAGTTTACGCAGTTTGTTGCCACCCATTGCTACTGGCGTGACATCGTCACGTTTTATAAAGATATCGCGGGCAAGATAGTCGGAAAGTCGGGGTAAATGCTCAAGCGGCGTGGGTGCGCCAAGCAGTTCCAGACGAGGAAATTGATGAATAAGTTGTAAAGACAAGGCTGCCTCCAAGGCATTGCGCAATGATCTTTACAGTGTTGCAGAAGATGAGGAAAGGATCATCCGTAAATCTGCGAGGCGCTGCACGCGAGCAACTATTCATTGCTCGCGTGCTATCCATTCAGCCGCGAATGGCCCCTCAGTTTTGCTGCCAACCCAAAAATTGGTCGTACTTACGCAACGCAATGCGGTAATTGTTATTACCCGCATCCGGTAAATCACGTTCCAGACACTCATGCCAGCTATTACCTTGCAGTCTGTCGGCAGGGAAATTTTTGGCTTTCAACATGTCGTCCAGCCGACGTAGCCGCACCACGTATTCACGTATGGTGCTGGGGCTCATTTCGGTCTGTTCGAACAAATATTGCTTAAACGCCATAATGTCGAAATAGTTTGGATGGGTATTACAAAAAATGTCGCTGCAAAAACGACATAACGCGGTCAGTTCAGGCTGAAGTTTCAGCCACAGTGGTTCATCAATCATTTGGTCCATCCGAGCGATGGCCTCTTTATTGATGATCTGACCGCGAAAAACGAGCGCCATACGATCTAATACCTTGCCACAATGCGAACAATGACTTTGGCTGTGTTTATAGTCTTTAAGATAACGACTTAACGGTCTGGCTTTGGTTTTGGCTCCCATTGCTGAGTCCCCGGTTTCTTATATTTTTGAATCGCCAGGAACTGATACTGCTAGCGCGCTCCCGTAAGTCGGGCACGCAGGCGTTTGATCGCCTGACTGTGCAGTTGGCTGACTCGGGATTCCCCTACATCAAGCACCGCGCCAATCTCTTTCAGGTTCAGTTCTTCCTGGTAGTACAGTGTCAGCACCATCTTTTCGCGATCGGGTAACGCTTCGATCGCTTCAATGACGCGCTCACGCAGACTCCCTTCTAACAACTGATGAAGCGGATTAGCCTCTTCGTGGCCTTCCGTCACCAGCTCCGCACTGTCGCCGTGTTCTTCTCGATACTCGTCGTAGGAAAAGAGTTGGCTGTTGTTGGTGTCCAGCAGAATCTGCCGGTACTCCTCCATCGAAACATTCAACTGTTGAGCCACTTCCTGCTCGGTAGCAGCACGCCCCAACGTCTGTTCTACCTGATGCATGGCACCGGCTACCTCGCGTGCGTTACGACGAACGCTACGTGGTGCCCAGTCCCGACTGCGAAGCTCGTCCAGCATTGAGCCACGAATGCGCTGCACTGCATAAGTGGTAAAGGCGGTGCCCTGCAGCGCGTCATAGCGCTCCACGGCATTCAACAGACCAATGCCACCTGCTTGCAGCAGATCGTCAAGCTCAACGCTGGCTGGCAGACGCACCTGAAGGCGCAGCGCTTCGTGCCGCACCAGAGGAACGTAACGCTGCCAGAGCGAATGCTTATCCATCACGCCATCGGCGGTATAGAGATTGTTCACGTTGACTACCCTGCGTTAATGAAGTTATCGGCATGATTATCCAATTCTGTAGGGTTTTTGATTGGGTGAATAGGCGGGGTAAATCGAGGTTATTTCAAATTTGTTATATCAGGAGGCGACGATTACGCCCCCTGTGAAATAGATTAGCGCAGCGCGAGCAGGCGCTGCCGCGTGCCCGACGGCACAGCATCCCACAATGCACAGGTCTGCCCTTCCAGCGCCTGATAAAACGGGCTTATACTTTCAAGCGCTTCTTCACCCGGATGAAAATAAATCCGTCCCGATTCACCATCAATATTAATCAATCGGTTAATGAATAAACGCTGCAAATCACTGCGTAAAAACAAGCCGTTATCCACGCTGTTGTCGGCTAAAAAGCCCTCTTCGTTTTCACGCGTATCGATATAACAGGCTTCAACCCACGGCCAGTTATGACGATCGGTAAGACGCGTGCCGGTGATCACGCAGGCACCATAGCGCGCTTTAACTGCGGCGGTGAATTCTGTCTGACTGGCACGTTGCAGAACTTTGGCTTTGACGCGCCGCCCCACTTCTGTTCCAGGCATTACCGCTGTGGGCACTTTATGTTGCGGCGTGCTGAGGACCACAATGAACTGAATGCGTCGCGACTGCGGGAAACAGGGATTGGCCTGCGGGTTAAACAGCTGCCAGTACTCCTCTTCTTCATCCTGGCGCATCAGCACCAGCTTATAGCCACGACTGGTCAGAAGATTTTGCGCCACCGCGGAGTGCGGATCGATCATCGCGTAAACCCGACTCTCTCCCATCACCTGCCAAAGATTCTCTTTTTTGCCCTGCTCGCTGCGGCGGAAATAGAGAAACGGCAGTTGCTGCTTTAAATAGTGCTCAAAACGGCGCAGATAGTTTTTGCGCTCATTGTCGTTAGAGATGAACAGCAAATCCTCTTGTGGACTGTTGCTCTCTTCATGGGCAAACACCGCGCGAATTTTCAGCGTGCGGAAGCTGGTGCTGGGACTGAGTAAAGCGCGTGCCGTTAACTCTTTATCATCAGGGTATTGCTGGGAGTAGCGTAAGGCGATCTCTTCGAAGGTCAGCAGCTCACCCGGTAACAAGTCATAATTGAAGCGCATAGACACTCCAGAAGTCGGAAAAAAGGATCAAACGTTGTGTTGTTGTAAAAGGAGTTATCGGCAGATCGAAAAGGATCTGTAACAGGACGGTTTCGTTTAGGAATAATCCCCAATAAATAAAAAAACCCCGCCGAAGCGAGGTTTTTACGTCTTTCAAGAGAGCGATTAGCCCTGCAGCAGAGACAGAACCTGCTGTGGAACCTGGTTAGCTTTCGCCAACACGGAGTTACCCGCCTGCTGAACGATCTGTGCTTTAGACATGTTTGAAACTTCAGTCGCGTAGTCAGCATCCTGAATACGAGACTGTGCTTCAGACAGGTTAGTGGTGGTGTTGTTCAGGTTGGTGATAGCAGAATCCAGACGGTTCTGTACCGCACCCAGGCTTGAACGGAATTTGTCAACTTGAGAAATAGCTTTATCAAGCAGAGCTAGTGGATCATTACTAGCTGCGCCGGCAAATTCATCTGTAGCTGCAGTTTTTACTGTTACGCCATCAGTATCATATTCTGTAGTAAGCTGCACAGCAGTGGCTTCAGCAGTAGCAGTGGCAGTACCGCTGTTCTCGATAGCATCTTTGCCATCAGTACCCGCTAAGAAGTTTTTACCTTGCACACTGACAAAGCCTACTGCTTCACCGTCAGAATTCGTTCCTACTTCAATTACAGAATCTGTTTTCTCAGCACCTGTAACACCATTATCTGGGTCATTATAAGTAACTGTAGATGTGTTAAGGGTAACAGTACCGCTAGAGCTCTCAAGCGAAGCTGAATACGATTTGCCATTAGCCTGAACAACATAGGTGCTGGTGGCATTTCCATCTTTATCAAGCACGTTATTAAGAGTTACACCCGACGTATCAGACAAGCCCAACTGCTTAGCAAAATCCGCTTGAGCCGTAGCGGTGGTGCCACCAAAATTGACTGCTATCGGAGCATCTGATGCAGTAGCTCCAGGCACGGTAGTGATTGCAGCACCAACGCTCAATGCATTACTAGAAACTGAGAAACCTTTAAGGCCCAGAGTTGAAGAGTCGATTTTCTGCAGGTCGATATCGATAGTCTGACCATCGTTAGCGCCAACCTGGATTGACATTTTGCCGTCTTTAGCCAGTACGTTCACGCCGTTGAACTGAGTCTGACCAGAAACGCGGTCAATTTCGTCCAGACGTGATTTGATTTCGTCCTGGATTGAAGACAGGTCAGAATCAGAGTTGGTGCCGTTCTGTGCCTGTACGGTCAGTTCACGTACACGCTGTAAGTTGTTGTTGATTTCTGACAGTGCGCCTTCAGTAGTCTGCGCAGCAGAGATACCGTCGTTGGCGTTACGAGCAGCCTGAGTCAGGCCGTTGATGTTAGAAGTGAAACGGTTGGCAATTGCCTGACCAGCAGCGTCATCTTTAGCGCTGTTGATACGTAAACCTGAAGACAGACGCTCGATAGAAGTAGACAGAGCAGACTGGTTCTTGTTGATGTTGTTCTGAGTGATCAGCGAGAGGCTATTGGTATTAATGACTTGGGCCATGATAAATTTTCCTGTTAATCAAGTCTTTCGGTTAAGGTGTGGGCTTCAACCCGCCGGCTTCAACGCCGTCAATGTTGTTATCGTCTGCCCTTGAACAACCTTTAGAATTTTTTTTAGGACCAGGCCAACTTTTTCTGCTGGTTCCTGTCACGCTAATGTTTATCGCCCACCCTCAGAACTTCTTTAGCGTTAATTGAACATTTTTCTAGTCGCCGAAATACCCTTCTCTATATGTCCTATTCGGTTTATTAGCGATGCGTAAATAACCTTAAACTTTACTTAATAAAAGCCGATAACACCGGTATTCAAACTCCGTGTCGACCATATAAAGGAAACAACATGGCTAGTATTTCTACCTTAGGTATCGGTTCAGGCCTCGATTTAAGTACTATTCTGGATAGTCTGACCACTGCAGAGAAAGCGTCATTGACGCCGATTACCACGCAACAGTCCGCGTATACCTCTAAGTTGAGTGCTTACGGCACGCTGAAAAGTGCATTAACGACGTTTCAAACCGCCAACACCAAACTGAATGATGCCGATCTGTTTACCGCCACCTCGGCAACCAGTAGCTCCAGCGCATTTAGCGCCACCACATCAGGTAGCACCGTGGCCGGTAAGTATACCGTCAGCGTAACGCAGCTGGCGCAGGCGCAAACCCTGACGTCAGCGGTGCAAACCAGCAACACCACTGCATTGGGTGACAGCGCTGCCAGCCGCACAATGGCCATCACGCTGACCGATGGCACCAGTAAAAACATCACGCTAACCGCCGAACAAACCTCACTGACCGGCATGCGCGATGCGATCAACAGTGCCGATGCAGGCGTCACCGCCACGATTATCAAAGTGGGTGACGGCAGTTATCGTTTATCAATGACCTCCAGCGAAACCGGCAGCGACAACGCCGTCAGCAAAATTGAAGTTACGGGCGACGATACGTTACAAGCCGTTGTGGGTTATGACGCTTCAACCACCACCAATGCGATGACCGAAAGTGTGACGGCGCAAAACGCCAAGCTCACCGTGAACAACGTGGCGATTGAAAGCAGCAGCAATGAAATCAGCGATGCCCTGGAAGGCATCACGCTGAACCTCAATGACACCACAACCGGTAACCAGACGCTGACGATCACCAAAGACACGTCAAAAGCGAACAGCGCCATTACCAGCTGGGTCGATGCTTACAATACCTTGCTGGATCAATTCACTACATTAACTAAATACACCGCAGTTGATGTCGGCGCTGATGCGCAAGACTCCAGCAACGGTGCGTTACTGGGCGACAGTACGCTGCGTACCATCCAGACCCAGTTAAAAACCATGCTGACCAATGCGCAAAGCTCATCGACCTATAAAACTATGGCGCAGATTGGCATCACCACCGATCCTACCAGCGGCCAGTTAGAACTCGACTCTGACAAACTGGACACCGCACTGAGTACAGATCCGGACGGTGTGAAAGAGATGATCGTTGGTGACGGCAAAACCACCGGTATCACCACCACCATCGCGACGAATTTGACCGGCTGGCTCTCATCAACCGGCATTATTCAGGCGGCGACTGACGGCGTCAGTAAGACCCTGAATAACCTGACCGATCAGTACAACACCATGAGCACGCGTATCGATAATCTGGTGGCGCGCTATAAAGCGCAGTTTACCCAGTTAGACGTACTCATGAGTTCGCTGAACACCACCAGCGACTACTTAACTCAGCAGTTTGCGACTTCCACAAGCTCCAGCAGCAGCTCATCGTAATAAGGAGTAAACATGTACAGCGCAAATGGCACAAAAGCCTATGCAAAAATCGGCGTCGAAAGCGCCGTGATGAGCGCCAGCCAGCATCAGCTGGTTGTGATGCTTTTCGACGGTGCGCTTAGCGCGCTGGTGCGTGCCCGCCTGTTCTTACAGGACGGCAACATTGAGGGAAAAGGTCTTTCCCTCTCAAAAGCGATCAATATTATTGAAAGCGGACTGAAACAAGGCCTCGACGATCACAGCGGTGATGAACTTGCAGATAACCTGCTGGGTCTTTATACCTACATGGTGCGTCGTCTGTTACAAGCCAATCTACACAATGACGTAGAAGCCATCGAAGAAGTCGAAAGCCTGCTACGCAACATTGCCGACGCCTGGAAAGAAGTTGCGCAACCTCAAACCCTGATTCAGGACGCCGTTTAATGACTCTTGCACCGCATCTGATTACGACTTACCAACATTTACTGACGCTAAGCCAGGGGATGCTGCGCCTTGCAACCGACGGCGAATGGGAAGCGTTGATTAGCAAAGAGATGGATTATGTCAGCGCGGTGCAGAAATTAGCGCGTTCAACAGAGGACGCCGCGCCTTCTGTTCAGGTTCTGGAGCAGCTGCGCCCCGTCTTACGTCATATCCTTGATAATGAAGCTGAAGTGAAGCGTCTGTTGCAGATACGCATGGATGAGTTGGCCTCGCTGGTCGGTCAATCTTCACGTCAGAAATCCGTGCTTTCCGCTTACGGTAAGCAAGGCGGTATTGTGATGGTGCCGCGCGAAACCCAATCCTAGTTTCCTGCCTTTAACGTGTCGCGCAGATATATTTTTCAGCGCGACGCGCCTTTTTTCCCGCTTACTCCATACTTGATTTTCATCATCCCTCATGGAGTGCAGCGATGCAAAACCCAACCTTATTGCAGTTTTTCCATTGGTATTACCCGAAAGGCGGCAAACTGTGGCCAGAAGTTGCAGAGAAAGCGGCTTGGTTGAGTGAAATCGGTATTACGATGGCGTGGCTTCCACCCAGCTACAAAGGGGGATCGGGTGCAGATTCTGAAGGTTACGATACCTATGATCTGTTTGACTTGGGTGAATTTGACCAAAAAGGCAGCATTGCCACCAAATATGGTGACAAGCAGCAGTTATTAGCCGCTGTTGATACGCTGCGCAGCCACAACGTTGGCGTGGTCATGGATGTGGTGCTGAATCATAAAATTGGCGCTGATGAAAAGGAGAAAATAAAGGTTAACCGCGTCAATCCTGATAACCGAGAAGAGATTGATGATGAAGTACTCGAGTGTGAAGCCTGGACACGCTTCACCTTTCCGGCGCGCGCGGGCAAATATTCAAAATTCATCTGGGATTACAAATGCTTTAGCGGCGTGGATCATATCGAAAATCCCGACGAAAACGGCGTGTTCAAAATCATCAATGATTACACGGTCGAAGGTTGGAACGACCAGGTTGATAATGAACTCGGCAATTTTGATTATCTGATGGGTGCCAACATTGACTTCCGTAACAACGCGGTGAGTGAAGAATTAAAGTATTGGGCGCGTTGGATTATGGAACAACTGCCCTGCACCGGATTTCGTCTGGATGCAGTGAAGCACATTCCTGCCTGGTTTTATAAAGAATGGATTGATCACATTCAGGATGTCGCCAACGAACCGATGTTTATCGTGGCCGAATACTGGGCGCATGAACTTGATAAATTGCAGCAATATATCGAGCAGGTTGACGGCAAAACCATGCTGTTTGATGCGCCGCTGCACTTGAACTTCCATCAGGCTTCTCTGCAAGGAAGTGAATATGACCTCAGCCAGATATTTGCAAATTCACTGGTGGTCGCCGATCCCTGGCATGCCGTGACTATCGTTGCTAATCACGATACACAGCCGTTGCAATCACTGGAAGCGCCCGTTGAGTCATGGTTTAAACCGCTGGCATATGCGCTGATTTTGCTGCGCGAACAAGGCGTGCCGACAATTTTCTACCCTGACCTGTTTGGGGCCAACTATGAAGATGAAGGTGATGATGGCGAGATGTATAACATTCAGATACCGGTGATCGCTGAACTGGAAAACTTGATTCGTGCCCGCCAGATTTACGGCTGGGGCGCGCAAACCGACTATTTTGATCATCCGAACTGCGTGGCGTTTAGTCGCAGCGGCACGGAAGAACATCCCGGCTGCGTGGTTATCATGTCAAACGGTGATGAGGGTGAGAAAACGGTGGCGATGGGCGCAGGTTATGCTGGCAAATCCTGGAGCGATTATTTAGGTCATCGCCTGGAAACAGTCACTACCGATGAAGAAGGTAACGCAGTTTTTCTGTGTAACGGCGGCAGCGTGAGCGTCTGGGTGGTTGATAAGAAATAGTTCGGCGTCGTTTGTCCCCCACCTCGGTCCTCCCCCATACATGGGGGAGGAAGATGCTGCAAAATGCGAGTATTGAGTCTGCATGTGGCAGCGTCGCCTTCCCCCGCTTCGCGGGGGAAGGCCGGGATGGGGGCCAGCGCGCAGAGGAATAATCCAAACAGCGCGCAGAGGAATAATCCAAGCAGCGCAGCTACCCTAGCATTACACTCGGAACTTACTTCTGGTTATTCTGTGTAATCGTTGTGCGCAGCAGTTCTGGTTCGATATTCTGAATCACCGCTGCATCAGGCTGTTTGGCCACTTCATCCAGCGCTTTTTGGCAATCTACCGTTGGACGATCCACTCTACGCAGCGTCAAACCGTCATATTTCAGTTCGCCGTTTTCCACCACCAGCGGCATAACGCGCAGTTGACGATTTACGTTAACGTAATCACCGCTCAGCAAGGTTAATTTCCCCGGCTTGGCGATAATGCGCTGCCATTGGCGACAATCCAGCGTGCTGCCATCAGAATCAATGATCAAACTGGCAATGGCTTGATCGCTAATCAAACCGCCTTGCGGCCCAACGGTTTGCCAGTTGCCTTGCAAACTGGCGGGCGCTGGCGTTTTCACCGCGCTTTTATAGTTATCGATTTGGGCACAGCCGCCCAGCGCCAGTACCGCAATCAGCATCCACTTTTTCATCTTTAATCCCTAAGCTCGCATCAATGGCGGCTACGTTATAATTTTTCCACTAAGCTACGCAAGATATCTGCGCATCCGTAACCGCTTTCAATGCCGCTTTCTTCTCTCTTTCGCTGTTTTACGGCTCATCAACATGCAGCAAAGCGTGACAGCGCCTGGAGATAATTCGAACGTTTGCGCAGTCTGCCGCCATAATATGAAAGCGAGTATAGAAGTTTCAACAGAATGCCCCTTCATCTACTTAGCGGCGTATCGGATTCCTGACAATACGATTGCAACAGGCTACACTGGCGCGCTGCAACAGACTTTCAGGAACGTAATGATGAAAACGCCAGAAGCCTATTATGCCCAGGCGCGCGACATGTTTTTCGCCGCCCACGCCGATTTCCAGCAAGCCCTTGATGAACTTACCGAAAGCGATGCGCGCGCCGCAAACTTATCACTGCGACAGTTGCGCGAATGGCATGCCGAACGCATCTACGCTGCGTTTTTACGGCAAAAAAATCTCGATGGGATGATCTTTTCTATTCAGCTGGCTGAACCAGATAAAGCGGTAGCGGCGGACGCGATCGAGACTTATCTCAAATCACATGCCGAATCGTTGGGTATGACGTGGGAAGAGTTTTGCATCAAGAATGAGCTATAAGGCGATCGGGTTAAAGGTGCACTTTAAAAACACCTCCAACCAGTCGAAATCGGCATAAATAAATTGTACAACAAGACAAATCTTGTATAAGTTTATCCCACGACTTCGGTCGCGATTGTCCTTGAACGAATAGTGCTTTTGCACTGCCTCTGGAGGTGTTGCTGGATTTCCACCTCCAGAGGCTAATTTTTTTACTCCCCTTCTGTTTCTGCCTTGCCATTCACTTCGACGTATTTCGCTACTGCCAGCAAACGATTAATGTGCGTCAACAGCAAATCTACATCAGATTGCAAAAACTCAGTTGAAGAGCGTGAAGCCGTGACGATCGCATCTTGCACCGTTTCGGTGATGGTGAGCGAATTGTCTTGTTTTGCCTGAATCAGCAATGCGGCGATTAACAAAGTTTGCGCTTCGGTCTGCGCTGTCAATTCTTTGGCGTCGACATCCATCTTTGCCATTTTAAGCAGAATATCTATAACCAGCTGTCGCATTGCACTTCTCCTGAAGTCAGTAATTCCAATATGTCGTTTTGACCCGTCCACATTACTCCAGACCAGCACAAATTACTAAACGACATAAAATATTTTGTCTCTGTCGCTCGCGACATCTTGCTACTGTTTTTATTTACAGTATTATGTGCGGGCGATTTTGCCCTCTACGGATTGCCATTATGTTTGTGGAATTGATTTACGATAAGCGTAACGTTGCGGGTTTACCTGGCGCTCGCGAAATGATTTTGCAAGAGCTGGAAAAGCGCGTGCATCGAGTGTTTCCTGATCTTGAAGTTAAGGTCAAGCCGATGGAACGTAACGCTATAGATACCGATTTAAGTAAGAATGATAAAGCTACCATTGCCCGCATCGTCGAAGAGATGTTTGACGAAGCGGAAATGTGGCTGGTGGCCGAGTAATTCCTTCTCAGCCACCGCGACAGTCAGCGGGAGATATTAACTCTCCTGCTCGCTGTGATTGATCTCAATTTCAATATCCTGGATCGCCGCATCCAAATCTTCCAACAGCTTTCCCTGTTTGTTCAGCAGCGCGTCAACGCGGTCCGCATTAACCTTATCTTTGTATTCACCGGCGTCAAATGCTAACCAATGGCTGGAGAGTGTTTCGGTGTTGGTTTGCGCATAGTGACGCATCTCTTTTAACTGAGAAGTCACATCGCGCAGATAATCTGTCTTGCTTTTAGTTTCAACTGAATCACTCATGCTATGTTTCCTTTTGGTTAGTTATTCAATGGCTTTTTACCCAATAAAATGTTGCCTGGAGATTTAAAGATAGTCGAAAATAGCGAAGCCGCATTAGGAATAATCGGAAGCTGCTATTTCCTCTCCGATGAGATCATATTCGCCTCATCGGACTTCACCACTTCCTTCACTTTATCTGCTGTCTTGCTGGCCGTACGATCGGGCAATAAATCGAGTTTGCGCTGCAAGTTGTTAACCTGCGTACTTAACTGTTCAACCTGCGCATCTCGTCGATCAGCCACTTCGCGATAATCCGCCCGAATCTGATTAACCCGCTGATTAGCCGCATGACTTACATACAAAAACATAATGGTCATGATGACACAGATCATCGATAACCCCAGAAACAGCCCGCCGAGAATAACTTTGCGCTTGTTATTAGTAGGGCCAAAATTGTTATCTATTTGAACCATCATTGCGATCCTCCAGAGTCGTAATAAGCCGATCGACTTCATTACGAAACTTATCGTTATGGTCGGCTTCCGTCATCGCCAGCAAAATGCCAAGCGCGTTTTTGATGATGCGTAGATCTGATTCAAGCAAGGAAATTCGACGAAGATTTTTATCGTGCCGCTCACGCAATTCATCGTTCTCCTCGCGCAGCAACAAATTACCTTCCTTTAACAACATCACCTGCTCTTTGTAACTGGTAATGATTTCGCCACCTGCGCGATTGCTGGTCACAATTGAGGCGATCCCTGCCAGCAGCGGCTTCCAAAATAGTGCCGCTGCGCCCCCACCGAGAACTAAGGCTCCTACACTGGTAATTAAACTACTTTCCATGCTCCACCTCTCTTGCTGGTAAGGTGTCTGGAGCAAAACAACCGGGTCGCACAGACACACTGCGCCATGGATTTAAGTTTACTTAAGTACCATGGTTAAGTAAACTTAAGCCTCTCTTATGCAAAAAGTCAAGCTAATGAAAAACGAAACGACAGGTAACCGCATCTTATTGCGTCGCAAAACACAGGAGCTGACTCAGAAACAGCTCGCTGTTCAGGTTAAGGTTTCCCACGTTGCGATATCGCAGTGGGAAAAAGATGAGACATTGCCAAGGGGTGAAAACTTACTTCGGCTGGCAGAAGCGCTGGAATGCGCACCCGCTTATTTGATTGATGGCGAAGGCCCGATCTTTGATCGCTCACCAACTGAGACAGGCTTCAGCGCCATTCCGCTGATCGCGCTAGCGGATATCCAGCAATGGGCAGAGGGAAAATATGCTCACCTTGAACCTGTTTTATCCAGCGAAAGGGGATTATCGAAGGGCACGTTTGCCGTGCGTATTGAAGACCATGCTATGGCGCCGGCTTATCTGCCGGGAGATGTAGTAATTATTGATCCGCAGCTGGTGCCGCTGCCCGGTGATACGGTTCTGGTCTTTCAGTCTGATAACGCCCTGCTACGCACCTATCGCCCGCGTGGGAAAATTGATGGTGTACCGCAATTCGAATTGGCACCGGCAAACATCGATTACCCGGTATTGCATTCACATCAGGAAAAGTTACAACTGGCGGGAACAATTATTGAGTTGCGGCGCTATCGACAGCGTTAAACAAAAAAACCGCCATAGCGCGGTTTTTTGCTTAAGGATTGGGTCATTAACGTTCAGGGTAAACTTACAGTACGTCGGTCAAGTGATCGACCACCACTTTGCCCTGCAGATCGGTCTGCATAATACGATAGCTGACCCGATACGAGCGGCGATTGCTGAGTTTATCAAACAACGCCACCACACCTTTTTCTTCACCGCTGTGGTTTACAATGGTCCATTCGGTGACATCTTCCTGCCCACGATTGTTGGTCCGCAAAGTGCCCTTCTCAACTAATTTGTCTTCAGCATCAATCTTTAAATAATCACGTAACATATTGTCGACCTCCCAGTAACGCAGGTTACTATATGCTTTTTATCAATCCTTTCAATCGAATTTATTAATCGACATTCAAGATGTCGCATAGAGGCAATTTATGGCTGATTTGTCCATTCCCCGCTTAACATCTCGGGTATAGCATGGGCCAGCTATACGCGCACAGCGAATGCGCTTAGTAAAACGATCGAGAGATAAAAATTACTTTAGCCCGCCCGGTGCGGGCTTTTTTATGCATTTTTGCAGCCACATGACAACTTCGTTACGCCGGATCAGGCAGCCTCGTCTAGACTTTATGCACTGGACAAAAGGAGCGAGCAATGCATAAACATCAGACAAATGAAGAGCGTAAACGCGAAGGTGATGTCAGCAAAAGTTTACCGGAGGTCGCACCAAACGCAGGTAATGCCTATGAAGAGGACGATCATCCGGCAACAGATGCGCCGAAAGATCACGGCGAAGTGCCGCGTAAAAATGATGACAGCGAGGATGATAAAAAGGATCCTTACACAGCTACTTAATCAAATACGCCCCTGTTGAGGGGCGTATTTGTTTACAGCGACTGCTGATAGTTTTCAGGAAAGGGAACGCCCGACTCTTCTAATCGTGACAATTTTTGCAGAATATCGTTGTGTACCGTTTCATCGCCTTCTTGCCAGTAAGGTCTTACTACGTCTAAAACCCGCTGCGCTGTATCGGCATCGTAATTTTCCGGTTCGTTACCTTTCAGCGTCTGGTGAATTTTTTCGTTCATCTCTCTCAGATCAATCATCTCTTTCTCCGTTCAGGGGTAAATAGTTAACCTGTCTCGAGAAAAGTATAGTTCACCCCATTCACCCGATGTCACGGGGATGTGTCTGGTCATGATTGAGCAAAGTGATTAAGTAAGCAAAAACGGATGGCAAGCTATCCCTTTGTTATGACTGTTTAGCCGATCAACAGCCGGCAAATCCGGTGCATTCATCATGAATGCCCTTTTTATCTGATACAAAACCGGTCAGGAAATTTAATTCGTACTTTTAAAGGATTAAATAGCTACTCTGCATATTCATAAAACCACCGAGTACAGGAAACATTGTGGGTTGAGTTCCATCACATGCCTGTTAAAAATCATTAAATTTACACTGCCAGCGGTAAGTTATGAATCCGTAACACTCTGTAAAGTACAACAATGATAAAAATAACCTTCTTATTTCTCTCGACTAATCTTTTACTACCATCACAATATTCGTTCCTGTCGAAAAGATTAACTCCAATATCTTTGGTATCAATATTTATAGCATTACTCTAGCCTACAGATGAAAACAATAAGGTGTTGCAGTAGAGAGAATAGTTTGAAATTTTTTACGCCCGCTTCTTGCGGGTTTTTTTATCACGACAACCCAAGAAAACCTTCTTAAACCAATAGGCTCATCCCACACCATGTTTATTTTAAACCATTGATAATGAATAAATAAATCACAATAACACCCCATAAAGAAGCGTTATTCCCCACTTATCCTTACCGTTCCCAATAAAAAACAACTGTCTATTAAACTAAAGATAAAAATCAGTAATTAATCTTCTAACAAATTATTATCGGCGCATATATTCTTGATAATTCCTAATCTATCGTCCTTTCGCGACTAATATATCTATTCGTGTTTTAATTGAATGCGCGCCCAACACGCGATGACTTAGTGAGTAGCTTTCACACCCGCCCTACGCGGGTTTTTTCAGCTTTGCAATGCAAGTACGCTAAAAACCAGGATCATATTTGTCATTACGTCAGAAATATAAATTAAGGATCCTCTTCTGGCGGCCGATAACTGAGAAGTTAATAGACCGCGTTAATTTATCGTAAAAGTGCCTGCTCAAATGTGGGCTTTTTTTACCCCTATTACGTGTGCATTGGACGAGACAGTGACATTTGATGGTCCTAAAGTAAGTCTGGGTTTATCACTGTCTTCACGACGTCAAAAACTAAGGGCCACGCTGCCTGATTAGCAGGCATTCGATACTTGCTCAGGACTTATTGTCTCTCATTCGCAACGCTTCACAGCAAGGCTAACCGCATCCCTTATCGGAGGATGCAATAAAAAACCGCCCTCAGGCGGCTTAGTGTTTTGGATGTTTTATCCATGGATAACGAAGAGAGATTTACAGTGCGGACAGAGTAAAGCCTGCTCTTTCGAAACTTTTGTAACGGACTGCTTAGACGTTTTCCCGCATGTTGGGCACTTGGCGTCAGTATTGATTCTGGCGATACGGTCCATTACCTGAGTGAAGTAGGACATGGTATTCGGCCTTTTTTATGAATGAGACTAATCGTAACACCGATGATTGTTTTTTAATCAACTCATGATGATTAATCTTACGTTAGATCATAATTTCTGCTTATTTTGCAAAACTGTAATATCTTCAAAACCCCAAAAGATGTATTTGTTTTACTACTTATTGCCTTGAGTGTGATAAGTTAGTAATCCTTGACTATCACTTCGTCAACAAATGGATTCCTGCCAGGGAAACGCTCACGGATGAGCCCCATCGCCTACGCCTTTACTTTCGATTTGATACCTTCGCTAAAATGAATCGTGCTGACAATAAAAAAACCGCCCGTAGGCGGTTAGATAATAAATTCAATTGATTACGCTGCTTTACTTCTAGCCCAATGAGACGCCTTTCAGCAAGCTCAAGAGGTTCTGATTCAACTTAAGTGACCACAGATAAGGCTCTCAAGTACCCGCAAAATTTGCCAGTCTCAAGATGCATAATGAATGAAAAACTGAATGAATGTGTCCTATCAGTGTCCCACACAGCAGCGATCTAAGCGAATTTCCCTTTTATATCACCCAGTTAATCCGCTACACCTGCATATTCATGATGTCGGAATAAGCTGACACCAGTTTGTTCCTGACCTGAATTCCCATCTGCATTGAAATCGACGATTTCTGCAGATCGACCATCACATCATTCAGCGCAATACCCGGTTTACCCATCTCAAAATCTTGCGCCTGCGAGCGGGCGGTGGTTTGGGTTTCGCTGATCTTATCCAGCGCTGCTTTCATCGTTGCGCCGAAATCAATCTGATGAGTGGCTTCGCTGCTTTTATTGCTCGCCTGCAGCGAAGTCATTTGCAGCTGCTGCAGAACGCCGTCGATTGCCTGAATGGTCATTGCCGATACCTTATTGAAGACAGTGGGATTTTTTCTACGCTGGAAAAGTTATCACATTGTCAATGAGACAAACCCTCTAAATGACTGCAAAAAACCCAGCTTATCCAGCCATCAAATTTTGCGATTCATCAAATAATGCCCGGCATTGAAGTGGAAATTTTATTTACGCAGGTCAGGGAGTCTGTTTTGCCATCACAACTAACCCGGTCAATTACGTCAGGCAGGAATCGGTCATGAATGCGAGTGCAGCCGCCACACAGGATCAAGAAAAGAAAGGCTTAAGTGACCTTTTTGCCCGCCTGCGCGCTAACCCGCGTATTCCGTTAATTATCGCCGCCGCAGCTACCATCGCGGTGGTTTTTGCATTGGTGTTATGGGCGAAAGCGCCGAGCTACAGCGTGCTGTACAACAACCTGTCCGATGAAGACGGCGGCGCGATTGTTACTCAGCTTACCCAGATGAACATTCCTTATCGCTTCGCCGAAAGCGGTGGCGCATTAATGGTACCGGACGAGAAGGTGCATGAACTGCGTCTGCGTCTGGCTCAGCAAGGCTTGCCGAAAGGCGGATCCGTTGGCTTTGAACTGTTAGATAAAGAAAAGTTTGGTATCAGCCAGTTCAGTGAACAGGTGAACTATCAACGTGCGCTGGAAGGTGAACTGGCACGCACTATCGAAACGCTCGGTCCCGTTAAAGCCGTCCGGGTGCATTTGGCGATGCCAAAACCAACCTTGTTCGTCCGTGAGCAGAAAGCCCCTTCCGCGTCCGTCACCTTAACGTTGCAACCTGGCCGTGCGCTGGATGAAGGCCAGATTCAGGCCATCGTGCATATGGTATCGAGCAGCGTAGCGGGTTTACCGCCGGGCAACGTGACAGTTGTCGATCAGGCTGGACGTCTGCTGACCCGCTCTGATGCCGCCGGACGTGACCTGAATGACGCGCAGCTGAAATATGCCGCTGAAGTCGAAGCCCGTTTCCAGCAGCGTATTGAAGCGATCCTGAATCCTATTTTAGGTCAGGGAAATGTGCATGCTCAGGTTACGGCGCAAATCAACTTTAATACCAGCGAGCAGACGGACGAGAAGTATCAGCCAAATGCCCAACCCGACAGCACAGCGATTCGCTCACGCCAAACCAGCACCAGCGATCAATCGGGCAGTCCTTATCCAGGCGGCGTGCCGGGTGCGTTATCGAACCAACCTGCGCCAGCCAATACTGCGCCGGTCAATGCGCCGAACACTAATGCAAACGCAGCCAATGGTCAGAACGCTAACGGGCAAAATGCGAACGCGCAAAACAACGGCAGCACCACCAGCACCGCTGCCAGCGCCGGTCCAACCAACTCGCGTCGTGACGATACCGTTAACTACGAGTTAGATCGCACCATCCGCCATACCAAAATGAACGTTGGCGACGTGCAGCGCCTTTCTGTCGCTGTGGTAGTGAATTACCGCGAAGATGACAAAGGCAAATCGGTTGCGCTGAACGAGCAGCAGCTGAAGCAGATTGAAGACTTAACCCGTGAAGCGATGGGTTACTCGCAAACGCGTGGCGACAGCATCAACGTGGTGAACTCGCAGTTCAATACTACCGAGCCAACCGTGGGTGATCTGCCGTTCTGGCAGCAGCAAGCCTTCTTTGATCAGCTGATGAGCGCCGGTAAGTGGCTGCTGATTGCGCTGGTCGCCTTCATCCTCTATCGCAAACTGGTGCGTCCGCATCTGGTGCGTAAGAAAGAAGAAGAGAAAGCTGCCGCTGAAGCTGTTGCAGCACGCGCTGCCGCTGCACCGCAAGATGAAGAAGCCTTCAACGTTCAGCTCAGCAAAGATGAGCTGGATCAGGAACGTAAATCAAACAACCGCATGAGCGCTGAAGTTTTGAGCCAGCGTATCCGCGACATGTCTGAAAACGATCCGCGCGTCGTCGCGCTGGTCATTCGCGAATGGATGAGTAAAGAACTATGAGTCTGACCGGTACTGAAAAAAGCGCCATTCTGATGATGACCATTGGCGAAGAGCGCGCTGCGGAAGTTTTCAAGCACCTGAATCAGCGTGAGGTCCAACACCTCAGCGCGGCAATGGCCAATATGCGTCAGGTTTCACACAAACAGCTGACCGAGGTGTTGCGTGAGTTTGAAGCCGACGCCGAGCAGTTTGCAGCGCTGAGCCTCAACTCCAACGAATACTTGCGTTCGGTGTTGGTCAAAGCGCTGGGCGAAGAGCGTGCTTCCAGCTTGCTGGAGGACATTCTCGAAACGCGCGAAACCACCAGCGGTATGGAAACGCTGAACTTTATGGAACCGCAGGCCGCCGCCGACCTTATTCGCGACGAGCACCCGCAAATCATCGCCACCATTCTGGTCCACCTCAAACGGGGTCAGGCGGCAGATATTGTGGCGCTGTTCGACGAGCGTTTACGTCACGACGTCATGCTGCGTATCGCCACCTTCGGCGGCGTTCAACCTGCAGCGTTGGCGGAGCTGACCGAAGTGCTCAACGGCTTGCTGGATGGCACCAACCTCAAGCGTGCGAAGATGGGCGGCGTGAGAACCGCAGCAGAAATTATCAACCTGATGAAAACCCAGCAGGAAGAAGCGGTTATCGAAGCGGTTCGCGATTTCGATGGCGAGCTGGCCCAGAAGATCATCGACGAGATGTTCCTGTTCGAAAACCTGGTCGAAGTGGACGATCGCAGCATCCAGCGCCTGTTGCAGGAAGTGGAATCCGAGCAGTTGCTGATCGCCCTGAAAGGTGCCGAGCAGCCGCTGCGCGAGAAGTTCCTCAAGAACATGTCGGCACGTGCTGCCGATATCCTGCGCGACGATCTGGCCAACCGCGGTCCGGTACGTATGTCTGCCGTCGAGAACGAACAGAAAGCGATCCTGTTGGTGGTACGCCGCCTGGCAGAATCTGGCGAAATGGTAGTGGGCAGCAGCGAGGAAACGTATGTCTGATGCATTTTCCGCGCGCCCGTGGCAGTTGTGGCAGCCCAACGATTTAGGTCGTAGTGATGCGCCCGAGCCAGAACCGCTGCCAGAGATCGAATCGTTTGAAAATGAAGTAGACGAGCAACAGCAACTGCTCGAACGCATGCAGCAGCAAATGCGCAAAGAGGCGCAAGGCCAGGGTTATAACGAAGGTCATCAGCAAGGGTTTGCGGAAGGTCAGAAAACCGGTTACGACGCCGGTTTTGCCCAGGGTTTAGCCGATGCCCAGCAGCAGCATGCTCCGCTTCAGGCGCGTATGCAGCAGTTGGTGACTGAATTCCAGAACACGCTTGAATCGCTGGACAGCGTCATCGCGGCGCGTCTGATGCAGCTGGCGCTGGAAGCGGCGCGCTCTGTGATTGGCCAGGCCACCACGGTGGATGGCAGCGCCCTGCTGCGTCAAATTCAAGGCTTGCTGCAACAGGAACCGATGTTCAGCGGCAAACCGCAGCTGCGGGTGCATCCTGACGATCTGCAACGTATTGAGCAGACGCTGGGGCCAACGCTGGATCTGCACGGCTGGCGTTTGCTGGCCGATAACACGCTGCATCCGGGCGGCTGTAAACTCAGCGCGGAAGATGGCGATCTCGACGCCAGCGTGGCCACGCGCTGGCAGGAACTGTGCCGCCTTGCTGCGCCAGGAGAGTTGTAATGACCACGCGTCTTAATCGCTGGCTTGGCGCGCTCGACGCGTTTGAAGGCCGCATTGCACAAGTTCAGCCGGTTCGCCGCTATGGCCGTTTAACCCGCGCGACCGGTCTGGTACTGGAAGCGACCGGTTTGCAGCTGCCGCTCGGTGCGACCTGCGTGATTGAACGTAACGATGGCAAGAAGATCACCGAAGTTGAAAGTGAAGTGGTGGGCTTTAACGGTCAGAAACTGTTTTTAATGCCGCTGGAAGAAGTGGATGGCATTTTGCCCGGCGCACGCGTGTATGCACGCCAGACCAGTGAAAACCCACAGGCAGGTAAACAATTACTGCTGGGCCCGCAGCTATTAGGCCGCGTGCTGGACGGCAGCGGGCGTCCGCTCGACGGTTTGCCGTCACCCGACACCGGCTACCGCGCACCGCTGATCACCCCACCGTTTAACCCGTTGCAACGTACCCCAATCACTGACGTGCTGGATACCGGCGTACGCGCCATCAACTCGCTGCTTACAGTGGGACGCGGTCAACGTATGGGGCTGTTTGCCGGTTCCGGCGTGGGTAAAAGTGTGTTGCTCGGCATGATGGCGCGCTACACCGAAGCTGATGTCATTGTCGTGGGTCTGATCGGTGAGCGTGGACGAGAAGTAAAAGACTTTATCGAGAACATTCTGGGTGCGGAAGGTCGTGCCCGTTCAGTGGTAATTGCCGCTCCCGCCGACGTTTCTCCTTTATTACGTATGCAAGGTGCCGCTTACGCCACGCGTATCGCCGAAGATTTTCGCGATCGCGGCAAGCATGTGCTGTTGATCATGGATTCCCTGACGCGCTACGCCATGGCGCAGCGTGAGATCGCGCTGGCGATCGGCGAACCACCCGCCACCAAAGGCTATCCACCTTCCGTGTTTGCCAAGCTCCCTGCTCTGGTAGAACGCGCCGGTAACGGCATTGATGGCGGCGGCTCAATTACTGCGTTTTATACCGTACTGACCGAAGGCGACGATCAGCAAGACCCGATCGCGGACTCCGCACGTGCGATCCTGGATGGTCACATCGTGTTGTCTCGCCGTCTGGCGGAAGCGGGTCACTATCCCGCGATAGATATCGAAGCTTCAATCAGCCGTGCCATGACCTCGCTGATTGATGAAAACCATTACGCGCGGGTACGCCAGTTCAAGCAGTTGCTCTCCAGCTTCCAGCGCAACCGCGATCTGGTCAGTGTCGGTGCCTATGCTGCGGGTAGCGACCCGATGCTGGATAAAGCCATCAAACTCTATCCGCAAATGGAAGCTTTCCTGCAACAAGGCATTTTTGAACGCAGCGATTACGACGACGCCTGTCTGCATCTTCATGCTTTGTTTGGTTAAGACACGTTCGGTTAATCAGTGAGGTAACAGCAATGAAAACTGCAAATGCCATCGACACACTGCGTGATCTTGCGGAGCAGGATCTGGAAAAAGCGGTGATTTTTTTAGGCGACATGCGTCGTGGTCAGCAAGCCGCTGATCAGCAACTCACCATGCTGCTCGATTATCAGGATGAATACCGCAATAAGCTCAACGACAACATGTCGACCGGTATCGCCAATAACCGCTGGACCAACTATCACCAGTTTATCCAAACGCTGGAAAAAGCCATTGAGCAGCACCGCAACCAATTACAGCACTGGAATCAGCGCCTTGAGCAGGCGCTGGTGAACTGGCGTGAGAAACAACAGCGGCTTAACGCCTATCAAACGTTGATCACGCGCGCGGCTGAAACCGCCTTACAACAAGAAAACCGTCTCGATCAGAAACGGATGGATGAATTTGCCCAACGGGCCGCCTTTAGGAGAGCCGAATGATTACGCTGCCAACACTTAGCACGCAGACCGTGGCTACCGGTGATGCTGATACTTCAATGTCCACAGACATTTTATCGGGTGCCGATGCGATGCCGCAGGACTTCCTGACGGCGCTGGGTAATCAATTATTAACGCTGGCCAAACAGCCTGGGAAAGTCACGCAATTAACTGATCAACTTGAAGAAAGCGAAGCGGATACCAAGCCGACCAGCGCGCTGAATGCGCTGCTGGCAGCGCTGGAAAATCCCGATGCAGTGAATGCGTTGCTGAAGCCGGAAAATATTAAAGCCGCCACGAAATCAGCCGATGATAAAGATAAGCAAGACGCCAGTACATTAAGCGCCAGTGAGATGCAAAACGTGCAGGCACTGTTTGCCATGTTACCGGCAGCAGCCGCTAACAATGCAACGCCCGCCGTTGCCAGCAGCGAGTTGACACAAAGCGATGTGCGCCGCAATACGCTGTCATCGCTGTCGCAAGCCGTGAACAGCGCGCTGACCAGCAAAGATGAGGCGCCTGAAGGTAAAAGCAGCAAAGCCAGTGACAACAGCGCGCTGATGGGTAAAACCCCTGTGGCAGCCAGCAACACGGCGGCGGTAAGCAGTAACAACAACAGCAATGCGTTGAATCTCGACAGCAGCTTTCAACAGGTGTTGAGCAGCTTGAGCAAGCAGGATGATCAGTCCGCGCCCAAAAACAGCACCAGCGATAATTTGCTGATGACCAGCGCACCGATCTCCAGTGCCAGCTCGCTGACCGCACCGCTGAATGCTTCAGCGACGACCAATACGCCATCAACCCCGATGCTGAATGCGCAGCTCGGCAGCAACGAATGGCAGCAGGCGCTGAGCCAGCAAATTGTGATGTTCAGCCGTAACGGCCAGCAGAACGCAGAGTTGCGTTTGCATCCTGAAGACCTTGGCGCCATCCAGATCAGCCTGAAACTGGATAACGACACGGCACAGTTAAATATGGTTTCCAGCCACAGCCACGTAAGGGCGGCGCTGGAAGCTGCCCTCCCGCAGCTGCGTCATGCACTGGCAGAGAGCGGCATTAACCTGGGTGAGAGTCAGGTAAGCAGTGACAGTTCCGCGCAAGGCCAGAGCTTCCAGCAGCAGCAGGAGGCGCGCCGCGATGGACAACATGGCCGCTTCTCCCTCTCCCAGGACAGTGATAATGACATCACGCCGATTGCTGTGCCCGCCACCCTCCAGGCGCGTGTAGCAGGCAACGGCGCCGTCGACACCTTTGCCTGACAGCGACAAACGCTGAAGGTAAGCGTAAAACTCGCGTCTTTTCTTCCCATTGTTTGACTTAAGACGCGGGATAATCTGTTCAGGTGAGCCGAGAGGCTTGCCCATAATTCACAGGAAGTAACTGCAAAAATGTCTGAAAACGCGAAAGCTAAAGGCCGCAAACGTTCAATCTTAATTCCGGTGTTACTGGTGGTAACGCTGGCCGCTTGTAGCGTGGCAGGCTATGCAGTCTGGCGAATGATGAATAAACACGAGGGCGATAAGCCGGAAGTCGCGAAAGTCGAACCACCTGCCGCCCCGGTATTTTTTGCACTTGATACATTTACGGTTAACCTGGTCAATCCCGACAACGATCCTGACCGCGTGCTGTACGTAGGCTTTACCCTGCGTCTGCCGGATGAGGACACCCGTCGTCGGATGAATGACTATCTGCCTGAGGTACGCAGCCGTCTGCTGCTACTGCTCTCACGTCAGAGCGCGAATGCGCTAGCGTCAGAGCAAGGAAAGCAAGCGCTTGTTGAGCAAATCAAACAGGCACTGTCTCCACCACTGGTAAAAGGTCAACCTCCGCAGGCCGTGAACGACGTGCTGTTTACTGCCTTCATTTTGAGGTGAATCAATGGGCGATAGCATTCTCTCCCAAGCTGAAATTGACGCGCTACTCAACGGCGACAGTGACAGCAAGGAAGATGAAAAGATTCAGAAAGGGCCGGAAGGCGACATTCGTCCTTACGACCCGAATACACAGCGCCGTGTAGTACGCGAACGTCTGCAGGCGCTGGAAATTATTAATGAGCGTTTTGCTCGTCAGTTCCGTATGGCGCTGTTTAACCTGCTGCGCCGTAGCCCTGATATTTCTGTGGGTGCGATCAAGATTCAGCCGTATCACGAGTTTGCCCGCAACCTGCCGGTGCCAACCAACCTGAACCTGATCCACCTGAAGCCGCTACGCGGCACTGCGCTGGTGGTGTTTTCACCTAGCCTGGTGTTTATCGCGGTTGATAACCTGTTTGGTGGTGATGGTCGCTTCCCGACTAAAGTGGAAGGCCGTGAGTTTACCCACACTGAGCAGCGCGTTATCCGCCGTATGCTGAAGCTGGCGCTGGATGGTTACAGTGATGCATGGAAAGCCATTTACCCGCTGGACGTAGAGTATGTACGTTCAGAGATGCAGGTAAAATTCACCAACATCACCACTTCACCGAACGACATCGTGGTTAACACGCCGTTCCAGGTGGAGATTGGTAACCTGGTCGGTGAATTTAATATCTGTATTCCGTTTTCGATGATTGAGCCGCTGCGCGAGCTGCTGGTGAACCCGCCGCTGGAAAACTCCCGTCAGGAAGATAATCACTGGCGCGATAACCTGGTGAAGCAGGTTCAGCACTCTGAGCTGGAGCTGATTGCGCACTTTGCTGAGACTTCACTGCGTCTGTCACGCATTTTGCAGCTGAAGCCAGGCGATGTACTGCCGATTGAGAAGCCCGAGCGCATCATCGCCCATGTGGATGGCGTGCCGGTATTAACCAGCCAATATGGCACGATCAACGGCCAATATGCCCTGCGTGTCGAACATCTGATTAACCCGATTTTGAATTCGCTGAACGAGGAACAGCCCAATGAGTGACAGCAAGAAACCGTCCGATGACAACATCTCTGCGGACGATCTGTGGGCTGAGGCAATGAACGAACAAGCTGGCACCAGCGCGCCACAGAGCGACGATGTGTTTAAAACATTCGAGAGCAGCAATATCTCTGGCTCGCTGCAGGATATCGATCTGATTATGGATATCCCGGTGAAACTCACCGTGGAACTGGGCCGTACCAAAATGACCATCAAAGAGCTGCTGCGCCTGACGCAAGGTTCAGTGGTGTCACTGGATGGTCTGGCGGGTGAACCTTTAGATATCCTGATCAACGGTTACCTGATTGCTCAAGGTGAAGTTGTGGTGGTGAACGACAAATATGGCGTGCGCATCACCGATATCATCACCCCTTCTGAACGTATGCGTCGCCTGAGTCGTTAATAATGAATAACCAGTCTCAAACACTGCATCCCGCCGCGCCGCAAACGCAGGCGATTTCTACCGGTTCTGTAGTGACGCAAGTCAGCAGCGTGTTAGCCGGGATTGTATTGTTGATACTGGCTTTTGCCTGGCTGGCGCGCCGCCTCGGTTTCGCACCGAAGAAGGTCAGCAGCCAGGAACTCAAAATGACCGCCAGTGTTCAGGTCGGTCAGCGTGAACGCGTTGTGATTGTTGATACTGCCGATGCGCGCCTGGTCCTTGGCGTCACCGCTCAGCACATCACCCATTTGCACACGTTGCCGCCTGCTGCGCCGGAAGAAAATGCGCCATCAGGCGCTGCGCCACAAGATTTTCGCCAACTGCTACAGAATCTGGTTAAACGTCCCGGAAAACACCCATGATGCGTCGACTGCTTTCTCTTCTGCCGCTGCTGTTGCTGGCACCGGTTGCCCATGCCCAACTGCCGGGTTTGGTGAGTCATCCGTTAGCCAATGGCGGTCAAAGCTGGTCACTGCCGGTGCAGACGCTGGTGTTTATCACCGCGCTGACGTTTATCCCCGCGGTATTGCTGATGATGACCAGCTTTACCCGCATCATTATCGTTTTTGGCCTGCTGCGTAACGCCCTGGGCACGCCTTCTGCACCGCCTAATCAGGTTTTGCTGGGCCTGTCGCTGTTTCTGACCTTCTTTATTATGGCGCCGACCTTCGACAAGATTTATCAGGATGCTTATCTGCCCTTCAGCCAGGACAAGATCACCATGGACGTGGCGATTGAAAAAGGGGCGCAACCGCTGCGCGACTTTATGCTGCGCCAGACGCGAGAAGCAGATTTAGCGCTGTTTGCCCGCCTGGCTAATACACCACCTATTGCTGGCCCTGAAGCCGTACCGATGCGTATCCTGCTGCCTGCTTACGTGACCAGCGAACTGAAAACGGCGTTCCAGATTGGCTTTACCGTCTTCATTCCCTTCCTGATTATCGATTTGGTAGTCGCCAGCGTGTTAATGGCGCTGGGGATGATGATGGTTCCGCCTGCCACCATTTCACTGCCGTTTAAGTTGATGCTGTTTGTATTAGTGGATGGCTGGCAATTGCTGGTCGGTTCGCTGGCGCAAAGCTTCTATTCCTGATTCCCCTTTTCTGACTGGAGCATGACATGACACCCGAATCGGTAATGGTGATGGGGCAAGAAGCGATGCGCGTTGCGCTGATGCTGGCTGCACCGCTGCTGCTGGCTGCGCTGGTCAGCGGTTTATTTATCAGCCTGCTGCAAGCCGCAACCCAGATTAACGAACAGACACTGTCGTTTATTCCAAAAATTCTTGCGGTCGCTGCTACTGGCATTATTGCGGGCCCGTGGATGCTGAACCTGGTGCTGGATTACATTCGCACCGTCTTTACCAATCTGCCTTACATCATCGGCTGATGATTACTCTCGACAGTAGCCAACTTGTTCACTGGGTGAGTCAGTTTTACTGGCCGCTGGTGCGTTTGCTGGCGCTGTTTGCAACCGCCCCCCTTCTCAGTGAACGTTCCATTAGTAATCGGGTCAAAATTGGTCTGGCCGTGATGATCACCTGGTTATTGATGCCCATGCTGCCGCCCGTTGAGGTCACGCTGTTTTCTCCTGCCGGATTCTGGATTCTGATCCAACAAATTCTGATTGGTGCCGCGCTGGGTTTCACCATGCAGTTTGCTTTTGCAGCAGTACGAACAGCGGGTGAAGTGATTGGTTTGCAGATGGGATTGTCGTTCGCGACCTTTTTTGATCCGGGCAGTCGCCTGAACATGCCGGTGCTTGCGCGTTTTCTCGACATGCTGGCGATGTTATTGTTCCTGACCTTCAATGGTCACCTGTGGCTAATCTCGTTATTGGCGGACAGTTTTCATACACTGCCCATCAGCGGAACCACGATAAATGCCAACGCCTTTATGGCATTGGTAAAATCGGCGGGCTTAATTTTCCTTAATGGCATGATGTTAGCGTTACCCTTAATCGTTTTGCTCCTCATGCTAAACTTGGTACTAGGTTTGTTAAACCGCGTTTCACCACAGTTATCAATCTTCGCAATTGGCTTCCCGATTACCTTAACAGTAGGTATTCTCACTATTAGCCTGTTAATGCCACTACTTGCCCCGTTCTGCGAGCATTTATTCAGTGAAGTATTTGATTTACTCGCACTGTTTCTCACCGAACTATCCCGTCCCTAAACATTAAGTATCTAACTACTGTCCCCCTGCGATACTTAAGTAATTTGATACCATCAGTGCATTTTCTGAACCAATTTTCTCAGAAATCAACTAAGGAAATTCTGATAAATGTGCCGTCAGTCTGAAAATAATTCTTATTAAACCCTGCTTCGCGTATTTTAGTTAGGCGGTTCACAGAAAGCATAACTCTGTGGAATTGTTGATAAATCCGGCAATACGTTGAAATTGCACAAAAAAAATCTTTCGATAATTTTTCTTGTCAGGAAATGTTTTTTCCGGCATTGTCAACACGCGCTGATACGTCACACTTTCGTGAAGTAAATGTTTTTAAGATTTGTCCTATCAGATAACTCCGGATTTTCGGCGATAGTGACAACGCTCCCAAAACAGGTTTTACCCGTACTTCGGTACTCCCCAGCAATTCCCACTATTGCTGGAGAGATGGGTGACGTCACAGCAGCACGTAAAAAAATATTTTGCAGAACGGGTCAGGGAAGAAGACTTTTACAGGCGTTTGCCTGTTGCCACACTGCATGAGCAGAATAAAAAAGTGTCTTAGAAATCTCTCTCGTACCGCAACGCGTAATTCATCGTTGATTTAAACGGATAACAAATTGGTGAGGGTCGCTAACATGCCAACGATTATTATGGATTCCTGCAACTACACACGCCTGGGATTATCAGATTATATGTCCTCTAAAGGTGTTAAGAGGAAAAATATTACTTCAGCCTCTGACATTGAACAATTACAGCAACGTTGTGAACAATTACAACCTGGCGTCGTTTTTATTAATGAAGATTGCTTCATTCATGAACCTGATTCCAGCGAACGCATTCGCAGTATTATTATGCAGCACCCTGAAACACTGTTTTTTATATTTATGGCCATCAGTAATATCCATTTTGAGGAATACCTCTACGTTCGTAAGAACCTGATTATTACGTCAAAATCGATAAAGACATCCACACTGGATTCCTTACTGAGTACTTATTTGCAGAAGAAACTCAATCAATCTCCGCGTATTTCCTCTGGGTTGGACATTCATCCATTAACGCTGAGCCAGACTGAGTCGAATATGTTGAAAATGTGGATGTCAGGCCATGACACCATTCAAATTTCCGACAAGATGCAAATTAAAGCTAAAACAGTTTCATCACACAAAGGTAATATTAAGCGCAAGATCAAAACCCACAACAAACAAGTAATTTATCATGTGGTGCGATTGACCGATAATGTCACCTCGGGTATTTATGTCAATGTGAGATAATAACCCTACTGAAAGAACCGACCTTTTAAGGTCGGTTTTTTTTTGCCCCTTCTTTGCTTTAAAGTGGGAGCCAGATCTCACTTAATCTCCTAATCCTTTTCTCTGAATTGCCGATGTTAGCTTCATAACAACAATCTCAAGAGAGCAAGGATATGAACACAGCACAGGTTATTGATGGGCAATACAAGCCGAGCATCTGGCAAAATCTTCGACTCGTTCCCCTGTTTAGTATGATTTTCGGCGGCATTCTGCTGCTGTTCGCACTCTGTATTGGACTCGCCAGCTACTTTCTTATTCAAAGCAATCAGTCACTTCAAAATGCCACTGAAGAAATCCAGGTGCGCATGGGTATTTCTAATAGTTCAAACCATCTGCGTACCGCTCGTCTAACCATTATTCAGGCTGGTGCCGCCGCACGTATCGGTGAAATGGATGTGTTTCGCGCTAACGTTGCCGCTACTGAGAAACGCATCCAGCAGGCGAAAGATGGCTTCAAAGTTTACATAAACCGCAAAGTAAAATCGGCAGCCGATATGGACCTGGATGCCGCGTTAACCACGCGCTTCAATGAGTACGTTGATAAAGGCCTGATGCCGATGATCAATGCCGGTAAGCAAGGCAGCTTTGAAGGCATTATCGCGCAGGAAACTGACGTCACACAAAAGCTGGATGCCGCCTATAACGACGTCCTGTTGAAGGCGATCAAAATTCGTACCGACCGCGCGCAGTCGATTAACGTGGAAGCGGAGCACCAATCGCGTATTGGCTTTATTGCCATGGCCGTTGCGTTTGCTGCCGCGCTGATATTAGTGCTGCTGACCTTTGTATTTTTGCGTCGTGTGATCATTAATCCGCTGCGCCAGTCAGTTTCACGCATTGAACGCATCGCCCAAGGTGATTTAACCGCCCCTTCCCTGCCGCATGGCCGCAGTGAGATTGGATCGCTGATCCATAATTTGCAGCTTATGCAGCAATCCCTGGTGAAGACCGTTGGCACTGTTCGTGAAGGCGCAGTAGCCATTTACCAAGGCTCCAGCGAAATTTCAGCCGGTAACACCGATCTCTCTTCTCGTACCGAGCAGCAGGCTGCAGCACTGGAACAAACCGCTGCCAGCATGGAGCAGTTGACCGCCACGGTGAAACAGAATGCCGAGAACGCGCATCACGCCAGCCAGTTGGCCGCGGATGCGTCCGGTAAAGCACGCAGCGGCGGTAATTTGGTCAGTGGCGTCGTGAAGACCATGACTAACATTTCAGGCAGCTCGAAGAAGATTGCTGAGATTACCAATGTCATTAACAGCATTGCGTTCCAGACCAATATCCTGGCGCTAAATGCTGCGGTAGAAGCGGCACGCGCCGGTGAGCAAGGCCGTGGTTTTGCCGTGGTTGCCAGCGAAGTACGTAATCTGGCTCAACGCAGTGCACAAGCAGCGAAAGAGATTGAAACCCTGATTGCCGAATCAGTGACATTGATTAATGACGGCTCTCATCAGGTCGGTGAAGCCGGTTCCACGATGAGTGAAATTGTCGAAGCGGTGCGCCGCGTGACAGACATTATGGCGGAGATCGCTGCGGCATCGGATGAACAGAGCCGAGGTATTCAGCAGGTGAGTCTTGCTGTAACTGAAATGGATAATGTGACGCAGCAAAATGCTTCACTGGTGGAAGAGGCTTCTGCCGCCGCCTCCTCGCTGGAGGACCAGGCAGGTAAATTGACGCAGGCGGTTTCCGCTTTCCGTTTGCATGACTCGCCAGCGCAGACGCTCGCAACGCGCGCGCCCTCACCCGCACAAAAATCACCTGTGCTCGCATCCCGCCCGGTATTAGCCTCGGGAAATGACAACTGGGAAACCTTCTGATTACTGTTGTCGTTAGCAGGTTGAAGCCATAAAAAAGGTGCGCCATGGCGCACCTTTTCTCTTTGCAAACGCGGTTATCAGGCCGATTCATAAGGTTCAACGAAGATTCCGTCAGCCTGTTCAGTTTCATTAAAAAACCATATCCCCAGCGGATAATCTTCTAATGCCACCAGGAACATGGTGCCTTCGTTAAACGGCTCCACGGCCAAAATGGTTCCAACCCTGCGCGGGCCGCCATCCGTTTTTACCGTGACACGGTCATTCACCTTCATTCTCATTTCTCCTGATTATTTCCTGAGTCACAGTTTAAACGAACAATGGCTTCCATGTAGCGTTTAGCGGCGAGCAATCACCCAGACGGCGTGAATGATACCGGGTATGTAGCCACACAGCGTTAACAGGATGTTTAGCCAAAATGCTCCGCCAAAACCGACCTGCATAAAGACGCCCAGCGGGGGTAACAAAATAGCAATAATGATGCGGATAATATCCATGGTCGCTCCTTGAGGTGTTGATTAAAAACAGCTTTGTCGTTAAATATAGCCGTTTCTCCTGCTTTTAAGCAAAAAAGCAGGTAAAGATGAGTAAGATTAGGAAATTTCACTTCCTTAACGTTTCACGACAAGATTTCTAACGCGAAAACCTTTTACACTTCTTAGCACTGCACCAACCCCAATAGGCGCAGTCAACCTAAAAGTAACAAGGATTTTTGCCCGCGCAGCGCGGGCTTTTTTTTGCCTGTCATTCCGCATTCCGCGCTTTCCCCGCCGCCGTCTATACTCAAATATCATCTCGCCTTCAGGAGGCAGATTATGGCAACGGCAAAAGAGTCTAGCGATGACGCACAGCGGGCTTTGAATGTGGACGTGGATGCGCTATTAGAAGCAATCCAGGTGAAAACTTCGGGTGATGTTCGCGATTATATGGATTTTGATCCATCCCATCGTGGAATAAAGCTGGATAGCAGACATTTTGAGGCTTACACCGAAATCGCTGAAGCATTTGAACTCGATATTCACGACTGCACCAGCAGTGAAATGAATCGTTGAAATCGTTTCCAAAAAAATACCCGGCGGGATGGCCGGGTAAAAAATTCAATTCGTTACACCAGGGAATTCTTAACACCTCTGCAGACTACGCCTCTCCTGACTTAAGACAAGTCTTAACCCTGCACAAACCTGCCACACAAACCGCTATTTTGATGTCACTGTTACCGAAAACACCTTGTGTACCAAGCGCTAGAGCGCGCAAGAAACGTGCAACATACCCGTAAACGCCGTTACGTTTTAAGATTATTCCTAGTTATTCAGAAGGTGAGTGTTCGGCGAAAGTGCAACTAAGATTCAACTATAATATTGAAAAATCGTTGCTTTATACCCTGAATAATTTGCGTTGCAGCGAGGCGGCAAACGAATGACACAGTAGGCGAAATCGGTTTGACCTGCATTTCGCTGACGCACAAACGTGTCGAGTAATGTAGATAACGCACCTGCAGCGTGAAGAATGACGGGGCGTTGAATGTGATGAAAGGAGCCTTACGATGCCTACGCTTCAACAACCATTGATGATTGTGACCGATCTAGACGGTTCCCTGCTCGACCATCACAGCTATAGATGGGATCCCGCTGAGGAATGGCTTGAGCAGTTGCAACAACACCAAATTCCTTTGGTGATCTGCTCCAGTAAAACCGCAGCGGAAATTCTGCCGTTGCAAAAGAAACTCGGTATTACGGGCGCACCGTTCATTGCTGAAAACGGTGCGCTGATCCAACTTGATCCTTCAGAACGGATCCGCCTGCCCGCTGACAGCGCAGACTATGAAACGCTGTGCCACCGTTTATCGCTGCTACAAAGTCGTTATCGCTTCACTGGATTTCATAATTTTACCGATCGGGAAGTCTCGGCGATGACAGGACTCAGCGAGGCTGACGCCGCACTATCGCGCCAGCGCGACGCGTCAGAGGTGCTGGTCTGGCGTGACAGCGTAGAAGCTTTTGCTTCCTTTCACAGCGAACTCACGCAACACAATCTGACATTAACGCAGGGCGGTCGCTTTTGGCACGTGATGCCGGCGGGCAGCGGGAAAGGTGAAGCGCTACGCTGGTTACTTAGCCAGCAGTCAGGTGAACCTCGGGTCACTATTGGGTTGGGTGATGGCCCAAACGATGCACCCATGCTGGATGCCGTCGACTACGCGGTGGTGATCAAAGGCTACAGTAAAACGCCGGTGCGCCTGACACGACAAGATCTCAAACATATCTATCACACCGCGCACTATGGCCCCGAAGGCTGGTGCGAAGGTCTGGACTATTTTCTTACTTAGCCTCAATTTGCGGCAGCCGCTGCATACCATAAGGATAATGCGATGAGTGATTTTTATCAGAATGGCGTCGTCACTAACTTCCATAACCTCACCCACCGCAGCGTGGAGTCGCTTGAAAAAGAGATGGTACGCTTTGCCCGTAAGCGCAAAATGGGCTTAATTCTGCCGTCACTGTTTTCTGAGCTGGAAGGCCCGGCACTGAGCAATATTGTTGATGAACTAGCCCAGGTACCTTATCTCAATGAGATCGTCATCGGTCTTGATCGCGCTGACCGCGAGCAGTTTTTACATGCCCGCGAATTCTTCTCGCGTTTGCCACAGCGCCATCGAATTTTATGGAACGATGGCCCGCGTTTGAAAGCGATAGATGCAGAATTAGACAAAGAGGGCTTGTCGCCCAGCCAGCCCGGCAAAGGCCGCAACGTCTGGTTTTGTACCGGCTATACGCTGGCTTCTGACCGCACCAGCTGTGTGGCGCTCCATGACTGCGATATCGTCACCTATGAACGCGGCATGCTGGCGCGCCTGCTTTATCCGCTGGCGAACCCGTCGTTCCAGTATGAGTTTTGCAAAGGTTTCTATGCGCGCGTGGCAGATGGCAAACTAAATGGTCGTGTTGGGCGTTTACTGGTTGGCCCACTGCTGCGTTCGCTGCAAAAAGTGTACGGCCATTCTGACTATCTCGATTACCTTTCCAGTTTTCGTTACCCATTATCGGGTGAGTTTGCCATGCGTACACACGTGCTGAACGGCATAAAAATTCCGGGTGACTGGGGTCTGGAAATTGGCGTGCTGTCGGAAATATTTCGTAATTACACCACGCGACAAACGTGTCAGGTCGAAATAGCCGACAACTACGATCACAAACACCAGCCGCTGGCGGAAGAAGATGGCACGGGCGGACTGAAACGTATGAGCAGCGATATCGTACAGTCGCTGCTACGTAAACTCGCCACCATGGGCGTGCCGCTTACCAGTGATTCTTTCCGCGTGCTGAAAGCCACCTATTACCGTAACGCGCTCGATATGATGGAAATCTACAATCACGAAGCGACGATGAATGGTCTGAAGTTTGAACAGCATGTTGAAGAAGCGGCCGTTGAGATGTTTACACAGTCAATTCTTGAAGCGGGACAGGCCTTCATAGAACGCCCTAATGACAAGCCGTTTATTCCAAGCTGGAGTCGTGTGCAGTCTGCATTCCCTGACATCCTACAGCGTATTTATCAGGCCGTGGAAGAGGATAACGAAGGTAACGTGTGATAGGGCTAGAGGGTGAAATCTAAAACGGGATGAGATTGTTAAGGCTAAGACACCCGCCGCAGGGAAGCGGCGGATAAAAAACGCATCAACTTGCCAACTGTTGTGACGGTGTTGAATGACTCAGCTCATCAGAACGGAAAGCTTCTCTTCTCACCGCGTAGCCGTCATACCAACGACACTCGACCATACCGCTGGCATAACCGGTGACAACCATCGTTTGCCCGCCTTCCTTATGCTGAACTTCTTCACTGATTGCAAAAACCATGTTGCGCCCTCCGTTTGACTTTTTAATGAACAGTTTTCTTTATAGCAGGCGAAAAGGGTTCTTGCCTGTTAAGGCACACATAAAAATGGCGAATTCAGAATTAAGCAGATGGATATGTTGAAAATAAAAAAAGCGGATAACATTTGTTATCCGCTTTTAAAGAAACTCTTTAACAAGAATTAGATTTTGCAGCCTTCGCAATCTGCTTCATCGCCGAGATCGTCAGGCACTTCGTTGGCCTTCTTCTCTGCTTTCGCTTCAGCCTGCTCAAGCTGTGCATCAATATCAAATTCAAACATGTCATCGCTCATTTTTTTGCTCCCGTTACGCAATTTCAGCGCGCTTTATACCGATTTCCCACGCATTTTTGCAATCAGATTTACGCCTAACAGCACGATCGACCCAATGATAAAACCGAGTACCAAATTGGCACCGTTGCTTAATAAGCTTGAAATCAGGCCGCCAAATCCAGCAGTGGCTTCTTCAATAAAATGATGCAGCGGCGTGATGCCATGCACCACAATGCCGCCGCCCACTAAAAACATGGCAATAGTGCCAACGACCGATAAAATCTTCATTAACCAGGGCGCGGTCGCCAGCAAAAAGCTGCCAACTCCCTGCGCCATGCGCGAAGGCTTTTCTCGCAGCCAGAAACCTAAATCATCGATTTTCACGATAGCCGCGACGATGCCATACACCCCAACAGTAACGAGAATGGCGATGCCGGCCAGGATGATGACCTGATTCATTAATGGTGCTTCGGAGACAATGCCCAACGTGATAGCGACAATTTCCGCAGACAAAATAAAATCCGTGCGTATCGCCCCTTTTATTTTCTTTTTTTCGAACGCTTGCGGATCCTGCTTGGTCAGTTTGTCCAAACGCTCCTGTCGCGCTTCCGGTGACTTTTGCTGTTTATCATGTTGCAAACTGTGCATAACCTTTTCTACGCCTTCGTAGCAAAGGTAGGCACCGCCAATCATCAAAAGTGGCGTAATCAGCCAAGGGGCAAACGCTGAGATCACCAGTGCCAGCGGCACTAAAATCAACTTATTAAGAAATGATCCTTTAGCAACGCCCCACACAACCGGCAGCTCGCGATTGGCTTTAACTCCCGTCACTTGCTGAGCGTTAAGCGATAAATCATCACCTAAAACGCCTGCCGTTTTTTTGGCCGCCACTTTTCCCATGACGGAAATATCATCCAGAAGTGTTGCAATATCATCTAATAAAGTCAGTAAACTCGTTCCTGCCAAAATGCGATCCTTATGCCGGTTCTATTCCGGTTCGTTATGCTGACAACATGGGCAGCGCTCAATTTCGGCAACTGACATCTCGGCGATGCCCTCACAATCCCATTCCACACGCACCGCTTCTCCCGCTTTCGTCTGTGCATGCAGATACTTACTTACAGGACTCTCAGTTAACCCTGTCACTTCCTCCGTGGCGATAAGCGTATCGCCCACATAAATTCGCGCTGTCGCTTTGGTGTTTACCATGCGCTCATCACGGATCTGATAAAGGCGTTTAACGGTCAGTTTAATGCTGCTCATTACAGGATCCTTCACGGAGAAAGCAGAGATCTAACCAATTATGTTGCTGATTGGCAAGGCTGCAAGTTCAGGGGGCACGGTAATGGTGAATTCCCTGATGATCAATCTCAGCGTTCTCCTTCATCACCAGCAGCCACTCTTCCAGCCTTTCCTGCAAATCTTCATCGCTGAGACGCAGCTTTCCGCGCAGTGCACATTCCCAGATAATCAGAACCTTCCAGCCATTTTCCTGCAGTTGCTTAACATAGCGCTGGTCACGCTCTACGTTGCTGTTGATCTTACCGATCCAGAATTCGGTGCGGGTGGCCGGAATTTTAAACAGATAGCAATGATGACGATGCCAAAAACAGCCATGGACGAAGATGATCGCCTGCTGCTCCAGCAGAACGAAATCGGGACGTCCCGGTAAGTTTTTGTCCTGTACGCGGTAAGTAAACCCCCGATCTTTGAGTAAGAGCGCAATGCGCTGCTCAATCGCGGTGTCCTGCTGGCGGATAGCCCGCATGTTTTTGCTGCGTATCTCGCTAGAGTGAACGTCGGCCATGGCGTCTCCTTTTTGACTGGTCTTTCAACTTTAGCCTGAGCCACGAAAATCGACAGTGTTAGCGTCAATCCGGCGACGCTATTAATAAGCCACTGACAAGGGTTCTCAACCTGACAATGCTGCCATGCTGCACAATCTCCTGTCTGTAAATCCTTTTTTGGCCCTATTTTCGGTCCAACGATGCATAAAAGAGTGCTGCGAAAAATCTGTAAAGCGTAAATCTTCCGCTTCGCTTATCGCCACAATTCAATCCGTTACCGCTGATTAAAAATAAGACTACATATTTTACTCCGGTTAACGGCGGCACGCGCATAAATATTATTTTTCAAGGACTTATACTAAAAAAGACTTTAACTCTTCTTGACCATTTATTAAGGAAAGCACCATGACGAATAAATCAGATGACGTCACCGTTAGCGCTGATAACAGTAACTCGCTCACCGTTTTAGATAAAAGCGGTAAAAGCATTGATTTCGGCAAAATTATAGTGGAGTTGGCGAGCCTAAATAGCAGTAATGGGGCGGGCATTACGCAATTAAAAAACATCGCTGAGTTACGCAGCACCGAGCCGACTCAGCCGGGAGAACTTGCCTCAGTATTGGAATACAACACCGACACAAACAGGGGCGGTGGCCTTTTTGTTTACGATGCTGCAGATAAAACCACTGCAGAAGATTTTGGCCTGAACATCGTCACGCCGGAAAAAGCGCGCTGGAAGCGAGTCGTTCTGGATTATAACAATGTGACGGTTATCGATTTTGGTGCCGTCCCAGACGGTAAAGTCGATTGTCTTGAAGCGGTAACGCGTATGTTTGACTGGTCGCAGAAAAATAATCCTGCAACCGGCATTCGTTTTACCGCTGGCGTATTTTTGCTGTCGAAGTTTGATATTTCCTCAAAAGAGATTGCCCGATTTAAAATCTCTGGCGCACCGGTTAACTTTGGCTTTTTTGCCTCAACAACGCTGCTTTCCGATCAGAAAAATAACGAAGTGATGTTCTCAGTAAAAGCGCGCTATGTGGAGATATCAGGCTTCGTTGTTAAAGGCCAAAGCAAGGGTGACGGCAGTACGGTTGCCAATACCAAAGGCTTCTTTAAAAATATTATTCCCGGTGGCCAGTTTTTACGTTTGAGCTGCGTAGAATTCCGCTACCTCGGCGGACGTGCACTGGATATTATCGATACCCTTGACTGCAAATTCGATCAATTTTATGGCCGCTATTGTCAAAATTCCATTGTCTATGCACGCTGGTCAGGTCAAGCGCAAGGCGTATGGGATCATTCAACGGCGATTGAGCTGGCCAACTTTAATATCCAGCACAACACCTTGTTTCCTGCTTTAGATATTCCGCGCTGTACGCAATCCATTATTCGTAACGGCTGGATCGAACACACAGAATTTCCCGGCGATCTCTCGAACGGTCAGTGGATCATTGAGACCTTCAATCTGGAGGATTGTGCCAACCCGTTAAAACTCGCTTACGCCCGTATTATCATGACGCAGAAAAATCTACAAAGCGGAAGTAAAGTCGATTTCACACCGGAGGGCGAGCGCTGGCTGTCGGAATATGAAGAGGGCAACGTGGAGATGGCGAACTGGGGGATGATCCTGAATGGTTCGCTAAATTATGACTACGTTACCTCTCAACATCGCATGGATAACCGCACCAATAAGGACGTCTGGTTTTATTTGGGCGAGGTCGCTTTTCCCACCGAATCTAATCAGCTCAATATTAAAATTGTGGGCTCCGGTGGATACAGTACCGTCGGGGAAACACAAAATGATTATTCGCAGAGAACCGCGCAGGGCGCAGCATATATTGCGATTCAGGCCACCAGCGGCGGACCTTACGCCACCTGGCACGGCGAAGGCTCTTCCCCGGTTATTCAGGTACACATTGAAGGTGGAAGCTCAGCCTGCAAAATCTATGTGAAGATCGGCCAATATACCGGCCAAAGCATCGCGTTATTAGAAACCAACGGCGTGGATCGTTATCAAGCCGGCGTGCATTTTCTGTTCCGCAAAAGCTTCACGAAATGTGAGCCGGAAAAAAGTGCTGAGTTGGATGCCACGCCAGTGATCTGCTTTGAGCAACACTGGACCGGCAATAAAAGCGTCGGCTTTGGCTATAACAATAACAAAGAGCTGATTATTCACGGCACCAGTGGCAAAGTGGCTGAGTTTGATGAAGCGACCAGCTGCCTTAAAGTACGCATCAACGGGCAGATTTTTGGTATCGAAATGAGAAAGTTAAAAGCCTGATCTCACTGGCGGGCACGTCCCGCCAATTTCTTCGGCGCGTAAGGAGTGTTAGCATAGGCGCTTCACTGTTAAGGATAAACGCATGCACGCCGCCGCGACCGCTGAACCACGTCTCTCCCCCGCTTCGCCATCTGATGAAATGACCCTGTTAACCCACGTGCTGGCGATCTATTCGGTACGCGATATTGTCATGCGCCTGCATGATGCGGGTTATCAGGACTGGACACCTCAACTGCTTAATCGCATTCGTCAGGGCAAAACAGCGCTGCCAACGCTCTCTGCGCAGGAAGTATTATTACTGCAAAATCTGCTGCCCACGCGTCCGGCACATTATGATGCGCCAGAGTTTCGTTTCGTCGATTTGTTTGCCGGCATTGGCGGCATTCGTCGTGGATTTGAAGCGATTGGCGGCAAATGTGTTTTCACCAGCGAATGGAATAAAGAAGCGGTTCGTACTTACAAAGCCAATCATTACAGCGATCCGCAAGAGCACACCTTTAACAGCGATATTCGTCAGGTTACGCAACCTGCCGATGTGTCAGGTGATGAAGCGGTTTATCAGCATATCGACGCGACAATCCCCGATCATCAGGTTCTACTGGCGGGTTTTCCTTGTCAGCCTTTTTCACTCGCAGGCGTCAGCAAAAAAAATGCGTTGGGTCGTGCGCATGGTTTTGAGTGTCAGGTTCAGGGCACGCTTTTTTTCGATGTAGCGCGCATTCTGGCTGCTAAAAAACCGCCGTTTTTCGTACTGGAAAACGTCAAAAACCTGAAAAGTCATGATAAAGGCCGCACTTTCGCCATCATTATGGAGACGCTGGATGAGCTGGGTTACGACGTAGCCGATGCAGACGCCAATGCGCCTGATGCCAAAATCATTGATGCGCGTCACTTCCTGCCACAGCATCGTGAACGTATCGTTCTGGTGGGTATTCGTCGTGATATTGCCGGCAGCCGCGCCTTTACGTTGCGTGATATTCGCCAGCATTTTCCAGCTGAAGTACCCAGCCTGCAAAGCCTGCTGGAGAGCGAACCAGAAGAGAAATATACCCTTTCTCCACATCTCTGGCGTTATCTCTATAACTACGCAAAAAAGCATAAAGCCAAAGGCAACGGTTTTGGTTTTGGCCTCAACGACCCGCGTAATATTCACTGCTGCGTGCGAACGCTGTCGGCGCGCTATTACAAGGATGGATCTGAAATTCTTATCGATCGCGGCTGGGATAGCGTGGTCGGGGAAGCGGATTTTCAAAATGTTGCGAACATGGCGCGTCGTCCGCGTCGTTTGTCGCCACGTGAATGCGCACGCCTGATGGGTTTTGACGTACCTGGCAGCGAACCCTTCCGTATTCCCGTCTCTGATACCCAGGCTTACAAGCAGTTTGGCAATTCGGTAGTGGTTCCGGTTTTTGCCGCCGTCGCCCAGTTGTTGTTACCGCATATCCGCAGTCTAAAAAGCTAAACGCGCCTCTCCCTTTTCGCGGGTGTGCTCGCAGCTTGATGAAGGACAAAAAAAACCCGTCAATTGACGGGTTTTTCATTATGGTTTTTTCACTTCTTCTTCTTGGTCTGCTTTTTCAACAGTGTACGAAGTTGTTTGACCTCCGCTGATGTCAGCGGGCTGGGAACATCTTCAACAAGATCCTGATTATCCACCGCAGGATGTTGCTGAGTTTGCAGGCTGGTCTGAAGTCGCTGAACAATCTCTTGGCTCATTGAGATTTCGTTTTCAAGCGCCAGCTGTTTGAGGTGTTCTTTTAGCGCAGGATCGATTTTTATCGTTAAATTAACAGTTTCGGTCATCGTGGTACTCCTTATTGTTCTGGCTATCACGCTACCGGATGACCGTTTCGATTAACAGACTGTCACAAAAATTTAATATTACGCGCGCAAAGGCGTGAAATCGCGTAATACGGACTCATCCATACTGACTAAATTGCCCTGTAATTCCGCACACAGCTTTGCCATGTAGCGCACCAGGAAATCGGCGTTATGCTCCGCCATTGCCCTACCCGTCGCGGTGTGCATAGTCTCCGGCAGGCGCAGCAGTTTTTTCTGGAAGTGATCAAGCGTCCAGTGCACATCATTTAGCTCACGCTCTTTTCCCAGCGGATCCTCGCTGTCAAACAACGGACGGTTAAGGGCACCGGCGGTATAAAACACGCGCGCCAGCCCAATAGCCCCTAATGATTCCAGTCGGTCAGCATCCTGCACAATTTTTGCTTCAAGTGTCTCCGGCATAATGGCCGCGCTAAAGCTGTGCGCTTTTACCGCGTGTGCCACGGCATCGATCAACTCAGCAGGAAAATCGATAAATTCCTGCTGTAAAATCCGCTGCGTTTCGCTCGCTGCATAGGTGGAAGCCAGATGCCGCTCAGGATGGTTTTTAGCCAGATTCACCACATCATGGAAATAACAGGCGGTCAATACCACCAGCGGATTGGCTTCGCTGTCCGCCATGATCCGTTGCGCACTCATCCATACGCGACGTAAATGCGCAATATCGTGAGCCTTATCGTCATGAACCCAATTGAGTTGAAACCAGCTTTCAAAGCGGGATTGCCAAAGAGTGAGTGACATAATCCATCTCCCTGTAGTGTTTTATGCGCGACCCCGGAAAAAAGAGGCGTCGCGAACGGCAGGCCATCATAACGACTGGCTAATGACACTTTTTTTACAGTGCTGTGGAAAAGAGCGGCGCTGCCGGAGATTTCAGGCAGGAAAGTGGGATCTCGATCATTTATATAGCATTTCTCGCCGTTAATAACCGCAAATCATCCTCTTTTAAGCATTTCCTTAAGTGATTGTAGTTAAATGAATCAGTTTAAGATCGGTAATGGTTTACAACATTAATGCTTTTTTCTGCCAAATTCAGGCTGGCGCTCGTCGCTGCGCGCTATCACGGAAACAGGCTATTCGGACAGGTTAACAAATCTGAAAAGGTTCCCATTTTTGCCGTTATAACGTACTGTATCTGGGCAATTAGCCGCCTAACTCAAATTATTCTGGCGGGTTTGGTTCGAATTTTGCATTTTGCTCTTTTTTAAGACCAAAATACGCAGCAGCCGCCTGATAATAAGGCGACAAATTATTAAGCAAAATGATATATACGCTCTATGCTAGAGCGCATTCAGCGAAAAATGCTTACCGCAGTAACCGGGTTCTACTAATAAAAAGAGGTACTCAATGAAAGAACGGCCGATTCTTTTTTCCGAGCAGCGTGTTCGAGCCTTGTTGGTTGGTCAGCAGACGCAAACCCGGCGCATTATGAAAACGCAGGCGTTCGGTCCAGGACAAGATAACCATGAAGGTGTACACGCCTTTGATGTCAGTGCAAACCATTTGCATGGTTACAAAATGATGGCGATGACAGACATCAGCTATCAATGCCCTTATGGCAAACCGGGTGATATTTTATGGGTGCGAGAAACCTGGCGTGGGCCGATTGTGCCTGAAAGCGCCCTGGCGGAGTATGAGCGCGATCCTACGCCGTTCCGCCTGCCCGAATTTTGCCAGTATCGTGCCGACAGCAATGAATTAGGCCATCATTCGATGAACGACACTGAAGGCGAGCAGTTTGGCTGGCAAACCGCCATCCACATGCCGCGTTGGGCGAGCCGTATCAATCTGCAGATCACGGGCGTACGTGCCGAAAAGATCCAGGATATTAGTGAAGATGACATCATGGCGGAAGGGGTGCAGACCGATTCCCACTTCCTCAATAACTTCTTCACCATGAATATGAATTCAGAATCGCCCAAAGAAGCCTACCGTAAAGCGTGGCAAAAGCAGTATGGTGCTACCAGTTGGGAAGTGAATCCGTGGGTGTGGGTGGTGGAATTTCAACGCGTTGAAAGAGGCTAATTCATCGCGCTTTGCGGGTTGAATCACAGACATTTTGAGTCCGACCCGTTTGAATAGGTGCCTTGTCCCTGTCACCAAACAAACCTTGCCAGCATGATGTTTCGATGCTGGCATTTTTATGTCTGGCACGTCAGGATAGCGTGGTCATCTGATTCTGAGCGAGTGCTGTGATGTTTACCTGGCCCTGGAAAACGCATGTTGATTCGGCTCTGGCCGAGCTGCCGTGGCAGCAAGGTTTGGCGCAACCGATCTTTACTCTTCTTACCGATGACGAACAGCGAGCGTTGGTGCTGTTAGCGCAGCGGTTTCTCTCTCAGAAAAAACTGGTTCTGCTGGATGGCGTACAGCTCGACGCGTTACGCAGCGTGCGCATCGCCCTGCTGTTCTGTTTGCCCGTTTTGACGTTAGGCCTGGACTGGCTGGATGGTTTTCACGACGTGCTGATCTATCCCGAACCCTTTTCCGTGCATGACAACTGGCAGGATGAAGCGGGACTGGTACACAGTGCTCCTGCGGTGCATGCCGGACAAAGCTGGACGCAAGGTCCGGTGGTGTTGAACTGGCAGGATATTCAGGATTCGTTTGATCTCTCCGGCTACAACCTGGTGATTCACGAAGTCGCGCACAAACTGGATGCTCGTGGAAGCGGCTACACCAGCGGTATTCCGCTGATGCCGCTGCGCGAAGTCGCGCTGTGGGAAAGGGATTTACGTGCGGCAATGGAAGAGATCGAAAGCGAAGTTGAGCTGGTCGGCGAACAGGCGGCAAGTATCGATCCCTACGCCGCCAGCGATCCTGCTGAATGCTTTGCGGTGCTATCCGAATATTTCTTCACCGCACCCGATCTGTTAGCTGAACGTTTTCCAGCGATGTATCAGCACTTACGCCAGTTTTATCAACAAGATCCCTTAAGCCGCCTGACGGCAAACGCATCAGAATCTGCTTAAATCGCGATCGCTTTGTGCTAAAGCTAGCCAGTTGAATGATAATGTATTTTTTGCTGTTGACACCCTCAGACGTCGTCGTTAATATTCGCCTCGTTCCAACGATTCCTCTGTAGTTCAGTCGGTAGAACGGCGGACTGTTAATCCGTATGTCACTGGTTCGAGTCCAGTCAGAGGAGCCAAATTCGAGAAAACAGACATCCCCGGATGTCTGTTTTTTTTTGTGCCTAAAACAGCCTGATGAAAAGGTGCTGCCACAAAGCAGCCCTCTTACCGCAGCCGCTGCACACCCCTCCTGCTCTACCTGATGCAACGTCTTAAACGTCCATCCAGCCACGCAATACATTGTGATAAAGGTTAAGCAGCGGTGTTGAAAGAGTACGTGGCAACGCAGCAGCAAAATAGACAAAAAAAGGCCCGCGGGTCTAAGCGGGCCTTTACATGGTTAAGTAAGAGGTTAAGCAGCAACAGCGGCTATTTTTCATGATAGCGGTGAATGGAGGGATAATACTCCAGCCCATAAAGTTGGCTGATGGGGAACAGAAGCTCACTATCCAGGGTCGATTCACTGGCGTCTGCGTTGGTTGAGCGATCGGCTGCCAGCCAGGCCTCAAACCATGCTTTTAGGTGTTTCATTTTGTCGTCTCCTCAAGGGTTGATGGTTTGAGTTAACCGGTTTTCAACGCAGATCAGAACCACCAATTTCTGCGCTGCTTTACCAAAAATCAACTAAGCCGCGCCACTAAGATTTATCACTGCGGCTGTCGAGCGCATCGCGTAATCCGTCGCCAATGAAGTTGAAGCAGGTCACTGCAAGCGTGATGGCAATGCCAGGAACCAAAGCGAGCCACGGTGCACGCAATAAATATTGCTGTGCCCCGTTGAGCATATTGCCCCAGCTTGGCAACGGCGGTTGAATGCCATAACCGAGAAAACTGATGTACGCCTCCAGCAGAATGGCGCGTGCCACCGTCAATGTGGCAGCGACAATAATCGGCCCCACGACATTGGGTAACAGCTCGCGAAACATAATCCATCGCCCAGATAAGCCAAGCATTCTGGCTGCTAGAATATATTCCCTTTCACGCAGCGAGCGGACTTCTGCCTCAACAATACGCGCCACCTCCATCCAGCTGGTTACGGCGATAATCACAGTGATCATCGCCGGGCTGGGTTTGATAAACGCAGCCAGCGCCAGCAGCAAAAAGACACTTGGGAAAGCGAGAAAAGCATCTACGATGCGCATTAACAGCGCACCCATCCGCCCGCCGTAATAGCCCGCCACAATGCCGACAACGGTGCCCAGCATAATGCTAAGTACCATGGCGAAAAAACCAACCAGCAGTGAAATACGTCCCGCCATTAATAAGCGAGCCAACACGTCACGGCCTAACGGATCGGTACCCAACCAGTGATAACCGGTCATCGGTGGCGCAAAGCGCGCGCGCAGATCAATAAACAGATCGTCAAACGGCAGCAGCAGCGGGCCGAAGGCGCAGGCCAGCGCCATGAGAATGATGATGATCAGGCTGGCACAAGCCAGGCGATGCTGTATAAAACGCTGCAGCGTCCGGTTGTGCCACCAGCGCACTCTGATCACTGGCGGTGCTAATACTGAAGAAGCCATATATTCACCTCAGGTTGGACGAATGCGCGGATCGACCAGCGCAGTTATTACGTCAGCCAGTAAATTGCCCACTAACACCAACAAGGCTGAACACATCAGCAGCCCCATCACCACCGGATAATCGCTGTACCCCAAACTGTCCAGGAACAGCCGTCCCATGCCAGGCCAGGTGAATACCGTTTCTGCCACTAACGCACCGCCCAGCACCGTAGGAAGCTGCATGCCCGCCAGCGTGATCATCGGTAAAAGTGCGTTACCGACCACATGCTTCATCAGCACCCGACGCGGCGGCACACCTTTGGCGCGAGCTGTTTTGACGAAGTCCTGATGAATCACTTCCAGCGTGGCGGTACGCATGTAGCGGCTCCAGATCGCCACATCCACGAAGGTCAGCACCAAAACCGGCAGGATCAAGTGACGCAACACATCCAGCACCGACCCATCGCCCACCGTGTACATATTGCCAGCGGGCAACCATTGCAGCTTTAGCGAGAAGAAATAGATCGCCACCAGACCGAACCAGAAAGTGGGAATTGACAGCGCGATCATTGAGGAGAGCGTGGAAACCTGATCAAACAGACTGTTGCGCTGGGTCGCGCTCTTGATCCCCGCCCAGGCACCGATGGTTATCGACAGCACCATTGAACTCACCATTAACAACAGCGTGGCAGGCAGATGCGAGAAGATAATGCGCAACACCGGTTCACCGTCGCGGTAAGAACGCCCCCAGTCGCCGCGCACCAGATGGCTTAACCAGTCAAAATATTGCACCGGCAAAGGACGATTGAGTCCCATCTGTTCAGCAATACGCTGCATCGCTTCCTGCGTCATACCCGGCGTTAAGGCAAATTGCGAGAGTGGGCCACCCGGTGCCAAATTCAGTGCCGTAAAGCCAATGATCGAAACCAAAAACAGCAGAATGAGGCTCTGCCCCACGCGTCTCAACAGAAAAGCTGCCATACGCATTCTCCTCAGAGCGATGTACCACTGGTTTGCGCCGCCCTTAAGCCTCTTAAGCGGAAAAAGAGGCTTAAGGTGAAGCAAAACGCGCTAACCCATTAGGCTTTCCAGCCCCAGCTGTTCACGTTCCAACTGTCGATACGCACGTTGATATTTGGCGTAATGTTCTCTGCGCCCTGCTTGTAGCCGCGCACGTTAGCGAAGGTAAACAGCGTTAACACCGGCATATCCTTACGCACCAGCGCCTGGATTTTCAGGTAGGTTGCCTTACGTTTTTCTGGCGAAAACTCTGCTGCACCCTGAACCAGCAAGGTATCCACTTCTGGATTTTTATACTGGAACACGTTCTGCCCTGCACCGCCCTGCACGGGAATGGACGTTGAATGCATGTAATTAGCGGTATCGGGATCGGAACCGGTGAGATAGTTCAGTCCGACAATCGCACTGTCATATTTTGACAGCATCCAGAAGTCGCCCCACATCACTGCCGGAGGCAGGTTAGCAATTTTCATCTCCACGCCAATTTCCTGAAAACTTTGCTGGATAAATTGCTGCATCTGTTCGCGCAGATGATTGCCCGCGGTGGTGGAATTACTGAACGACAGCCGTACGCCATTCTTTTCGCGAACACCGCCCACGCCCGGTTTCCAGCCCGCATCATCGAGCAGCTTTTTGGCTTTATCGAGATTGTATTCATGCTTCGGCAGGTCGGGATTGAAATAAAATGACTGCATCGGCATGTAGGTTTCGGTCGGCTTCGGCAAACCGTAATAGAGCGCGTCGATAATCGTCTGTTTGTCGATGGCGTAATACAGCGCCTCGCGCACGGCAAGCTCCTGAAACTGCGGCTTGCCAAGGTTGAAAGCAAAGTTCTCAATGGTGGCGCTTTGAAACACATCCACCACTTTATTGGGCAACTTCTTCGCTTCGTCATAGTGATCGGCGGTGATCCACTGCAAGCCCACCACATCGATATCACCGGAGGCGAACTGGGTATACATCACATTGAGATCGGGGATGTATTTATAGATCAGCCGTTCCAGCATCGGGCCATCGAGGAAATAGCTTTTGTTTGCCACCAGCTCAATGTGATCGCCCGGCACGCGCTGCTGCCACTTAAAAGGTCCGGTACCAATGGGTGCCGTGTTAAAAGGGGCGGTGTTTTTATCGGCTTCGCCGTCGAAAGCATGCTTAGGCACAATAAAAGTGGCGGCCAGAATAGAGGTATAAGGCGAGTACGGTTTCTCCATCCGCCAGGTAATTTCGGTTGGCGACACCACCTTAATGTCGCGCACCAGTTCATGCCCGGTACGCGTCCAACTGCGGAAGTTGGCATCTACCAGCAGCTCCAACGTGAATTTAACGTCCTCCGCGGTGAAAGGTTTACCGTCGTGCCATTTCACGTTATCCCGCAGTTTGAGATGGAAATTCAGGCCATCCGCGCTAATACCACCGTTTCCCAGCGTCGGCACTTCTGTCGCCAGTTTAGGAAACAAATTGCCTTTGTCATCTACACCAATCAGCTGATCGAACAGGCTAAAATGCAGGCCATCATCCACCTCAATATGCGGCATTAAAGGGTTAAACACTGTCGGCTCCTGCGAAAAGCCCACGACCATTTGCCCACCCTTACCTGCGCCGGGCATCGCCGCACGTGCCATGTTACTGCCAAACAGCGAAGGCATCGCCAGCGCCGCCGTACCCGATGCCAGATAAATCAATGCCTGCCGACGCGAAATAGGGGGCAGGTGATCCGCAAACTTATCGCTCATCTTTTTTCCTCAGGTCAGGGAACGCAACGTCGGGCAGTCTCGCCCGACAAGTCAAAAGCCGGTGATAATTTCAATTTTTGAGCCGTCACTAAAACGCGAAAAGCGGAATGCACGGGGATCCACCACCGGTTGGCGACCCAACACCAGATCAGCCATCAGGCGTCCCGCCGCCGGGCCAATTCCAAAACCGTGGCCGGAAAAGCCGGTCGCCATATACAAACCGGGATAACGTTCAACCGGAGAAATCACCGGAATCGCGTCGGGCAGTACGTCAATGCAGCCCGCCCAACGCTGAGCGACTTTGAGATTAGCGAAGGCGGGAAGTTGCTGACGCAGCTGATCCAGTACCTTGTCGGTTAAGGTTCTCGACGGCGGTAGATCGAGTACCCGGCAATATTCAAACGGGCTGGGTTCATCCATCTCCCAGCGATCGGGAATGCGCAGTTCATCAAAGAAGCGTCCACCCAGGCGCAAACGCAGCGAACCCCATTCATGGCGTAGCGCAGGAATAAAATCACGGGCGAAGCGGAAGGTTTTCGGCACGATATCAACCTGACTTTCATGCCCGGACGCGATGGTGTAACCGCCATCCAGACGTTTGCGCACCGCAAAATCCCGCGCCCATACAGCCGTCTCGGGGCCGCCCGCGAGCGGTTCGGTCCGCACTACGCTGTTTAATACCTTTAACTGCGGTAAACGCAAATCGAGGCGACCTGCAAACAAGCTTGACCAGGCACCACCTGCCAACACCACTTGCTGACAGGCGATGTACCCCCGCTCGGTAAATACGCCACAGACGCGTCCGGCGGCAGTATCAATGCCGCGCACTGCGCACTCCGTCAGAATCGATGCGCCCTGCTTACGTGCGGCTTCAGCTATCGCCGGGGCTGCTTTTTGCGGTTCGGCGCGTCCATCATCTGGGGTATATAACGCCCCAACACCGGCTAAGCGTTGCCCCGGAAACAGACGTTCAAAGCCAGCACGATCAACCATTTCAGCTTTAAATTCTGAGCCTTCCAGATGACGCGTCCAGCGTTGATGCTGCTGAAAAGCCTCATCGTCGGCACAGTGAAAGACAATGCCCGCGCGCCGATAGCCCGTTTCTGCACCGACGCGCTGATTCAGGGTTTGCCAAATACGCAATGATGCTGCCATCAGCGGCACTTCACGCGGATCGCGACGGGAAAGCCGCACCCAGCCCCAGTTTCGGCTCGATTGCTCTTGCCCAATGCCCCCTTTTTCACACAGCGCCACGCTAATGCCCTGCTCAGCAATTTCCAGTGCGGTGGAGCAGCCAATAATACCGCCGCCAATGACCACAACATCCACCTTTGTCGGGCATTCCACATCCCCATGAACGGGTACAACAAATGGACCTGGCATATAAATACTCGCGGTTGCCCTACGTTATTTCGCCCAATTTCTCAGGTGAACCCAAAATAAAGACAAAAGCTGGCGCTACCACGCAGAATTAAACCTTCCACGTAGCGAGAGATATTCAGTGATAAAGCGGAAAGTCAGGGAGAATAACGCATGATTTTCTTCAGCAGTTTAATCGTTGACTTTTTTTCCTGTGCCGTTAAATGGCGGAAAAAGCGATCTTCCTGCTGCTGAGTTAATTGGCGAACACGTTGTGCTAATGCGGCGCCTCGTGGCGTGAGAAACAGCGCTTGGGAGCGCTGATCCTGTTCACCCGTTTGGCGTGTGAGCAGTTGCTGCTGCTCCATTTGGTCAATCAAACGCGCCATTGCGGAACGGTCGCGCTGTATGACTTCAGCAATCAGCGAAGGGCGAATGCCGGGATGATGATCGATAATCAGTAACGTGCTGATTTTTCCCGTACCGCGAGCAACCTCCAGCCCTGATAGCTGCTCATCGAGGTCACGCGAAACGGCAATATTCACGCTGCGCACCCAGTAACTCAGCATGGTGCCAAGCACCCCGAGATTAACGTCTTGCGGATGAACCGGAACTGCTGTTGCTGCCATCATGTCGACCTCCACGCTGGTTAAAAAAACCATCAAGAAGAAAGGGTTAGCGACGTTTTCATACAACTGCAACCTGTTTGCAGTATTGGCGACTTAGTGGACGATCACAACCTGTTTCGTCATAGCTTTTTCTGATTCCACTTAAGGTGCGATGGCCGAGGCTTCGCCTGGAATCGACGCCACCAGCTGTGCGGTATAAGCGTGTTTCGGTTGCTGGAAAACCGCCTGTGGCGTGCCCTGTTCGACAATCTCACCTTTGTACAGCACCGCAATTTCGTCACACACCTGGCTGGCAACGCGCAGATCGTGGGTAATAAAAATCATCGCGACCTGGGTTTTTTCCTGCACTTCTTTTAGCAACGCCAGCACCTGCGCCTGAATTGAGACATCCAACGCGGAAACTGACTCATCTGCCACCAGCAACACCGGGTCAAACATCAGCGCACGGGCAATGCCAACACGCTGGCGTTGACCACCGGAAAACTCATGCGGGTAACGTTCCCAGGCGCTGGGTTCCAGCCCCACCAGGCTCAATAGCTGCTGCGCTTTGCGCTTAACTTCTGTCTGGCTCATGCCGCCCAACGCCAGCGGGCCAGCCGAGAGAATGGTGCCAATGGTGTGGCGGGGATTGAGTGAAGCAAACGGGTCCTGAAACACCATTTGGATCCAGCGACGCAGTGGACGAAAAGCGCTTTCGCTCATCGGTAAAATGTCACGTCCATCAAAGATCACTTCACCACTGTCGGCAGGCAACAGCTTGAGCAGCACGCGCCCCAGCGAAGATTTTCCCGAACCCGATTCGCCGACGATACCTAAGGTTTCGCCTTTTTTCAGGCTGAAACTCACCTTGTTCAGTGCGGTCACTTCCCGGCTACGGCTAAACCAACCGCTGTCGCTACGATAAGTTTTGCACAGCGCTTTGACTTCAAGCACCTGCGGAGAAAGCGCATTGCGTGTCCGCGCCTGCTGCTGTAAGCGCGGTACCGCTGCAATTAGTTTGCGCGAATAGGGATGCTGCGGATGGCGTAAAACGCGCTGTGCCGGGCCTGATTCCACCATCTTGCCCTTTTCCATCACAATCACCCGATCGGCAATCTCTTCGACCACGCCAAAATCGTGAGTGATAAACATCACGCTCATCGCTTTACGCTGCTGTAACTCGCGGATCAGCTTAAGGATTTGCGCTTGCGTGGTGACATCCAGCGCGGTAGTCGGTTCATCAGCAATCAACACATCCGGATCCAACGTCAATGCCATGGCGATCATCACACGTTGGCGTTGCCCACCCGACAAACGAAACGGATATTGATGCTGCATGCGTTCGGGTTCGGGTAATCCCACTTCGTCTAACAGCAACAACATTTTCTGTCGTCGCGACGGCGCATCGCCCACATTATGTGACTCCATCACTTCTATAATTTGCGCCCCGATAGTCATCAGTGGATTCAAGGCGGACAGCGGATCCTGAAAGATAATGGCAATCGTGCGGCCCTGTAACTGACGCAGGGTTTCAGGCGTTTGCGTCAGTAAATTCTGGCCGCGCAGTACAATTTCGCCCTTGGTGATCTGCAACGCGCGGGGTAGCAATCCCATCGCCGCATGGGCAGTGACTGATTTGCCAGAGCCGGATTCGCCGATAATGCACAGGATTTCACCGGCTGCGAGGTCGAAACTGAGGTTTTCCACCGCAAACTGCCGATCCATTCCCGCCGGAAGCGCCACAGAAAGCTGCCGTACGCTAAACAGCGGCGAGCCGTTATCGAAGCTTTTTTCCATATCGTTCTTTCTCCTGGCTAAATAACTGTTGAGTAAACAGGAAAGCGAGAATAAATATCACCGAACGGAAACGCTATTTAAGTCAGAGTCGCAACGAGATGAAGAGAGTTATTTAATTGACGATGTCCATTAAAAAATGACACAGATCAACCCGCGGGAAATAATAGCTTTTACTTATTTCCAACCGGTCGGCGGAATTATTAAGAAAAAGCCGATGCACTTAGCACCGGCGAATAAACGTAAAGCCAACAAACCGGATGTGAAAACAACTCAGTGTGAAATCAGTGTCACCCAATTTGAGCCCTTGCCACTTGGCGCTTCAGCGACCCGCTGCAACGCGCCACTTTGAGGATGAATGGCATAACTGCCAATCACGGCGCTTTTTTCACCGCTGGCAATCAGCCATTGGCTTTGTGCATCAATAGCGATGCTGCGTGGCTGTTTTTCTACGCGCCAACTGCCGATCAAGCTTAATGCACCGGATGATGTGTCAACCCGATAACCACTGACGGTGCTGGAGGTGCGTTCAGTAACGTAGAGGAAATGACCATTGGGGGTGATTTGAATGTCAGCAGCCCAGATGCGTGGTGTGGGATCGCTGTAACCTGCCGGGCGTTGTACGCCGTGCTGCAAGCCATATTTCTCGGCGACCGCATTCGGCCAACGCTGCACTTCTTTCAGAGCGCCATCTGCCGCGCGTGAATATTGCGTCACGGTGCCGCTCATCTCCGCCAGGTTGTAAACAAAGCGGTTATCGGGCGACATCACCGAATGGCGCGCGCCACTGTTTTTCTCGCCCGCTACGTACCCTTTACCCACTGGCGTAATACCGCCCTGATCGCTCAGTGTGAGTTGCAGCAGCCGATCTGCGCCGAGATTACCGACGTAAAGCGAATGGTTGCTGGCATCGGGTATGACTGAATGGGCATGCGGCCCAGTATGAAATCGTCCCGTCACGTTAGCGGTGACAATACCTTGAGGATCGATGCGGTTACTGGTCACGATATCGCTATCGTAAGAGGCGGCAAGCAGATAACGGCCTGTTTTATCGGTGGTGATAAAGGGGAAACTGGCGTCAACCGGCGTCACCGCCTGCTTATCCAGGGCACCGTTTTGCCGATTCACCCGCCAGCTCACAATCGAATAGGGTGGACTGCGCAACGCACCGTATAAGTGTTTGCCATCGGGACTGGCGGCTAACGGCATGATCTTTTTGCCTGCAGGCGTATCACCCAGCCACTTAAGCGCGCCCGAGTGTTGATTGAGTTGATAACGCGAAACGGTGCCGGAGTCGGCATTTGAGACATAAACGAAGGTGCTCGCCCACAACGGGGCGCTGCACAGCAGTGGCAGCAAAGCCAGCAGCGGTTTAATACCTGCCATATATTCACCTGTTCATTGCGTAGGATACGATTTTTATTGTCTCCGTCGATGCGGAGCGCTGTTAACGCTAGTCAGGGAATCGCCGCGCTGCACTGTGCAACTGACTGAAATTTTACGAATAAAATTGGCATTGTGAGGGGGTGAGCGCCAAGGTGTTTTTCCCTCTCTCAATGACGCAAGAGAGGGAAAGAGGATTACCCGTTTTTCGCCACCATCTTGCGGTAGTTATTCAGCCATTTTCCGCTGTTCAGTCGCCACCAGAAGAAAATGCCGCGCACCGCCCAGTCGAGGAACATACCAAGCCAAACGCCCACTACGCCCATACCAAGGACGATTCCCAGCAGATAACCGGCCACCACGCGGGCGCACCACATGCTGAACATCGAAACATACATGGTGTAACGTGCGTCGCGTGCGCCTTTCAGCCCGGCTGGCAGTACCCACGACGCCGCCCAAATCGGCATGAACAAGGCGTTGAGCCAAATCAAATGCTGCGTCACATTAATCACTTCTGGATCGCTGGTGTAGAAGCGCGCCAGAATCCCTGCCAGCGGCACGGTTAGCATCGCCATCCCGGTAAGGCAGATCGTTGCCAGCCAGAACACATGCCTGACCTGCCGCTCCGCCTGGAACACCTGATTTTTTCCGAGCCGGGTACCGGTAATAATCGTTGAGGAGGAACCGAGTGCATTGCCCGGCAGGTTGATCAAGGAAGCGATTGAGAAGGCGATAAAGTTACCGGCGATTTCGCTGGTTCCCATGCCAGCGACAAACACCTGCGTCAACAATTTACCGCCATTGAACAGCACCGATTCGATACTGGCGGGTACGCCGATGCTCAATACCTCAAACAAAATATTGCTGTTCCAGCGGCGGAAATAGCTTTTCAGCGAGATTTTCAGCGAGGCGTTAAAGCCGATCATCAGCACGTAAATCACTGCGATAGCGCCAATGTAACGGGTGATCGTCAAGCCCAATCCCGCGCCGACAAAGCCCAGCCCGTCCCAGGAAAAACAGCCGTAAATCAGCACGCTACTGATGACAATATTCAGGATATTCATGCCGCCGTTAATCAGCATCGGAATTTTGGTATTGCCTGCCCCGCGCAGCGCTCCGCTGCCGATTAACGTAATAGCCGCAGCAGGATAGCTCCACGCCGAGATCTGCAAATAACTCAGCGCCAAGGCTTTCACCTTGGGATCGGCCGCACCGGCAATGAGATCGATAATCAGATGTCCCCAGAACTCAATAGCGATCACCAGCACAAACGCCAGCATGGTCATCATCGCTAAAGATTGGCGCGTCGCGGCTCGGGCGCGTTTACCGTTACGCTTCGCCAGGCTGAAGGCCACCACCACCGTAGTGCCTAAATCGATAGCGGCAAAAAAGGAGATGATCACCATGTTGAAGCTGTCAGCCAGGCCAACGCCCGCCATCGCCTCTTTGCCCAGCCAGCTGACCAGGAAGGTGCTCAATACGCCCATCAATAAGACGCAGAGGTTTTCGATAAAGATAGGCACTGCTAATGGCGAGATCTCACGCCAATAAAGCGTGCGATAAGCGCGACGTTTGGGATACCACGCAGTACGCTTGATCGCCTGCATCACTGCTACGCCAGGATTTTGCAAGGGAATACCAAATCAGAAGAGATTGGACAGGAGATCTTATGATGATAGGGGGCGAGAATTTATGCAAAGTGTTTCCTCGCCCAATTCAGACATTATTACAATATTTTAACTTCACCCGCGGCATGATCTGTTCCGCCGCCGAGATAAGCGCTGCGGACCTCTTCATTATTCAGCAATTCTGCTCCACTGCCGCTCATTCGAATCTCGCCATTGACCATCACGTAACCGCGATCGGCGAGCTTCAACGCATGACGTGCATTCTGTTCCACCAGAAACAGCGTCATGCCCTGCGCGGTCAATTCACGCAAAATAGTAAAGATTTGCTTAACCACAATCGGTGCCAAGCCCAGACTTGGTTCATCCAGCAGCAGCAAGCTTGGACGACTCATCAAGGCACGCGCAATCGCCAGCATCTGTTGTTCACCGCCAGAAAGCGTCATTGCCCGCTGCTTGCGGCGCTCCAGCAAGCGTGGAAACAGCGCGTACATCCGTTCCAAATCCTCTTTCTGATGACGGTTGCCGATGGCGATGGTGCCCATCTGCATATTTTCTTCCACCGTCATGTCGGCAAAAATGCGCCGCCCTTCCGGGGCCTGCGCAATGCCGTTTGCCGCGATGAAATGGGTCGATTTATGACTGATCGGTTCACCGCGATAGCGAATCTCACCGCTGGCGATACGCGGCTGGCCGAAAATCGACATCAACAAGGTTGATTTCCCGGCACCATTTGCGCCAATCAACGCCACGGTTTCCCCTTCCGCAACCGTCAGTGACACGTTTTTTAACGCCTGCAGCGGGCCGTAGAACACATTTACCGACTCAAATGCTAATACGTCAGCCATGCGCATCCTCCTCATCATCCACGCCCAGATAGGCGGCGATTACCCGTGGATCGTGCCGAATATGTTGCGGTGTGCCTTGGGCGATAACATCACCGTGATCGAGCACCACGATGTGATCGGAGATGCTCATCACCATTGGCATGTCATGTTCAATCAGCAGCACGCTGATACGGTGATCGGCACGCAGCCGGTGCAAAATAGCGCTAAGCGCATCAGTTTCGACGGGATTCAGCCCTGCCGCCGGCTCGTCCAGGCAGATCAGTTCCGGTTGCGTACACATGGCGCGGGCAATCTCCAGACGCCGCTGCTGACCGTAGGAGAGCGTGCCCGCCAGCCGGTTGACGGTTGGCACCAAATCCACCATCTCCAGCCAGTAAAAGGCGCGATCCAGCGCCAGATTCTCTGCCGCACGATAGCCGCGCGTATTAAACACGCCCGCCAGTAAGTTGCGGTTCACCAGCATGTGCTGCGCCACTAACAGATTTTCAATCACTGACATTTCCCGGAACAGGCGAATGTTTTGAAAGGTACGCGCCAGCCCGGCGCGGTTCACCAAATGCGCCCCGCCAAACATTTTGTACCAGACGCGCGATCCAAGTTGCGTCGGGTTAATCCAGTCGCTGGGATGGATTTTCTCCCCCAGTACCTGAATCACATCGGTGGAGCGCTGATTCGCATTTAGCTGTATCCGCCCACCGCTGGCACGGTAAAAACCGGTTAAACAGTTGAACACGGTGGTTTTCCCGGCGCCATTGGGGCCAATCAGTGACGTGACGGAACCGCGCTCAACTTTCAAACTGACATCGTTTAACGCCTTGATGCCACCGAAGCGCATCATCAAATTATCCACCTGCAAAATCGCATCAGTCATGGCGAACCCCTTTGCGCAGCGGCACGCCAACGCGGCTGGTGCGCACCAGACCACGCGGACGCCAAATCATCATCAACACCATCAACATGCCAAACAGCAGCACACGATACTCGGCGAAACTGCGCAATAGCTCTGGCGCAACGGTCAGCACAAAGGCTGCCAGCACCACGCCCAGCGTTGATCCCATTCCGCCCAACACCACAATCGCCAGAATCAACGCGGATTCGAAAAAGGTAAACGAGGTGGGATTGACAAAACCCTGATAGCTGGCAAAAAACACCCCAGCAATGCCGGCGGTTGAGGCGCCCAGCATGAAGGCGGAGAGTTTGACCAACACGTGATTCAGCCCCATCGCGCGGCAGGCGATTTCATCTTCGCGCAGCGCTTCCCAGGCGCGACCGATAGGCATACGCGTCAGGCGATGCTTAATAAACAGCACCAGTAACACCACCAGAACCAGCACCGCATAGATAAAGATAAACTTCATATTCGGGTTGTAGCTGAGATGGAAAAACTCATGAAACGGCACGCCGCCTTCACGAGCGCGACGGCCAAATTCCAGCCCGAGAAAGGTCGGCGACGGCACGGAAACGCCATTGGGGCCGCCGGTAAATGCGAGCCAGTTGTTTAACACCAATCGAATGATTTCACCGAACCCCAGCGTGACAATCGCCAGGTAATCACCGTGCATACGCAACACCGGAAAGCCCAACAACGCGCCAGCACAGGCCGCCATCAATGCGGCCAACGGCAACATGCTCCAGAATCCCAGGCCGAGATATTGATAACCCAGCGCCAGGCCATATGCCCCAATGGCATAAAACGCCACATAACCGAGATCGAGCAGCCCAGCAAGGCCGACCACAATGTTCAGCCCCAGCCCGAGCAGCACATAAATCAGCCCGAGAATAGCCACGGTTAACAGATATTTGCTGGAGAAGGCCGGGAAAACACAGGCGGCGATCAGCAGCAGCGGGATAATCCAGCGCAAACGTGAGCGGTAGCCTGGCTCACGCACGTAAACGCCATCATCCACATCTGCAAATTTTCGCAGCAGTTTTTTACCTTGAGTGGTTTGCATAAACAGGCTAAACAGCAAACGTCCCGCCATCACAATGGCAACCAGCAGCGCCACACGCAGCGGCTCAAGTTGAAACTGATAACCGTCTAACACGATGCCGACAATCGGCCCAAATACGATCAACGCAATAAATCCTGCCAGCACCGTTTCCCGCAGCGTATGGCGAAGATTGATTCCCTGAATGGTTTCACTCATGCCTGCTTCCTCACACTTTCGCTACCAGCGGTCGCCCCAGTAATCCCTGCGGCCGGAAGATCAAAATCACCACCAGCAGGGCAAAAGAGAACACATCTTTGTAGTCAGAATTCACCAATCCGGCGAACTGCGCCTCCGCCACGCCCAGCAGCAGGCCGCCTAACATCGCGCCGGGCAACGAGCCGATGCCGCCGAGCACTGCGGCGGTAAACGCTTTGATGCCGATGATGAACCCGGCGTAAAAATCAAACGTGCCGTAGTTCATAGTGACCAGCACGCCCGCTAGCCCCGCCATTGATGCGCCAATGACAAATACCAGTGAGATGATCCGATCGGTGTTAATGCCGAGAATGGCAGCCATGCGCCTATCTTGCTGCACGGCACGACAGATGCGGCCCAACCGCGTGTACTGGATGATCCAGGTTAGTAGCGCCATGCCGCACGCCGCGGCGATCAGGATAAAGACTTTGGTCCAGGTGATCTGCACCACACCGCCATCAAACTCCATGCGCAGCACACCGGTTAACAGCGTCGGCACGCCTTGCTGATTCGGCCCCTGGCTCAGCTGCACGTAGTTTTGCAAAATCAGCGACATGCCAATCGCCGAAATCAGCGGCGCTAAGCGGGTGGAGTTACGCAGCGGACGATAAGCAATGCGCTCAATCGTCCAGCCATAAACGGCAGTAATCACGATGGTGAAGAGCAATGTGCCGAAGATCAGCAGCGGAAAGGAGTGAATACCGAAAGAGGAGAGCAGCGCCAGACCAATGGCGCACAAGTAGGCTGAGAGCATGTAAACCTCACCGTGGGCGAAGTTAATCATGCCGATAATGCCGTAAACCATGGTGTAGCCGATGGCGATCAGGCCGTAAACCGCGCCCAGCGTCAGGCCATTAATCATTTGCTGCAGGAAAAAAGCGTCCATAGCGAAGTCTCACCGCAAAGAGCCAAACCGCGGGCTCATTGGAAATTCGCCCCGCCCGCAAGCGAGGCGCGATCTCATTACCCTAAATTATTCACGTCGCAGGAAGGCTGTGAGCTTGGGAATCCCCGGGAGCTGACAATCGTCAGTGACCGGGGTGAGCAAGTGAAGCCAACGCGCCCGTAACGTGAAGAATGACGATTAAATTAGAGTTGGTGGTATTTGCCTTTATCATCCCACTGATAAATGACGTAGTCGGAGACTTTCAGGTCGCCTTTACCATCCCAGGATTTCTGTCCCATGACAGTATCGACTGGATTGGCTTTCAACCACTCGCTGGCTTTTTCGTTATCTTTGCCTGCGCCTTTGTACGCAGCGGCAATCGCCTGAATCGAGGCATAGGCGTACAAGGTGTATCCTTCCGGTTCGAAACCACCGGCACGGAATTTCTCAATCACCGCTTTGCCTGCGGGGATTTGACGCGGATCGTTACCAAAGGTCATGTACACGCCTTTGGTGTATTGCGGCCCACCTGCGGCGGTGACCATCTCTTCGGTTACGATACAGTCGCCTGAGAAGAAGTTCGCTTTCACGCCCTGCTCACGCATCTGACGCACCAGCGGCCCGGCTTCTGGATGACATCCCCCGAAATAGACCACATCAGGATTGACCTGGGCAATTTTAGTCACCAGCGCGTTAAAGTCTTTTTCGCCCCGCGACAAGCCTTCATACAGCACCTCTTTCACACCGCGTTTTTCCAATGCGGCTTTGGTCGCATCGGCTAAGCCTTGTCCGTAAGTATCTTTGTCGTGGATCACCGCAACTTTCTTGGCTTTAAGCGTATCGATCATGTAATTGGCGGCAATCGCGCCTTGTTGGTCATCACGTCCACACATGCGAAACATCGATTTCATGCCGCGCTCGGTGATTTTGGGGTTGGTTGAACCTGGCGTAATCGTGAGTACACCCGCTTCGTCATACACTTCTGACGCTGGCATGGTTGATGAGGAGCAGAAGTGGCCGACCACCGCCATCACTTTATCCTGATCGACCAAGCGGTTAGCCACAGAAACAGCCTGCTTGGGTTCGCAGGCATCATCGCCCTGCACCAGCACAATCTTCTCGCCGTTCACGCCGCCTGCGGCGTTGATGTCTTCGGCTGCTTGCGTGGCGCCTTTCCAGTACTGCGCACCATAGGTGGCATTAGGGCCAGAAAACGGGCCGGCCACGCCAATCTTGATATCGGCCTGTGCATAAAACGCGGTGGTTAAACACCCTGCAAGTACGAGTTTCATCGGTAACTTGATCAATTTCACAGACATGCTGTCATCCTCAACACGGTTAGGCGCGAATGCCAAATAGGGAGAAATCAACTTCTGAATACACTGACTGGGGAGCACTTTGAGAACATTCTGTGGCCGGGAGTGGCCACGGTTAATTCGTAAGCAATAATCTCGCCAAAAGTCACCATTTGTGACGAAATCTTACGTTGAAGGGTGAATTTGGGGGCGTTGAGCGCCTTTCGCTTCCACTTGATCACTAACGATAGAGTGCTTTGGCTAACTCACCAGCACCACGTTGGTGCAAAATGCGGTTGATCACAGATTATTAACCAAAGCCAGCGTCAAACCCGCTAAGCTGAGGATAATTCGCTGTAAACACCCAAGGAGAAGCTATGCCTACACAACGGAAAAATTTGACCAGCCAACAGGCGCTTGATGAGCTTGAGCGTTTATATGATGAATCGGTAAACGCCCTGCGTACTGCCATCAAAGCCTTCACCGAAGATGGCACGCTGCCTGACTATGCGGCACGCGCACAAGGTCTGTTTGTTTACCCTGAGCTGCGCATCAGCTGGCACGGCGATGGTCCGCAACAAAACCGCACCCGCGCGTGGGGACGCTTTACGCACACCGGCCGTTACAGCACCTCAATTACGCGTCCAGCCCTGCTGCGCCATTACATCGCCGAGCAGTTAGCGATGCTGGAAAAAGAGTATGAAGTGGATATTGAAGTCGGCCCATCAGCGCAAGAGATCCCTTATCCTTACGTAATTGATGGTTCAGATTTGTCACTGGATCGCTCGATGAGCGCCGGTATTGCGCGCCATTTCCCCACCACTGAACTGTCACAGATTGGCGATGAAACGGCTGATGGCTTGTTCAACGTCGATGCGCGCTTCCCGCTGTCCCACTTTGACGCACTGCGCACTGACTTTTCGCTGGCGCGCCTGCGCCATTACACCGGCACGTCAGTAGAACATTTCCAGCCGTTTGTGCTGTTCACCAATTACACGCGCTATGTTGATGAGTTTGTGCGCTGGGCTATTGAGCAGGTGCGCGATCCCAACACAGCTTACGACAGCCTGGTCTGTGCCGGTGATGTGGTGCTCACCGCCGATACCGCGGACAGCGACGCCATGCTTTCTGATTTAGCATGGAAGAAACACCAAATGCCTGCCTGGCATCTCACTTCCCCTCATCGTCGCGGCATCACCTTGATCAACATTGGCGTTGGCCCGTCGAATGCCAAAACCATTTGCGATCACCTAGCTGTTATCCGCCCACACGCCTGGTTGATGATTGGCCACTGTGGCGGACTGCGTGAAAGTCAGCGCATTGGCGATTATGTACTGGCTCACGCTTACCTGCGTGACGATCACGTGCTCGACAGCGTATTGCCGCCAGATATCCCGATCCCAAGCATCGCCGAAGTGCAGCGCGCGCTTTATGATGCCACCAAATCGGTCAGCGGCATGCCAGGTGAAGAAGTGAAAGAGCGCCTGCGTACCGGAACCGTGGTTACCACCGATGACCGCAACTGGGAACTGCGCTACTCCGCTTCTGCATTGCGCTTCAACCTGAGCCGTGCGGTGGCAGTGGATATGGAAAGCGCCACCATCGCCGCGCAGGGTTATCGCTTTCGCGTGCCTTACGGAACGTTGCTGTGCGTTTCTGACAAACCGCTGCACGGAGAAATCAAACTGCCGGGTCAGGCAAACCGTTTTTACGAAGGCGCAATCTCGGAGCATTTACAGATCGGTATTCAAGCGGTAGAACTGCTGCGCGCCGAAGGGGATAAATTGCATTCACGGAAACTGCGAACCTTTAACGAACCGCCGTTCAGATAAGGTTTTGTTCGCTTTCAGCCTCGTCACGAGAGCAATCAATGCGGGCAGGTCCCGCATTGATGATTAGCCATATCGACAGCCGAGAACTAAACGTGAAGCACCGCGGTTTTAATGAACCACCCCACCACAAACAGCGTTAAAGGAACCATCATTGTCCAGATAATTCGGTTATTAAGGGCATCGAATTTCTTGTCTATGGCGTCGAACTTCTTATCTATGGTGTCGAACTTCTTGTCTATAGCGTCGAATCTTTGAATCACTTCTTTTTTGAATGCACCATGCTCACTTCGAATCACTTCAAGATCAGCCTTTGTCGCAAATGTTTGCGAACGCTCGGTCAACACCGCTATATCAATTTTGACCTGATGCAAATCCTGCTCGACTCGCTCAATGCGTTTTTCCAGTTTTTCCATGTTATTGCCTCCACGGCAGCGAGCGCCATTAAACGTAAACGGTTCCCACTGCTCAAACCTTCCATAAAAATAATCCATTATTTTCCCCTGCAACGCCGACACGTCTGAATGTGTCTCCCGCGTCGTATTCGTTCACGCCGGAATCTGTCGCACAGTGAGTGAAACAGATTGCCGCAGTTTAATCATTCCACGTTTCGGTAAAACCGCAGCAATTTAGGATTCGGTCAAAAACCTGAGACACGACAAAACTATCGCTTAATCGCAGAAGAAACAGGGGATTTATTATGCTCTGGAAGCGGCTGCGCAAAAATGATCAATCAGCCAGTAAGAGAAGGCGAAATGGCAGTGAAGGGGCGAACCCGCCGCTGCGAAATAAACAGCGGCGGAGAGGGGTTATCAGGCGCTCAGCCACCCCAGTTTAATCACAAACAGGATCGACAGAACGATCAGTGCGACATTGACCTCTTTGGTACGGCCACTCAGCAGTTTCACCACGGTCCAGGTAATAAAACCAAAAGCGATACCGTTAGCAATCGAGTAGGTTAACGGCATGGTTAACGCCGTTACCGTTACCGGTGCAGCGGTGGTGATGTCTTTCCAGTCAATCTCAGCCAGGCCCGAAGCCATCAATACCGCCACAAACAGCAGCGCAGGCGCGGTGGCAAATACCGGTACGCTGGAGGCCAGCGGTGAGAAGAACAGGCTGAGTAAAAACAGAATCGCCACCACAATCGCGGTTAAGCCGGTACGGCCCCCGGCGCTGACGCCCGCCGCTGATTCTACATAACTGGTGGTGGTTGACGTGCCCAGCAGCGAACCAAACAGCGCAGCTGCGCTGTCTGCAATCAGCGCACGGCCCATTTTCGGTACGTTGCCCTTCTCATCGGCTAAGCCTGCACGTTTAGTCACGCCCAGCAGCGTGCCGGTGTTATCAAACACGTCAACGAACAGGAAAGCGAAGATCACGCTGATCAGGCCGACGTTAAACGCACCGGCAATGTCCAGCTGCAAAAAGGTGGGTGCGATGGATGGCGGCGCAGAAAACACCCCGGCAAACGGCGACAAACCGATGCCCATTGAGATAAATGTCACCACCAAAATGCCAATTAGCACCGCACCGGTCACGCGGCGGGCTTCCAACACTACGATGATGATAAAGCCCAACACTGCCAGCAGCGGCCCCGGTTTGGTTAGATCGCCAATGCCCACCAGCGTGGCGGGGTTATCCACCACAATACCGGCGCCTTCCAGCGCAATGATCGCCAGAAACAAGCCAATCCCAGCCGCGATGCCCGCACGCAGTGGCAGCGGAATACTGGCGATGATCCATTCGCGGATTTTGAACAGTGATAATGCGAAGAAAATCACCGCCGACAAGAACACAGCGCCCAACGCGATTTGCCAGGTGTAACCCATGTGCAACACCACGGTGTAGGTAAAGAAAGCGTTCAGTCCCATGCCCGGTGCCAGCGCAATCGGGTAATTGGCAATCAGGCCCATCAGCAGCGAACCGATCGCCGCCGCGAGGCAGGTCGCCACGAACACCGAACCTTTATCCATGCCGGTTGCGCTGAGAATACTGGGGTTAACAAACAAGATGTAAGCCATCGCGAGGAAAGTCGTTATCCCGGCGATGATCTCAGTGCGGACCGTAGTGTTGTGAGCTTTGAGCTTGAATAATTTATCTAACATCATCATCTCTCGTTAGCGGAGACGCCATTTTCATGGGTGCTCCCTTGCCAATGTGGTTTGCATGCGCGTTGTTTTATGTAAAAGGCAGTGACGGTTGCACGCTCTTCCGTCTCGAACTTTTGTCCTTGCTTCAGGACATCACATCAGGACATAGCAATTGCTATGCCATAAGTTGCGCAGCGTAAAAAAGCGTTGCGCAACAACTCTTAAGATTATTCTGAACCAAAACAAGGCGCGATTATGGTGCAACGCACCAATGCTGCGCAATCGTTTTCCTGCACGCCGCTTTTTCCACAAGAAATTTCTGAGCTGACGCACGATTCAGCGCTTTGGCAGGCGATATCGGTCACGTTTCAGCTTGCTGAATCAGCGCTGTTTTTACGGCTGTGTACACTCCTGACTTACCCCTTTCGTAACATTGAGGCCGCGCAATGAAGCCAGCGATATTGGTGGTGGATGATGATCGTGCCGTCTGCGAAGTGTTGCAGGACGTGCTGAGTGAACATGTGTTCAATGTTTATAGCTGCCATCAGGGCAAAGAGGCGCTGACCATGCTGGCGCAACACCCTGAGATCTCACTGGTGATGCTGGATATGATGCTGCCCGATACCAACGGCTTGTTGGTGCTACAACAGCTCCAGCGACAGCGTCCCGATGTCCTGGTCATCATGTTGACCGGCATGGGATCGGAAGCGGAAATGGTAATTGGTCTGGAGATGGGTGCCGACGACTACATTGCCAAGCCGTTCAATCCGCGCGTGGTCGTGGCGCGTGCCAAAGCGGCGCTGCGGCGCGGTACTCGCCTGGTTTGTCAGGATTCAGATTATGATGGCTGGCGCTTTAATGGTTGGCAGTTAGATGAAGCGCGCTGTCAGTTACTTAATCCTCAGCGAGAATCGGTACCGCTTACGCAGGGCGAATACACGCTGCTGCGGGCGCTGGTGAAACATGCCCGCAAAGTGCTGACACGCGATCAGCTGTTGGAGTTAACCCACAGCGAAAGCCTTGATGTGTTCGATCGCACCATTGATGTGCTGATCATGCGTTTGCGCCGAAAAATCGAAACTAATCCACACCAACCTAATTTAATTCGTACTATTCGCGGCCTGGGTTACGTTTTTTCTGCGGATGTGGTGAAACCAGAAACGGCGCGGCTCTCCACGCAGATCGCCTGATCCATCCAGCGCTGCATCTCATCAAGTGGACGAATGCCGTCAATGGCATTGGCGGCGTGCAGATTAAAACAGGCGCAGGTGTGCGCCAGTCGCAGCGTCGTCAACATATCAAAGCCTTGATGCGTGGCGTACAACACGCCTGCGCAAAAGGCATCGCCTGCGCCCACGCTTCCCACAATCTCTTCCGCGCTAAGCTGCCATGAAGATTGCCAAACGCCCGCGCCGTTGACCTCGCGTCCCCACGCCCCTTCAGGCGCATGAATAATCACCCGTTGCCGCACGCCTTGCTCCATCAGCCACTGGGCGGCAGCGGCGAATGCGTCAGGCGGCTGGATGCCTTCACTGCCTCGCAACGTAATACCCGTTAGCGCCTCCGCTTCCAGTTCATTAATGATCAGATAATCCAGCCAGCGCAGCGACGGCAGAATCAGCGGACGATTATCGCCAGCGCGAGAGACCAAATCTAAAGAGGTGTAATAACCACGCTGCTGCATCATTGCCAGTAATCGTGCACTGCGTGTACCAAACGTTTCATCAGCGTGGTCGAGGCTTTCCAGCAGCAGCAAATACCCCAAATGAAATATGCGATAGCGATCGTTTAGCGCGTCAAAATGAGGAATATCCAGCTGGCGATTGGCGCCTGGCGCGTAGAAAAAGGTGCGCTGACCATCGGGCGCGGTCATTACCTGGCTGGTAGACGTCGCTAGCGTTTGCGAACGCTGTACCGCACGCCGATCAATCTGCGCCTCATCCATCACCTGCATCAGGTAATCGCCGTCGGCATCTTCGCCCAGCAAGCCAATCGCCGCCAGCGGCAATTGGCATTGCATACGTGACAGTGTCACCAGAACATTAAGCGGCGCACCGCCTGCCGCTTTTTCACTGTGGCTGACTTCGGCCAGCCAGCCTTGTTGAGGCCAGAGATTGATGCGGTGAACGTAGTCCACCAGCATGATACCGGCGGCCAGGATGCCGCTGCGCCCCGCCATCTCACGCCTTCCCGCTGCTGCCGAAAATCTGCATCTGTTGCATGACAATCTCGCTGATCGCCGTTTCCACTGCCATTAGCATTTCAGCAAACTCGTCGTAGCGCGTGTTACGCGAGGACATGCACTGATCGATCGCGCCCAGCGCCGCCTGCGACATGCCGGTATAAAAGTTGATTTTATGAATGCCCAGTTCAATAGCGCGACGGAAATCGGCGTCGCTGATCCCTGATCCACCGTGTAACACCAGCGGCACGCCCGCCTGCTGACGTATCGCTGCCAGCCGCTCAAAGTCGAGTTTCGGCTCGCCTTTGTATTTGCCATGCGCATTGCCAATCGCCACCGCTAAAGTGTCGATACCGGTTTCTCGCACAAATTCGGCCGCGAGGTTCGGGTCGGTAAATTTTGCGCTGTCCGCTTCGCCAAACAGTGCGCCGCCTTCATCGCCGCCTACTGCACCCAACTCCGCTTCCACCGACACGCCTACCGCATGCGCAATCTTTACCACTTCTCGCGTCTGACGCAGGTTCTCTTCATAGCTCAGCGTTGAACCATCAAACATTACCGAGGTAAAGCCCAGGCGAATCGCCTGCATCACCGCCTCAAAATGCAGGCCGTGATCGAGATTCAGCACCACCGGAATAGCATGTTTCGCCGCTTCAAAACGCACCGCTTCCACCAGATGATCAAGGGTGATGTATTTGAAATGCACCTCCGCGATATTGATGATAAACGGCGAACGCTGCTGCTCAGCTGCCTTGAACAGCGCACGCAGAAAATGGGTGTCGATAACATTAAATGCACCCAACGCATAACCGTGTTGCTGCGCGTGGGCCAGGCCCTGCGCTAAAGAGATCAATGCCATGCTTTACTCCTTCAGGTTAGCCAGCGGTCATATTCGTTACAGAGCAGCCAGCGCGGTTGTTCATCCTCATCAATCGGATTGAAGCGTGCCAGCGGCGTAAGAAACACGTTGTCGTGGTCGTCGTCATTGGGCATGGAAACTTCGCCTACCAGCACATCACCTAATCCCTCTTCGCCCCAGAAGCTGTGCCAGATGCCCGGCACCAGCGTAACGCTTTCGCCTGGCGATAAACGCAGCTGTGAACCGGCGGCATGCGTTTGGCTGAGGCCATCCAGCGTGACGTTGACGGGTGTGTTCGCCAGGCCATCACCGTCGCGGTTGTGCAGCGTGACAATAAGATTGCCGCCACCACGATTGATAATGTCTTCCATCTTTTGCGGGTGATAATGCATCGGCGTCACCTGAGCTTCACGCACGTGCATGATCTTTTCGGCGTAGGGTTTGTGCCAGGGTTTGCCGCCCGGCGATCCGTTGCGCAGGGTGAACAGCGTCAGGCCGGTTTGCTGGAAATCATCTTCGCCAAAGCTGGTCACATCCCAGCCGAGATGCAGCGCCAGCAATTCTGATGCTGAAGCGCGATCAAGCGCACGCCACTGGCTGAGGCCGTAATCTGCCCATGGCGGCAAATGAACGTCCTGACGCATAAAGAACTCACGCGTCAGTTGCAAGATGGTGTTGACTTCGGAACGTTGCATGGTCGAACCTCCGAAACAGGCGGCATCATGACATGCCGCATGCGGGTTATTTCACCGTCCAGCCTTTGTAGCCGCCGATGTTGTTGCGATCTATCATGCTGACCGGAATCAACACCGGTTTATCCGGCGCCGGTTTGCCTTGCAGAATGTCGTAGCCAATTTCCACCGCTTTCGCCGCCATCACTTGTGGATCCTGCGCGGGCGTTGCGACAAACAGGGAATTTTTACGCTTCAGCGCCTCTTCGCCATCCGGTGATCCATCGACACCAACAATAAAGAATTCGCTGCGCTGAGCCTGTTTCGCCGCCAGATCGGCACCGATCGCGGTGGGATCGTTAATGGCAAAAACTGCATCAATTTTTGGATTAGCTGAGAGCAAACCGGTCATCACTTCCAAGCCGCCTTCACGGCTGCCTTTGGCGTTTTGGTTATAGGAAAGCAGCTTGATGTTGGGATGACGTTTAAATTCGGTCATGCAGCCTTCCACGCGGTTTTGCACTGCAGAGACCGGTGGGCCGTTGATGATCACCACGCTGCCGGTCTCTTTCAGGCGCTGGGAAATATATTTACAGGCCATTTCTCCGGCTTGGGTGTTATCAGACGTAATAGTGGCATTGGCGCCATCAGCGGCAACGTCGACGGCAACCACCACAATGCCAGCATCACGCGCACGTTTTACCGCCGGTGCAATGCCTTTGGAATCGGCGGCGTTGAGGATAATCATGTCCACTTTCGCGGCGATAAAGTTATCGATCTGGCCAACCTGCTGCCCCAGATCGTAGCCGCTGGAGACCAGCGTGACGTTGACTTTGTCACCCGCCAGTTCACGCGCTTTCATCTCCGCGCCTTTGGTGATCTGCACGAAGAACGGGTTAGCGAGATCGCCCACCGTTACGCCGATAGATTTCAGTTCTTTCGCCTGAGCCACGCCAGCACTGAACAGCGTCGCCGCCAGCAGCCCGGTTACGATCGGATTAAAACGCATTGTGCTTCTCCTGCTGTTTTGCCCGTCATATTCCATGCTACAGATGCCTTGGCTTCACTTATCCAAGTGAATCACTGACATCCGTCAGCTCATCGGGATAGATTCGTTTGCCGCCTTGCTGCAACCTGAAATATTTTGGGTATTTATGATTGCCAACCGCTGAATGGCGTAGGGTAAAAATTTTATCTTTTTATCGGGAGTCGTTTGTCCCCCACCTCGGTCCTTATAAGTGCGAGGTCGTTTGTCCCCCACCTCGGTCCTCCCCCATACATGGGGGAGGAAGATGCTGCCATATGCCAGTATTGAAGCTGCATGTGGCAGCGTCTCCTTCCCCCGCTTCGCGGGGGAAGGCTGGGATGGGGGACAGCGCGCACCTCACCAGGGACAGCGCGCTCCTCACCCATCGTTCAACTTACGTGATGACGTGTACGATATTTATCGATCAACACCGCGATAATGATCACCGCGCCCTTGATCACCAACTGCCAGAAATAGGAAACCCCCATCAGCGTCATGCCGTTGTTCAGCGTCGCGATAATCAGCGCGCCAATCAGCGTGCCGGTGATGGTGCCAATACCGCCGACAAAACTGGTGCCGCCGAGGATCACCGCTGCAATCGCATCCAGCTCATAGCCCACGCCTAAGTTGCCGTTGGCGCTATACAGCCGTGACGCGCTCATCAGTCCGCCCAAACCTGATAGCAAGCCGCTCATGCCATAAACAAACGCCAATACCACGCCGACTTTAATCCCGGTTAACCGCGCGGCTTGCATGTTGCCACCAACCGCGTAGATGTGAACGCCCAGCGTGGTGCGGCGCAAAATAAACCAACACAGCGCAATCACCGCAAAAGCGATCACAATCAGCCACGGCACCGGGCCGAGATAACCGTTGCCTATCCATTCAAAATTAATATCGGAGTTGATGACCGTGGTGCCATCCGCCAGCAAATAGGCGGCACCACGCAATGCGGTATAAGTACCGAGCGTGACAATAAACGGAGGCAGTCCGGCCCATGCCACTAAAATGCCGTTGAACAGCCCCATTATCAGCCCGGCGCCGAGCGCCATGGGAATCGTCAGCGAGGCCAGCATCGGATCCAACGACGCCACCAGCGCCACCACCGCAGTGGTGCCGAGCATCGATCCCACTGACAGATCAATCCCGCCGGTCAGAATCACAAAGGTCATTCCCGCCGCCAGCACGATATTGATGGAGGCCTGACGCGTAATGTTCAGCAGGTTTGCTTCAGTAAAAAAGTTGGGTGCCACAAAACCAAAAATCGCGACGATCAGGATCAAGATCGGCAAGATACCGATGGTTTGCAGCAAATCGCCCATCAGGGCGCGTTTCAGTGTCGGCGCTTTGGCGCGTGCGGTTGGTGCTGTCATGGTTTTCTCCTCACACTTCAAGCGGGGATGCGCTGTGCGCACCGGTTGCCAGCGTCATAATGTTTTCCTGACTGATGTTGTCGCCTTCCAGCTCACCAGCGATGCTGCCTTCGCGCATCACGTAAACGCGGTCGCTCATACCCACCACCTCCGGCAGCTCGCTGGAGATCATTAATATCGCCACGCCCTGGCGCGCCATCTCCTGCATCATGCGATAAATTTCACTTTTGGCTCCGACGTCAACGCCGCGCGTCGGTTCGTCGAGAATCAAGATACGTGGGCCAATTGAGACCCAGCGCGAAATCAACAGCTTCTGCTGATTACCGCCAGACAAACCGCCGGCCCGCACTTGCGCATGCGGCACACGAATGTTGAGGTTGGCAATGGCATCGTTAGCGATTTTTTGCCCTTTGCGACGATCAAGCAGGCCATAATTGGCATCGCGTTCTAGCGTGGCCATCACAATGTTCTCCATCGCCGCCATCTCCAGAAACAGACCTTGTTCCTTGCGGTTCTCGGTAAGAAAACCGATGCCGCGCGCAATCGCATCACGGGGCGAATGAATCGTGACTTTTTGACCATCTACCCAGATTTCGCCCTCTTTCGGCTTATGCACGCCAAAGATCAGCTGCGCCAGCTCACTGCGTCCGGCACCGACCAGCCCGGCTAATCCCACGATTTCGCCCGCGCGCACGGCCAGGCTGCTGGGATGCACTTTGCCTCCATCGCCAAGATGATTCACTGCCAGGCGAATATCACCCATCGCAATGTTGCGGTCTTTATTGAACAGATCGCTGAGCGGCCTGCCGACCATCATGCGCACCAGCTCACTGGCGTTGAGATTCTCCCGCGTCAGGCTGCCAACATATTCGCCATCGCGCAGCACGCTGACGCGATCCGACAGCTCATAGACTTCCGCCATGCGATGACTGATATAGATGATCGCCATGCCTTCACCGCGCAGGCGCTTGATCAGCGCAAACAGCTGCTCGGTCTCGCGGTTAGAGAGTGCAGCGGTAGGCTCATCCATTACCAAAATGCGACTGTTGCGATGCAGCGCACGGGCGATTTCCACCTGCTGTTGTTCAGCAATACTGAGGCGGTTAACCAGGTCGTTGGCGCTGAACTGCGCGCCCAGTCGATCAATCACCTGCTGCGCCTCATCGGCCATTTGGCGCCGCTTCACCATGCCGCCTCGGGTGATTTCACTGCCAAGAAAGATGTTTTCCGCCACCGTGAGATTCGGTGCCAGATTGATTTCCTGATAAATCAGGGTGATGCCTGCCGCTAACGCCTCTTTGGGCCCTTTAAGCGTGTAGGCTTTGCCGTCAATTAAAATTTCCCCGCTGCTGGCGCTATAGGCTCCTGCCAGGATTTTCATCAAGGTGCTTTTTCCGGCTCCGTTCTCCCCCATCAGCGCGTGAACTTCACCAGGATAAACCGTGAGATCGACACCTTTCAAGGCGTAGAAATTGCCGAAGCGGCGGGTGATTTTCCGCATTTCCAGTATTGGTGTGGCTGTCATCTGCCCGCTCCTGCTGACTATGAATGCCAGCAGTAAAGCAACGCCAGATAAATGGAAAATGTCAGCACCCATTCATATTTGTCATATTTGCCCGCGGCCCCGCTCTTATACTCGCCCCATTAGCGCGGTAAGGGAGACGATGTATGCAGCGCGATTATCCGTGGCAGGCCGGGGCCCGAGGCCGTCTGCTGCTGTTCAACTTGCTGGTGGTCTGCGTCACGCTCATGGTGAGCGCGGTCGCGATTCTCGGGTTTCGCCACGCCGGGGCGATTCAGGAGCAGGCGCAGGCGCAAACGCTGGCGGACATGAACGGCAGCCTGGCGCTGGCGCGTGATACCGCCAATGTCGCCACTGCGGCGGTACGGTTGTCACAGGTGGTGGGCGCGCTGGAATACCAAAGTGAATCGTTGCGCCTGCAGCAAAATCAGCAGGCGCTGCAACAGTCGCTCTCCTTACTGGCGAATGCCCCGATGGCGTCACGCCAGCCAGAGCGGGTGGCGCGTATCCGTGCGCGCAGCCTAATGCTTGAGCAAACCATTACTCAGCTATTGCGCACCGGGCATCAGCGCCATCTGCAACGTAACCTGATGCTCAGCGGCCTGTGGCAATCCCAACTGCTGCTCAGTCATATTAATCAGCTCGCCTTAAAAAATGCGGCGCTTGCCCCGAATGCCGCGCTGCGTCAACAGACTGAGCAGCTGCTTACCGTGGCGATTCGCACGCCTTCACCGGTCGCCGCCATCGATCAATTAGGTGAAGTGATGATGGCGTGGCGCAGCGCGCCTGCTCGCGGCGTGCTGGCAGATCACGTGCAACGCTTATTAACGGCCCAGCAGCAACTGGTGCCGCTGGCGACAGATCTGGAGCAGAGTGATTTAGCCATTGCCTACGCGACCTATCGCATCAAAGCGCTGGTGGCGATGCTCAATGAAGACATCACCGCCTATGTGCAGCAAGTGGCGCAGCAGAGCGAAACGCGCACTTTGGCCACCCATCAGGAGCTTGATTCAATCATCGGGTTTATCGCGTTGTTTGTGCTGCTGGCGCTGGCGATTACCTGCTACGCCGGTTATTACATTTATCGCAATTTAGGTTCCAGCCTGACGGCGATTGCCGGGGCGATGACGCGATTAGCGCAAGGCGAACAGAATGTCAGCGTGCCCGGGCTGCAACGTCGCGATGAGCTGGGCGATTTGGCCCGCGCCTTTAACGTATTTGCGCGTAACACCGCGTCGCTGGCCCACACTTCACGCCTGTTAAAAGAGAAAAGTAATCAGCTTGAGTCGACCTTTTTGGCGATGCGCGATGGCTTTGCGCTGTTTGATAACAGTGGGCGATTAGTGGTGTGGAATGCGCAATACGCCGAGCTGTTGGGCATTGCGCCGCGTGATCTGCATCGCGGGCTGCATTACCAACTGCTGTTACAGCGGCTGGATATTCATCTGCACGGATTGGGTGAGCCGCAGGAGATCCGGCTGGCTGACGGCCGCACGCTGGAGTTGCGTTTCAGCCCGGTACCACGGCGAGGCATGGTGAATACGGTGCTGGAGCGCAGCGCGCGTAAAGCGTTGGAAGAAGCGCTGGTGCACAGTCAAAAAATGAAAGCGGTCGGTCAGCTGACCGGTGGCATTGCCCATGATTTTAATAATCTGCTGGCGGTGATCATCGGCAGCCTGGCGTTAACCCAAGGCCAACTGCCGCCGGGGCCCCTTGCCAGCCGCATTGATCGTGCACGTCAGGCCGCCGATCGGGCTGCGCTGCTGACCCAGCGCCTGTTGGCTTTTTCTCGCAAACAGGCGCTGCATCCCAATGCGGTGTCGGTGGTAACGCTGGTGGATAACCTGCAAGGCCTGTTGCAGCATTCGCTGTTGCCCGGACAACAGCTGGTGATTGATGCCCAGCGTCCTGGCTGGCCCGCGTGGATCGACGCCAGTCAGTTAGAGAATGCGTTGATGAATTTGGTGGTCAACGCGCGCGATGCTATGGCGCAGCAAAGCGGTGAGATTCGCCTGCGTATCTGGAATCAGCGGCGTCTGGAACAGGGTGAGAAGCGCGACAGGGTGACAATTGAGGTGATTGATCACGGCAGCGGTATGTCATCGGAGGTGCGCGAACAGGTGTTTGAGCCGTTCTTCACCACCAAAGCCACCGGCAGTGGCAGCGGATTGGGTTTGTCGATGGTGTACGGTTTTGTTCGTCAATCGGGCGGGCAAATTGAACTGGAAACTGCGCCGGGGCAAGGCACGACTGTTCGCCTGCTGTTGCCACGCGCACCTGAAACCGCCGCCACCGCCGCCGTTGTCGCGCCACCGCAACCCGACGCGGCGGGCGATCGGCTGGTGTTAGTCGTAGATGATGAACCGGCGGTGCGGCAAACCTTATGCGAACATCTGCATCAGCTGGGCTATTTGACGCTGGAGTGCGGCGATGGCGAAAGCGCGTTGAATCTGCTGCGCCAGACGCCGGATATCGATCTGCTGATCAGTGATTTGATGCTACCGGGTGAAATCAACGGGGCGGAGGTGATTCGCCAGGCGCAGCAGAACTGGCCGCAGCTGGCGACGCTGTTAATCAGCGGTCAGGATCTGCGCCACCAGCCCGTGACGCTACCGCTGTGCGAACGGTTGGCGAAACCCTGGCAGGAGGCGCAATTAGTGCAGGCGTTACAGCGCGCATGGCAGCGCAGCGAGCGGCTTAGTCGCGCGCAGCAGGCTGCCACAGCGGCACCGTTTTCCCAATGATGTAGCGTTTGCGTAGGCGGCTGGAGATCGCATCCATCACCATCACAATCACCACCAAAACCAGGGTGATAAACATCACTACGTCCCAATTCCACAAGCGCATGTTTTCAGCGTAAACCAGCCCCACGCCGCCCGCGCCAACAAAACCCAATACCGCCGCCGATCGGGTATTGGATTCTATCTGATAGAGGCTCAGCGCCAGGAAACTGGGAAAGGATTGGGTAAAGATGCCGAAGCGATGTTTTTGCAAACTGTTTGCGCCCAATGCGCCCAAGCCACGACTTGGCGAGCGCTCTACCGCTTCATGCCCTTCGGAGTAAAGTTTGCCGAGCAGCCCCACATCTTGCATCACAATCGCCAACACGCCCGCCAGCGGCCCCATGCCTACCGCTCGCACAAATATCAGCCCCCATATCGCCATATCTACGCCGCGCAGCAGGTCAAACATGCGACGAACCAGCAGCGCAATCGGCCAGCTGATGCGCGTGTGCATCACGTTGCGTGCCGCCAGAAACGACAGCGGCAAGGCGATGATCGAGGCGGTAATCGTGCCAGCAAACACAATCGCCAGCGTGATCCCTATCTGGGACAGATAATAACCAAACGGCCAGTTGGCGAAATCCTGCCAGACAAACATGCGCAAAAAATAGCGGCCTAACTGTTGAACGCCGTTTTCCAACCGGCTCCACTCAATGCCGAAGACAGAAAAAAAGAACAGGTAATAAAGCAGCACCGCGAGGGCAATCAGGCCAATGCGGCGCAGATAACGGTTTTGCAGGGCAAACAACGCGCTGTGTTGCTGCTTGAGTTTCGCGACATCGGGTGCAAGCGCAATCATGATTTACCCTCTACTACGCGGCGACGCAGGCGACCAGAAACGGTATCCAGCAGCGAAACCACGGCGATAATCAGCAGTAATGTGATGCTGACCTGATCGAAACGGTCAAGTTTGATATTGGTCATCAGCTCTTGTCCGATGCCGCCTGCGCCAACTAAACCGAGAATGGTTGAGGAGCGGAAGTTGACCTCTAAACGCATAAAGCTGTAGGAGAGGAATACCGGTTTAACCTGCGGCCAGAAGGCGAAGCGTATGCGTTGCAACTTGCTGGCACCACAGGCTGCGAGGCCGCGCACCGGTTTATCGGAAGCGGATTCTATCGCTTCGTAAAACAGCTTGGTCAGGCTGCCGATGGCGTGCAGCGCCAGCGCCATAAAGCCCGGAATAGCGCCGATGCCAAAGGCCATGACAAACATCACCGCCCACGCCAGTTCTGGCATGGTGCGCAAAAAGGCTACCCCAGAACGGATAGCAAACCGTACGCTTACGGGCATTTGCGTGTTGTCGGCGGCAAAAAAGGCCAGCACCGTGGCAACGCAGACGGCAATTATTGTGGAAGCCAGCGCCAGTTGCAGCGTTTCCCAAATCAGCGGCAGCTGGATATGCAGGCGATAACCCCAATACGCCAGCGAGCCTTCCGTTTTTCCATCGGCGAACAGCAGCGGCAGATGTAGCACCGGAACGATTTCGCGGATGTAATCAAAAAAGTTAGGCAGCGATTGCCAGACGTTGATCAGATTAAATTCCGCCACGTTGCCCGCAGCCAGATAGAGCGCCACTAACAACAAAGACCAGAGCAGCGAGTCGCGTTTCTGTTGGCTGCGGATGCGTTGGTAATAACGTTCGAAGTCAGTCAAAAGCTTTTCTCGCATAAGTTGAAGTCTGTGCGTGCGGTCCCCCATAAGTGCGAGGTCGTTTGTCCCCCACCTCGGTCCTCCCCCATGCATGGGGGAGGAAGATGCTGCCACATGCGAGTATTGAAGCTGCATATGGCAGCGTCTCCTTCCTCCGCTTCGCGGGGGAAGGCCGGGATGGGGGACAGCGCGCAGATAACGTCGTTTGTCCCCCACCTCGCTTCCCATAAGTGCGGGGTCGTTTGTCCCCCACCTCAGTCCTCCCCCATACATGGGGGAGGAAGATGCTGCTACATGCGAGTATTGAAGCTGCATGTGGCAGCGTCTCCTTCCTCCGCTTCGCGGGGGAAGGTCGGGATGGGGGACAGCGCGCAGATAACATCGTTTGTCCCCCACCTCGCTCCCTATAAGTGCGGGGTCGTTTGTCCCCCACCTCGGTCCTCCCCCATATATGGGGGAGGAAGATGCTGCAAAATGCCCGCTCTGTACCCGCATGTGGCAGCGTCTCCTTCCTCCGCTTCGCGGGGGAAGGCCGGGATGGGGGACAGCGCGCACCGATTCAGCGCGCTAAGGCGCTAAATTACCCGCGGCTGCCCTTCATCAGGTCACGCTTCATATCAATCACATTCTGATAATCCGCTAGCGTTGCTTCACCAATATGCTGCTCTCCGCCCACCGCTTTCACGAAACAGGCGTGATCTTCTTTATCCAGCTTTTTGATCGCCGCCACTACTTTGGCTTTGAACTCTGCCGGCAGCTTATTGCTGACCAGCACCGGGCCGTTAGGAATCAGCGGCGACTGCCAGATAATGCGGATTTTGTTCATTAAATCGGGCTGATCCATACGCATCATTCGGGTAAAGGCGCCCGAGGTATAACCGGTGCTGCGATCGCCCACCAGCGACGTCCAGGTCACTGCACCGGCAAACTGATCGTTTAACACGCCGAGAATGTCCTGCTCGTGGCCACCCGAAAAGGTGACGCTGGAGAAGAAATTGTTGTATTTGTCATCGACGCTGCCGCCAAACTCTTTCTTAAATGCCTGGTTCGGCATCAGGAAGCCCGACGTCGAATCGGGATCCGCCATCCCAAAAGCTTTGCCTTTCAAATCTTCCAACTTTTTGTACGGGCTGTCGGCTTTCACCACCACCACCGAGTGATAACCGCGGGACTGATCTTTGTCATCCACCACAATGCCCACGATATCTACCGCTTTTGGATCTTGCAGATAAACTGAGGCAAACGACGCGGGCGACATGCTCAGTACCATATCAATCTTGCCGCCCAGCAGCCCCTGAATCACGCCCGAATAGTCTGACGCGTTACGCATCTGCGTATCCACGTTCAGCTCTTTATCAAAAAAGCTTTTTACACACTGATTATCGCCAATCTGCTGGGTGGCGTTTTGACCGCCTAAAATGCCCAGATTCAGCTGTTTCGGTGCATCCGCTGCGTTAACGCCAAAGGTCATCAAAGCGCCAGTGACTAAAGCTAATGAAGTCAGTTTCATTCGAAGTTTTTCTCTTGCCATGGAAGTTAGTGGAGCTGATTAATTTCATCACCGTACAGTTGGTGCAGCAGGCCGTCGGTGAGTTGGGAAGGATGTCCGTCGAACAGCACCACGCCGCGCTGAATGCCAATCACACGGGTGCAATAACTTTTCACCAGTTCGATGGAGTGCAGGTTGACCATCACGCTGATGCCCTGCTCGCTGACCTGACGCAACACATCCATGATGCGCTTGGTGTTTTTCGGATCCAGAGAAGCCACCGGCTCATCGGCCAGCAGGATTTTTGGGTTCTGCATCAACGCTCGACAAATCGCCACGCGCTGCATCTGACCGCCCGACAAATTCTCGGCGCGTTGCAGCGCCTGCGGCAGCATGTTCATCCACTGTAAAAGTTCGATGGCGTGTGCGCGGTCAGCGTCAGAAAAGACTTTAAAGAACGATTTCAGGGTGGAGGTCTGGCTCAGGCGGCCCAGCAGCACGTTGGTTAGCACGTCGAGACGTGGCACCAGACAGAAATCCTGAAAAATCATGCCGCATTCGCTGCGCCATTCGCGCATCTGGCGGCTGTTGAGCGTCACCACATCGCGATCGGCCTGGCCGTGGCGCAGGCTGACAATCGCGCCGTCAGTGGCCTCAATGGTGCCGTTCAACATGTGCAGCAGCGTCGATTTTCCTGCGCCTGAACGCCCCACCACGGCGACCAGTTCGCCCGCATGGAGATCGAAACTGACGTTATCCAGCACCCGGTTTTCACCGTAGGCTTTGCATAACCCCTGCACCGATAACACTTTTTGCCCGGTCTGGCTGGCCAGTGGCAGATCGTTGTCCACCACCGTTTTCAGAAGCGCCTGTGCCATGATCTTCTCCGTAATTGCGGTCTGTAAGGTCTGCGCTTATTAAGGCGATACGGGATGAATGCTGAATGACAGTTAAGTGATCAAACTGTGACAGGCTGCTCGGCACCCAAACAGAGTGTCAAACCGTCGCGTGCCGGTTGAACATGTTCAGGTAACGAATGGTTGGCTAACCAGTTATCCATTTCATGACTGAGGTGCGTGAGCCACGCTTGACGTGGCTGAAGCTGATCAATAATCGCCAGCGCAAGTTGGACATCGTTGTGATTGCGCGCGTCACTGCGCGGCGGATCGTTGCAGTCCAGCACCAGCTGGTCCAGCGGTTGCCCAATGAGGTAATCACGCGTTTCCGGCGGCAGGCCGCAGGTATCGCACAGCCACGCCAGCCGCATGCCGTGCCAGTCAAACAGATAGCCGTGTGTGAGCCGTGAATGCTGCAACGGCAGTGGCGTGACGGATAGATTGCCAAACTGATGCGGCACGAACGGCGTAAGTGAGGGGCGGAAATCCAGCAGGCCGGGGTGTTTAAACAGGTCATCGCTGCCCTTCTCATCGGGCGGGCCCCACACCGGAATCGGCGTGCCGACACCCCAGCGCAGCGCAAATAAACCCTGCACATGATCCATGTGATAGTGCGTCAGCAGAATGCGCGTCAGTTCTCCGGGCTGGAAACGTTCATGCAACAGCGGTAAACCGCCATCCAGCAAAATACGTTCGCTGCCCGCTTCAATCAGCGCACTGCAGGGTGCGCGTTTGCGTTTTTCATCGCGCCTGGCGCGGTGACAGGCCTGGCAGTCGCAGCCAAACAACGGTGCGGCAGTCACACCGCCAGTGCCGAGAAAGGTCAGTTTCATCGGTATGCCTCGAGTAATTGACGCAGCTGCTGCACCGTCTGGCTCAGCGCGCCATCGTTATTGAGCAGTAAGCATCCATCCGGCTGCGGCTGTGTGGCGCGATCCAGTCGCCGCACAATTTCCGCTTCACTCTCCCTGCCGCGCTGGCGTAAGCGCGCTGCCAGCACGGGCGGCGAGACTTCAAGACAGAGCGGCATCAGTTGTTCACCGTAACGTTGCATGACCTGCGCCAAATGCAGCCGCGAGCCGTTCACCAGTACGTTTTGACCGCGCGCCAGCCAAAGATCAATCTCGCTGCCGATGCCGTAATGAAAGCCATGCGCCTGCCAGCGAATCGCGAAAAAGCCCAGCGCGGCGCGGCGGGTAAACTCCTGTTCGGTGAGGGCAACGTGGTTTTCACCGCCAGCATCGGCGGCGCGAGTGATGTAGCGATGGGCAATCATCAACCCTGCTGGCGGCGCTTCTCGCAAAGCATTCAGCAGGCTATCCTTGCCCGATCCCGACGGCCCAATTAGCCAAATCAGCCTTGCCTTCTGCGGTGATGACATTGGCGCGGCCATCAATAAACCTGCCGCCCTTTGGCCCAGACGTGGCGGATATGCGGATGACCATGTTCGGTGTGCGCCAGCACTAAATCGGCGCGGCGGCCTTCAGCAATCACGCCACGATCATCCAGTCCGATCGCCCGGGCGGGATTACACGTCACCAGCGCAATCGCCTGCGGCAAGTTCAGGCCATTGCGATCGTCAGCCGCCAGAAGAAACGCGGCGTCCAGCAGGCTGGCGGGATAGTAATCTGACGAGAGAATATCCAGCATACCCTGTGAAGCCAGCTCCCAGGCGGCGACGTTGCCGGAGTGCGAGCCGCCGCGCACAATGTTCGGCGCACCCATCAGCACCTGCATACCGCGATGGCGTGAAGCGCGCGCCGCTTCCAGCTGAGTCGGAAATTCAGCGATGGCGCTGCCAACGGCAAACGACTCTTCAACATGCGCCACGGTGGCATCATCATGGCTGGCGAGCGTAATCTGTTGCTCACGGCACCGTGCAGCAATCGCCAGACGGTTAGGCTGTGACCAGGCTTCCGCCAGCGTTAACTGCTCGCGCTCAAATTCATCCATCTGCCGATCGTTGAGATGATATTTCCCTTGGAAATATTGCCGATACTTTTCCAGCGAAACGTATTGCCGCTGGCCGGGCGAATGATCCATCAGCGATACCAGCGCCAGCTCCGGCGTGCTCATCAAGGCTTCAAACAGCGGCAGCGTGCTGGCATGCGGTAATTCACAGCGCAGATGCAGCAAGTGCTCCGCACGATTTACCCCTTTACGGTTGCTGTCGCGGATGGCATCAATCATTTTGCTGAGATTATCCAGCCGATGGCCACCATCACGGACGTCGCCGACGCCAATCGCGTCCAGTACTGTGGTGATGCCGCTGGCGATCATCAGCGCGTCGTGGCTGCTCATCGCGGAATGCGCTGGCCAGTCAACTTTCGGGCGCGGGGTAAAAAATTTATCGAGGTTGTCAGTATGCAGCTCAACTAAACCGGGCAGCAGAAACGCGCCTTCGCCATCCAGCGCGCCCGGCTGTTGGCTGCGGGTTTCGCTAAAGCTGGCGATAAAGCCATCACGCATCTCCAGCGATCCGGCGATCACCTCTTTTTCCAGTACCAGTTTGACGTTATTGATGATCATGCTTCCGCCCCCGAGCTAACCGGCTGCATAACGTGCAGGCGATCCGCCACCCGCTCGCGCACCGCCTGATCGTGAAAGATACCGACAATCGCCGCACCGCGTGTGCGTGCCTGTTCAATCAAACTCACCACCGCCGCGCTGTTAGCGCTGTCGAGTGACGCGGTGGGTTCATCCAGCAGCAGCACCGGATAATCAGCAATAAAGCCGCGGGCAATATTGACGCGCTGCTGTTCGCCGCCAGAAAAGGTTGAGGGTGGCAGCGCCCACAGACGTTCTGGCACGTTGAGGCGCGTCAGCAGTTCTTTGGCGCGCTGCTCGCAAAAGGCGCGCTCAACGCCCCGTTCTAGCAGTGGCTGCATGACAATTTCCAGCGTTGGCACACGCGGGATCACCCGCAAAAACTGGCTTACCCAGCCGATCGTATCGCGGCGAATCGCAATAATCTGGCGCGCCGGGGCCTGCGCCATATCCATCCATTCGCCCCTGTGTTGCAGCCAGATATGACCGCTGTTGGCCTGATAATTGCCATATAGCGCGCGCAACAGCGTGGATTTTCCGCTGCCCGAATGGCCATGCAGCACCACGCATTCCCCCTGATTCACTTCAAGGCTGGCGTCCTGTAACACCGGCAGCGCCACGCTGTTTTGGTTATGCAGCACAAACGTTTTGCACAGCTGCTCGACGCGAAGTTGTGTGGTCATGTTCATCACCTTAATTAAGCACCGAGGAGACCAGCAGTTGGGTATAAGGATGATGTGGATCGTCCAACACCCGATCGGTCAAGCCGCTTTCTACCACCCGGCCTTGTTTCATCACCAGCAGGCGATGCGCCAGCAACCGCGCCACGCCGAGATCGTGGGTGACAATGATCACCGCAAGATTGAGTTCACGCACCAGCGTGCGCAGCATATCCAGCAAGCGCGCCTGCACCGACACATCCAGCCCACCGGTAGGCTCATCCATAAACACCAGTTTCGGCTGCGTCACCAGGTTGCGGGCAATCTGCAAACGCTGCTGCATACCGCCGGAGAAGGTAGTGGGTAAATCATCAATGCGGTTCGCTGCAATCTCGACTTCCTGCAACCAGTGGCTGGCTTCAGCGCGGATCTCACCATAATGACGATGCCCCACCGCCATTAATCGTTCACCGATATTGCCGCCTGCGGTGACTTGCGCACGTAACCCGTCCAGCGGATGCTGATGCACCACGCCCCATTCGGTACGCAGCAAGCGGCGGCGGTCGCTTTCGCTCATTTGATACAGGTCATGTTCACCGTATAAAATCGTGCCCTGCTGCGGCGTTAAGCGTGCTGATAGGCTGCGCAACAACGTGGTTTTGCCCGAACCCGATTCCCCGACAATGCCCAGCACTTCGCCGGGATAGAGATCAAAACTCACCGCTTCAAAACCTTTGCCCGGCGCGTAAAGGTGGGTGAGATTATTTACCGCAAGCAGCGGCTGTTCACTGTGCATGATGTTGTTCCTGCTGCTGATGGCAAAAATCGGTGTCCGAGCACACAAACATGCGTGTGCCCTGATCATCCATGACCACTTCATCAAGGTAGCTGTGACGCGAGCCGCACAGCGCGCAAGGCGCTTCCCACTGCTGCACGCTAAAGGGATGATCGTCAAAATCCAGGCTTTCTACTTTGGTGTAGGGCGGCAACGCATAGATGCGTTTTTCGCGTCCGGCACCAAACAGTTGCAGCGCCGGCATCATGTTCATTTTCGGGTTGTCGAATTTAGGAATGGGCGAAGGATCCATAACGTAGCGATTATTCACTTTCACCGGATAGGCATACGTGGTGGCGATATGGCCGTAACGCGCGATATCTTCATAGAGTTTCACCTGCATGATGCCGTACTCTTCCAAAGCGTGCAGAGTGCGGGTTTCAGTCTCACGCGGTTCGATAAAGCGCAGCGGCTCCGGGATCGGCACCTGAAAGATCAGGATCTGATCCTCCTCCAGCGGCGTTTCCGGGATGCGGTGGCGCGTCTGAATCAGCGTTGCATCCACCGTGCGCTCTGTCACTGCCGCACCGCTGACGCGTTGGAAAAAGCGGCGTATCGACACCGCATTAGTGGTGTCATCTGCGCCTTGGTCAATCACCTTCAACACATCCTGATCGCCAATGATGCTGGCGGTGACCTGAATACCCCCCGTGCCCCAGCCATAAGGCATTGGCATTTCACGTCCGGCAAACGGCACCTGATAACCGGGGATCGCCACCGCTTTTAGAATGGCGCGGCGAAGGGTGCGCTTGGTTTGCTCATCCAGATAGCCGTTGTTGTAGCCGCTTAACTCAGCCATGGTTACGCTCCTGATGATCCTGACGCAGCTGCTTCAGCAGTTCCAGCTCCGCCTGGAAATCGACGTAGTGCGGCAGTTTTAAGTGGGAAACGAAGCCCGCCGCTTCAACGTTGTCGGCGTGCGACAGCACGAACTCTTCGTCTTGCGCCGGGCTGGTGATACGCTCGCCGTGTTCGCGGGTTTGCAACGCGCGATCCACCAATGCCATCGCCATCGCTTTGCGTTCGGCGCGACCAAATACCAGACCGTACCCTCGGGTAAACTGCGGTGCCTGTTCGCCGTTATGGGTGAATCCGTTGACCATTTCGCATTCGGTCAACAGCAATTCGCCGATCTCCAGCTCAAAACCGAGCTCTTCCGGGCAGATGCTGACGCTGAGATAGCCGGTGCGAATTTCGCCGGCGAAGGGATGGGTGCGGCCGTAACCGCGCTGCGTGGAGTAGCCCAACGCCAGCAGAAAACCTTCGTCACCGCGCACCAGTTGTTGCAAACGGGCGGCACGCGAAGCGGGAAAACCGATCGGCTCGCGAGTAATATCGGTAGGTTCGCTGCCATCATCCTTTTCACTGGCCGCTAACCCTTCTTCACTCATCATGCTGAACATGTGCGGACAACGCTGCGGCAGCGCCTGATCGTCTCGCGGTGCGGCGGGTGTTTCACCGTTTGCCAACAACGTGAAGTCGAGCAGACGATGGCTGTAGTCATAGGTGGGCCCTAATACCTGGCCGCCTGGCAAATCTTTATAGACCGCCGATATCCGCCGCTCGATGCGCATTTCCCGGGTTGCCAGCGGCGTGCTTTCCGCCAGACGTGGCAAGGTGGTGCGATAAGCGCGCAGCAGGAAAATCGCCTCGACTAAGTCGCCGCTGGCTTGTTTGATCGCCAGCGCTGCCAGCTCAGGATCGTAAATACCGCCTTCGGTCATCACCCGATCCACCGCTAAACCCAACTGTTGGGCGACCTGATCACAGCCTAGCTCGGCGACGTCTCGGCTACCGCGACGCAAATCAGCCTGTAACTGATGGGCATTGGCAATCGCCTTTTCGCCCCCTTTCACCGCAACATACATCAGCAGACCTCCACGTCGGTAGAGCGCGGCAGCGCCATCATCGCTTCGCCACAGGTGAAGATCAGATCAACACCCTGTGGAAACGGATGCGGTCGGGTACGCAGATATTCCAACACGCTCTCCGGCAACTGTGGCGCAATGGCGCGTGTTTCACGCAGGCCCGGCCCCGACAAGCGCAGCGTCAGTCCGCCATTCAGTGAAGGCACTTCAATGATCAGCGTGGTGCTTTTCTCCGGCGACAGGTTATCGCCTGCTGCAAAATCGGCGGGATTGGGTTGCGAAGTGGCGTGGCTTAAGGCAAACGACGCACCATAGCTGTCGCTAATCGGCACGCCGGTATGAAAACGCAGGTTGCTGCGTAGCTGTTCATTATCCATTTTCGCATCGATCCACAGCGGACTTTCCTGATCCACCAATGTCAGTAACACCGCAGTGGCAGCGGGCGATAACGCACCCCAACCCTGTTGCAGCGGCAGCGACACCATCACGCCTGGCTCGCTCATCGCTTTGAGGATGCGGCGAAAGGCGCGCTGCGCATCAGCCACCGGATGGTTAAAACTTGCCAGTAAAGTCATTCATTATCTCCGCGTACCAGCGTAAAGAAGTCCACTTTGCTACTGGCTATTTCGCGTGCGCGCAGCTGTCGCTGCTCATCACGTAAGGCCGCCAGCGGCGTAATCACTTTTTCCTGTAACAGCGCGTGAAATTCCGGCTGCTGCATCAACGCATCGATCAGCGCGCAGCGCTCAGCCTGGGCTTTATCTCGTCCCAGCAGATAGCTGTAACCCAAGGTGCCATCTTCCAACTGCACTACGGCGCGCGTGACAGTAGCATCGCCCATCACGAAGCGGTTGCCGCTGGCACCCATTCGCGCTTGCAGGCGCGTCAGGCCAATTTCTGCCGGACGGATCAGGGTGAAAGCAGGATGAAGATTGAGTGCCTGCCAGTGCGCCTTGAGGTTGGCTGCGCTGCTGTGTGCCAGCACCGAAAGCCAGTGTTGGCGGGCGGTTTGCTGTTTCATTAATGCTCCAGAGTGAGTTCAATCATGTCGCCGCGCGTTACGCTGACGGAGTATTCCGCCATGGCGCCGTCGGTGGTTTTATTCAGGGTGCGCACGCACAGCAGAGGCGACTGCAGTGCAATCTCCAGCTGTTTGCACTCTTTGGCCTGCGCGCGGCGGGTGCTGATTCGCGTCTGCGTGCGGACCAGATGTTTACCGGTGTGTTGAGAGAGATAATCGTGCAGCGATCCGCTGTTGAAACGCTGAAGTAGCGTCCACCAACTGAGATCGGGCAGGAAATGATTGATCACGCAGACCGGCACGCCATTAACCCGGCGCAGCGTCCGCAAATGGATGACGTTATCGCCTTCGGCAACGGCCAATGCGCTGGCGACCTCGTTGCTGGCGGGACGCATTACCGCTAACAGCCGCTCGCTGGTGGGATGGCTACCCTGCTCCAACAGGTTTTGACTGAAGCGCGCCTGGGCATGCAGCGGATAGTTATAGGGTCGCATTAGCACTAAAATGCCCACGCCGTGACGACGCTGCAGCAACCCTTTGTGCACGAGTTCATCCACCGCACGGCGCAGCGTATGGCGATTCACTGCGTAGTGATCGGCCAGTTGCTGCTCAGAAGGCAGATAATCACCACAGCGGTAACGTTGATGCAGCGCCTGTTCCAGTTGGGCGGCAACAGCCTGATACACAGTGGTCGGATGTCTGGATAACTCCATCACGATCAAATCCTCACGCGTTAATGAGAAATAAAGGCAGCTGAAAAGGGTGCTGCGTGATGGCATTACCATGAAGTTTTTAGATGACAGAACGGTGACTGATGAATGACGCCACGATGAATTTGCTTTAAGACAGCACGATCACAGGTCAACGGCCCCGCTTCTGATAAAAATCACTTAACTGTTAAGTTTGCGAGGCGTTACGCAAATTTTGGTGGCAATTCAACAACAAGCTGCTGAGTGCGTTAACGTGCAGGTTAGCGGGATTCTGCTAGCTTTTAACCTGAACCCTCTCTGTTATGCGAACTCTTAAAATGATTAACAGCATCAAACTTTCTGGTGATTTTCGCCGCACTTTCGTTCGACAGGTGTTACTGCCGCTGATTGCCATTCTGCTTCTCACCTTCATTGGCGCAGGCATGGCGCTGTTTCTTGGCACTTCCTTAACTAATAGTGAAGCGAAACAGCAGCAACAGCGCATGATAGAAGCCTCTTTTTCGCAGAGCCTGAATGAGCATTTGCGGCAGTTGCGCAGCCTGTCGCGCTGGTCGCCGTTTGAACAACACCTGGCGCAGGCGCAGACCGACCCGCGCTGGCTGGATGAAAACGTCGGCAGCTGGCTCTATGAAATGTTTGATCATCAGGTGGTGATGGTGCTGGATGCGCAAAACCGTGTTTCTCGCATCTGGCGTGACGGACAGGCAGTGACGACCGAGAGCGAAGATCGTTTAGTGCAAGATGTGTTGCAAAGCCCACTGATCCACAATTCTCAGCATCAGGATGGGGTTGATTATGCACAGATTGGCGGGCGGGCCGCCGCTTTAGCCGTCGGAGATATCAAGCGTGACAATCAGCCTGGCGCGAACTTTCGCCTGATCAGCCTGAAATTTTTAGATGATGGTTACCTGGCAGGACTGGCGGAACGTAATCAGTTAGCGGGCCTGCATTTCTCTGACGGTACGCCGAAACCCGGCACACTGGCGCGCTATTTAATCGTTTCACAAGCCGGTGAAGCGGTCGGTTATATCAATTGGATCCCTGCCCGCCCCGGCGCGCAAATGCTGCGGACGGTTGGCCCCACCACCGGCATTGCAGTGTTGGTTATTACTCTGCTCTGTATTTACATGGTGCGCAGATTGTGGACCTCATCGCTTAACCTGTCGCAGTCGATGCTGAAGCTGGGAGCCAGCGAGGCGCAGGCACAGCATTTGGCGTTTCATGACGTATTAACTGGCCTACCGAATCGTGCACTGGTGGAAGATCGTCTGACCCAGGCATTGGCGCTTGCAGCGCGGCAGGAGCAGCGCGTTGCGCTGCTGTTGATTGATCTTGATCGCTTTAAAACCATCAACGATACCCATGGTCATCACGCCGGAGATGAACTGATCATCGCGGTGGCGCATCGTCTGAATGCCTTAGTCCGCGCCAGCGATACCGTGGGGCGCATCGGCGGCGACGAGTTCATTGTGGTGATGCCGGATGTCGATAACATCGGGCAAGTTCAGGCGCTGGCGCAGCGCATCGTTGATGAATTAAGCCAACCGTTTACCCTGTTTGGCAGCGAAGTCTGGAGCGGTGCCAGTATTGGACTGACGCTGGCACCCAAAGATGGTTTAGATCGGCTAGAGCTCATGCGCAAAGCAGATATCGCGTTGTATGAAGCCAAAAGCAGCGGACGCGGCAAGTATCGTCAGTTTGAGCGTGCCATGGATGAGTCGGTTCAAACCCGGCAAACCATCGCGGCAGATTTACGTGCCGCCCTGCAAAGCTACCAAGGGCTGGAAGTATGGTATCAACCGCTAATGGACATTAGCGGTCAGCAGGTAGTGACCATCGAAGCATTACTTCGCTGGAAACATGCTGAACGGGGCGAGATCTCGCCCGGCGAATTTATTGCGATTGCTGAAGAGACGGGATTGATTATTCCGCTCGGCGAATGGGTATTACGCGAGGCGTGTAAAACCCAGCAGCAGTTTAACGGTTTAATTGTGGCGGTAAACGTGTCACCGGTTCAGTTCCGTACCACCGGTTTTGTGCAGCGGGTCATGGATGTTGTGCAGCAAGCGGGTGGCGATCCTCATTTTATTGAGCTGGAAATCACTGAGGGTGTGTTGATTGAGGATGAGCACGAGGCGCGGGCGATTATCGTGGCTTTGCGTGAAGCCGGTTTCCGTATTGCCCTGGACGATTTTGGCACCGGCTACTCCAGCCTGAATTACCTCAGCACGTTTCCGGTCGATAAAATCAAAATTGACCGCTCGTTTACGCAATCGCTGGGCGTGGCGGAGAATTCTGTGGCGATTATCGAGTCGGTGGTGAAACTGGGGCATGCCATGGGATTAACGGTGACGGCTGAAGGCGTTGAGACGCAGGGGCAAATGTCTGCACTGGCCGATGCCGGATGTAATCAACTTCAGGGCTACCTGTTCAGTAAGGCGGTGCCGGTAGAGGAAATTGTGAGCATGATACGTCCGGGTTGATGTTTATGCTTTTATTTCAGCGAGCTGATGGCTGGCTACGGTTGTCTGCGCTGCCTTTATCCTCTGCGCGCTGCCTTTATCCTCTGCGCGCTGTCCCCCATCCCAACCTTCCCCCGCACGCGGAGGAAGGGGCAGATAAGCAGACGCTGGTGAGATGGGAGCGCATTACGCTGAATGCAATCCATCCCAACCTTCCCCCGCACGTGGAGGAAGGGGCAGATAAGCAGACGCTGGTGGGATGGGAGCGCATTACGCTGAATGCAATCCATCCCAACCTTCCCCCGCACGCGGAGGAAGGGGCAGATAAGCAGACGCTGGTGAGATGGCAGCGCATTATGCGGAATGCAACCCATCCCAACCTTTCCCCGTATGCGGAGGAAGGGGCAGATAAGCAGACGCTGGTGGGATGGCAGCGCATTATGCGGAATGCAATCCATCCCAACCTTTCCCCGTATGCGGAGGAAGGGGCAGATAAGCAAACGCTGGTGGGATGGGAGCGCATTATGCGGAATGCAACCCATCCAGCAACGCGGCTGAACTGGCCACCGCACCAAAAATCCCGCCTTGCATATGAATCATGCTTAATGCCGCTTCGTGGTGCTTCACTTCAGTCGCTGCACAACAATCGGCTAACACCAGACACTCAAAACCGCGATCGTTGGCTTCACGCAGCGTGGTGTGGACGCAGACATCGGTTGTGATGCCAGTAAGAATCAAATTACGGATTCCACGACTGCGCAGCACCAGTTCCAGATCGGTGGCGTAAAACGATCCTTTGCCGGGCTTATCAATAATTACCTCGCCCGGTAGCGGCGCCAGTTCAGGAATGATCTCCCAACCCGGTTCACCGCGCGTTAATATCCGCCCGCACGGCCCTGTACCACCAATCTCGGCATTCATGCGCTTTGAACGCCAGTGCTTATTCGCTGGCAAATCGCTGAGATCGGGTCGATGCCCTTCTCGCGTATGAATGATAGGAAAGTTAAGCGCACGCATCCGCGCCAGCACCGCTTTAATCGGTTCGATTGGCGCGCGCGTTAACGCAATGTCATAACCCATGCTATCGACATAACCGCCTACTCCACAGAAATCGGTCTGCATATCAATAATCACCAGCGCGGTATTGGCTGGGCTAAAGCCGCCATCAAACGGCCAGGCGTAAGGCGTGGAATTAACACTGAACTCAGGCATTCTCTTTCTCCATCATCGGTTGCGGCGCTTTGCCCCGCAGCTTAATAATCAGGCTGTAACTCAGCGCGGCCGTTACCAGGCCAATCACCGCTTCGCCAAACTGAGGAAACTCAACGTGTGCAATCACCGCACACAAGCTGCCGATTGCCCAAGCGGCGAAGGCGCTACCCCTGAAACGCTGCGCTTTACGCTGTTCGCTGAATTTGGACATAAAAATCAAATCAACAATCATTACCGCACCAAACGGCGGCACCACAATGCCCAGCAAGCTCAGCCATTCAAGGAAGTAAGACCAGACGCCCGCCAGCGCCAACACGCCGCCGATTGCGCCCAGAATCAGCGTCCATAAGCGCATTTTGCTGCTGAACAGATGGCTGAAACCCACCGCACCGTTATAAAGACAATGGGTGCAGACCGAACCAAGATTGATAAACACGAACAAGCAGGCGATGGTGGAAAGGATTGCGCTGTGGCCCATTAACATCGGCAGAAAGTTGCCACCGTTATTCAGCGGATCGACCGCTGCGCCTACCGCGACAATCACCACGCCAAACAGGTAAGAGATGACATTTGCCACCGGAAACGCTGAAAATGCTGCAACTACCGCAGAGCGTCCATTTTTGGACCAGCGAGTAAAATCGGCGGTCATGGTGCCGGAATCAGCAAAGCCCGCCACCACCATGGTGACTGCGGTGCCCATGCTCATTGCGCCCGCCACGCTGGCGCTGCCCTGAAAAGCGGTGATGGTGCTAAAGTCGTGATCTTTGCCAATAAAATAGAGCGCCACTACGCCTAGCACCACAAACAGCGGCGCGGCAATCATGCCTAATACCGAGAGCGCCCGCACACCAAGGAAGGTGACGCCGGTATAAAGCACCATTGCGAATGCCGTAACCGCCAGCGCGTTCCAGCCAAAGGTTTGATTAATTACCGTGCCAGTCAGGCCAGTCTGGAAGGCGTACCAGCCGATCACCACCGTGGAGAGAAAGCCAGAAACCAAAATGTAGCCTTTGCTGCCAAAGGTGCGCTTAGCCTGCAACGCGAAGTTCATTCCGGTATTGCCCGCCAGCCAACTCAGCGCGCCGACATAGGCAAACAGCACCAAATTCCCCAGCAGAATGGCAATCAGCGCCGGCCAAAAACCGAGATGCCAGGTGATCATGCCACCAAACAATGCGTTGGTGAGGATCATCGGGAAGCCAAACCACACCGCAGAGACGGACCCCGTAGAATGACGGTGCGTCACGGGCACCGGCTCATGTTCAAATTCCTGCTCTAACGCAGGGGATGATTGATTTTTCATTAGGCGATTCCTGTGAAAGCGGGTTGATGATGATTCCACGGTTGGATACGTTCAAACGCGGCGCTGGCCGCCAGCACTAAGGCGTCATCAAGATGGCGTCCCACAATTTGCAGGCCGATCGGCAGGCCGCTGGCAGTCAATCCGGCGGGCACTGATGCAGCTGGCTGGCCGGTAAAATTGAACGGAAAGCAGAAAGACAACCAGTGATCGCTGCGCACCATGCGGCCATCAATGATTTCCGGGCCTTGCATGTTGAGCGGGAACGGTGGCGTGGCTAAGGTTGGGGTAATCAGCAGATCGTAGCGCTGCATAAAACGCCATAAGCTGTTGCTCACCGATTTACGGGTAGCGATGGCATCGGTAAAGGTTTCGGCACGCCATTCGCGTTGCAGCATCGCGACCAGATGCGGCGACATGTTTTCACCCAGTTCACTCATCATCTTGCGCATGCCAGTTAAGTCACTCTCCAGCGCCACCAGCGCACCAAACGCGGCACCTGGATCGCTGAAGCCGGGATCGGCGAGTTCCAACTCACAGCCTAGCTCGCGGGCAAAGCGCTCTGCGGCGGCGCTGACGACTTTCCGCACCTCAGGATCGACCGCGACATAGCCAAAGTCAGCGCTAAAGGCGATACGCAATTTCCTCAGCGGCATTTCCGGTGCCGCTAACCAGTCAACATCGCTACAGGGAATGGAGTGGCGATCGCGCATGTCTGGCCCGGCCATTAGCGACATCATTAAAGCCGCATCGCGCACCGTGCGTGTCATCGGGCCAATGTGCTCCAGCGACTCCCAACTAGAGACGCCGGGATAGCGTTCATCACGGCAGCCCGGCCACAGCGGGACGCGGCCCATTGAGGCTTTAAATCCATAGACACCACAATGCGCAGCAGGGATGCGTACCGAACCGCCGCCGTCGCTGCCCAATGCCAGCGGGCACATTCGCGCAGCCAGTGCTGCACCGGAACCGGCGCTGGAACCGCCGGGCGTCATGTTGAGATCCCACGGATTACGCGGTGACGGAAACAGCGGATTATGACCCACCCCGCTGTAACCAAATTCAGGGGCTGTGGTTTTGCCCAGCATCACGGCATCGGCAGCCAGCAAACGCTCAACGGTAATGTCGTCATCTTCAGGAATAAAATCTTTATAAGCCACCGAGCCTGACGTGGTTTTAACGCCTGCGGTGCAGATCAGATCTTTGACGGCAAAAGGCACGCCTGCCAAAGCGCCCAATGTGTCGCCACGGGCGCGTTTAGCATCCACAGATTTCGCCTGCGCCAGCGCAATATCGGGTGTCGGCGTGCAAAACGCGTGAATGTGCGGCTCACGCTGTTCCATGCGTTCCAGCGTCGCCTGAGTGATTTCTCGTGCAGAGACTTCGCCATCGCGGATCAGCTTCGCCAGTGTGGTCGCATCTTCATCTAATAAAGGGTCGAACATGGTTCACCTCGCCAAAATGATTACGCAAGGTGAGTTGCATTAAGCGTGCCATAAAGCGAGCAGGGCTGGGTAGCACACGTGGATCTCAGGCGGGATACGCTCTTGGATACAAGATCGAATTCTTATAATAACTTTCGATTGCGCGATTCGAGGTTGGATTGACTGATGGGCACGCTAATGGCGCAGCGATGCGCTATTTGGGGGAGCGTTGATGGCAATAAAAAAACCTCGCTGAATTAGCGAGGTTTATTCACAGGTGCGCATTTTGATGAGCAGCCAGAGTCACATTCTGCTTAGCCAGGGATTTTAGCAAAGCGTCTGGATAGCCTTTCATTCTTTGAAAACTACTCAGGAAAATCTGTCTCCACCGAAGTCTGTTTCCAGGCCTCGATCTGAGCCAGCCGCTCTTTCAGTTTTTCCGTTACCGCTTCATATCCCCACGCGCCCAATACCAAGTGGCGCGGCGGATTATCGTGTTCGGTAATTGCGATCATCGCTTTCGCCGCGCGGGCCGGGTCGCCTTTTTGGGTGCCGCTGTATTCTGACGTGGACTTCATGCGCGCCGCCGCCGTTTCAGCATAGTCGGGCAATTTACTCGGCGTTTGATGCAGCGAGCGTCCCGCCCAATCGGTACGGAATGGGCCAGGCTCAATGCAGGTGACGTTGATACCCAACGGGCCCGCTTCCTGAGCCAGTGAATCGGACCAGCCTTCCACCGCGTGTTTGCTGGCTGAGTAATAGCCTGAGCTGGCAAAACCGATGAATCCAGCCACCGAAGTGATGTTGATTACATGGCCGCTGCGCGCTTTACGCATAGCGGGTAACACCGCACGCGTCAGGGCAAACAGGCCAAACACGTTGGCATCGAACTGGTCGCGAATCGCTTGCTCTTCGCCCTCTTCAACCGAACTTTGATAACCATAACCGGCGTTGTTGACCAGCACATCTACGGTGCCAAATTTTTCCAGCGCCGCGCTGACGGCTTTGTCGATGCTGGCTTGTTGCGTGACGTCCAGCGCCAGCGCTAATGCATTGTCGTGCCCCTCGACCAGATCCGCAACTTTAGCGGGATCGCGAGCCGTCACCACCACGTTGAATCCACGCGCAATGGTTTGTTGTGCCAGCTCGCGACCAAAACCGGTCGAGCATCCTGAAATAAACCATACCGGGCTTTTGTTTGCAGCCATGATGGGAACTCCCCTGTTTTTTCTAACGATTTATTTTGAACCCGGATGCGGACGCATCCGGGGGAAGAGACAATTAAAAGTAGCGGCACGCTTTAGCGCCTATTTAACCTTCCATGCTGTTATGACTTTTTATGAAACAGTTGGCTGGCCGTATCGCTGATGATCTGTGCGGCACCGCGATCGCCCTTCGCCATTGACGCCATAAAGGCTTTGGCCTGTTTGAAGGTAATATGCGGCGGCAGCGGCGCGACTTCAGGGTCGGTTTTCACTTCTAAAACCACCGGACGATCTGAACTCAGCGCTTGCTGCCAGGCGCTGGCCAACGCATCGGGATTATCGACAAAGATCCCACGCAGGCCGAGTGTTTCCGCGAACTCAGCATATTTCACATCCGGTAACTGCTGCGTGGCGTCAAAGCGCGGATTGCCTTCCATCACGCGTTGCTCCCAGGTCACCTGATTCAGATCCTGGTTGTTGAATACGCAAACAATCAAACGGGGATCGGCCCATTGTTGCCAGTATTTCTGGATGGTGATCAGCTCAGCCATGTTGTTCATCTGCATGGCGCCATCACCCACCAGCGCCACCACCGGTTTTTCCGGGTGAGCAAACTTAGCGGCAATCGCATACGGCACCGCAGCACCCATGCAGGCGAGGCCACCCGACAAGCTGGCGCGCTGACCTTGTTTGACACGATAGTCACGAGCAAACCAGTTAGCGCAGGAACCGGAATCGGAGGTTACAATGGCGTTTTCCGGCAGCTGCGGCGACATCTCCCATACCACGCGCTGCGGATTAACCGGATTCGCCGGGGCATGCGCTCGCTCTTCCATCTGCTTCCACCAGGTTTGCACCTGCACCGCAATCTCTTCCTGCCAGCTGCGATCGTCTTTATGTTCCAGCAGCGGCAACAGCGCACGCAGCGTTTCGGCGGCATCACCGTGAAGGTTAACTTCATTCGGATAACGCAGACCTAACATAGCGGGATCGATATCGATTTGAACCGAACGCGCCTGACCCTCTTTGGGCAAAAATTCCGTCCACGGGAAGCCGCTGCCTATCATCAGCAGCGTGTCGCAATCCTGCATTAGCTTCCACGAAGGCTCCGTTCCCAACAGGCCAATCGAGCCGGTGACAAACGGCGCGTCATCCGGCAGCACATCTTTGCCGAGCAGCGCCTTCGCAACACCTGCACCCAGCACATTCGCCGCCTGCACCACTTCCACCGCCGCGTTTCTTGCACCCGCGCCGATTAAAATCGCCACTTTTTTTCCCGCGTTTAATACCTCAGCGGCGCGCTGTAAATCGGCTTCATAAGGCACGACTTTAGGCCGCTGATAACCGGGCCCGGAATGGGTGAAGCCGTGCAGATGCTGCGGTGCTTGCCACTCTTCATCCTGAATATCTTTGGGAATGATCAGCACCGCAACGCCGTTTTGCGCAATAGCGATGCGCACGCCGCGGTCAATCAAATGGCGCACCTGTGCGGGCGACGCCGCTTCTTGCACGAAATTAGCGACGTCAGAGAAAACGCGATCGAGGTTCATTTCTTGCTGATAACTGGCCCCACGAGCAGTCACTTCCGCTTGCCCGGCAATGGCTAACACCGGCGCGTGGTCCATTTTGGCATCGTACAGGCCGGTGAGAAGATGGGTTGCGCCTGGGCCGCCAGTGGACAAACAGACGCCCAATTCTCCGGTAAATTTCGCGTGTCCGGCGGCCATAAATGCGGCCATCTCCTCATGACGCACCTGAATAAATTCGATGCCATCGCCGTTTTTATTGGCACGTTGGATCGCGCCCAGTACACCATTAATGCCGTCGCCCGGATAACCGTAAATACGCGTCACGCCCCACTCTTTCAGGCGCTTGACAAAAAAATCACTGGTTTTGCTGCTCATCGTCGCGTTCTCCCTTTAGTGTCTGTTGCAGACTTAAAGCGTAGACGACAATGCGCAGCCTCAGTTATTTACTCGACATGGCCGGATAGCGTTGGCGTAACGCGCTGAATATTTGCGTCATATCCGCCGTTTCGCCTACTTCCTCCACCGCCTGGAATACCTGCGTTTTCAGGAAGTGACGCCAGCTGATGGGCGCATCCGCCAAAAAAGCGGTCAGCAATTGATAACGCGCAGGCGTCCAGAGCGTTTCAAAGGCGCTGCGGGCCGCACCGTGATCGAAATGCTGCGTAACGCTTTGCGGCAGGTTCGCCCGTAAATCTGCCGTCGCGGCCACATCGATTTCATCATTCCTTATCACCACACCATATTGGCTGCGTGCCGCGTCCAGGCTGAGAAACCCGCAGCGTACATCCGTTAACACCGCCTGCGGATCGCGCTGTGCAGCCAAGCCGTAACCGCCCGCGCCGGGACCACGCACCTCAACCACATCGCCTGGCTGGCATTTGATCACATCGGTGTTGCCATGCTCAATCACCTTGCCGTCACGCAGCGTGCGAAAATGGGATAGTGCACCCGCCTGGCCGCCCACCGCACCTGCTGACGCAAATACTGAGCGATTGCGATTACGGGCGGTGATGGTTGTGTCTGGCGAGAAGAGTTCAAACGCCATTTCGGTTGCCAGCCCGCCACGGTATTTTCCCGCGCCCGCGCTGTTCTGCGCCAATCCATAACGGATAAAACGGATGGGTACTTCGGCTTCGTTGATTTCGATCGGCGTATTTTTCAGGAAGGCGGATAAGCCGCCGGAACCTTCTGGACCATCGTGGCGCGGCGTGCCGCCAGCACCGCCGCCAACGGGTCCCAACGAGGCCACCACGCTGCGGTTTTGCGCATCACTGGTGCGAATGTTCATAATGGAGTTACCGCCGGGCGAATTGGCGGGTAAGCGATCCGGCATTGCCAGAGAAAATACGCCGACAGTGGCGATTTGCGACAGCGCACAGGTTAGTGAGCGCATACCAACTGCCGCTGGCGCTTCGCAATTCATTATCGTGCCAGGCGGTAAAATTGCGCGTGTTGGACGCAGCGTTCCGGCGTTCAATAGCAGGTTGCGATCCAGCGTTGAAAGCACATACGTCACGCCGACCAGCGCCAGCGGATGACGCTCGCGCCCGCCGGTGGGCATATTCAGCGACGAAGTGAGTTGCGGATCGCTGCCGGTGTAATCCAGCTCCAGCGTCTCGCCGTGCACGCGCAAGGTGATCGCCACGCGACACGGATAACCGCCCTCGCCATCTTCATCGGCGTAATCAGCATAGAAATATTCACCATCCGGGATGGTGGCAATAATGGTGCGCGCCTGGCGTTCGGCGTAATCGAGAATGCCTTCAATGCCCTGTAAAAAATCATCGATACCAAAACGGGCAATAATGTCGTGGATTTTGCGCTCGCCGACGTTCACCGAGGCGAGTTGCGCTTTAAAATCACCCCAGTTTTGATCGGGTACCCGCACGTTAAGGCGCATGATGCGCGCCACGTCTTCGTTTAAAACGCCGTTGCGCATGATTTTCAGCGGCGGAATACGAATGCCTTCCTGCACGATGTCGGTCAACGAGCGCGACAGTGAAGCGGGCACCGCACCGCCCACGTCGGTGTTATGAATGTGACCAACCACAAAGCAGACGATTTCACCGTGGTGAAACACTGGCTTCCAGATGTGTATATCGGGCGAATGCGTCGCCACATTGCCTGCGTAGGAATCATTGGTGATGCAGATGTCCCCTTCGGCATAATCGTCAATCAGCGCCAGTACCGGCGCGTAATCAATACCGCTGTACCAGGGCGCGCCAAAGCTGCGCGGTGAAGCGAAAGCTAATCCCTCGCGGCTAACAATTTGGCAGGAGAAATCTTCGGTCTCTTTCACGAAGGTAGAGTGCGCGGTGCGCATCAGAGTAAATGCCATCGCATCGGCGGCGGCAGCGCAGTAGTTCGCGAGAATCTGTAAGTTACGTCCATCAATAGCCATGTTATGCCTCCAGCGCCGTGATCAGCAGGTTGCCAAATTCATCCACCTTCACCGTCATCCCCGGCGGCACGCAGGTGGTGCAATCATCCTGAGCGACAATCACCGGGCCGTTAAATTGATGACCCGCAAGCAGCGTATTGCGTAACACCACATCAACCTGATGAAACGCACCATCAATCCACGCCTGAACCTGCTTCATCGCGTTGACCGGTTCACTGGCGAGGGGTAAACGATTTAACGCCGGTTTAGGCGTTGGCGAGCTGATCACCAAACGCAGGTTGATCAGTTGAACCGGCGCATCGGCATCACAATGACCAAACATCTGCTGATGCTGCCGATCAAAAGCCGCATGAAGCGCGTTGACGTCTGCCTGTGCCAGCCATGCCTGCTCAAGCGGCACGTCGATTTCAAACGACTGACCGCGATAACGCATGTCGGCGCTGAACTGCAGGCTATAAGGCATTTCAGCGCCGTGCTCCTGCGTTAGCCAATGGCGTGCACGTTGGCTGAGCGTCTCCGCTTCGGTCGCCAGTTTGTCGGCCAGTTGACGATTGAGATCGCTGTAGAGCGTGCGAATAAAATCGTTGCGAATATCCGCCACTAAACCGCCGAGCGCGGAAAGCACGCCAGGCGTCGGCGGCACGATCACCCCTTTCATGTTGAGTTCTCGCGCCAGGAAACAGCCCATCATTGGGCCTGCACCACCGAACGCCAGGAACCAGAACTCACGCGGATCGAGGCCAAAGCGCGACAGCAAGCCGCTGGTGTCGCTGTACATGCTGGAAACGGCAAGCTGAATGCCCGTTTCGGCGGTCTCTTCAATGGAGATATTCAGCGCTTCGGCCAGCGGTTGCCACGCGGTGCGAGCCGCAGAAATATCGACTTTTACTGCGTTATAGCCAAGATCGCCATGGCCGATCATGCCGCAGGCGGCAAAGGCATCGGTGGCGGTGGGCTGTGTGCCGCCGCGCTGAAAACAGACCGGTCCCGGCAGCGAACCGGCGCTGTCCGGTCCCATTTGCAGCACGCCTTGCCCGTCAATCCACGCCAGCGAGCCGCCGCCTTGCCCTACCGAGGTTACTGCTACAGAAGGAATGTAGATCGGGAAATCACCAATGATTTCGCCGTTGCCCTGCGCGACTTCACCCTTAATGATCACCGCCACATCTGCGCTGGTGCCCCCGATATCCAGGCTGAGAATATTATCGAACCCGCAGGCGCTGGCGAGATAGCTGGCCCCAATCACGCCCGACGCGGTGCCAGATAACACCATTTGCACGCATTCACGTTTCGCCTGCTCCACACCCATTACGCCACCGTTGGATTTGGTGATGCGCGGCGGTGGCGTCACGCCCATGGTGCGCAACGCGTTTTCAAACGATTCGAGATAATTGATCACCATCGGCTGTACGTAGGCGTTGATGGTTGCAGTAATAGTGCGTTCGTACTCGCGAATAATCGGCCAGATATCAGCGGAACAGGACGTGAGTAACTCGGGTGCGACCTCAGTAATGATCGCCTTTACCGCAGCTTCATTATGGCGATTGCGGTAGCTGTGAAGCAGCGAGACCACAATGCCCTGACAACTTGCGGCGCGCGCTTCTTCAATCGCGTCGAGCACGCTTTGACGATCAACCTGCTGAAGCACATTGCCGTCACGATCGGTGCGTTCGCGGATGGCGAAAACCCGATCGCGGGAAATCAGCGGCGCCGGACGGCGTGAAAACAGATCGTGAATATGGGGGATTTTCAGGCGCGCCAGCTCCAGCACATCGCAAAATCCATCAGTAGCGAACAGCGCAAGCCGCACACCTTTACGCTGAATAACAGCGTTAATGCCGACGGTGGTGCCATGGGTAAAGTAGCTGATTTCGCTGGGTTGAATGTTGTCGCGCTGCTGAAACTGCGCCAGACCGGTGAGAATTTCACTGCCCGGCTGATCCGGGCGCGACAGCACTTTCAGGGTATGAATCTGGTTAGTGTGCTGATCCAACACGGCAAAATCGGTAAACGATCCGCCAATATCCACGCCAACGCGGTAACGCATGTTGAGTTAACTCCAGAGTCAGGAGAGAGGAAATTCCATTAGCTTGTGTGGCTCTTGCACCACTCGCCAACCGAGTCGCTGATAAACCTGATGGGCATCGTTGGTTGAAAGCATCCAGCGATGCACCGTTTGCAATTCTTTGTGCTCACGCACGCAGGTCGCGAGCCAGCTTCCCAGCCCGTGTCCGCGCCAGTTCTCATCAATCATCACATCGCACAGCCAGCCGAAACGGGTGTAATCGGTGATTAACCGACCAAAGCCGATTTGCGTAGTCTGGTGTGAAGCGTGGTGATAAAGGCCAAACGGCAGCGAGCCCGCAATGGCCCGCATGGTTTTCTCGCGCGGCTGACCTTTTGCCCAGTACGAGCGTTCGGATAACTGCATGTGAATCCAGTCGAGATCGAGCCGCTGCCGTTCGGTAGAAAGGGTGAAGTCATCGCGCTGCCACTGTTGATCAGCAATGTGTAAGAGGGTCATGACAACTCCTTGTATCGGTTGGGATCAGTTTAAAAGCGTTGGTCTGCACAGCCAGGCTGAAGCGGCCGCGTTAACCATTAAGATAAAGGGAATTTTGGGCAGGAAAGAAATTTTATGCTGCGTGAAGTTTTATTGGGAAACGGTGCAATTTTCTCCTTACCCAGCCTTTCGCTCAGAGGGAAAGGGCTGGGCAAGAGAAATGCTTATGCACCAAACTCTATTGGATTGTGTTTGGCGATCAGCGACCGCAACGGCACGCTGCTTTTCATGATCGGAGATTTAATCACGATATAGCTGAAGTACTTATCGATACCGATTTGCGCATCCAGCATCTTTTCAATCACTTCCTGGTAATGTTCAATGCTGCGGGTAATAAAGCGCAGCAAATAGTCGTAGCCGCCGGTAATTAAATGGCACTCCATCAGCTCATCCACATCACGCATCGCGCTTTCAAATTTCATGAAATCTTCGCGGCGATGGCCCGACAGCGTAACTTCGGTAAAAACCGTCACGGAATCGGTGATTTTGGTCAGATTGATGTGGGCTTCGTAGCCCGTGATGAATCCCGCCTGTTCCAGCCGTTTAACCCGTTGCAGGCAAGGGCTGGGCGAGAGGCCTACGGCATCGGCGAGATTAACATTGCTGATACGGCCATCTTTTTGCAGTTGCACCAGGATGTTGATGTCGATGCGGTCTAATTTCATTAAGCCGTTCATAGCACCTCATTGTTAACCATTTAGGTTTAACCTCCCGAAGATATACCACGCTTTAAGGTCAATGCGCCAGCCTCACGCAGTGGTCTTACCATCGGGAAGTTTTCAAATTATTTCAATAATATCAATGAGGAAGCAAATGTTAGCCCAAGCGTCCAGTCGCACGTGCCAAGGCGATATCGAAAATATGTAACGCCTCTTCCAACTGTGAATCAGTTGTGACCAGCGGAGCAAGGAAACGCACAACGTTGCGATGCAGGCCGCATTTAATCAGCAGCAATCCTTCCTGGCAGGAGCAATCCAGAATCTTCTGCGTCAATGCCGCGTCAGGACGACCGGTTTCATAATCCAGAATTTCCACCGCCTGCATAAAGCCAACCCCACGCGCATCCGCGATACAGGCATACTTCTCTGCCAGCTGGCGCAGGCGCGCATTCAGCTGTACGCCAAGCTGATTTGAACGCTCAAGCAGGTTGTCATTTTCCAGCAGATCCAGCACCGCCAGCGCCGCTGCACAAGCGAGCGCGTTACCGCCGTAAGTACCGCCTAAACCGCCCGGCGTTGGTGCATCCATGATCGCTGCTTTACCCACGACGCCAGAGATGGGTAAGCCGCCGCCGAGGCTTTTTGCCACGGTGACCAGATCCGGCTTGATACCCAAATGCTCGAAGGCAAACATCTTGCCGGTACGACCAAAGCCGGTTTGCACTTCATCGCAAATCAACAGAATGCCGTGTTGCTCAGTAATACGACGCAGTGCCTGCATGAAAGCGGGGCCGGCTGGCAGGAAACCGCCGTCGCCCTGCACCGGCTCAATGATGATCGCCGCTACGCGTTCGGGCAGAATCTGCGCCGCAAACAGCTGATCCAGCGCTTTCAGGCAATCGACTTCCGACACGCCATGCAGCGGGTTTGGGAAGGGTAAGCGATAGATTTCGCCAGGGAATGGGCCGAAATTTTGTTTATAGGGCGCGCTCATGCCGGTGAGTGTGACACCGAGCAGCGTACGACCGTGAAACGCGCCGTCAAAGGCGATAATGCCTGGACGTTGGGTGTGAGCGCGGGCAATTTTTACCGCATTTTCTACCGCTTCTGCGCCGCTGGTGAAGAACACGCTTTTATAGGCTTCATCGCCGCCTACCAGTTTATTCAGGCGCTGCGCCAGTTCGATGTAACCCGGATACGCTACCACCTGAAAACAGGCGTGCGACACCAAACCAAGCTGACGCGTCACCGCATTCACTACCGCCGGATGATTATGACCGACGTTAAGCACACCAATGCCACCGACGAAATCCAGATAGCGATTGCCTTCAACGTCCCAGACTTCACTGCCTTTGGCGCGTTCAATGACCAGCGGATGCGCGGTGACGACGCCACGCGGCACATTCTGCTCACGCGCATCCAGTAACACAGCGTTATCCGAATATGTTTGCTGTTCCATAACATTCTGCATTTTCAACCCCTATCCACGTAACGTTCGATTGGCTCAAGTATCGCAAGCGGTTGGATTCGCACGCTGCTGTAATAACCTGAGCAGCGGCATTTCCTGTCAAAATCCTGCGTCAATCAGCAGGGAAATTTCTCACTCAGCGCCTGACGAACCAGCGCGACAAACGCATTGATGCCGTAAGGGATCAATGCGTCATTAAAGTCGTAAGCAGAATGGTGCAGCGGCTTACTCGGCGCGCTGCCCAGCCAGAGATAAGCGCCGGGTTTGGCCTGCAACATAAACGCGAAATCTTCTGAGGTCAGCGCGGGTTGTCGAGCGGTTTCGGCAGTAAAACCCGCCTGTTTCACGGCGTTCAAGGCAAAATTCGCTTCAGTTTCGCTGTTGACCGTGGCCGGGTAATAACGCAGATAGTTGACCTCGACATTGAGCCCATGCGCTGCCGTGACGTGTTCTGCCATCTGGCGCAGCCGCGTTTCGATAACATCCTGCGCCGCCGGGCTAAAGGTGCGAACGGTGCCCGTGATGCTGGCTTCCGCCGGGATCATGTTGTGCGAGAATCCGCCCTGCATCCGCGTCACCGTCAACAGTGCCGGTTCGCAAGGATCCAGCGCACGCGCCACCAGGGTATTCAATTGCACCACCAGTTCGCTGGTCGCCAGCAAGGTGTCGCGGGTGAGATGCGGCTGTGCAGCATGACCGCCGCCCCCTTTTACCGTGATGTCGAAACGATCTGCCGCCGCCATGATGGCGCCGGGCCGGGTGTGGATTTCACCCAGCGGCAGTTCTGGCCAGTTGTGAATCGCATACACCGCTTCGCATGGAAAGCGCGTGAACAGGCCATCGTCAATCATCGCTTTGGCTCCCGCCTGCCCTTCTTCGGCAGGCTGGAAGATAAAGCAGACGCTGCCGTCAAAATCACTGTGCCGCGCCAGCTGCTCGGCGGCCCCTAATAACATCACCGTATGACCATCGTGACCGCAGGCGTGACAAACACCAGCATGGGTGCTTTTCCACGGCGCATCGCCGTTATCCTGCATCGGCAAAGCGTCCATGTCGGCGCGCAGGCCAATCATGCGGCTGCTTTGCCCTTTTCTCAGCACGCCCACCACGCCGGTTTTGCCGAGTCCGCGATAGACCTCAATGCCCAATGCCTGAAGGAAGTTCGCCACGATATCGCTGGTGCGTTGCTCCTGATAGCCCAGCTCAGGATGCGCGTGCAGATCGCGGCGCAGCGCAACTAAGGGTTCAATAGCGATCTCAAGATTCATTTCAGTAGCCTCGCGAGCGATCAATTAAACCGATCATCGGTTCACCACGCTGATAACGGCGCAAATTTTGCAACAGTGCCGCAATGGCGCTGTCGGTTTGCGTTTGGCTGGCGATATGTGGCGTTAACCAAATCGCAGGATGTGACCAGAAAGGATGTTCCGCAGGCAGCGGCTCGGGATCGGTAACGTCTATCACTGCGGCGCGCAGTTGACCGCTTGCCAGCGCCGCCAGCAGATCGTTTTCATTAAGCTGGGGCCCGCGTCCGGCCTGCACCAATCCCGCGCCGTAAGGTAACTGGCGGAACAGCTCAGCATTGAGCAAGCCTCGGGTGGTGGAGGTCAGCGGCAACAGGCAAACCAGGATGTCGCTGTGGGCAAGGAAATCCGCCAGCTGATCGTCGCCATGCCAGCAGCGCACCCCCTCAATTTCGCGTGGTGTGCGGCTCCAGCCGGCACAATCAAATCCCATGGAAACCAGCTGTTTCAAGGCAGCCTGGCCGAGTTCGCCTAATCCCATGATGCCAACTCGGCGTTGTGACGCAGGAATGGCGTTATGCGCCCGCCATTGCTGATTGCGCTGCTGCTGGAAATAGCGCGGCATGTCGCGATGCAGGCCAATCACCGAAAAGGCGATGTATTCAACCATGCCTTGCGTCAGGCCCGGCTCAATCATCCGCACAACCGGAAGATCGGGCGGCAGTGCAGAGAGATCAAACTGATCCGCGCCCGCACCCACCGAAAACAGCACTTTCAGCTTGGGAAAGGTGGCAAGAATATTAGCCGGCGGCTGCCACGCCACCAGGATTTCAACCTGATCCGCCTCGCCGATGTCGGGCCACAGATGCAGCTGAATATCTGGCGCGTGCTGCGCTAGCCAGGCCTGCCAAAGCAGACCGCGTTCAGGTTCCGATTTATAAACGATATGCATCAGGCCATCGCCTGGGTCATTAACCCAAACGCCTGCATGCCTTGTGGCGTCCAGGGCGTTCCCCGCACCATGATGGTGGGCGCATCCACCTGTTCCAGTCCGAGCGTAGTCAGCCACTCCGCCAGCGGCAGCGCGCCATCGGTATCAATGCGAATGAATTCACCGCCCAGGCCCTGCATCAGCGCAGTAATTAACGCCTGAGCAACCGGTAATTCTTTCGCGATCACTGGGCCAATCGCCCAGCCATGACCGAAACGGCGCAGGCTGGCGAAGCCCTGAATCTGCTGTTGGGCATTTTCCAGCACGATGGTCTGATTATCAGCAATCAGGTGCTGGTATAACGCAGGGCGCAGCATGCCGTGCGCCTGCTGATCTAACGCTACCAGCGTGGCATGATCGGCTTCGACCGCGCTACGCAGCTGCAATCCGGTAGGAATGACAACGTTTGGTACCGCAGCCAGCGCCCGCGTTTGATGCTGACGGATGCTGCCGCAGGTGACAAACCCGAGCTTCTCATACAGCCCTTTACCCATTTCGGTGGCGTGCAGCCTGACGTTATAGCCCGGCACTTTTTCCAGCAGCGCCAGCATCAGCTGCTTGCCTAAACCGCGTCCTTGCTGCTGGTTATCTACAATCACTAATCCGATGGTGGCGGCTTTGTCGCCCCAGCGCCAGAGAATCGCGCTGCCGATCAGTTTGCCGTGTTCTTCAATCACCACGCCTTCACCCAACTGCTGCGCCAGCTGCCAGTCTTCGCGGCGATGCGGCCATTTCAACGCTTGCGTCAGGGTAAAACAGGTGTCGACATCGCCCGCTGTCATATTGCGTACGGTCATATTCATTGCTGTCTCCTTACATCATGCCCGGGGTTTCTAAGCCGCTGCCATCAACCAGACGGCTGTAACGATAGGGTGTGGGATCAACAATCGGCGTGGACTCGGTGGCAAGATCGGCGGCAAGACGACCCGCGCCCGGCCCAATGCCAAATCCGTGGGCGCTGTAGCCTGCCGATAACACCAGTCCCGGCAGTTTTGCCACGGTTGAAATCACCGGAATCGCGTCTGGCGTGCTGTCGATCATGCCGCCCCACGACTGCGCCAGCTTGAGGTTGGCCAGCGCCGGATACTCTTTGCGCATTGCGTCCAACCCTTCCTGCACAATGTTCGCGTCGGCGGCAGGATCAAGAATGCGCATCCGCTCAAACGGTGATTGCGCATCAAATTCCCAGCGGCCCATCGCTTCCGGGCCGTCAAAGAACGGCTTAAAGCCGAGGTTAAGTTTGAGATTCTTGCGGCGACTTTTGAAGGTGGGATAGAACTGACGCGCATAGCGCAGCCCTTGTGCACCCGGCTCTAAACGCCCGCGTCCCGATACCGAAACCGTGTAGCTGCCATCCAGCTGTGGACGACAGGCGAAACCTGGCGTGTAAAGCGGCATGCCGATGGCTTGCTCAATCGGTTGGGTGCGGAACGCGGTGCCGATCACATTGCCCAGCGGCAGGTCGATGCCGTGACGACGGCAGAACATGGAAGTCCAGGCACCCGCTGCGCAGATGACCCGATTGGTTTTGATCAAGCCGCGTTCGGTCCAGACGCCGCTGACACGCCCGGCAGAGATGTCCAGCCCGCGCACCGCGCATTGCTGAAACACCATTGCGCCGAGACGCTGCGCACCGATGACCAATCCCGGCGCGGCCAGCCGCGGTTCGGCGTGTCCGTCGGTGGGTGACGAAACGCCGCCAAGCCAGGCAGTGGTGCTGCCGGGCGTCATCGCTTTGGCCTGTTCAGCGCTGAGCATGTCACTGCGCACGCCGTAGTTTTTGGCCATCTGGCCCCACTTTTCCCATGCGGCGATGTCTGTTTCGATGCGCGTGGCGTAAACCAGCCCGCTGCGGCGGAAACCCAGCTCTTCACCCGTTTCCTGGTTAAGCTCGCCCCAGCGCTGAAGCGAATGGATGATCAGCGGTAATTCGCGTTCGTCGCGGTTTTGTTGGCGACACCAGCCCCAGTTACGGCTGGATTGCTCCGCCCCAACCAAACCTTTTTCGATTAACACCACTTTCAAACCCTGTTTCGCCAGTTCCCACGTGGCAGCTGAACCGGCAATACCGGCGCCGATGACGACCACATCTGCGGCGTCTGGGAAATTTGCACTGTCCTGTACATATCGAATCGGTGCAGGCATAGCGTTGCTACCTCTTTTTTGCTTATTGGATGGGTGTAGTCACCCTGAATAAATTGTGCTGGCTGCTTTAGTTTGTGCTGGCTGCCCCCCATCCCGGCCTTCCCCCGCGAGCGGGGGAAGGCGACGCTGCCATATGCGGGTGTTGAACGGGCATAAAGCAGCGTCTTCCTCCCCCATTAATGGGGGAGGACCGAGGTGGGGGAAAGCCAGCACCCTCTAAAGGCAGCGCGCACCCGCCAGTGAAAGCACCCTTCCGTTATTCCGCCTTCAAAATCTCTTCGTGCTCATCCAACCAACCTTGCCTTAACTCCGGCACGGCGCGTTTCAGGCGCTCGAAATAGAGCTCGCTGGTTGGCTTGTCATAATCATTACGCGACAGCTGCGTCACGATGCGGCCACTTTTCATCACCACAATCTCATCACACACCGCGCGTACTGCGTGCATATCGTGGCTGATAAACAGTACCGACAAGCCCAGCTCACGGCGCAGCTCGCTGATCAAATCCAGCACGGCGGCAGCGACCACGGTATCCAGCGCTGAGGTCACTTCATCACACAGAATCAAATCGGGTTCTGCAGCCAGCGCACGCGCCAGGTTAACGCGTTGCTTTTGACCGCCCGACAGCGCCCAAGGGCGACGCCACAACACACTACGTGGCAGCTTCACCAGATCCAGCAGCTGATATAAACGCTGTTGGCGCGCCGCACCGCTCAAGCCATGAAACAGCGTCAGCGGGCGCGAAAGAATACGTTCAACACTGTGCGACGGGTTCAACGCGGTATCCGCCATCTGGAACACATACTGAATGCGGCGCAGCTCGTTATCGGGACGCTTATGCATATCGCCCGAAATATAGTGCCCGTTAAACAGAATGTGGCCGTGACTCGGCGCGTTTAGCCCGGCAATCGCGTGGGCCAGCGTAGTTTTCCCGGAGCCCGATTCGCCGATGATGCCAATCGCCTGGCCTTTCCATAGCTTGAGATTGATCTCTTCAAGAATGCGGGTTTTCGGATAACCATCGCTACCCCGCGGGCCGTAACCCGCCGACAGATCGCGCACTTCCATCAGTGGCTGGATATCGGCTTCTACCGGACACCAGTTGCTTGGGCGCTCTTTCTGCTGAGCAGCATCCATCAACAGGCGGGTGTATTCCGCCTGCGGTGCGCCAATCAGCTGTGCGGTGCTGCCATATTCGGCAATTTGTCCACGCAGCAGCACCAGAATGCGATCCGCCATTTGCGCGACCACCGCCAAATCGTGGCTGACATAAATTGCCGTCACGCCACGCTGTGCTACTACGCGGCGAAACGCTTTCAGAACTTCAACTTGGGTAGTGACGTCTAATGCGGTGGTGGGTTCATCAAGGATCACCACGTCAGGATCGCCAATCAGCGCCATTGCCGTCATTAAACGTTGCAGCTGTCCGCCAGAAACCTGATGCGGAAAACGATCGCCGATGGTTTCAGGGTTCGGCAACGCCAGCTCGCGAAACAGCCCAATCGCTTTGGCTTTCGCGTCTTTGCGCGTCATGGTGCCGTGAATTACTACGGGCTCAATCACCTGATCAAGAATCTTCATGCCGGGATTGAACGAGGCCGCCGCACTTTGCGCAATGTAAGAGACTTTGTTGCCGCGAAACGCGCGCAGCTGCGCGGGCGTCAGGCTGTTCACATCGGTCCCGGCCACGTGAATGTTGCCCTCGGCGATACGGCAACCGCTGCGAGCGTAGCCCATTAACGCCATTGCGATGGTGGTTTTACCCGAGCCAGACTCGCCAATCAGCGCCAGCACTTCGCCCTTTTGCACCGTGAAGCGAATATCTGAAACCAGATCGATCTCTTCACCCCTGTCGGTCTGCGCCGTCACGCGCAGTTTATCGACTGAAATCACCGGCATTGCCGTATGTGGCATCACGTTCATGCTCCCTCCTTCGCTAATGTCATGGGACGCATCGCTTGTAAGCTGTCGATGAACAGATTGGCACCAATGGTCAGGCTGGCAATCGCTAACGCAGGCATTAACACCGCAGGAGAACCATCAAACAGGCCCTGAATATTTTCGCGTACCAGGGTGCCCCAGTCGGCGTACGGTGGTTGCACACCAAGGCCGAGGAAGCTCAAACCACTCAGCAGCAATACGATGTAGACAAAGCGCAAACCAAAGTCGGTCAACATCGGATGCAGCATATTGGGCAGAATGTCGTGGATCGCGACATACCAGCGGCTTTCGCCACGCAGCCGTGAAGCACGTACGTAATCCATGCTGCGCAAGCTGCTGGCCATGGCAAACGCGATGCGGAATGCACCCGGCCAGTACGTGAATACTGCTGTAAGGATCAGCATCGGCAGCGAGGAACCAAACACGGCGACGATCATCAGCGACAGTACTTTGCCCGGCAGCACCAGCAGGGCATCGTTGACGCGACCCAGCACCTCTTCCAGCCAGCGTCCCGCCATCGCGGCCAGCAGCGCCAGCAACGTGCCGATCACGCTCGCCAGCAATGCGGCGCTCAGCGCCAGGCCGATGGAGAATTTTGCGCCATACAAAATGCGGCTCAACATGTCACGGCCCAAATAATCGGTGCCCAACACGTTATCAACGGTTACACCGCCCATTAACGGGCCGCCACCGATATCATCAATGTTGTGCGGTGCCAGTTGATTACCGAATACCGCCATCAGCAACCAAAACAGGGACATCAACAAACCCAGTCGGCCTGAAATCGACAACGACTGAAAGAAACGCCAGGGAAGCAGCAGCGTATTCATTAGCTTCTCCATTTCGGATTAAAGGCGATGGTGAGAATGTCTGCCGCCAGCAGCAGCACCAGATACGAGGCGGCGAACAACATCACGCAGAGTTGCACCACCGGCAGATCGCGGTTGCTGACCGCATCCACCAGTTGGCTGGCGAGACCGGGATAGCTAAAAATGGTCTCGATGATAATGACGCCACCAAACAGGTAGGAGAGACTCAGCGATATGGCGTTGGCAATTGGGCCAACTGCATTGGGCAGCGCATGACGCAGCACTGCACGCAGCGGCGAGACGCCTTTCAACAGCGCCATTTCCAGATAGGGGCTGTCGAGCTGGTTGATAATGGCGGCTCGCGTCATGCGGGCCATCTGCGCCACCAGCACGCAGCACAGTGTGAGCACCGGCAGCGCGTAGGATTTCAGATAACTGATTAAATCCATATCCGGGCTGCCAAACGACATCGCAGAGACCCAATGCAGTTTCACCGCAAAGATCAGCACCGCCACGGTCGCGACTAAAAACTCGGGCACCGCAACCGTTGCCATGGTGCCAATCACCAGAGCACGGTCCAGCCTTGAACCCCGATTCATTGCCGCCACAATGCCGATAATCAACGCCAGCGGCACGCAGATCAGCGTGGTGATCCCCGCCAGTTCAAAGGTGGCGGGAATGCGCTGCGCCACTAATTGTGAAACCGGCAGATGGCTGGCAAATGAGGTGCCAAAATCGCCCTGCATCATGCCACCCAGCCAGCTGAAATAACGCATCAGCAGCGGCTGATCCAAGCCCAACTGCTGACGCAACGCCGCCACCGTTTCCGAGGTAGCGTTTTGCCCAAGGATCATCTGCGCCGCATCACCCGGCAGCATACTGGTGATAAAAAACACCACCGCCGAGACGATCAGTAAGGTCAGGATGCCCGCGCCAACACGCCGGGCAATCAGGAACATCATGTATCGGTTCATCGGCGTACTCCTTTTCACGGTAGCGGTTAACAGGTTAAGCGGAGAGCCAGGCGAATTCGTGGAAGCGATAGCCCATCATCATGCCCGACGGCCAGGCTTCTACACCCTTCACTTTCTTGCTGTAACCATCAGTGGAGCTGATAAACGTTGGGATGATGGTGCCGCAGTGGTCATAAATCAGCTTCTGCATATCGCCATACATCTGTTTGCGTTTGGCCTGATCGCGCTCGCCGCGTGCAGTCACCACCAGCTGATCGAACTGATCATTCTTCCAGCCCGATTCATTGTTGGGCGCACTCGACATGTAGAACTGCGAAAACAGCATATCCAGCGTGGGCCGTGGGTTGATGGAGCCGTAGCCCACCGGATCTTTGGTCCAATGGGTTGACCAGTAACCGTCGTAAGGCACGCGGCGCACTTTGAAATTGATGCCGGTGTTACGCGATACCTGCTGAATCAGCTGACCGCCTTCGTTCGAGCCTTCGATATTTGGCGTGGTGATAATCTCAACCGTCGCGCCGGTCATGCCCGCTTTCTGGATATGGAATTTGGCTTTTTCTGGGTCAAGTGGACGCGGTTTGAGATCGGCGTTGTAGAGCGGATGCCAAGGCGGAACCGGCGTATCGTTACTGACATCGCCATAACCTTGCAGCACGGTTTTCACCAGCATTTCGCGGGGTTGCAGATACTTCATCGCCAACACGAAATCTTCGTTGCTGCCTGGCTTCACATCCGTGCGCACAATCAGGTTGGTGTACATGCCAGATTTACTCTCCAGCACGCCAAAATCGCTGGTGGCTTTGATGCGTTTACAATCGGCGGCACTTAACGTTGAAACGATGTGCAAATCGCCCGACATCATGCCGTTGACGCGTGCGGCCTGATCGGTCACGCCCAGCAGTTCAACTTCATCCAGATGCGGCAAGCCGGGTTTGAAATAATTGGGGTTGCGCGTTCCCACCGAACGGGTGCCCGGCGAGAACTCTTTACAGACATACGGGCCAGTACCGATGCCTTTGGTAAAATCTTTGGTGCCATCCTGAACGATCAGGAACGGCGGCGTAGCCAGCATGTAGGGCACGTCGAAGTTGGCGCTGCTTAACACCAGTTGCACTTCATTATCATTGACTGCCGTGAAGGTTTTGAACTGATCGGCCAGCTTAAAAGCATTTGATGCGACGGCGGGATCTTTGTGGCGGCTCAACGAATAAATAACATCTTTGGCGGTGAGCGGCTTGCCGTCGTGGAAGGTGACGCCTTTGCGCAGTTTGATCTGCCAGGTAATGCCATCCGTTGATTCAATCGATTCTGCCAGCGCCGGTTTGGCGGCAAGGTTTTTATCCAGCTCAGTCAGGCCGTTATAGAACATATATTGACGCGTGTAGTCGCCGCTGTTGTTGCTTTTTGCTGGGTCCAGCGTGTCGGTGGCGGAGGCGTTTGACATCGCCGCGCGCAACTTGCCGCCCTTCACAGGGTTCTCAGCAGCAAAGCCCACTTGTGGAAAACCCATCAGACCACTGCTCATTGCGGCGCCTGCCGACAACAACTTCATTAAACTGCGGCGGGACAGTGATCCTTCCGTGATCATCCGCGTCAGTGCCGGATTTACTGCGCCAGAATCTTTATCAAATTTACCCATCTGTAGACCCTCAATAAGCATTCAATAAGCGTTCAATAATCGATTCCCTCACGGTTCCTGGTTACAGGAAGCCGGCAATCAGGCATATCCCAATACGCTTACTGGAGTAAGTGATTCGGATGAGCACATGCAGCCAACGCCCCTGCAGCCTGAAACAGGACGGGAAATCAGGAGAGCCGGTCCTTGGCCTTGTAATACAGCCCGGCGAGCGGTAAAAACCATGGCTTGCCGTGATAACCAGGCAAGGCAGGCCACGTCTCGCGTTGCCAGGGATTCTGATTGGTTTTTTCAGCCAGCAAGTCGGCCATTACGCGCCCCATCCACACTGACATTTGCGTGCCGTGACCGCTGTAACCGAGTGAATAAAACAGGCCATCTTGTTCACCGGCGCGTGGCAGGCGATCGGCGGTCATGTCCACCATGCCGCCCCAGCAATACGCCACGCGCGCCTTGCTCAACGGCGGAAACAGCGTGGAGAACGCATTACGCAGGATCTCTCCACTGCGTGAATCGGAGGTAGGGTTACTGACAGCAAAGCGTGCCCGGCCACCAAACACCAAGCGACGGTCGGCGGTGGTGCGGAAATAGTTACCGAGGTTCATTGAGGTGACATACGTGCGATCCTGCGGCAAGACCTGACGCAGCAGTTCGTCGCCTAACACTTCCGTTACCACGATAAAACTGCCCACCGGCACGATGCGGCGCTGGAACCAGGGAAATGGCCCTTCCGTTGAGCAGCCGGTTGCCATCAACACTTTGTCGGCAACGATTTCACCCTGAGCGGTTTGCACGCGATGGCGATAGCCGTCGAGGCGCTCCAGCCCGGTCACTGCATGATGCGGATAAATTTTTGCGCCGTGGCGTGCAGCCGCATTCGCCAGCCCCACACCAAACTTGCCCATGTGCATCTGTCCGCCGCGCTTTTGCAACAATCCGCCGTGGAAATCGTTGCTGCCCACTTCGCGATGAATCTCCTCTTTGCCGAGCAGTTCAATCTCTGGATCAACGGTGCGGCGCATCAATTCCCAGGCTTCGCGTAGACCGGCGAAATGGGACGCTTTACTCGCCAGTTTGATTTTGCCGCACAAGCGAAAATCGCAATCGATCTGTTCTTCATGCGTGAGCTGCTCGACATAGCTCACCGCTTCGTCGTAAGCACGATAGAAGCGGCTGGCCTGTTCTACGCCCTGGCTCGCCACCAGCGAAGCGAAATTCTGCGCTACGCCCGTGTTACAGTGCCCACCGTTACGCCCCGAGGCTTGGCTCATTACCTCGCCGCTTTCCAGCACCACCACGCTGACGCCGCTGCGGGCCAGATTGAGCGCCGCCGAGATGCCGGTAAACCCGCCGCCGATTACCACGACATCAGCCTGTGAAGGCAGTGATTCTTTGGCCGCGCCGGTAAAAGCGGGGGCGGTGGCTTGCCAGAACGATTCGAGTTTCATTACGTGGTCCTTAGAGTCCGACGACGCCAGGCAGGCCGCCAATATCTTTGATTTCGGTGTAGCCATAAGCCGGATTGGCGGGATCGTGCCCTCGGTTCACCCAGACTTTGTTGGTAATGCCGAGATCGTGCGCGGTCATCAGGTCATATCGCAGGCTGGAAGAGACATGCAAAATTTCGTCTGGGCGGCAATCGAGCTTCTCCAGCATGTATTCGAAGCCTTTCATCTGCGGCTTGTAAGCGCCCACTTCTTCCGCGGTGATGGTCATGTGAATTGGCGCACCGAGACGCGGAACATGATGCGGGATCAGGTCATTCATGGAGTTGGTCAGCAGCACCAGCGGGAACTCTTTTGCCACTTTAGCCAACCCGGCGGGCACGTCTGGATGCGGGCCCCAGGTGGCGCAATCGGTATAGATGAAGTCGCTGTCAGCTTTATCCCAGCGCACGCCCCATTTTTTGCAGGTGCGCTGCAGAGCGTTGCTCACTACGTCGTAATAAGGCTTCCACGCGCCTAACACTTCATCCATGCGATAGCGGGCGAAATCGGTGGTAAATGCGCTCATCGCTTCTGGCGCTACGCGCTCAGAGAAACAGCGTTCTGCGGCACCGGCCATATCAAAGAAGATCAGCGTGCCGTAACAGTCAAAAGTGATGTATTTAGGTTTAAACAGTGCCATGAAACAACCTCGTCATTGTCAGATGTTTAGTTTAAAAATCGATGAGTACGCTTTTCTGGCGTTGGCAGGCCTGAAACGCCTGACGGCCTAAATCTTTGCCGATGCCTGAACCGATAAACCCGCCGGTTGGAATAATGAAGTCGCCGGAGCGGCCGTAGCGATTGATCCACACGGTGCCCGCTTCAATGGCGCGCATGGCACGCAGGGCGCGCGGTAAACTCATGGTGTGAACCCCGGCGCACAGACCATAAATCTCATGCGCCGCCAGTGCTAAACCTTGCTCTTCGTCGTCAAAGGTTTGCACCGTCAACACCGGGCCAAAAATTTCCTGCTGCACGGCGGGATTATCCTGCGCCACGCCGCTAAGCAAGGTGGGCTGCCAAAACCAGCCGCCGTCGGTGTTAGCAAAACGTTCACCGCCCACCAACACTTCTGCGCCCTGCGCTTTTGCTGCCTCGATAACCGAACAGACTTTGTTGCCCTGGCGTTCGTCGATCAGTGGCGCATAGCGGCTTTGATCGTTCCAGGTTACGCCAGGCTGAACTTCGCGGCACAGCGCGGCTAAACGTTCAACCAGCGGATCGGCAATGCCTCGCTGTACAATCAAGCGGGTGCCCGCGACGCAGGCTTGTCCGCCGTTAGCGGTGAAGCCCCGAAGAATACGTTGCGCCAGTTGATCAATATCGCCCGCATCATCAAACACCAGCTGCGGGCTTTTACCGCCCAACTCCAGCGTGACCGGCTTCATGCCAAACTGCGCGGCATCACTCATGATGCGGGCGCCGGTTAACGTTGAACCGGTGAACGAAACTTTGCGCACCAGCGGATGTTTTACCAAGGCACTGCCAGTCACCGCACCGCTGCCCTGCACAATGTTCAGCACGCCAGCGGGTAATCCTGCTTGCACTGCCAGCTCAGCCATGCGCACAGTTGAAAACGGCGTCAGTTCTGAAGGCTTCAGCACCACAGCATTTCCTGCTGCCAGCGCCGGGCCGCATTTCCATGACGCCATCGACAATGGGAAATTCCATGGCGTAATGGCACCAATCACGCCATAAGGTTCAGGGATCAGCATGCCGAGGCTGCTTTCACGGGTAGGAAACAGATCACCGCTGTATTTGTCTGCACATTCGGCGTAGAAACGAATGGCTTCTGCGGTAAACGGAATTTCGTGCTGCACCACATCGCTGATTGGACGGGTTGAACCCAGCGATTCAAGTTGCGCTAATAAGCTGTCTTGCTCGATGAGATCGGCCCAGCGACGTAATACGCGACCACGTTCACGCGGTGAACAGCTCGACCAGCCGCTGGTTTTCAGTGCCTGGTGCGCACTATTCACTGCGCGATCAACATCATCCGGCTGGGCTTCATTGATCGTGGCAAAGACTTTGCCATCGGAAGGCCGCTTGACCGCAAACGGCGCGCCTTGTGTCTGAGTATGTTGGCCATCAATATAATGACCAACAGGAAGAGAGACTTTTTCAGGGTCGAAACTTAACATGGAAGAATCCTTATTTGTTACACCCATCACTCGCTGATTAATTAGCTTTTCATCGCGACTTATATTCAGTGTTAATAAGCTAATGCAGAAAGTATGCCAGCCACGAAAAAAATAAAAATGCGTTTAAAACAGCGCAAAAAAATTTTCTGCCGTATTACAGCAGCAAAATTTGCGGAATTGCCGAACATTTAAACAGATGATTTACTTCACAAAATATTTGCATCCCTTTGGTGCGCCATGCACGAAACTTGCACTAAAAGGGAGAGGACGCGTAAAACTGGATGCAACGCACAACATAAAAACGCCCATATTATTAATTGCAGGCGCTTTTTAATTAGTTACTTGCTAATACTAATTTTTAAATTATGTGAATGCCTTCACGTATTCCCTAAATAGTTCGGGTCGAAGAAAGGTTTGCAACCAACGCACCGGCAGTTTTAATTGGGAAATTACCGCTGTGTATCCCCTAAATAATTCAGTTCGAAGACAGGCATGCAACCCATGCACCGGCAGTTTTAAGTATAAGAATAACGCTACATACTCTACATAACTGAGGTCGAAGATAGGCATGCAGCCAACGCACCGGCAGTTTTAATTAGGAAATTACCGCTGTGTAACCCCTAAATAATTCAGTTCGAAGACAGGCAGGCAACCATTGCACCGGCAGCTTTAAGTATAAGAATAACGCTACATACTCTACATAACTGAGGTCGAAGATAGGCATGCAAACAACGCACCGGCAGTTTTAATTAGAAAATTAACGCTGTGTATCCCCTAAATAATTCAGGTTGCAGGAAGGCGGCAAGCGCGTAAGTCCCCGGGAGCATACATAAGTATGTGACCGGGGCGAACGCGTGCAGCCAACACACCTGCAGCCTGAAGTATGACGGGGGGCGAACGCGTGCAGCCAACGCACCTGCAGACGGGGATAGGACGGGGATATCAGAGGCTACCGATATGGAAGGTCTTCTGTTCTAGATACTCATCTATTCCGTAGCGTGAACCTTCGCGGCCTATTCCTGATAATTTCACCCCGCCAAAGGGCGCAACCTCTAATGAAATAGCACCGGTATTGAATCCGACCATACCAAATTCCAGTGACTCGGCGACACGCCAGGCGCGACGAATATTTTCCGTGAAGAAATAGGCGCCAAGGCCATATGGCGTATCGTTCGCCATTGCAATCGCCTGTTCTTCGTCATCAAAAATAAACAGCGGTGCCACTGGGCCGAAGGTTTCTTCATGAGCTATACGCATTTTGTTCGTGACGTCACCTAACACCGTCGGCTGAACATAGGTTCCGTTGCCCTTGCTGATTCCGCCTGTGAGCAACGTCGCGCCCTGACTGAGGGCATCATCGATATGGCTGTTAACTTTTTCTACCGCACGCTCATTGATCAGCGGCCCGATGGTGCTGCCTGGCGTGAAACCGTCGCCCACTTTTAAGGTTGCTACCGCTTCCAACAGACGCGCTGAAAAACGTTCATAGATGCCACGTTGCACCAGGATGCGATTAGCACAGACGCAGGTTTGCCCCGCATTGCGGAATTTACTCACCATGACGCCGGCTACGGCGATGTCGATATCGGCGTCATCAAACACAATCAATGGCGCATTACCGCCTAATTCCAGGCTAAGGCGTTTGATGCTGTCGGCGCTTTGCTGCATCAATAACTGACCAACGCGGGTGGAGCCGGTGAAGGAGATTTTGCGTACAGTGCGACTTTCGGTTAACGCCGCACCAATCTCGGTGGGCAAACCGGTGACAACTTGCAACACGCCGGAGGGAAAGCCTGCGCGCTCTGCCAGAACCGCCAGGGCCAGCGCAGAAAGCGGTGTCAGCTCTGAAGGTTTCACAATGATTGGGCAGCCCGCCGCCAGAGCCGGAGCGACTTTGCGGGTGATCATGGCGATAGGGAAATTCCACGGCGTGATGGCGGCTGCCACCCCAACCGGCTGTTTCAATACCAGAATGCGGCGATCGTCGCTGGGAGAAGGAATCGTATCGCCATAAATGCGGCGCGCCTCTTCGGCAAACCATTTCACGAAGCTGGCACCATACAGTACTTCGCCTTTGGCTTCCGCCAGCGGTTTGCCCTGCTCAGCGGTCATGATGATTGCCAGGTCATCAGCGTTATCAATAATCAGCTGATGCCATTTTTCCAGCAGCGCTGCGCGAGCAGCATTGGGCGTTTTTCCCCAGCTGATGCGTACTGCATCGGCATGGGCAATAGCTTGTTCGGTTTCTTCCCGGCCTAACGCCGGTATGGTGGCAATGGTTTCACCGGTGGCTGGATCAATGACCGGCAGCGTTTCGCCCTGATGTGCGTCTTGCCAGCGTCCGCCAAACAGCGCCTGCTGGCGCAGCAGATCGCCATCTTTAAGTTGTATCCGCGACATAACATCCCCTCGTGATGGTTTTATTTCACTTTATCGCGTCGCGTCAGCGCAGGATGTTTTTCTACGGGATGAGAAAGGAAGTTCAGGGAGTTTTCACTGCGGAAAAAAAATTTTATGCCGTGGAACGCGCCCAGCCTTGCCGGGCGCTTTTGCTTAAATTTGGAAATCGAGTACCGGTTCTTCATCGCTGGTGTAAGAGAGCGCTTGACGCTTGATCTCTTCCAGCGACAGATTGGCATTACATAACTCCAGGAACTGCCAAACGTAATTGCGCTGGAGCTGGCCGCGCTTCAGACCGAGCCACACGGTGCTGGCTTCAAACAGATGCGTTGCATCCAGACGTACCAGATCTTCACCCTCATCCAGCTCACAGGCTTGATCAGCGAGAATACCGACGCCAAGACCGAGTTTTACATAGGTTTTTACTACGTCGGAGTCCTGCGCACTCAGCACGATATCAGGCCGTAAGCCCGCGCCCTGGAATGCGCGGTCAACTCGCGAACGGCCTGTTATGCCCTGACGATAGGTGATCAGTGGATACTGGCTGAGTTTGCTGAGTGAAACCGGCTGCTGCTGCACCAGCTCGTGATCTTTCGGCACCAACAAGGCGTGATGCCAGCTGAACCATGGAAAGGCGGCCAGGCTAGAATTATTCACCAGCTGTTCACTGGCGATACCGATATCCGCTTCGCCTGCCAACAACATGGTGACGATCTCCTGCGGCGAACCTTGGTTTAACTCCAGGCGCACGTTGGGATAGAGCTGACGGAACGCCTTGATCACACGCGGCAGGCTGTAACGCGCCTGAGTATGGGTAGTGGCGATGGTGAGAATACCGCTGGTTTCGTTGGTAAAGACATCGGCGAGACGGCGCACTTTGCCCGCCTCATCAAGAATGCGTTCGGCAATGGTGAGCAGCGCTTTGCCCGGCTCAGTCATCCCCAACAGACGCTTACCGCGACGGATGAAAATCTCTACACCGAGCTCATCTTCCAGATCGCGTATATGGCGACTCACTCCCGACTGGGAAGTAAACAGCGTATTCGCAACTTCCGTTAAGTTAAACTCACAGCGGGCCGCTTCACGAATGATTTTAAGTTGCTGGAAATTCACGATATTTACCTCCCTTTACGAAACCTGTTCTTCAGATGGTAAGAACTATTATTGATAACAACAAATAATAAAAAAGATTCTTATATGACTTTAGGGAATAAGTGGAGGGGTTCGGGGTACGAACCGGTGCCTGGGTTCGGGGCGCGAACCGGTGCTTGAGTTCAAAGCGCCGAACCTGGCGCGGTGGCTTTTTCGTTCGCCCGCCAACCGGGCAGTTTCATTTTACCCTGCGGGCGACCGACAAGGGTTGCTGAGCGGCAACCCTTGACCCGCGCTTCCGGCCAGCCCCCTCGCCGCTTCGCGGTTCCCTCGTTTTTTCACGATTTCTGACGGACCGGACGGATTCGCCATCCTGGCTCACCCCGTCCTCTTCGCGGCATCCCTGCCGCTCGTCCTGAAATCCCTCACTCTCTCGGCGAGTGAAATGGCCTCTGGCAAACCCCGCGGCAACAGCGGCACCGTTTCTTTTATGTTTAGCACTGCTGTGAATCTCATAAACCCATTCCGCCTTCTCGCGTCTTCGGTTACTGAGTTTCTACAGACCTGTCTGTGGGCTTTAACTTTATGAACTGAGTTTTGAGATTTGAGATTTGAGTTTTGAGCTTTGAGGCATCAAAGTTTCAGACGAGGATGTATATAAGAAAGAAAAGAAAGTGGCAGGCGGTGGGGTGCCGGAGGCATACGGCGCGCTGAGGAAAGAACGGAGGCCAGGGCGAGCGGCAGGGATGCCGCGAAGAGGCTGGGTCGAGCCAGGACGGCGAGTCCAGCCGGTCCGTCAGGCCGGGTGAGTGACGAGGGAACCGCGCGAAGCGTGGCGCAGAGTCTGCCGGACGCCGGGATTGTTAAGGGGCTGGCGTAAGCCCCTTAACACGTCCGCCTGCCCGGAGCAGATGAAACTGCCCAGCGCCTGGCGGGCGGAACCTTCACGAAGTGAGGCATCTTCACGAAGTTCGGGGCGCGAACCGGTGCCTGGGTTCAAAGCGCCGAACCGGGCGCGGTGGCTTTTTCGTTCGCCCGCCAACCGGGCAGTTTCATTTCCACCCTGCGGGCGACCGACAAGGGTTGCTGAGCGGCAACCCTTGACCCGCGCTTCCGGCCAGCCCCCTCGCCGCTTCGCGGTTCCCTCGTTTTTTCACGATTTCTGACGGACCGGACGGATTCGCCATCCTGGCTCACCCCGTCCTCTTCGCGGCATCCCTGCCGCTCGTCCTGAAATCCCTCATTCTCTCGGCGAGTGAAATGGCCTCTGGCAAACCCCGCGGCAACAGCGGCACCGTTTCTTTTATGTTTAGCACTGCTGTGAATCTCACAAACCCATTCCGCCTTCTCGCGTCTTCGGTTACTGAATTTCTACAGCCCTGTCTGTGGGCTTTAAATTTATGAACTGAGCTTTGAGCTTTGAGCTTTGAGCTTTGAGGCATCAAAGTTTCAGACGAGGATGTATATAAGAAAGAAAAGAAAGTGGCAGGCGGTGGGTGCCGGAGGCATACGGTGCGCTGAGGAAAGAGCGGAGGCCAGGGCGAGCGGCAGGGATGCCGCGAAGAGGCTGGGTCGAGCCAGGACGGCGAGTCCAGCCGGTCCGTCAGGCCGGGTGAGTGACGAGGGAACCGCGCGAAGCGTGGCGCGGAGTCTGCCGGACGCCGGGATTGTTAAGGGGCTGGCGTAAGCCCCTTAACACGTCCGCCTGCCCGGAGCAGATGAAACTGCCCAGCGCCTGGCGGGCGGAATCTTCTCAGTGCAAATCCGCTGCAAGCAAAATCCGCACTCCGTGCACTGACCTTAGCCCGCTGCAAGCGTGACATACCCACACTGGGCATTCACCACCAGCGGCTGGTCGGTCCGCAAACCGACAAATCAGCTCACTAGCATCAGCTCGCGCTCTTCTGTCAGCGGCTTATTCAATAACGACAATAGAATATTTTTTACTGCTTGCGCTGAAGGTGACAGCGGCAAACGTGCGGAGACGTTTAGCGACAGCGGCAGATTCAGCGATGGGCTGTTGATGCGCGCCATCCAGGCATTGGTTGAACCCACTAGCGAACGCGCGGCGGATTCGGGCAACACGGTAACGCCCATGCCACTGGCCACGGCGGCAGTCAGTGTGGAAATAGATTCAATCTCACCAATAATGCGCGCGCTCAGACGACGCAGTGAGAACGCTTCGTCAACGCGTTTGCGCACTGCACTGTAATCACGTGGCAAAAACAGGCTCATCTGCGCGACATCCGCCAGATCCACGGTGCTGCCAGGACAATCAGTCGCACCCACCAGATAAAGCTCTTCTTTCATTAATGGGATGCTGTTAATACCGGCCGTCGGCGCGCGATCGTACAACACTGCCATATCGAGCTGACCGTTCATCACTTTTTCATTGAGTGAACTGCCGCTGTTTTCGTGCAGATACACCAGCACATCTGGAAATTGTTCGCGGACCGTTTGCAGCAATGGCATGGTCAGCGTAGAGGCCGCTGTGCCGGGTGCAAGACCAATCGAGACTTGGCCATTCAACGCCTGTCCGGCGTTGATCACGGCTGTTTGTGCCTGCTCACACTGACGCAGAATAGTGCGTGCGTGAGCATAGAGAATTTTACCGGCTTCGGTTGGCGTTACGCCGCGCTTAGTACGGATCAGCAATTGTTGATCCAGTTCATTCTCCAGCGTAGCGACCTGCTGGCTGAGCGCAGGCTGTGCAATATGCAGCACTTCTGCTGCCTGAGTCAGACTGCCGATATCGACGATTTTAACAAAGTACTTCAGTCGTCTTAAATTCATCATGCCTCCGTCACCTTCCCCGAATAGTTAGCTGGTCGAGCCAGCCACTTTGTAGTGAAGGAAATTGCAATATGCAGGCCAGGTTGCAACATAAGGTGCCTTAGAAAAGCCAGAGTTATCCTAACGGCCCGGAAAATAAGCGTTTCTAATTACCTCTTACGGGTTAATAAGCACAAAGCATGAGTGATAGCATCAAATAACTTAGGGGCGCGCACTGATATGGTGCAGAAGTTGCGAGTCAGATGTGCAAAAAAGTGATGGCTGGTCGTACACTTTTAGTGCAGTTCGATCCAGGAGGGCGCATCAAAGACGCCTAGAGACTGCCTTAACAGATATCCAGAAGTTAATATGATGTAAACGTTATCAGTGGTTAATCTTATGATCATGAGGTTAGGCGTCGTTTGTCCCCCTCCTCAATCCTCCCCCATAAATGGGGGAGGAAGATGCTGCAATATGTCAGCTATTTACCCACATGTGGCAGCGTCTCCTTCCCCCGCGCTGCGGGGGAAGGCCGGGATGGGGGACAGCGCGCAGAGGAAGTCGTTTGTCCCCCGCCTCAATCCTATGAAGTGCGAGGTCGTTTGTCCCCCACCTCAATCCTCCCCCATAAATGGGGGAGGAAGATGCTGCAATATGCCCGCTCTGTACCTGCATGTGGCAGCGTATCAGCGTTTTTTACGGTTACGATGCATATCTATGGAGACAGCCGCGACGATGATGATGCCTTTGATGATGTCCTGAATATAAGCATCCACGCCAATGAAGGTGAATCCGCTTTTTATCAACCCGAGGATCACCGCGCCAATCAGCGTACCGGTAATGCGGCCGACGCCGCCCATTAAGCTGCTGCCACCGATGACCGCTGCCGCAATCGCATCCAGTTCGTAGGCCATGCCCATGCTTGACTGTCCGCTGCTGACGCGAGCCGCCAGCACCACGCCTGCCAGGCCAGAAAGTGCGCCCGCGATGGTATAAACGATGATCAAATATTTGTTCACGTTAATACCGGAGACTTTCGCCGAGGTCATGTTACCGCCGATGGCATAAACATATTTTCCGTAGCGTGTATGTTTCAGTGCGATATGGAACAGGAAAGCCACCACCAAAAAGATAATCACCGGCATTGCGCCCTGACCGATTGAAGTAAAGCTGTCGGAGAGGAAACTGATCGGATTACCCTGCGTGTAATACTGCGCCAGGCCGCGCGCGGAAACCATCATGCCCAGCGTGGCAATGAACGGTGGAATGCCGGTGCGGGTAATCAATACGCCGTTGACCAGGCCGCACAGTAATCCGACCCCAATCCCGGCACCAATCGGTATTGCCGCAGGCATATTCACCAGCGACGGGAACATCGGTGAAAGACTATCAGACGTTTGCGCAAGACTCGCTGCCACCACGGCTGTCAGGGCAATGACCGAGCCGGAGGACAAGTCGATGCCGGTGGTAATAATGACTTGTGTCACGCCAACCGCGATAATGCCGATGATCGCAACCTGCAGCAGAATCAAAATCAAACGGTTAGTGTTCATCAGGAACGATTGGTCGCGTACGTACCAACCGGCCATTTCAAAAATTAATGCAATACCGACCATGACAATAAAGATGCCGGTATCTCTGGGCAGCTTGTGCCGCAGATTGGTGAAAAAAGAGGGTTGCTGCTGGGATGCCGGATTGGCAGTCACTTTCATATTGCTCATAGTTTTCTCACGCCTCACTCAGATGCCAACGACAGAATGGTTTCCTGGTCGGCGTCTTCTTTATCGAGGATGCCGGTTATACGTCCGCCGTGCATAACCATCACGCGGTCGCTCATGCCGAGGATTTCCGGCAGTTCAGACGACACCATGATGATTGCCACGCCACGATTCGCCAGTTCACTGATCAAGCGATAGATTTCAGCTTTCGCCCCGACGTCAATACCGCGCGTCGGTTCGTCCAGAATCAAAATCTTGGGTTGAGCCAGCAGCCAGCGCGCAATCAACACTTTCTGCTGATTACCGCCGCTGAGGTTATTGATGATCTGATCCATGGTTGGCGTTTTGATGTTAAGACGACGAATCTGCTCCATGCAGTCCTGCGCCATCTTCACGTGACTGACAAAGCCGCTTTTGCCGCTGTATTCCGGCATGTTGACGATGCTCATGTTCTCCATCACCGACAACACCAGAAACAGCCCGGACTTTTTACGATCCTCTGTCAGAAACGCCATGCCTTTCTCAATCGCTGTAGAGGGTGAATCGATATTCACCGGCACGCCATCAATCAGCACTTCGCCGCTGTCAAAACTCTCCATACCAAACAGACTTTCCATCACCTCGCTGCGCCCTGCGCCAACCAGTCCCGCAACACCGAGGATTTCCCCTTTACGCAGCGTAAAATTGATGTCGGTGAAGCGATCTTTGCAGGTGAGATTACGCACCGTCAGCACATCTTCGCCGATGGCATTGTTGAATTTCGGGAAGAGCTGGGTCAGTTCACGCCCCACCATTTGGGTGATCAGCGACTGACGTGTAAACGCCGAGGTTTGGTTGCTGCCAATCCAGCTGCCATCACGGAAAATACTGACTTCGTCAGTAATCGCGAAAATCTCATCCATCTTATGGCTGATATAGATGATGGCTTTGCCCTGCTCACGCAGGTCGCGAATAATGGTAAACAGATGGGCAACTTCGGTTTCCGTCAGCGCGGAAGTGGGTTCGTCCATGATCACGACGTCTGAATTCCATGACACCGCTTTGGCAATTTCGACCATTTGCTGCGACGCAATACTGAGATCGCCCACCATCCGATCGGCTTTCAACCGAATATTCAGTCTGTTTAACAGCTCTTGAGTTATCTGGTTAAGCTTGCCGTGATCGACGAAGCCAAGCCTCATCGGCTCACGTCCCAGCCAGATGTTCTCAGCGACTGTCATGTACGGCACCAGATTCAACTCTTGGTGAATCATCGAAATGCCGGAACGCAACGCGTCCATCGTGTCCTGAAACTGCACCGGCTCCCCTTTAATGCGGATGGTGCCCATATCGGGACGGTACATCCCGATAAGGCACTTCATTAAAGTGGATTTGCCCGCGCCATTTTCGCCCATCAAGGCATGCACCGTTCCCGAACGCACGCGCAGCGAGACGTTGTCGAGTGCTTTAACTCCCGGGAAAAATTTGCTGATACCTTCGGCTTCAAGCGCAAAAGCGGTCATACATCACCTCCGTACGGCTAAGTCGGGAACGACTATTTCTGGTTCATGCTGGTGTATTTGGTGTAGTTCTCTTTGGTGATCAGCTGGAACGGGATATCGACCACTTTCTGCACTTTCTCGCCATTAACCAGTTTTATCGCCGTTTGCACCGCGCCTTCACCCTGACCTTTGGCATCCTGGAATACGCTGGCGACCATTTTGCCGTTCTTGATCATCTGCAACGCATCTGGCGTACCATCTACGCCCGCCACTAAAATGTGATTGTCGTTTTTGCCCAGCGCCTGTAGCGCACCGATCGCCATTTCATCGTTATTGGCGGCGATGGCCTGAATGTCATCACCTGCTGTCATCCAGTTGCTGACAACGTCAACCGCATCATTGCGGGTAAACTTCGCCGTCTGTTTTTGGATGATTTTGATGCCGGGATATTTCGCCACTACCGCTTCAACCCCTTTGGTACGTTCACGGGTTGACTCATTGGCTAAATCGCCCAATAAAATGGCAATATTGCCTTTCCCGTTCATGGATTTAGCCAATGCTTCCATCTGCAAACGCCCGGCCAGCTCAGAATCGGAACCAACATAGGCCATCTTGTCTGTGAGATCAGCCTGAGGACGACGGTTAACAAACACCAGCGCCACGCCTGCTTTTTTGGCCTGATCCAGAATCGGTTTTACCGCATTGGTATCCACCGGGTTCACGATGATGGCGTCGACGCCTTGACCGATAAAGTTCTGCACCTGCTGGAGTTGCTGCGCCACATCGCCTTTGGCATCTTCGATCTGACCTTTTACGCCATCTTTCTGCATCTCTTTCTGAATCGAGGTGCGCACAATGGTCAGAAAGTTGTCATCGAACAGCGCCATAGAGACGCCAACTTGAATATCTTTTGCCATTGCGGCGGCGGGCAACATGCAGGCTAACAGTGAAGCAACGATCGTTTTTTTAATGTTCATAGGAACCCTTCTTTATTGTTAACTTGCTCAGTGAGTTGACACCGCGAATGAAAAATATCTTTTACATTCATTCAACACTGCTGGCGTTTTTTATCAGTTTGATGAGGTAAGACTTTCGGTTTAACGCTTTTTTGTGACCGACAACTCCTTTTCACAATCACTTGATCTAAAACCATTTAATTTCAAAATCGCGTTTCACTTTTTTCACTTAATTTCCTCCGTGACCGTAAGCAGTTCGTTTGTTCCATATATTGGCGTTTTGAAATTTTTATCATAAAAGCACTGAAATGATTGTTTTAACATCGTCAAATAACAAAACTTTGACACGCCTCTAACATCTACAGAGAAATGCGCTTAAAGTGAGATCTCGTTGGCAGATTGAAAAGCAGGCGAATGCCATAAAAATGCGGCAATCCGCTGCTTTTACGAGCACTTGAACGCAATAAGACAAAGAGGGCTTTGACAACCCGCAGCAGCGTCGTTAATATTCGCCCCGTTCAAACGATTCCTCTGTAGTTCAGTCGGTAGAACGGCGGACTGTTAATCCGTATGTCACTGGTTCGAGTCCAGTCAGAGGAGCCAAATTTGAAAAGCCCGCTCAGGGAAACCTGAGCGGGCTTTTTGCTTTCCATCACACGGAGTTTTCGCGGTTTCGACGCGAGCAAACGGGCATCGGGTTCCCGGCAGAATTACCGCAGTCGCCTCTGCTGCCAAAAGCATCAAGCCGCGGCTGTGTTAAAGTATCCCTTTCATTACTCCTGTTACTGAGCCCCATGTCGGATATTACAAAACGAAAAAATGACCCGGAAGGGCTAAAAAAACGCATTGTCGCAGGTGCATTAAAAACCTTTGCTGAGTTCGGTATGCAGGGTGCGCGCATGGAGCAGATCGCTGAGAACGCGCAAACCACCAAACGCATGGTGGTGTATCACTTTGGCACTAAAGAGCAGCTTTATATTGAGGTGCTTGAGCAGGTTTATCAGGCAATTCGCCAGCATGAAACGGGCCTGAATTTGGCCGTCATGTCACCCGAAATCGCGATGACTAAACTGGTCGAAGCCAGCTTTGATTACCATGTTTCGCACCCCGATTTTATGCGTTTAGTCTGTACCGAAAACCTGCTGCGTGGCCGCTACATCAGCCAATCCGCACGCATTAAAGAACTTAATCGCAGTGCGCTGGATCTGCTGGATGACATCCTGACGCGCGGTCAGCAGCAAGGCCTGTTCATTAAAGAGGTGCAAACCATTGATGTGCATCGCCTGATCAGCAGTATTTGCGTCCACCACGTATCAAATCGCTATACCTTTAATGCGTTGTTCAGCCCGGACAACAACGAAGAGGAGAGCATCCAACGAAATCGTCACCTCGCGGTGACCGCAACGTTGCGATACATCCGCAAGCACGATTAGCAAAGCCAGCCCGCGTGGGTAATGGTCTACGCTTGATAGACGAACCCGCAAATACCTTAAAACAGGAATGCAGTTGTGAGCAGAGACGCCCGCCTTTATCCGCTTCGCCAAACTCATGTTGAACCACAAGATGACGCACTGTGGAACTGGGCACAAAACGCTCAGGTTGGCAGCCGTCAGCAGGTAAAACGTCCGGCAAACGAAGCGGAACTTCAGCAATTACTTCGCCAGTCACAATGCCAGGTACGCGTGGTTGGCAGCAAACTTTCGCCTGGCCGAATGCTACATGTGGGCGAGAACGATTTACTGCTGGATCTCAGTGCCCTTTCCGGCCTGATCGCCAGCGATGAAAACAGTGTTACTTTTGGCGCGGCTACGCCGCTGCAACAGGTTTATCGCACACTGACGGAAATGGATCGGATGCTGGGATCGTCACCTGGCGTCATTGCAGTGCAGACGCTGGCGGGTGCGATGGCTACCGGCACGCACGGCCAGGGATTACAGCAAAGTTCATTGGCGGATGAAGCGCTGCGCATTCGCATGGTGCTCGCCGATGGCTCGCTGCGTGAATTTGACCGTGGCGATGATGATTTTGCCGCCGCACAGGTCACGCTGGGCGCACTGGGCATTATCACCGCCGTGACGTTGCGCACTGAGCCGTTCCGCATTTTTACCTGCCATAAATTTGCCGTTAGCGCCGATAACCTTGAACAAGATTTACCGCGTTGGAACGACGAATATCCGCTGAGCAAAGCCTGGTGGTTTGTCGATGACAACTTGATGCATGTCTGGAATGCTCACGAAGCCAGTGACGCTGAACGTCAGCGCTATGAGCAGAACCATCGTCAGGTTGTGGAGCACGCGAATACCGGTGACGACAGCCTGAATGACACCATCGACCAAACCCTGGCACACATGCATCGCGATACGCAGATTCACGGTAAAGGCGGTAAGCAGTTCCGCACCGTGACCCGTTTCCGTGACTTTACCGATGTGACGGGCGACATCTATCAGTTATTTTGCCGTGGCATTGCGGTGCCGCAAATCAATGTGGAAATTGGCGTCCCGCTGGAAAACACGCCCGCGATCATCAGCAAGATCAAAAGCTGGTATGCAGAAAATCGTCCGCACATGCATTATCCCATTATTTTGCGCTGTACCGGCGCGTCATCCGCCTGGCTAAGCCCTTCTTACCAGCGCCCTACCTGCTATTTTGGCTTTGTGGTTTATTACGCCGATGATGGTTCACTTTCGCAGGATGGGCTGCATTTTTTGACAGAAATAGAAAAACTGCTGGTCGAAGAAGGCGGCCGTCCGCATTGGGGTAAATATTACGATGACCAGCGCTACACGTGGCGAGAAATCTACCCTAAATGGGATGAGTTCCGTGCCTTGCGCCGTCAGCTCGATCCACAGCTTCGCTTCAGTAACGACTACATCAATACACTTTTTGATTGAATTAAACGGGGAAAATCATGTTTGCTTGGGTAACGTTGTTGACTCAACCCGATTATTTAGTCGGCGTGAAAGCGCTGCACCGCTCGCTGAAACAGAGCGAAACACGCTGGCCGCTGGTGGTGATGACCACCGATGCGATCCCCTTAGCCGATCGCGAAGATTTGCAGGCCCAAGGCTGCGTTATTCACCATGTTGACCCGCTCTATCCGCGTGATGACCTGAATCAGCACTACGCATCCGCCCAGTTTGGTGAAGTCTGGACCAAACTGCGTGCCTGGCAGCTCACCGAGTGTGAGCGCGTGGTGTTTTTAGACGCCGACATGCTGGTACTGAAAAACATGGATGAGCTGTTTACGCTGGATCTCGGTGATAATCAGCTGGCGGCGTGTCACGCTTGCCGCTGTAATCCCAATAAAATTGCCTCTTACCCCGCCAGCTGGCAGCCGGAAGCGTGCCATTATACCTGGCAGGATCGCGGTGAGCCGGCACCCGCCGAGCTCGACAATTATCTCAACGGCGGTTTTCTGGTACTTAAGCCTGATAACGCGGTGTTTGAAGCGCTGGAGCAGCGCATCGCCGCTATCGATGATTTGAGTGCTTACGCCTTCTCTGAGCAAGATTTGTTGAATGAGGTGTTTGAAGGACGTTGGCTGGTGCTGCCTTACATCTACAACGCACTGAAAACACTGCCGTTTCAGCACAGCCAAATGTGGCAAGGCGATGAAGTGAAGAATCTGCACTACATTCTGGCTAAGCCGTGGAACCGCGATTTGCATCAGCCGGAAATCGAGCGTGACCGGTATTACGCGCTGGATAAACTCTGGTGGGAAAAAAGCGCCGAACGTTAATGTGCAGCCTGCCTTCCCTTGTGGAGGCAGGCTATTTACTCTCTACCTAAACCTCACACCGGCATCCATTTACGTTCCATAGCAGAGACCGCAATCGCTTCCAATACTTTCTGCACCTGTAAGCCTTCAGCGAAATCAGGCCACATTTTGTCGCCTGCCGCGATGCCATTGATTAAGTCGCGGATCTCTACTGTCTTCTGATCGTTAAAACCGATGCCGTGGCCCGCCGAAATACAAAAATTGGCATAATCGGGATGCGCCGGGCCGGTTAAAATCGTCTTAAATCCCTGACGTCCCGCGGGATCATCGTGAAGATAAAGCTCAATTTCGGCCATGCGTTCCTGGGTATAACGCAGCGTTCCCTTGGTACCGGTGACCACATAAGTCAGCCCCATTTTGCTGCCGCAGGCGATGCGTGAGGTTTCAATTACGCCGTGCGCACCATTGTTAAATCGCAGCAGTGCACTGGCCTGATCTTCATTTTCAACCGCCACGTGCTGGCTGAGATCTTTAGGATTAGGGCGCGATTTAATCACCGTCATCATATCGCCGCTCACTTCAGCAATATCGCCCACCAAATAGTGCGCCATGTTGACGATGTGCGCCGCCAGATCGCCCAGCGCGCCTAATCCTGCCAGCGCTTTTTGGCAATGCCAGTCGAGTGGGGTTTCTGGTTTAGCCAGATAATCTTCGTTGTGCGTACCGTAAAAATGCACCACTTCACCGATTTCGCCGCGCGCAATAATCTCTTTCGCCAGCTGGCTGGTGGGGTTTTTCATGTAGTTGAAGCCTACCAGCGTTTTCACGCCCGCCGCGTTGGCCGCCGCCACCATCTCTTCAGCATCCGCAACCGTCAGGGAGAGCGGCTTTTCTGAGTAGACATGTTTGCCGTGACGAATCGCTTCCAGCGCCATCTCTTTATGCAGGAAGTTTGGTGCGCAGATATCGACAACATCAATGTTGGGATCGCGTACCAGCTCGCGCCAGTCGCCAGTGGAGCGGCTAAAGCCAAAGGTGGCAGCCTGTTTTGCGGCTAAATCTGCGTTCACCTCTGCCAGCATTTCACGCACAATTTCGCCTTTAAGGGCAAAAACCGTGGGTGCTTGCGCATAGGCAATAGCGTGACAACGTCCAATATAGCCACTGCCAATCATGCCGATTCTGACTTTATTCATTTTTTACTCCGCCGGTTCAATATGAGATTAAAGCGGAATGTAAATTTCATTTAGACGCTTTTCAAAGTAGAAATGAAATAAATGTGATGATGATAAAAAACTATCGGTGAGAACCACTTAAACTGCATGCTGACAAGTATTAAGTCTCTTCTTAACACCTCACAATCACCTCATAAAATGCGGCTAAAATGGAAGCGTTCCAGAAATTTCATTTCACAGGCAGGCATTTTTTAGACGATGCAGAGCAGGCCGATTTTTACTGGCAAAAGGCGTGATTGGCGTATATTTCAGCAGTCAGACAATTTTGTGAAAAAGAGCTTTGACAAGAACATGGGGTGCCGTTAACATGCGCCCCGTTCAAGCGATTCCTCTGTAGTTCAGTCGGTAGAACGGCGGACTGTTAATCCGTATGTCACTGGTTCGAGTCCAGTCAGAGGAGCCAAATTCGAAAAGCCCGGTCTTTGCAAAAAGACCGGGCTTTTTATTGCCTGTTTTTCATGACGCACTTTTGATTGACGGTGCGTCAGCCGCGGCCAGGCCGCGGCAACAGGTGTTAACGCCAGCCGAGTTCCGGCGCAACGTATTTCAAAATAGCTTCAATCACGTGTGCGTTATACGCCACGCCAAGCTGGTTCGGCACGGTAAGCAGCAGCGTATCGGCTTCGGCAATCGCTTCATCTTGTGCCAGCTGCTTGATCAGCGCTTCCGGCTCTGCCGCGTAGCTGCGACCAAAGATGGCGCGCGTTTTCTCGTCAAGGAAACCCACGGAATCCTGTTCCTGTCCGCTGCGACCAAAATAGGCGCGGTCCATGTCATTCACCAAAGCAAAAATGCTGCGGCTAACGGAAACACGTGGCTCATGCTGATGCCCTGCAGCTTTCCAGGCTGCACGATAGGCGCGAATCTGTTTTGCCTGCTGAATATGGAACGGTTCACCGGTTTCATCATCTTTCAGCGTCGAGCTTTGCAGGTTCATGCCCATTTTCGCCGCCCATTCTGCGGTGGCGTTGGAGCCTGAACCCCACCAGATACGATCGCGCAATCCTTCCGACAGCGGTTCAAGACGCAGCAAGCCCGGCGGATTCGCAAACATCGGTTGTGGGTTCGGTTTAGCGAACCCTTCGCCACGCAGTACTTCCAAAAACTCTTCGGTGTGACGACGTCCCATATCGGCATCCGTTTCGCCCGCTTTCGGTTCGAAACCAAAGTAGCGCCAGCCATCAATCACCTGCTCTGGCGAACCACGACTCAGGCCCAGTTGCAGGCGGCCGTTGGAAATCAGGTCAGCGGCACTGGCGTCCTCCACCATATAGAGTGGATTTTCATAGCGCATATCAATGACGCCAGTTCCGATTTCAATTTTGCTGGTGCGTGCACCAACAGCCGCTAACAGCGGGAAAGGCGAGCTGAGCTGGCGAGCAAAATGGTGCACACGGAAATAAGCGCCATCAGCACCCAATTCTTCTGCCGCTACGGCTAAATCGATCGATTGTAGCAACACGTCTTGCGCTGAGCGCGTCGCCGACTGTGAAGACGGCGTCCAGTGACCAAAGGATAAAAAACCAATTTTTTTCATGTGTGACTTCTCCAGGTGGGCCATTTTCGCCCTCGCGTCATAAGACAATTCTTGATGCAGAAAGGTTACGCCAGCCGGGCCGCCACTGATAGTCAATTTCTTTCAACCCCACATTCGAGAAATTCGACATAGCTAAGAAAATTAAGGTCTTTGTCTTTCTCCCGCCTTTCTTACATCGTCTGTGAATCATGCAACGTTTCTCAGGCAGAACAGGTTGAAAACATCTCCCGGCTACATCAATGCTCAGCAGCGCCAGCTGCTTCACCAACTCGCCCGCAGCTGGCTATGGCGCAGTGAACTGCCAACCTGGCTGCTGATTATCACCGTGTATGGCGGCTGGTTCGCCACGCTGATCCACTGGCAAACGCTGGGTTTACTGCCTGCAACCTTGCTGCTGATTTGGTTCACCGCTTGGTATATGTCGCTACAGCATGAGTTGATTCATGGCCATCCGACTCGCTGGCCACGCGTTAATCAGCTGTTTGGCATGCTGCCGCTGGCGGTCTGGTATCCGTTTGGTTTGTACCGCGATTCGCATCTGGCGCATCACCGTAACCGCACGTTGACCGAGCCGGATGACGATCCTGAAACCTATTACTTTTCGCCGACGCGCTGGGCACAACTGCCGCGCTGGCAGCAACAGGTTATTCATCTGCGCAATACCTTTTTTGGTCGCCTGCTCATCGCCCCGCTGTTAGATGTGCTCGGCACGTTTAAGGCGGTGTGGCTGGCGCTATACACTTTCAACCTGCCCGCGCTAGTGATGTGGATGCTGCATTGGGCGATGCTGGTAGCGCTGTTTAGCTGGATGGCGCAACAAGGATTTTCGCCGCTGTGGTTCATGGCGGCGGTGAGTTATCCGGCGCTGGCACTGACCAAAGTGCGATCTTTTCTTGAGCATCAAGCGGCGGAAGAACCGCTGGCGCGCTCGGTGAACAACGAAGCGGCGCTGGTCTGGCGAATTCTGTTTCTCAACCTGAACTATCATTCAGTGCATCACGATCTGCCAGGCGTGCCCTGGTATGGCCTGCGCCACCTGTATCTGCTTTACCGTGAAAGCTATCACCAGCGCAATCAGGGTTTTCGCGTGGGCGGATACGCAGTGTGGTTGCGCCAGTTTTGGGCGAAACCGGTGGCTGTGAATGCTCATCCAGGACGACGTAGCGAGAAAAAGCATGACTGAACAGCTTTCATTGCCGATGTACGACATTGACCACGCCGCAACCCGGCAGTTGACGCAGGCGATTGCCGATTTGCTGGCACAGCGCGGCCTTGAAACGCAGATTATCTGGCCGGACAATCTGCTGGCACATTGGCAGGATGCGCGGTTGTTATTGAGCCAAACCTGTGGTTATCCGCTGGTCAGCAGCCTGCCTGACGTCAAGTTAGTGGGCGTATTCCACTCTACGGCAGCGGGGTGTGAAGGCGCATGCTATCGCAGCTTTTTAGTGGCGCGTGCTCCAGACAAAACCAAAACGCTGGCAGATTTTCACGGACGCCGCGCAGTCTGTAACAGCGCAGATTCTCACTCCGGCTATAACGCATTGCGCTATGTCGTGGCGCAGCAGCCTGTCGCCTTTAAGCAGGTTATTTTCAGCGGCGGTCATCGCCTGTCGCTGGCGGCGCTGCGTAAGGGAGCAGCCGATCTTGCTGCCATCGATTGCGTAACCTGGGCTTTGCTGCAACGTTATGCACCCGAAGAGCAACATGGGTTGGCGATTATCGGTGAAACGCCCTTGTCGCCCGCGCTGCCGTTGATCACCTCAGCTGCCACCTCAGACGCCACGCTGGCAGAGTTGCGCAGTGCGTTGGCAGCGTTAGTCAAAGATGAGAGATATCGGGCGGTGTGTGCGGCTAATTTGATAAGTCACTTCAGTGAGGTCGATCGGCATTTTTATCACCCCGTGCAGGAATGGGAACAGGCCGCCGCCAGGCTTGGCGTTGCACAGCTATAACGCGGCTTCCCTGCCGCATTATGCTTATTTACGTGAGGCGATGATCGCGTCGGCTACCTGTCGTGGTGCCTGCGCGTAGTGATGGAATTCCATGCTGTAAGTTGCCCGGCCTTGCGTCAGCGAACGCACATTGGTCGAGTAGCCAAACATCTCAGACAGCGGCACTTCAGCGCGAATAATGCGCCCGCCAAAATGCTCATCCATGCCCTGTACTGCCCCACGACGAGAGGAGAGATCACCCATAATGCCGCCCGCGTACTCTTCCGGCGTTTCCACCTCAACCTTCATGATCGGTTCAAGGATCACCGGATCGGCCAGTTTTGCCCCGGCGCGGAAGCCCAAAATCGCGGCCATGCGGAACGCCATCTCAGACGAATCGACATCGTGGTAAGAACCAAACGTTAATGTCGCTTTGATATCCACAATCGGATAACCCGCCAGCACACCGCTGTTCAGCGCTTCGCGAATCCCCTTCTCAACGGAAGGAATGTATTCACGTGGCACCACGCCGCCTTTGGTGGCATCGACAAAAGCAAAGCCGTTGCCCGCTGGTTGTGGTTCCAGGCTCAGCACCACGTGTCCATATTGCCCTTTACCGCCAGACTGACGCACAAATTTGCCTTCAATGTCGTGTACCGCTTTGCGCAAGGTTTCACGGTAAGTGACCTGCGGACGGCCAATATTGGCTTCAACACCAAATTCGCGTTTCAGACGGTCAACAATGATTTCCAGATGCAGTTCGCCCATGCCAGAGATAATCGCCTGGCCCGACTCTTCATCAGTATGCAGGTGGAACGAAGGATCTTCTGCCGCCAGACGTTGCAGCGCGAGGCCCATTTTCTCCTGATCGACCTTGGTTTTTGGCTCGATCGACAGCGAAATCACCGGTTCCGGGAATTCCATCTGCTCAAGCGTAATAATCGCGTTGGGATCGCACAGCGTTTCGCCCGTGGTCGCCTCTTTCAATCCCACACACGCCGCAATGTCACCGGCACGAATCTCATCGATTTCGTGTCGGGCATTCGCATGCATCTGGACAATGCGACCGATGCGCTCCTTCTTGCCTTTTACCGCGTTATACACGCTGTCGCCTTTGCGCAGCACGCCTGAATAGACGCGCACAAAAGTCAGCTGCCCCACAAAAGGATCGCTCATTAATTTAAACGCCAGCGCTGAGAACGGTTCGTCATCGTCAGTGTGACGCTCAACGATCTTGCCATGTTCATCCACACCTTGTACCGACGGAATATCGGCGGGCGACGGCATCAGCTCAATTACCGCATCCAGCATGCGCTGAACACCTTTGTTTTTGAACGCGCTGCCGCACAGCATCGGCTGAATCTCGCCAAGCAACGTGCGCTGACGAAGCCCTTCAATGACCTCCGTTTCACTGAGATCGCCCTTTTCCAGCCAGATTTCGGTCAGCGTTTCGTTGGCTTCCGCCGCAGCCGAGACCATTTTTTCGCGCCAGACTTGCGCCTGTTCGCGCAACGATTCCGGGACGTCACCGTAGCTAAACGTCATGCCTTGCGTGGCATCATCCCAGTAAATCGCCTGCATTTTATTCAGGTCAACCACGCCGACAAAATGCTCTTCGCTGCCAATCGGAATCACAATTGGCACTGGATGCGCCTTAAGGCGATCCTGCATCATCTGCACAACGCGGAAAAAGTCTGCGCCCTGGCGATCCATTTTGTTAACGAAGGCCAAACGCGGTACGCGGTATTTATTGGCCTGACGCCAAACGGTTTCTGATTGCGGCTGTACGCCGCCTACCGCGTCGTAAACCATTACCGCGCCATCCAAAACGCGCATCGACCGTTCAACTTCGATGGTGAAATCAACGTGTCCGGGCGTGTCGATAATGTTGATGCGGTGCGGCTCAAAGCTGCCGTTCATGCCAGGCCAGAAGCAACTCACCGCTGCGGATGTTATGGTGATGCCGCGCTCTTGCTCCTGCGCCATCCAGTCGGTTGTTGCAGCGCCATCGTGCACTTCCCCCAGCTTATGGCTCATTCCGGTATAAAACAAAATGCGCTCGGTGGTGGTGGTTTTACCGGCATCGATGTGCGCGGAGATGCCGATGTTGCGGTAACGTGCGAGTGGAAGGGGTCGGGGCATGATGCGTCCTTAGTCATTTTGACCATTAATGCGATGAGCACCATTTGCTCACCTGCGTCAGCAAGCTTAGACCAATGGTACGTATATATACGAACAGTTTGAGCTATAATTCATCAAATTTAGATCACTACACAGGAATTTATGATTGCGAATCACCCGGAAGCGGAGCAAATCCGCCTCGAGAATGTTTTGTTTGCATTAGGAAATCCGCTGCGACTGGAGATTGTGCAGACGCTGGCACGACAAGGTGAACAGCCTTGTGGCGCGTTGCGCGGCGAGGTAGCAAAATCGACCATGACGCATCATTGGCGCGTGCTGCGCGACAGCGGCGTGATCTGGCAACGACCGATGGGCCGGGAAAATCTGATTTCGTTACGACAGGACGATCTTGACCAGCGCTTTCCCGGCTTGCTCCAAACCTTGTTGACTGCCATCGCACATAATTAAGCATTTGATGGCTGGCAACCCTACGCGTCAGGTTTTAAGGTAAAGGTTTTCAGGCAAGGGAAAATAGCATGCGCATTCTGATTGTTGGGGCCGGCGCAACCGGCGGGTATTTTGGCGCACGTCTGGCGCAAGCGGGACAAGACGTGACGTTTCTGGTGCGTGAGCGCCGCTTGACTCAGCTGCGGGAGACCGGGCTGATTTTACAGACGCCGCAAGGCACTGAAACACTGCAACCGCAACTGGTGCAGGCCAGCTCTCTGGACGGATATTACGATCTAATCGTGATCACGGTGAAGAGTTTTGCTCTTGAGCAGGCGTTGGAGGATATCGCGCCAGCCGTTGGGCCTGACACGTTGATCATGCCGATTCTCAACGGAATGCGCCACATTGATACGCTGTGCGAGCACTTTGGCGCAGACAAGGTGATTGGCGGTTTGTGCAAAATCAACGCGACGCTAGGCAAAAATGGCGAAGTGGTACAGATGACCCCGCTTCACCAAATTTACTACGGCGCACTGGATGGAAATAATGATGCGCGGTTGCAGCGAATTGATGACGCCCTGCGAGAGAGCGTGGTGGAGACCTTCTTCACCGACAATATCATCAGCGAGCTGTGGGAAAAATGGCTGCTGTTGAGTACGCTTGGTGCGGTGTGCGCGCTGGCACGCGGCAACACGCAACAGGTTTTGCAATCTCAGGGCGGCGAAGCGCTGCTGCAGAGCATTTTTAGTGAGATTCTTGCGGTGATCAGCGCGGAAGGTTATCAACCGCGTCCGGCTATCACAGCGAAGATTTTTGAAGTATTGAGTAATCCTGCCACGCCAATGACCTCTTCAATGTACCGCGATTTGACGCAAGGTTTTGACATCGAAGCGGATCAAATCATTGGCGACCTGCTGTTACGCGCCAAACGCAACGGCATTAATGCACCGTTGCTGAATGCGGTAAACGTCAATTTGCAGGTCTATTTACAGACTAAGCATCACGCACATTAACCGGTAAATTGTTAGCCTTTAACGGCTGATGCGTCCCTGAATATTAGGCAGATGCATCAGCCTTTGCCACGCGGCATCCACCGCATCTGGCATTTCAACCTCGCCGAAAAAGCCTTTGCCTCGCGGCCCATAACCTTGTTCGTCATTGCGTAAACGCTGCACTTCGCCCATCAGCAGCGAAAGAAAACGCTCCAGCGACCACAATCCCTGCGGTGGTGCGCCAATAATGCGCGCCATGCCCGCGTCAAGAATCAGCTGTGGCGTAAATACCGGCCAGTTGATGAACTGCGGCGCATCTGCACGATCGCGCCATTGCCAGCGGAATGTCGCATCCGTACGACGCTGCAACAGCGGATCCTGAATCAACACCACATGCTGCGGCTGAATATTTTTTTCATCCAGCAAACGCTGGCTGAATGCCGCGTTCTCGCCGCAGTTGCGCGAGGCACCTTCTAACAGCAACTGTTGATCCGTTAGTGCCGCGAAGGTGCGGGCAATGGCTGCCAGCATCTGCGCTTCGCCCATGTCCTGGGTATCAATTTGACGGTAAAACGGATGCGTTGCCATCGCTTCGGCTAATACCGGCGTGGCATGCCCTTTTCCTCCGCTGATCAAGAGAGGCAGATCAAATTTTTTCGCCAGCGCCACCGCACCTTCGATATTGGGTAACACCGAATGGCCGGCAAGAATAGCCAGATCAGCGCTGATTTCACCCTGATGCGGCATGTCATCAAGCGCCAGCCAGGCGGCAATCACGTTGATATCCTGAATTTCGTTGTCGCTGAGTTGCATATTTTTTCTCCTGTGCAGCGCGCAGTGTACCGCTCTCCCGGCATGCTGGCTGGAAAATTTGCTACACTCGCCGCTCTATCTTCAGGAGAGTTCAATGACTTCCCGCTCCGTGACCCTTGATGACGTGGCCCAACTGGCTGGCGTCTCCTATCAAACCGTTTCTCGCGTGCTTAATCGCTCTGAACAAGTTTCACCGCGCACGCGTGAAAAAGTCGAAGCGGCGATGCAGCAGCTTAATTATGTGCCGAACCGCGTGGCGCAACAGCTGGCGGGAAAAGCCACCCGCACGCTGGGGCTTGCCACCAGCGACTTAGCGTTAATGGCACCGGCACAGATTGCGTCTGCGATCCAGCAGCGTGCCGCAGCCGCCGGGTATCATTTGGTGATTGCCATGGACAGCGGCAATCAGGCGGAAGCCACGATAAATGAACTGCTGGCGCAGCGCGTTGATGGCTTGCTGATCAACCTGCCGCTTAGCGCGCCACAGGCAGAGCAGATTCAAACGTTGTGCGGCGCAAAGCCGACGCTGTTTTTAGATGTTGAGCCGCAGGCGGCAGTGGCGCAGTGTCAGTATCCCAATGCTGCAGGTGCGCAAGCGGCAGTTGAATATTTAGTATCACTGGGACACCAGAAAATAGGTTTGCTGAACGGGCCGGAACAGTCGGTGTCGGCACGCCAGCGTGAAGCAGCGTGGATCGCCTCGCTGGCGACGCATCAGCTAACGCCACACTGCATACTGCGCGGTGACTGGAGCGCGCAATCGGGTTATCGGGCGTTGCTGGCTCAACTTCCCCACGATTTACCGCAAGCCTTGCTGGTGGCAAACGATCAAATGGCGCTGGGTGCGATGCGCGCGCTGCATCAGCATGGCGTCGCTGTGCCTGGTGAAATATCCGTCATGGGCTACGACGATACAGTGGAAAGCGCGTGGTATCAGCCACCGCTGAGCACGGTACGTCAGGATTTACAGCGGCTGGGTGAAGTCAGCGTGGATCGATTGTTAGCGCAGTTGCGCGGAGAAGCACTGCCGATGGCAGAACTGAAAACCGCGTTGGTATTGCGGGAATCCACGGCTGCGCCAGGTAACGGCAAGCAGGATTTACCGGAAATGGCGCAGCAGTTGCAGCAGATTGCGCGACGTCTGGCTGAGCACAAGGCATAAAAAAAGTGCCCGCTTGGGCACTTTTCAAGTCTGTAGGTGTTACATCGGCTAAATTTACTGCGCTTTCGGTTCGCCCATGCTTTTAATCTTTTTCGACAAATCACGACGTTCTTTCGACAGATCGGCGTTTTTAATGATGTATTCGTCAACGCGATCTTCATAGTCAACGCGCATGCTGGCGATGATTTCCTGAATCGCCTCAATGCTCATGCCGGGTTTAATGTATTCACTCAGGTTGTCCAACAGCAGCACACGCTTCTGGTTGTCACGAATTTTCTTTTCGTTGTCGTGAATTTCACGCTGCAGTTTGTTCTTGCGGCGGAACATACGTACGAACTCCAGTACGTCCTGAAATGATTGCTTGGCATTTTCCATGATGGCACCTTTCTTTGAGCCTGCTGTCGCAGGGAGAGAGTCAAAACGATCAGCTTAGCGGCTAGCCAGCCTTGTAAGCAATTTTCACAGCTAAATTCAGACTGGCTCTTATCTTAGCGCAAAGAAAGCGGGTTTCACATTAAGTCATTGTCTGAGGTGATTATTTGCGCAGCGCCAAACGCAGTAAATCATTCATCCTTTCCAGCTGTTTCGCCAGCTCCAGACTGATCCAGACGTAGCCGTAAATTGGCGTCTCCTCAATTCTTTCACTGCCTGCATCGGCAATTAACTGCTTCAATTCACGCGTAATCTCTGCCAGCTCATGACTGGTGGCGATCACCTCTTCGGTTTCACCGCATACCGCCAGGCGCGACAGCGCGCGCAGCGCGTTTTCCGTCATCTGCTGGGTGCGGCGTAACGTCGGTGCGTTCAGTAAGATGAGATGGCTTTCACGCGATGCCCACCACGCGTTGATCTGCATTTCAACGGTGTACACCATATTACGGTTGATGGTTTGAATCGCTTCAAACACCGATTTGGGTATCCGCGTCTCTTTACTGGAAGGCTCCAGCAAGGCACGCATCTTGATAATAGTGGTGAGTAATTTTCCAAGCGGCTTATTCAGACGTGGTTTCTCAACCAGATTAGGCGAGAAACCGGCGTGATAAATAGTGGCGATCTTCTCCAGCGAATCTGACAGCTGAATGCGCCAGTGCATGTAGGCGCGCTGTGCCCAGATAGCGCTGAACAGCAGCGCCAGCAGCGACCCGAGAATCACATCGCCCCCGCGCCACAGCGCCACAGTGAAGTCACCCGCTGGAGCCCCCACCACCACGCTAAGCGTAATACCAATTAGCAACGCCATGTAAGGGTGTTTACCCAGCGTGAGATAGCCGCAGACAAACATCACAACGCCGCACCAGACCAGCATCACCGGCAGTGAAACCAGCTCCAGCTTTAGCGCAATCAAACCCGATATTGACCCGGCAAAGGTGCCGCAGATGCGTTGTATGGCGCGCGGAAAAACGTTGCCCCACGTCGAGATAGGTCCCATCACCACCACTAAAGTGATCAGCGGCCAGGTTCCTTCAGGAATACCGGTCATGCGCACAAACAGAAAGGTCAGTAAAAAAGCGATAGCGATGCGCACGCCATGCACGCTGCGGTAATGGCGGTAGAACCAAAATTCGAGTTTCGATATGGGCTTATCAGGGCGCAAAACGGCTTTCCAGCTGTTGGATCATTTCGTGCCTTATTCTAACCCTTAGATTTGCTAAGGCTTAGCGACACTTCTACATTTCAAAACAGTTTTGACGTTTACTTACAATAATCAACAAACAGATTACAAACACAAACCAACCATAAAACATACGAGTAACTGTTTATTTGAGTTTCATTTTTTATTTAACATTGATTAAGGAAGCATCATGAAAAAAAGAGCCAAAACCCTGCCGGGAGTCACGCGACGGCAAGTGTTGACGTGGTCTGCGCTAGGCGTTGCCGCCAGCGTGAGCCAGGCCGCCGATGCCGTGTCGTTGAAAGGATCGCCCGGCTGGACGCCGTTTAGTGACAACCCGCCCGAAACCTTTGATCAACAAGGATGGCTGTTTTTTACCGATGAAGAAGCCCGCACGGTAGAAGCGCTGGTAGACCGCTTGATCCCCAACGATGAACTGAGCATTGGCGGTAAAGAAGCGGGTTGTGCTGTGTTTATTGATCGCCAGCTCAAGGGGTCTTACGGCACGTTCGAGCGCCTCTACATGGAAGGCCCTTTCCAGAAAGGCACCAGCGAACAGGGCGACCAATCCGCTTTGGTGCCGCAGCAGCGTTATCGTCAAGGTTTAGCCGCACTCAACCGCTATGTGCAAACCACCTCGCAGAAAAACTTCGCTGACCTAACGCCAGAACAGCAAGACGCGCTGCTGCACGATATGGAAGCAGGTAAAGTGCATTTTGATGGGTTCGATGCCCAATCGCTGTTCCTGGAAGTGTTGAATAACACCATGGAAGGCTTTTTTGCCGACCCGATTTATGGCGGCAACAAAGAGATGGTGTCGTGGAAAATGCTGGGATTCCCAGGCGCGCGTTATGACTATCGCGACTATATCGAGCGACATAACGAAGACTTGCACCTTGAACCGATCAGCATTGCGCAATGGAAAGCGAAAGGATAAATCATGAAAAAATTGCCTAAAACAGACGTCGTGGTGATTGGACTCGGCTGGGCGGGTTCGATCATTGCCAATGAACTGGCGGATGAAGGACTGGACGTGATCGGTATTGAACGCGGGCCGTGGCGCGATACTGCACGCGATTTTAACATCGGCACCGTCACGGATGAGTTGCGCTATGTGATGCGCGAAGAGTTAATGCTGCGCACCAAACAAAATACCTGCACCATGCGCAATAATCCGTCACAAACGGCGTTACCGATGCGCACCTGGGGATCGTTTCACCCCGGCAACGGCACGGGCGGCGCGGGTAACCACTGGGCTGGGATTACCTTCCGCTTTCAGCCCCACGAGTTCCATCTTAAATCCTACCTGACCGATCGATACGGCGCTGCCGCGATGCCTGATGAGCTGGTGCTGCAAGACTGGGGGACAACCTGGGAAGAGATGGAGCCGCATTATATGCAGTTCGAGCGTGTGGCGGGCACCTCAGGACGCGCAGGCAATATCAATGGCGACGTGCGCGAAGGCGGGAATCCGTTTGAAGGGCCGAGGTCGGGTGAATACCCTACGCCTCCGCTGCGCCAGCCTTATGGCCCAACGCTGTTTGCAGACGCCGCCAAAAATCTTGGCTATAAGCCTTTTCCGGTGCCCTCTTCGCTGGTTTCCGAAGCTTATACCAATCCCTATGGCGTCACGATGGGCCCGTGCACCTTCTGCGGCTTTTGTACCAACTACGGCTGCGCTAACTATTCAAAAGCCAGCGCCATTACCACGATATTGCCAGCGCTGATGCGTAAACCGAATTTCACCGCCTACACCAGCTGCGAAGTGTTGGAAGTGCTGACCGATTCCAGCGGTAAAAAAGCCACCGGCGTGACCTATATCGACTCTTCTGGCGATAAATGGGAGCAGCCTGCTGACATTGTCATTGTCGCGGCCTTTACCTTTGAAAATGTGCGACTGATGCTGCTTTCTGGCATTGGCGAAGCCTACGATCCGGTCACTAATAAAGGCACTACCGGGCGCAACTACGCTTACCAAACTGCCAATGGCGTAACGCTGTTTTTTGATAACAAGAACTTCAACCCCTTTATCGGTGCGGGTGCGGTTGGCATGGGCATCGACGAGTTCAATAACGATAACTTCGATCACAGCGGGCTTGGCTTCTTTGGCGGCGGCAGTATTCGCGTCACGCCGATTGGTGCCGCGCCGATTGGTAATCGGCCTTTACCGCCCAACACGCCGAAGTGGGGATCGAAGTGGAAGCAGACGCTGAAAGATAACTACCTCAGCACCATGTCGATTGGCTGTGAAGCCAGCAGCTACACCACGCGCACCAACTATTTGTCGCTGGATCCCAACTACAAAGATCCGCATGGTCGCCCGCTGCTGCGCATCACCTTCGACTTTGCGCAAAACGACCTGAAGATGGCGCAGTACTGCACCAACAAGGTAGCGGAGATTGCTAAGTCGATGAACCCGCGTGAAATGATCGTCAAGCCGATGACCGGACACTGGAGCAGCGTGCCGTATCAATCTTCCCACGTGGTCGGTGGATTCATCATGGGTGCCGATCCGCGCACCAGCTCGGTGAACAAACATCTGCAAGTGTGGGATGTCCCGAATCTGTTTGTGGTGGGCGCCTCGGCTTTTCCGCAGAATCCCGGTTACAACCCCACTGGCACCGTCGGCGCGCTGGCTTTCAAAGCGGCCCACGATATTCGTCAGCACTATTTAAAACGTCCGGGGGAGATGATCAGCGCATGAAAACATCACCGCTTCTCTCCGCCGCTGCCTTGCTGATGGCGCTGAGCTTTAATACCCAGGCGCAGCCGGAGTATGATCAAATCGCCCGTGGCAATTACATCGCCACATTAGGCGATTGTACGGCGTGCCACACCAGCAATGAACAACAGCCTTTTGCCGGTGGCGTAAAGTTACAAACGCCGTTTGGTGTACTGGTGGGCGCTAACATCACACCAGACCGCGAAACCGGCATTGGTAACTGGAGCTACGATGATTTTCGTCGCGCCATGAATGAAGGTGTAGGCCACAACGGTAAACGCTTGTATGGCGCAATGCCGTTTACTGCCTACACCAAAATGTCGGAAAAGGATTTGCAAGATTTGTGGGCATGGATGCAAACGCTGCAACCGATCGATCATCCGGTTGAAACCAATCAATTGCCCTTTCCGTTCAACATCCGCACCAGTTTGCTGTTCTGGAACTGGATCAACTTTACCCAAGGTGAATTCAAGCCCGATCCGAACAAGTCAGCGGAATGGAATCGCGGCGCGTATCTGGTGGAAGGGCTGGGCCATTGCGGCACCTGTCATACGTCGAAAAATCTGTTAGGCGGAGACAAAAGTGATCTGCTCGGCGGCGAAGTGGTTGAAGGCTGGTATGCGCCCAATCTTACCGCTAGCGATCACCGCGGTTTAGGTAAGTGGACACAGCAGGATATTGTCAGTTATTTGCGTACCGGCGTGAATCGTTTTGATATTGCTTCCGGGCCGATGGCCGATGCGGTGCGCCACTCCACGCAACACTGGCATGAAGACGATCTCAATGCGGTTGCGGTTTACCTGAAAGAAGGTGAGAAAAGCGATGAGGAGAAACCTGAGCCGCTGGCGGCAAGTGATGCACGCATGAAAATGGGTGCCACTATTTACGAAGCCAAATGTTCAGCCTGTCACAGCCCTGGCGGGCGTGGTGAGAAAAATATCTTCCCGCAACTGGCAGATAATCCACTGCTTAATCAAGCGGATGCTACCTCACTGATGCGCGTGGTGCTCGCAGGAAGCCGTGGCGTAGAGACAGATGTCCGTCCAACTGCACCTGCAATGCCCGCGTTTGCCGGAACCTTAAGCGATGAGAATATAGCAGCGGTGCTGACTTACATTCGCAACAGCTGGGGTAATGCTGCGTCGCCGGTCGATGCCGGAGACGTTAAAAAGATGAAGGAGGGTTTGCAATAACCGCAAGTAATAACCTGAAAGCACAATATAAGAAGGGCAGCCGTTTGGCTGCCCTTCTTATATTATCTTCACTAAATTATTTTTTAACCGGAATGTAGAGATCAACGTCCCAGACGCCGCTTTGCGAACCATCGTTAAGATAGTGATCAAAACAAGGACGATCATCTACCTGCCAGCCGCTGGTCGGCAACCATTGCTCAAACAGTGTCAGCCAGTGTTTAGCAAAGTCGCCGTCTTCCACAATCACGCGCGCCACCGCATATTTGCCCCCCGCCAGCACGCCTTTGTGCGGTCCATTTTCAGCGGCTGGCAAATCGAAATCAGCCTCTACACCAATCACGGTATCGATTTCCAACTGCGATGCCGCAACTTTATTGGGATTACCGTGGTAAATTCCCATCCATTCGCCGCTGATCCCTTGCTGCCCGGCCCATGCCGTTAAGCGTGTAAATCCTTCTGGCGCGGTCTCTTCAAAAGGCCCAACCAGGTGAAAACCGACCCAAGGCGTTGCGGTACGTTCTACAATTTTAACGTCCATCTCCTCTCCTCTGTTTGTGGCTTTAGATGCGCCCACTCTGCCACAGCAGCCTGCGGCGCACCTTGCGTTATGCCACAAACGCGGTTCAGAGCTTCTGTTTCAGATAATCTTTGATGCGCGTAATGATGCCAGCTTCATCTACTGCTTTTAGCGTAACCAGCGGATAACTCGCCAGTTGTTTATCTTTATCCATCACCTGAATCTCGCCGACCACTTCATTGGCTTTGAGCGGCGCATCTAGCTCATTGCGATTGAGAACGTATTTTGCTTTCACATTCTTAATTTCGCTGCGCGGTAATGAGAGGTAAACGTCATTCGCAGTGCCGACATCAACCTGATGCGGATTGCCATACCAGACGTTTTCACTGCCAATTTTCTTACCCGCATGGAACAGTTGTACGGTATCAAACGTATTTTGGCCCCAAACCAGCAGTTTACGCGCCTGCTCTTCGCGCCCTTTTGGGCTTTTGCCGCCCATGACGACCGCGATCAACCGATGTTTTCCCACCACGTTGGAAGCGATAATATTAAAACCCGCCGTTTCAGTGTGACCGGTTTTCAGACCATCAACATGCAGGTTGTTATCCCACAACAGGCCGTTACGATTATTTTGCGTAATGCCGTTAAAGGAGAGCGTTTTCTCGCTGTACATGGCATAAAAATCGGGTTCACCATCGATAATGGCCCGTGAAAGCTTTGCCATATCCAGCGCGCTAGAGAACTGACCTGGCGCATCCAAACCGTGCACCGTTTCAAAATGGGTATTCTGTAATCCGAGCTTGTCGACATAGTGATTCATCATCTTGACGAAGCTCTCTTCGCTGCCCGCCACGTAATCGGCCAGCGCCACGCAGGCGTCGTTCCCGGAATCGATGATGACGCCGCGACTTAAATCCCGCACGCTTACCTTGTCGCCAGGCTTAAGGAACATCAGTGATGAACCTTTGAAGACCGGATTGCCCGCCGCCCATGCGTCTTTACCGACGGTTACGATGTCATCACGCGTAATTTTCTTTTGATCGATAGCGCGATCGACGACGTAGCCGGTCATGAGTTTGGTCAGGCTGGCAGGATTGCGGCGCTCGTCAGGATTTCCGGCGGTCAATACCTGTCCCGTGGTGGCATCCATTAAGACCCATGAAGCCGCATCAACGGCAGGCGGCGTCAGAGGAAACGGCATGTCGTCGGCGTGTGCCAGCGATGCCCAAAAAACAGTAGCAGTTACAGTGATCAACAGACGCCTTTTCAACACTTCATCCTTAATTGCATAAATGGGTTACGAAACAGAACAGCCGCACGTTTTACGGCAAAAGCATTGAGAAGGTTTAATTAAATTGAAAAAAAGTATGATCGCAGCGACTTGCCTCGCATCGCACAGCGACGCAGTTGTGCTGACGGACGCAGGAGACTATCCTGAGCACTGGTTTTTCCTCTATACAGGACAACGATGTGCCCTCGGATTTAACTTTTCTGTTTCACGATTATGAGACCTTTGGCACCAGTCCTTCGCTGGATCGCCCGGCCCAGTTCGCTGGCTTGCGCACCGACAGTGAATTCAACCCGATTGGCGAACCGCAGGTATTCTATTGCCGCCCGCCGGATGATTATCTGCCTCAGCCGGAAGCGGTCATGATCACCGGTATCACACCGCAAATCGCCATGGCGCGCGGTGTAAGCGAAGTTGAGTTTGCCGAACGTATTCATACGCTGTTTACCGAGCCGCAAACCTGTGTGGTGGGCTATAACAACGTGCGCTTTGACGACGAAGTGACGCGCAATATTTTTTACCGCAATTTCTTTGATCCCTACGGCTGGAGTTGGCAAAACGGCAATTCGCGCTGGGATCTGCTTGATGTCATGCGCGCCTGCTATGCGCTGCGCCCTGACGGCATCAACTGGCCAGAAAATGAAGATGGCTTTCCCAGTTTCCGCCTGGAACACCTGACGAAGGCCAACGACGTCGCGCATGAAAATGCCCACGATGCGATGTCTGACGTCTACGCCACGCTGGCGATGGCGAAGCTGGTAAAAGAGAAGCAGCCCAAACTGTTTGAATTTTTGTTTACGCATCGCAACAAAAACAAACTCATGACATTAATTGACATCCCGCAAATGAAACCACTGGTGCACGTTTCCGGCATGTTCGGGGCTGCACGCGGCAATACCAGCTGGATTGTGCCGCTCGCCTGGCATCCCGATAATCGTAATGCCCTGATCGTGGTTGATCTGGCGGGTGACATGACGCCGCTGCTGGAGTTGGATGCCGACACGCTACGCGAGCGTTTGTATATGCGTAAAAGCGACTTGGGTGAATTAGCCTCGGTGCCCATCAAGCTGGTGCATATTAATAAATGCCCGGTGCTGGCCCCGGCGAATACCTTGCGTCCTGAAGATGCAGACCGTTTGGGGATTGATCGCGATCGCTGTCTGGCTAACCTTGCGCTGCTGCGCCAGCAACCTGATGTGCGAGAGAAAGCAGTCACTTTGTTTGCCGAAGCGGAGCCGTTTACGCCCTCAGAGGATGTCGACGCACAGCTCTATGACGGTTTCTTTAGCGACGCGGATCGAGCGGGTATGAATATTATTCGCCAGACTACACCGCAGAACTTGCCGGCAATGGATCTGACCTTTGAAAGCGCGCGCGTATTGAAATTACTGTTCCGCTATCGTGCCCGCAACTTTCCCGGCACGCTGGATGATGCCGAGCAACAGCGCTGGTTACAGCATCGTCGTGAAGTGTTGAATCCTGAGAAAGTGCAGGCGTTTTTACTGGAGCTGGAGTCGCTGGCGAGTTTGCATGAGGCGGATCAGGAAAAAATGGGGCAACTGAAAGCGCTCTATTTATATGCGCAAGAACTGGTTTCTTAAAGTCCGTGCGACTGATGTTGAGTTGAGTGCGAGGCGCGCTGTCCCCTTCCCAACCTTCCCCCGCAAAGCGGGGGAAGGAGACGCTTCGATATGCAGCGACAAATCTAGATAAATGCCCACACTAACCAGGTCAGGGCAAAACCACATAATCCCATCAACGTGGTTAGCACTGTCCAGGTCCTCAAACCGTCCGCTACCGACAAACCTAAATAACGCGTTACCACCCAGAATCCAGAGTCGTTGACGTGAGATAAACCTAATGCGCCGAAGCAGGCTGACAGCGCCACCAGCACCAGCTGCATATCGCCTAACCCCGTCACGGCGGTGCTTAATAATCCACACGTGGTTACGATTGCTACTGTAGCTGATCCCTGTGAAGCACGCAGTGCCAACGACAAAATAAAGGCAGCAGGGATCAAGGGAAGATGTATGGTTTGCAGTGAACCGGCCAGCGCTTTACCTACCCCAGATTCCACCAGCACTTTACCAAACGCACCCCCCGCGCCTGACACCAAAATGACCCCTGCTGCAGTTGAAATCGCCTTATTCGACAGTGTTTCTAGCTTTTCTGTGGTCCAGCCACGACGCAAGCCGAGCAGCCAGGATGCCAGCAACAACGTAATCAGCAACGCTATACCTGGCGACCCTATTAGGGTCAGGACTTTTAACGGCAAACTGCCTGGTGTCAGGTGTGGAGGCAGTAATGTTCCCAACATGATCAACAAAATCGGCAGAACAATTAAACTGGCGATCAACATGGCGCCCGGCACGTTTTTATCACGTGTCGATGAAGCGTGATCGGCCGATTCCGTCAGTTGCAGCTGTTCAAGGACCTGTACTGAAAGATGATATTTTTTGCGGTTTAACGCTTTTGCCGCGAAATAACCGACGACGCCCACTGGCACTGAAATCGCGATACCCAACATCATCAACCAGCCCAAATCAGCATTCAGTAATCCCGCCGCCGCCGCCGGGCCTGGATGTGTTGGCACCGTAACGTGAACCATCAACATCATTCCCGCCATTGGTAAACCAAACTTCAGCGGTGAAACGCGCATCACTTTGGTAAAACCATAAATCAGTGGCACGACAATGATAAAACCGACATCGAAAAATACGGGTAAGCCCAGAATGAAGGCGACAATGGTTAATGCTGCCACCATACGTTGCGGCCCACATAGCCTGGCGAAACGGTTTGCCAGCGCATCAGCGCCGCCTGAAGCTTCGATAATCGCCCCCAGAATCGCCCCTAAAACGATGATTACCGCAATGCTTCCCAGCAAACTCCCCATGCCGCCGAGTATCACTTTCATGATGTTTTCAGCAGGGATGCCCGTAGTGATCGCCACAAATAAGCTTGCGATCAATAAAGCAATAAAAGGGTGAACTTTGGCTTTAATCACCAGAAGTAACAGCAATATCACGCTGACTAGCGCGATGGATAACAAGAAGGTAGTGGACATCGGCAGACCTCTAATTATTTATATTTTTCAGCAATTTAAATATTTTGAAGATTTCTAACTGGTGGATTTTAGGTACAAAGCGACGCACATCGATTGCAAATTAACCGATGTGGTCTTTTTAAAAGGATTTAGCGGCGGGTACGCCAGTCTTTAAACCAACCCAAGCCTTCTTGCGTATTGCCGCGCGGAATATATTCGCAGCCGATCCAGCCGTCGTAACCGACCTCATCCAGCAATGCATACAGATAGGGATAATTGATTTCACCTTCATCCGGTTCGTGACGATCGGGCGCCGAGGCGATCTGCACGTGGCGATAACGGCCTGCGTGGTGGCGAATTAAGTGGCTGAGATTGCCGTCCACCAGCTGAGCATGGAACAGGTCGAGCTGGGTGAAGACATTAGGCCGATCAATCAACTTAACCATTTCCAGCGTTTGATACTGGCTGGAATAGAGATAATTCGGTTTGGTTTTCGGGTTCAGCGCTTCAATCAGCAAGGTGATGTTGTGCGGTGCAAACTGTTCGGAGGCGTAACGCATATTGCTGATAAAGGTATCAACATATGCCTGACGATCTGCGCCTTCTGGCACGGTCGCAGACATGATGTGCACCTGTGGGCACGCCAGCGCCAGCGCGTATTCCAGCGCACGGTCGATGTCCGCTTTGGCCTCAACTTCGCGGCCAGGAATGCCAGAAACACCCCATTCACTCGCCGCTACGTTACCGGCAGCGGTGTTAAACAGTACCAGTTTGAGCTGGTTCTCATCCAACAGCTGTTTCAACTGCGCAGCGGGATAATCGTAGGGAAACAGAAATTCCACCGCCTCAAATCCGGCTTCGGCGGCAGCAGCAAAGCGCGCTAAAAACGGGACTTCGTTAAATTGAGTAGATAAATTAGCAGCAAACTTTGGCATTATCGGCTCCTTAATTCCGCCACTTCGCTATCTGTCAGATAACGTATGGCACGGTCACCCAGCGTGAACATCAGCCGTGCGGTCTCTTCCAGTTCTTCGGTGTTGTCTGCTGCTTCACGCAGCGATTTACCGACCACCACCGGCCCGTGATTTGCCAGCAGGAAGGCGCGATATTTTCCCGCCAGTTGCGCCAAATCGTCCGCCAGACGCTGATCGCCCGGCTTGTAATAGGGCACTACCGGCACATCGCCAACCCGCATCACCACATAAGGCGTGAACGGTTGAATACAGTTTTCGCTATCCAATCCTTGCAGACAGGAGAGCGCCGTCAGGTAATGGCTGTGCAGATGCACCACCGCTTTGCAGTCGGGATTATTCAGATAGAGCGCGCGGTGAAATGCGATCTCTTTTGAAGGCTTGTCGCCCGAAATCCATTCGCCTTCCAGCGTCACTTTTGATAAGCGATCACCATCCAGTTCACCTAAGCAAGAACCGGTCGGTGTAGCGAGCAGATTGCCATCCTCCAGCAACAGCGACAGATTACCGGCAGATCCTGTCGCGTAACCGCGCTGAAAAAAGGAGGCACCCAACTTCACCATCTCAAGACGGGCTTGCTGTTCGCTCGAAGAAAATTGCTCAGACATGGGAAAACTCCGTTTGTGCGCGGCGGAAGAACTGCTCATCACCAAAATTACCGGACTTCAGCGCCAGTGAAAGCGGCTGCTGGATGTCGCGTACCCATGGCACGCCAGGCGAAATAGTTGGGCCGATGTGAAAAGCGGTCACGCCCAGGCTTTGCGCTACCACGCCAGATGTTTCACCACCCGCAACAATAAAGCGCTGCCAGCCACGTGCTTTTAATTCTCGCGTTACCGCGGCAAACAGTGATTCCACCGCTTCACTGCTGCGTTGTGCTCCGTATTGCTGCTGAATAGCTTGCAGCTGTTGCGCATCTGCGGTGGCGAATAACAGCGGCGCTAACGGCTGATGGCTGTTTGCTTCAACCCAGTCACACAGCTGTTGCGCGTAGCTTTCTGCATCGTCAAGACAGCGTTCAACTAACACTTCCTGGGCTGGCGCTTGTTGGCGATAAGTCGCGACCTGCCAGTTGGTCATCTGCGAACAGGAACCGGAAATCACCACGGCACGGCTGCCTTGCGGACGCCCCGCCTCTTCCGCCTCGCGGCGATCGCTGCCTGCTTGCGCCCATTGACGCGCCAGGCCGATCGCTAAACCTGAACCTCCGGTAACCAAACGCATATCGCGCAGCGCTTCACCTTGGGTCAGCAGATGCTGCTCATTTAAGGTATCGATCACCACATAGTTAATGCCTTGCTGACGCAGTTCATCAAGCTTGCTTCGCACCGCCGCTGCGCCTTGGTCGAGGATGGGTGCGGCAATCAGCCCCGCTTTGCCTTTTGCCTGACGCTCCATTAATCGCAGCAAATTGCTGTCGGTCATCGGTGTGACCGGATGGTGACGCATACCCGATTCGGACAACAGCTGCTCACCCACGAACAGATGCCCTTGATAAACCGTGCGGCCATTAATCGGCAGCGCCGGGCAGATCACCGTTTGCGTTTCATCCAACGCTGCTAACAGAGCATCGGTCACCGGGCCGATATTGCCCTGTGCTGTGCTGTCGAACGTGGAGCAATATTTAAAGTAGAAACGTTCGCAACCTTGCTGTTGCAGCCATTTCAAAGCAGCCAGCGACTGATCAATGGCCTGCTCAACCGGGCAAGAACGTGACTTCAGGCTAATCACAATTGCCTGCGCGTCCAGCACATCACTGTTATCCGGCACGCCGTTAAACTGAATAGTAGGAAGACCGTTTTGCACCAGAAAGCTGGCGATATCGGTCGCACCGGTGAAGTCGTCAGCTATCACACCCAAACGCATCATGCTTTCTCCTGCGCCTGTGGCAGCGTAATGCCGCTGAAAATCTTGATCACCGCGCTGTCATCTTCACGGCCATAGCCTGCGTTGCTGGCTTCGGTAAACATATTCAGTGCGGTTGAGGCTAAAGGCAGCGGAAAATGCAATGATTTGGCGGTATCAGCGACCAGGTTGAGATCTTTTACAAAGATATCGACAGCCGATTTGGGGCTGTAATCGCCATCCACGACGTGACGCATACGGTTCTCAAACATCCAGGAGTTTCCGGCAGCGTTGGTTACCACGTCATACATGGTATCGAGTGGAATGCCTGCGCGCGCTGCCAGCGCCATCGCTTCCGCGCCCACCGCAATGTGCACGCCAGCCAGCAGCTGGTGAATAATTTTAACGGTAGAGCCAAGGCCGATTTCATTGCCCACGCGATAGACTTTCGCCGCGACTGCATCCAGCACGGGCTGCAGTTGTGCAAACACCGCTTCGCTGCCCGATGCCATTACCGTCATGTCGCCGGTGGCAGCTTTGGCTGCGCCACCGGATACCGGCGCGTCCAGCATCAGTAACTGGTGTTCCGCCAGTTTTTGCTCAAACTGCTGCGCGTCTTGTGCCGAGATAGTAGAAGAGATCATTACCAGCGTGCCGGGCTTCAGCTTTGCTGCCAGACCGTTTTCACCAAAAAGAATAGCGTTGACTTGTTTGGCATTGACCACCAGCAGCAACACCGCGTCGAGCTGATCAACAAAGCTGTCAGCGGAGGTTTGTGCGTCACGTGCGCCAGCCTGACGCAGTGTTTCCAGTGCAGCGGGATTGAGATCCACGCCCCATGTGTTTAAACCTGCACGGATACACGATTGCGCTGCACCCATTCCCATTGAACCTAAACCGATAACACAGATATTTGAGACTGGCACCGTAGGCCTCCGCTGTTAAATTAAGTGATTATTTGTTTGTTGATGTTAATCCTGACAGGTTGTCGGGCGAAAAAATGCGCGCCAACTCACAAAAAATAACTTCATACCGCGAAAACAACAAATATTCACAAAGCAGAACATTCTCGCTCAAGCCTTGCTGTAAGCGGATATGTAGCCATTATCGTCCCTGTCAGGCTAAGAAATTTCTATTCGCGTTAAAGAGTAAAACCCTTACAATGTGAAAAAATGATAACTTTCAAGGAGCCGATGTGATTCCCGTCGAACGACATCAACAAATTTTGGCGCTGGTTGGCGAGCGTGGCGTAGTGAGTATTGCCGAACTGACCGATCGACTCGGTGTTTCACATATGACAATTCGTCGTGATGTGCAAAAGTTGGAAGAGCAAGGTGCAGTGCTGTCGGTGTCGGGCGGTGTGCGATCAGCCGATCGGCTGGCGGCGGAACCTTCGCATCTAACGAAAACGGCCCTGTTTAACGATGAAAAAAATGCGATTGGTCGATTAGCCGCGCAACATATTCCGCGTAACAGCTGTATCTATCTGGATGCTGGCACCACCACGTTGGCGCTGGCACGTGAGGTGGTGGATCGTGATGACTTGCTGGTGGTAACCAATGATTTCATGGTGGCGAATTTGCTGATGGAGGCCAGTAGCTGTCGGGTAATTCACACAGGCGGCACAGTTTGCCGGGAAAATCGTTCTTGCGTGGGGGAAGCGGCCGCGCGCAGTTTGCGTCATCTGGCGATCGATATCGCGTTTATTTCCTCGTCATCCTGGGGACCGCGCGGGTTGTTCACGCCAGATGAAGACAAAGTGACGGTGAAGCAGACGGTCAGTGAAGTGAGCAGCAAGCGCGTGTTACTGAGCGACAGCTCGAAGTACAACAAAATCGCAACGTTTTTAGCTCTGCCGCTGGCGCAGTTCGACACCATTATTACGGATAAACAGCTAAGTGGTGCGGCGCGGGAATCGCTCAATAAAGGAGAATGGGAACTGATGATTGCGGGGTAAGGAGACGCTGCAACATGCAGGTACAGAGTGGGCATTTTGCAGCATCTTCCTCCCCCATGTATGGGGGAGGACCGAGGTGGGGGACAAACGACGTCATCTGCGCGCTGTCCCCCATCCCAGCCTTCCCCCGCGAAGCGGGGGAAGGAGACGCTGCCACATGCAGCTTCAATACTCGCATAGTGCAGGTCTTCCTCCCCCATGTATGGGGGAGGACCGAGGTGGGGGACAAACGACCTCGCACTTAAAAGAATAGAGCGGTTTACTTAAATCTCTTCGCTGAACTGCGGCACCGGATTACGGAAGCTGCGAGTCACAAACGCCAGATACAGAATACCGATAGTTGCCCAAATCAGGCCCAGAACCATCGAACTCTCTTCCAGGTTGATCCACAGTGCACCGACCGTCATTGCACCGAGCAGCGGCAGTACCAGGAACTGGAAGTGATCTTTCAGCGTGCGGTTACGCTTCTCACGGATCCAGAACTGCGCAATCACCGATAGGTTCACAAAGGTAAACGCCACTAACGCGCCGAAGTTAATCAGCGCTGTTGCCGTGACCAGGTCGAAATTAATCGCCATCAAGGCAACCGCACCCACCAGCAGTACGTTCAGAGACGGTGTACGCCATTTCGGATGGATGTAACCAAAGAAGCGCTCTGGGAACACACCATCACGACCCATGACATACATCAGACGTGAAACGCCTGCATGTGCCGCCATACCTGAAGCCAGCACCGTGACCACCGAGAAGATCAGGATGCCGACCTGCAACGCTTTACCGGCAACGAACAGCATGATTTCTGGCTGTGACGAATCCGGGTCCTGGAAGCGGGTAATGTCCGGGAAGTAAAGCTGCAAAAAGTACGAGGCAATGATAAAGATTACACCACCAATCAACGCCGTCAGGAAGATCGCGCGTGGAATGGTGCGTTCTGCATCTTTGGTCTCTTCCGACAGGGAACTGATTCCATCAAAGCCAAGGAAGGAGAAGCAGAGTATCGTCGCGCCGGTAATCATGGGCACGACATGGGCATTTTCTGACCAGAAAGGTTTGCTGCTGGTCAAGGTGCCCGCGCCTTCGCCGTTTGCTACGCCGTAAATCACCATCACAGTGATACCGACCATAACCACAACCTGCAGCACCACAATAATGCTGTTGAAGTTGGCAACGGTTTTGATGCCTTTGAGATTCGAGAGCGTCATGAAGCCCACCAGCATCACGACAAAAATCCACGAAGGAATGCCGGGCACCAGTGTTTCAAAATAGTTTTTTGCCAACAGGATGTTGATCATCGGCATGAACAAATAGTCCAGCAAAGATGACCAGCCCACCATAAACCCGACGTGCGGACTGATAGCCTTTTGCGCGTAGGTATAAGCGGAGCCCGCAGAGGGGAAGCGGCGTACCAGCTTACCGTAGCTCACGGCGGTAAACAGAATCGCAATCAGTGCAAACGCATAAGCGGTGGCAACGTGACCATCGGTCAACCCAGAGACGATACCAAACGTATCAAAAAGGGTCATAGGCTGCATGTAGGCTAAGCCCATCATGACGACCGGAAGTAAGGTCAGCGATTTTTTCAGATGCGCACGCTGAGGTGCTGCAGAGGTATTAAGCGACATGCTTCATTGCCTCCTGTGCGACAACCTGGCCAGGTTGAGTCACGGGGCAACTGCGCAAGATGCGACAGGGAGTAAGGTGTGTAGAACGCGTGGCGCCGTAGTCATCACGAAAACGCGTACCAGCATAGGCTGGCAGTGTGGAAAACATCCCCATCTTTGAATCCTCAATCTCACGCTTAAGCGTGTTTTCAGTGTTTATCTATCCGGGTGCGTGCCCGGCCTCGGTTAAGTCAGCGAAAACCTGTCAGTAAAAACAATGTGCAAAAAAAATAACCGGCGCGGTAAGCGTCGGTTATATGTCATTTTTGCAGCGCGCATATTCTGCCTCAAACAATTGGCTCAGCACAAGATGTTGCGGCACCAAATGCAAAATATTACTCAGGCATTTTTAAGCATCCAGTCAATTTCGGTGGCAGTGATCAACCGCTCGAACTGCATCAGCTCATAATTCTTGCAGCTGTACCAAACTTTGGCAAAGCGCTCGCCTAATAATTTTTGCAGCGGATAGCTCTGCTCGAACTCATATAAAGCATCGCTTTGACGTATAGGAATCGCCAAACCTTCTGCTTCATGACCGTTGCCAGTCACCGGATGCGGTAGCGGCAGTTGCGTATCCAATCCATGCAGCATGCCGGCTAAAATCGCCGAAACCACTAAATAGGGATTGGCATCCGCGCCAGCAACCCGGTATTCGATGCGATGATTCTCGACATCGCCACAGGGAATGCGCAGCGCCACAGTACGATTGTTATGGCCCCACGATGCCTGCAACGGCACATAGGCTTCCGGTACAAACCGCCGAAAAGCGTTAACGTTAGGTGCCAGCAGCGCCATTGATGCGGGCATGAGATCAATCATTCCCGCCAGCGCGCGTTTGAGCAGCGGCGAATCGCTGCCGTCATCACAGGCAAAAGCGTTGTGATTGGCGGCGTCCAGCATGCTGATATGTACGTGCATACCGCTGCCCGCATACTCTTCATAAGGTTTAGCCATAAAGGTTGCGGTCATACCGTGGTTTTCGGCCACCTGACGTATCAGGCGTTTTAGCTGTATAGCGTGATCGCAGGCTTGCAGCACATCGCGAGTGTGATGAAGGTTGATTTCGAACTGGCCTGGTGACGCTTCTGCCAGCGCGCCATCGGCAGGAATGCCCTGCAGTTTGGCTATCTCATCAATGTCACGCAGGACATCGGCAAAGTGGTCGAGATTATCCACTGAGTAAACCTGGCTCTGCATGTTACGTTCATCGCTGCCTGGCGAACAAGGCGGCTGAATAAAGCCTTCCGCATCACGCTTTTTGTCCACCAGATAGAACTCCAACTCTACCGCTACCACCGGAAACAAGCCTCGATTGCGTAGCTGCTGCCACAGTTGATTGAGGACATTTCGGGGTTCAACGTCAAAGGGAGTGCCATCTTGGTTGCGCATGGTTAACAGCAGTTGCGCAATGTGTTCAGGATCGGAAGCGGAAGGAACTAACGTATTGAGAACAGGAAGGCACAGATTATCAGGTTCACCGAGGGATTGTCCGAGACCGGCCTCTTCTACTGTGTTGCCGAGAATATCCATGGCAAACACCGATGCCGGAAAGTAACAGCCTTTTTCAAGTTTAAGCAGCGCGGAAACCGGAATGCGTTTACCGCGAAAGACTCCATTTAAATCGTTTAATAAGATGTCGACATACTGCGTTTCAGGATGGCGCTCCAGCCAGGCTTTCACCTCAAGCTGGAACGCGCTGGTTCGTCTCTCTTCGCTATGACGCGTAAAGTCTTCTACTTCTACCAGGTTTGTCATGATCTCACCCGCCCCGTAAATGGTTTGCGCAATGCTCAAAATAACAGCCACCCTTCTAACATAGCGCCAACACAAAAAGTGTGCAAATGTAACAAATCTGTTTGAAGAACCCGCAACAGATTGCTAGATTGACAAAATATTGCACACTTAAGCACCAATTGCGCTTTTTCGGTTGATATTTCGAACAGCAAGTGAGGGGAAAAATGGGCATTATTTTTGACAAACCCTTGATTGGCGTAACGATGTGCCAGATCGATAAAGGCGGTCATCCCACGCAAACGGTGCATAACAAATATCTTGATGCCGTGTTGGTCTCGGGCGGTGTCCCGCTTGCCCTGCCCCATCATTTAATGCACGCCCCTCATCTATTAGAAAACGCTATGACGATTTTGGATGGCGTATTGCTCACCGGTAGCCCCAGCAATATCGAACCCTGGCAATATGGTGAAGAAGGCAAAGAGTTGCATAGCGATCCTGGACGCGATCGGCTGGCTTTTAGTTTGATTACGCATGCCATGGGTAAAAAGATGCCGCTGTTCGGCATTTGTCGCGGTATGCAAGAACTAGTGGTTGCCAATGGTGGCGCGCTGTATCGCCAGATCAGCCAGCATCGCCAGTTTCAGCGTCATCATGAAGATGATTCTCAGCCGCTTGATCAGCAATATGCGTCAGCGCATGCCGTCACGGTTGAGCCAGATGGCTTGCTCAGCAACCTGCTCGACAGCACCACGCTGACAGTAAACTCACTGCATCAACAAGGGATCCGCGAGCTGGGTCCACAATTACGCATCGAAGCGCGCGCGCCCGACGGGCTGATTGAAGCAGTCAGCCTGCAGCATCATCCCTTTGCCCTGGCGGTGCAGTGGCACCCTGAATGGCAAGCGGAAAGCTCGGCAACGTCACGTCAGTTGTTCGATGGATTTATTCAGGCCGCAATCCGTTACCACAAGGAAAAGAGAACATGAATGATGCCACTCTGGCCCCCGGAAGGCGTTTATCGCAAATCCGGCAAGAGTTGGGATTGTCTCAGCGCCGCGTCGCTGAACTTGCAGGTTTAACACACAGCGCAATTAGCACCATAGAGCAGGATAAAGTCAGCCCGGCGGTAAGCACCTTACAGAAATTATTAAAAGTATATGGCTTATCGCTGTCGGAGTTCTTCTCTGAAGCCAAAGCGGATTTAACGCCAAAAATCATCGTTCGCCCGGACGATTTACTGGAGATAGGTAGCCAGGGCGTGTCGCTCAAGCTCATTCATAACGGGCAGAGCCGCCGCACACTGGGCATGCTGCTGGAAACCTATCAGCCCGGTGCCAGCACGGGTGAGAAATTGCGGCATCCCGGCGAAGAGACCGGCACGCTGCTGGAAGGTGAAATCACCTTAGTGGTGAACGGGCAAAGTTTTCATTTATATGCGGGTGAAAGTTACGTTATCGACACCGGTTTGCCGCACAGCTTTACCAATACCACCGATCACATATGTCGCATTATCAGTGCCCATACGCCCGCCAATTTTTAATAAAAATTGCGTTTTGAGGAGGTTGTGATGAATTACGTGGAGAGTTATTACGCTGCAACAGCCAATCCTCATGAACCGTGGCCGTTATTGCAAGAGAGTATTCAGTGTGACGTTTGCATTATCGGCGGCGGTTTTACCGGTTTATCCGCTGCCCTCTACCTGACCGAAGCGGGTTATGACGTGGTAGTGCTGGAGGCGGCCCGCGTCGGATATGGCGCCAGCGGTCGCAACGGCGGCCAGGTGGTGAACTCTTACAGCCGTGACGTCGATGTGATTGAACAGCGTTACGGGAAAGAGAGCGCGCGCATGCTCGGCAGCATGATGTTTGAAGGTGCCGAGATCATCCGTGATCGCATTGATCGTTATGCGATCGCCTGTGATTATCGCCCCGGCGGCATTTTTGCGGCATTGAATGCGCGTCAAATGGGCCACCTGCGCAATCAGAAAAAGTTGTGGGCGCAATATGGTAATCACGATCTTGAACTTTTAGATGAACGCGGCATTCGCCGGGAAGTCGCGACCGAGCGCTATATTGGTGGCCTGCTGGATAAGCGTGGCGGGCATTTACATCCGCTCAATTTGGCGCTGGGCGAAGCAGAAGCGATTCGCCGCCACGGCGGCCGCATCTATGAGCAATCTGCCGCGTTGAACGTGGTTTATGGCTCGCCGAATCGAGTGAAAACAGCGCAGGGAGAAGTCACAGCAAAATTTGTGATTTTTGCCGGTAACGCTTACCTGCCGACCAAAGTCGAACCACGCCTTAGCAGCAAAAGCATGCCGTGCGGCTCACAAATTGTCGCAACCGAGCCGTTGAGTCGCGATCAGGCGCTGTCGCTGCTGCCCAACAATTACTGCGTGGAAGATTGTAACTACCTGCTGGATTACTTCCGCCTTACCGCCGATAACCGCCTGTTATACGGCGGCGGCGTGGTTTACGGTGCGCGCGATCCTCGAGATATTGAAGCACTTATTCGCCCAAAACTTCTTCGTACCTTTCCTCAGTTGCAGAATGTGAAACTGGCGTTTGGCTGGAGCGGGAATTTCCTGTTGACCTTGTCGCGCATGCCGCAGTTTGGCCGCCTGGAGAATAACGTCTATTTTATGCAGGGCGACAGTGGACACGGCGTCACCTGCACGCATCTCTCTGGCAAGTTAATCAGCGAAGTCCTGCGCGGCGATGCAGAGCGCTTTGATGCCTTTGCCAATTTACCTCACCTACCCTTCCCCGGCGGACGACGATTCAAAGTACCGTTAACCGCGATGGGCGCGGTGTGGTATGCGATACGGGATCGATTAGGGGTGTAAGGGTTTATATTGCAGAATTGTGCTCGCTTTCTTCCATCCAACCTTCCCCTACAAGGGGGAAGGTTCCTCGGGCTCATCTACCCGTTATGTTCTCCTGTCCGTTATAAATAAGACGCTATTAAGAACTTTTGTGTTTATGAGGCGGAGCAGCATGAAACGTCTTTTACTCCAAAGGCATTTTAACCGGATCATCATAAATATATTCAAAACCCAGCTCGTTACAGATGCGCGTGCCATCGATGAGTTTGCCGCTGTCTTGGCCTTCAGTCGGCAAGAACTGGGGTGGCTCAAGTCCTAGCTGCTTTGAAACGCTGGGGTAAAATTCTGCGCGGGTAGGATGTTTTGGCGCGGAAAGGTTAAACACTCGGCCACCTTTTGGGGTTTGCAACAGCAGCATAATGGCCTCTACTACATCGTCCAGATGAACCAAATTTACGCCTTGTGAACCATTTGGGACATCTTTTTTACCGGCCAGGAAGCGGCCAGGATGGCGTTTAGGTCCAACTAGCCCTGACAACCGTAAGATATCTACGCTGGTGCCCGGCAAGTTATGCAGCCAGTTTTCCAATTCCACCAGCGTTTTTCCTGCCACCGTTTCTGGCTGAAGTGGGCTGTTTTCGCGCATCACGCCGGAAGCATTGCCATAAACTGATGTAGAGCTGGTGAAGATAATGCGTGGGACGTTATACACCAGCGCGCTGTCCACCACGTTTTGTACCGCCTGCAGATATTTCTCGCCACCTTCGGCCGTTCGGCTGGCGGGCAAAGTCACCACCAGCGCATCCACGTTTAACAGCGGCTCAAGATCTTCAGCCTCACAGATCATTTCTGGCGTGAGCTCAAGTTGAAAAGCTTCAATGCCGCAGCGCCGTGCCGCGTCGATGCCATCCGGTGTGGTTTTGCTGCCAGTCACTTGCCAGCCGCGTGCCGTTAACGCCATCGCCAGCGGCATGCCTAGCCATCCCAAACCTATTATTGCGACCTTCTTCATATTTGACTCCTGGCTTTGCGCATCAAGATGTTATTCATACTAGTGCTGAGGCGTATTGCAAACCAGCTCAAAAGAGTTTCGGTGCTTTCTGAAATGAATCTGTAGGTAACGTTAAAAAAGGGTTGCCAATCGAGTTCATCCTGGTTAGGTTAATTAGCACATAAATGAATACTCATTCATCAACGGAATTTATATGACACGCGTTCAGTTTAACCACCATCATCACCATCATCCTGACTAGTCTTTCAGGCGATGTGTGCTGGGAGACTGTTAAGATCTTCCAGTGGTGTGAACGCAAGAGAACCCCCGGAAGATCGTCTTCCGGGGGTTTTTTTATGGGCTGACGCAACCGAAACATTCAGGACAGGATTAAGAGGACAGGAACCATGTTAGATAACACCCGTTTACGCATAGCTATGCAGAAATCTGGCCGTTTGAGTGATGATTCACGCGAACTGCTGGCGCGCTGTGGCATTAAAATCAACCTTCAGCAGCAGCGCCTGATTGCGTTTGCGGAGAACATGCCTATCGACATTCTGCGCGTGCGCGATGACGATATTCCTGGCCTGGTGATGGATGGCGTGGTCGACCTCGGTATTATTGGCGAAAACGTGCTGGAAGAAGAACTGCTGACCCGCCGCGCACAAGGCGAAGATCCACGCTACTTTACACTGCGTCGCCTGGATTTTGGCGGTTGTCGCCTGTCACTGGCGATGTCGGTAGATGATGAATATACCGGCCCGCAATGCTTGCACAACTCGCGTATCGCCACCTCTTATCCTCACCTGCTAAAAAAATACCTCGATCAAAAAAATGTGAGTTTTAAGACCTGCATGTTGAATGGTTCCGTTGAAGTTGCGCCTCGCGCTGGCCTGGCGGACGCCATTTGTGATTTGGTTTCAACCGGTGCCACGTTAGAAGCCAACGGCCTGCGGGAAGTCGAAGTGATCTATCGTTCGAAAGCCGTCCTGATTCAGCGTGACGGCGAGATGCCAGGTGCGAAACAGGAACTGATCGACAAGCTGATGACGCGTATTCAGGGCGTCATTAAAGCGCGTGAGTCGAAATACATCATGATGCACGCACCCAGCGATCGTCTGGAAGAAGTGATCAAGCTGCTGCCTGGTGCCGAGCGTCCCACCGTTCTGCCCTTAGCCGGCGATCAATCTCGCGTGGCGATGCACATGGTCAGCAGCGAAACCCTGTTCTGGGAAACCATGGAAAAATTGAAGGCGTTGGGTGCCAGCTCAATTTTAGTGCTGCCGATTGAGAAGATGATGGAGTAAGCCATGGCCTTTGCAACCCCAATCAACTGGCAGCAATGTAGCGAGGAACAGCAGCAGGCGCTGCTGATGCGTCCGGCAATCGCCGCCTCAGAAAGCATCACTCAAACCGTTCGCGACGTGCTTGATCAGGTTAAAACCAACGGTGATGAAGCGTTGCGCACTTTTAGCGCGCGCTTCGATAAGGCGCAGGTTGAAAACTTGCGCGTCACGCCGCAGCAAATTGAAGAGGCCAGCGCCAGATTAAGCGACACGCTGAAACAGGCGATGGCTGTTGCGGTGAACAATATTGAAACCTTTCACAATGCGCAGATCCTCGCGCCAGTCGATATTGAAACGCAGCCCGGCGTGCGCTGCCAGCAAATTACGCGTCCGGTAAAATCGGTTGGTTTGTATATTCCCGGTGGTTCCGCGCCGTTGTTCTCCACCGTGCTGATGTTAGCAACGCCAGCGCGTATTGCGGGTTGTGGTCGTGTGGTGCTTTGCTCTCCACCGCCAATTGCTGATGAGATCCTCTATGCTGCGAAGCTGTGTGGTGTAGAAGAGGTGTTCCAGGTTGGCGGTTCACAAGCCATCGCTGCCCTCGCCTTTGGCACTGAAACCGTGCCGCGTGTCGACAAAATTTTTGGTCCCGGCAACGCTTACGTTACCGAAGCCAAACGTCAAGTGAGCCAGCGTTTAGATGGCGCGGCAATTGATATGCCTGCCGGCCCATCGGAAGTGCTGGTGATTGCTGATGAAGGCGCAACGCCAGCGTTTGTCGCCTCTGATCTGTTGTCACAAGCGGAACATGGACCCGATTCACAGGTCATCTTGTTGACGCCTTCTTTAGCCCTGGCTGAAGGTGTCGCCGAGGCAGTAGAACAACAACTGGCGCAACTGCCGCGTGCGGCGACTGCTCGCCAGGCATTGGAAAGCAGCCGTTTGATTGTGGCGCGTGATATCTCGCAATGTGTAGAAATCTCCAATGCCTATGGCCCTGAGCATTTGATCATTCAAACGCGCCAGCCGCGTGAACTTGTGGATTCCATTACCAGTGCAGGTTCGGTTTTCCTCGGTGACTGGTCGCCAGAATCTGCAGGTGATTACGCTTCAGGCACCAATCACGTTTTGCCAACCTATGGTTATACCGCAACCTGTTCCAGCCTGGGACTGGCGGATTTTCAGAAACGTATGACGGTACAAGAGCTGACGCCACAAGGTTTCATGAACCTTGCCGCTACCATCGAAACACTGGCCGCTGCTGAACAGTTAGATGCCCATAAAAATGCCGTTACCCTGCGCGTTGCCGCACTGAAGGAGCAAGCATGAGCCTGAATATTGAAGATTTGGCGCGCGAAAACGTGCGTACTTTGACGCCCTATCAGTCGGCGCGTCGCTTGGGTGGTCAGGGCGATGTGTGGCTCAACGCCAACGAGTTTCCGCTGCCGGTGCCGTTTGAGCTTTCGCAGCAGACGCTGAATCGTTATCCAGAATGCCAGCCAAAATTAGTGATTGAACGCTACGCAGCCTATGCCGGATTGCAGCCTGAAAACGTGTTGGCAAGCCGTGGTGCAGATGAAGGCATTGAACTGCTGATGCGCGCCTTTTGCGAACCCGGCAAAGACGCAATTCTGTTTTGTCCCCCCACCTATGGCATGTACAGCGTCAGCGCCGAAACCATCGGCATTGAGTATCGCACCGTTCCGGCGCTTGATAACTGGCAACTGAATTTACCCGCGATTGCCGACAAGTTGGAAGGCGTGAAGATTGTCTATCTTTGTAGTCCGAACAATCCTACCGGCAACCTGATCAACCCGGATGATATTCGCCAGCTGCTGGATATGACCGCCGGTAAAGCGCTATTGGTAGCAGATGAAGCCTATATTGAGTTCTGCCCGGAAGCGACGCTGACCAGTTGGCTGAAAGATTATCCACATTTAGTTGTGCTGCGCACTCTGTCGAAAGCCTTTGCGCTAGCGGGTTTACGCTGCGGCTTTACGCTGGCAAACAAGCCGGTTATCGATCTGCTGTTGAAAGTGATTGCGCCCTATCCACTGGCCACGCCGGTGGCAGATGTAGCGGCTCAGGCATTGAGCGAGCAAGGCATTACATTGATGCGCGAACACGTTGCCCAGTTAAACGACAACCGCAGCTGGCTGCTAACGCAGCTCGCTCAGTGCGCCTGCGTCGAGCAAACTTTTGCCAGTGACACCAACTACGTGCTGGCGCGCTTCACTGATTCGCCAACGGTATTCAAAACGCTGTGGGATCAGGGCATTATCTTGCGTGACCAAAACAAAAATCCGGGCCTGTCGGGATGCCTGCGCATTTCCATCGGCACGCGTGAAGAGTGCGAGCGAGTGATCGCCGCGCTGCAAGCCTTATCTGTGGAGCAAGCATGAGCCAGAAGACCCTTTTTATTGACCGCGACGGCACCATTATTTCTGAACCGCCTGCCGATTTTCAGGTGGATCGCATGGACAAGTTGGCATTTGAACCCAACGTGATCCCTACTTTGCTGGCGCTGCAAACCGCCGGTTATCGTCTGGTGATGATCACCAATCAGGATGGTTTAGGCACGTCGAGTTTCCCGCAGGCGGATTTCGATGGCCCGCACAATCTGATGATGCAAATCCTGACATCGCAAGGCATTCAATTTGATGATGTGCTGATCTGCCCGCACATGCCGGATGACAACTGCGATTGCCGCAAGCCAAAAACCAAAATGGTTGATGCGTGGCTGGCTGAAGGCGCCATTGATGTAGCCAACAGCTATGTGATTGGCGATCGCCTGACTGATGTTCAGCTCGCGGAGAACATGGGTATTGAGGCAATCCGCTATGGCGCCGAAGGTGAAGACTGGCGCGCCATTGAGCAGCGTTTGACTAAGCGTGACCGCTACGCGTTGGTGAACCGCAACACCAAAGAAACCCAAGTCAAAGTAGAAGTCTGGTTAGACCGCGAAGGCAGCAGCAAGATCAACACTGGCGTCGGTTTCTTCGACCACATGTTGGATCAGATTGCGGTGCATGGTGGCTTCCGCATGAATATCGAAGTGAAAGGCGACCTCTACATTGATGATCACCACACTGTTGAAGATACCGGCCTGGCGCTGGGCGAAGCGCTGTTAAAAGCGTTGGGCGACAAGCGTGGCATTGGCCGTTTCGGCTTTGTTTTGCCGATGGATGAATGCCTGGCGCGCTGTGCATTAGACATCTCTGGCCGCCCACACATTGAGTTCAAAGCTGAATTCAATTATCAACGCGTTGGCGATCTCAGCACCGAAATGGTTGAGCACTTCTTCAGCTCGCTTTCTTACAGCATGATGAGCACGCTGCACCTGAAAACCAAAGGTAAAAACGATCATCATCGCGTTGAAAGTCTGTTTAAAGCCTTTGGCCGCACGCTGCGCCAGGCGATTCGCGTGGATGGCAACACCCTTCCGAGTTCCAAAGGAGTGCTGTGATGAATGTGGTGATCCTTGATACCGGCTGCGCCAACCTTTCTTCGGTGAAATGGGCGGTTGAACGCCTGGGTTATACGCCGATTGTTAGCCGCGATTCTGACGTGGTACTGCGTGCCGACAAGCTGTTTTTACCGGGCGTTGGCACCGCCAAAGCGGCAATGGGTCAGCTTGAAGAGCGTGACCTTATCGAGTTAATCAAAGCCTGTACTCAACCGGTGCTGGGCATTTGTCTCGGCATGCAGTTGCTGGGGCGCGGCAGTGATGAGAACGGCGGGGTTCCAACGCTGGGCATTGTTGACGAACCGGTTTCGCTGATGGATACGCAAGGTTTGCCGCTGCCGCACATGGGCTGGAACCAGATCACCGCGCAAGCGGGTAATCATCTGTTCCGTGGCATTGACGAAGGCAGCTACTTCTACTTTGTCCATAGCTATGCCATGCCGGTTAACGCCAGCACCATCGCGCAATGCCATTACGGTTTACCGTTCACGGCGGCGCTGCAAAAAGATAACTTCTTCGGCGTGCAGTTCCACCCAGAACGCTCTGGCAAAGCGGGCGCGCAGTTGCTGAAAAACTTCCTGGAGATGTGATGATTATCCCCGCGTTAGATTTAATTGACGGCAAAGTGGTTCGCCTGCATCAGGGTGATTATGGTCAGCAGCGTGATTACGGCAGCGATCCGCTCCCGCGTTTGCAGGAATACGCCAGCCAGGGCGCAGCGGTGCTGCATTTAGTGGATTTAACCGGTGCAAAAGATCCGGCAAAACGCCAGATTCCCCTGCTGAAAACCTTGTTGAATGGCGTTGATGCCATCGTGCAGGTCGGTGGTGGTATTCGCACCCGCGAAGATGTCAAAGCCCTGCTGGATGCGGGTGCAAGCCGTGTGGTAGTCGGTTCCACGGCGGTGAAAGAGCCAGCAGAAGTGAAACAGTGGTTTAAAGAGTTTGGCGCTGAGGCCATTGTGTTGGCATTAGACGTGCGCATTGACGCGAATAATCGCAAAGAAGTGGCGATCAGCGGATGGCAAGAAGCCGCCGGCGTGACGCTGGAAGACGTCATTGAGCAATTCCAGCCCGTTGGCCTGAAGCATGTATTGTGTACCGATATTTCGCGTGACGGCACGCTAACTGGCTCCAACGTGGCGCTTTATCAGGAAGTGACTGCGCGCTATCCAGAGATTGCATTTCAATCATCTGGCGGCATCGGCGAACTGAGCGACATCGCCGCGCTCCGCAGCAGCGGTGTGCAGGGCGTGATCGTTGGACGCGCATTGTTGGAAGGCAAATTCACAGTTTCGGAGGCAATCTCATGCTGGCAAAACGGATAATTCCTTGTCTCGATGTACGTGACGGTCAGGTCGTCAAAGGCGTTCAGTTCCGTAATCACGAAATCATTGGTGATATCGTGCCGCTGGCGCAGCGTTACGCTGAAGAAGGCGCAGACGAACTGGTGTTTTACGATATTACAGCATCATCCGATGGCCGTGTGGTGGATAAAAGTTGGGTATCACGCGTTGCTGAAGTGATCGATATTCCGTTCTGCGTGGCGGGCGGTATCAAATCTGCCGAAGATGCGGCGCGCATTCTGGAATTCGGCGCTGACAAGATTTCCATTAACTCGCCCGCGCTGGCCGATCCTTCCTTAATCACCCGCCTTGCTGACCGCTTTGGTGTGCAGTGTATTGTGGTGGGCATTGATACCTGGTTTGATGAAAGCACCGGTAAATATCACGTCAATCAATATACCGGCGACGAATCCCGCACCCGTGTTACCACATGGGAAACGCTGGATTGGGTGCAGGAAGTGCAGAAACTCGGCGCGGGCGAAATCGTGTTAAACATGATGAACCAGGATGGCGTGCGTAACGGCTATGATCTGGTGCAGCTGAAAAAAGTGCGTGAAGTTTGTAAAGTACCAATGATCGCTTCTGGCGGCGCGGGCACTATGCAGCATTTCCTTGAGGCCTTTGAACAGGCCAACGTCGATGGCGCACTGGCCGCGTCGGTGTTTCACAAACAGATTATCAATATTGGTGAGCTGAAAAGCTTTCTGATCGACAACGGTGTGGAGATTCGCGCGTGTTAACTGTTCAACAACTGGCCCAACTTGATTGGGACAAAACGCAAGGCATGATGCCGGTAATCGTACAGCACAGCGTATCAGGCGAAGTGCTGATGCACGGTTATATGAATAAAGAAGCGCTGGCAAAAACGCTGCAAGAAGGCAACGTCACCTTTTTCTCGCGCACCAAAAATCGCTTGTGGACCAAAGGCGAAACCTCAGGCAACTTCCTGAAAACCGTGAGTATTACACCTGACTGCGATAACGATACGCTGCTGATATTGGCGAATCCCATTGGCCCAACCTGCCATCTCGGCACGTCAAGCTGCTTTTCACCCGCTGCGCCAGACTGGACTTTCTTGTATCAGCTGGAGCAGCTGCTGGCTTCACGTAAAAATGGTGATCCAGAAAGCTCCTACACCGCAAAACTCTACGCCAGCGGCACCAAACGCATCGCGCAAAAAGTGGGTGAAGAAGGCGTTGAAACCGCGCTGGCGGCCACCGTCAACGATCGCCATGAGCTGACCAACGAAGCGTCGGATTTGATCTATCACCTGCTGGTGTTATTGCAGGATCAGGATCTGGACTTCAGCACCGTCATCGCAAACCTGCGATCTCGTCATAAGTAAATTGTGCAATATGCTGCTCAAAATTGTGGTCATATGATAATTTTGAGCAGTATTTTCCTCAAAAAAACCTCAAAACGCTAATATTGAGCAATATACTGCTCAACAGAGGGGCGGCATGTTAACCCTACAATTGTTTGTCGATAATCAATGGCACGATATTGCGTTTCTGGACGTCAAAGAGCCACGCAAAGGCCGTGAAAGCGCCGCCGCCCTCGCCTTCTAATTCAACTATGCCATTGACCCTATAGATCGTAACAATTATGCAAGCTGCAGCCTGAAATATGCGCAGCAAATGGGTGCTCAATTTTGAATTTGCCGGCTATTGGTTTTGATTATTTAGACCAACGCATCGAAGGATGGCGACTATGAAGATAACGATATCGCCTTTTCAGCGTGAAGCCATGTTGCTTGAACTGCTTCAGCAGCTTATTGAGGATAAGCTGTCGCAAGGCGAGTTATTAATGCAACTACGTAAAAAGGTGTTGGGATTCTCGCAAGAGCGCTATGCCGCACTGGTGGGCATCAACCGTCGAACGTTATCTGATATTGAGCAGGATAAAGAGAACACCACGCTAAGCACCTTAAATCGAGTATTTAAACCTTTAGGGCTTAAGTTAGGTGTATTACCTCGCCAACCGCATATGCTGAAAACATTATTAATCCAGCTTGCTGATCATGGAGAGTCCAATGACCACATATGAAAAACTGATCGCCCTGCTTAATCAGCATCAAGCGCGTTACCGGCTGATGAACCATGAAGCCACCGGCAAATGCGAAGCGGTGGCTGCTGTTCGCGGTACTGAAGTGGGACAAGGCGCCAAAGCGCTGGTGTGTCATGTGAAAGGCAACGGCATTAAACAGCATGTGCTGGCGGTGTTACCCGCCGATCAACAAGCGGATTTAGCAAAAGTGGCGGATGCTGTTGGCGGACGCCGTGCATCGCTGGCCAGCCCAGCCGAAGTGGATTCGCTGACGGGCTGCGTGTTTGGCGCGATTCCGCCGTTTAGTTTTCATCCGGCATTAAAACTGGTTGTTGATCCGTTGCTGTTTGAACGTTATAGCGAGATTGCCTTCAACGCCGGTTTGCTGGACTACTCGGTAATAATGAATACAGAGGATTACCGTACATTCAGTAATGCTAACGTAGTGAAAATAATCCAGTAATTGCCATCACCAGAGGTGAAAGGTAATCTTCATTGTTCAACATCACGAATAAAGAAGACCTTATAATGGCAAATTTTTTCACTAAAACACGTCTGCGTCAGACGCTGGTTATGGCGATGATGGCAGGCTGTGCATTCGGCGCGCAGGCAAAAATTGAACAGGTACGCTTCGCTGTCGATCCCACCTATCCTCCTTTTGAATCAAAAACGCCACAGGGCAAACTGGTTGGTTTTGATATCGACTTGGGTAATGCTTTGTGTGAGCAAATGCAGGCTAAATGCGTCTGGGTAGAAAGCCAGTTCGACGGCATGATCCCTGCGCTTAAGGCGCGTAAATTTGATGCCATCCTTTCAGACATGGGCATCACCGAAGAACGAATGAAGCAAATTGACTTTACCGTGCCGCTGTATGACACCCACACCCAGCTGATTGCCCGCAAAGGCTCGGGTATTTTGCCCACGGCTGAAGCGCTGAAAGGCAAAACGGTTGGCGTTGAGCAAGGTACCGTGCAGGAGCGTTATGCGCTGGCAAAATGGCAGCCGCACGGCGTGACCGTGGTTCCGTATGGCGATCAGGCGCAGGTGGAAAGCGATTTGATTTCAGGTCGATTGGATGCGGTCTTCACCGATGCCGCTCAGGCCGCTATTGGCTTTCTGAAGCATCCACAAGGTAAAGATTTCGAGCTGGCTGGCCCAATTGTGCAAGATCCGATTATTGGTCCCGGTACAGCAATCGGCTTACGTAAAGGCGATGCCGAGCTGAAAACCGCGCTTGATAACGCCTTCGCGGAAATCAAGAAAAACGGCACCTTCGATAAGATTCAGAAATCCTATTTCGCGACTGATATCTCAATTCAGCAGTGATATCACAGGCGGCATTTGTGCCGCCTGTTGTTATTCAGCACTATACTTTTCTTTTTATGCTCATTTATAGGGCGTTAAATTTCTCGCCCGCAGCCGATTACAGGACCGATATGCATCAACAACATCATCCTCTGCTAAGCGCATCGTTAGGCACTCAACGCGAAATTATTAGTTTCCACTTCGGCGAAGACAATAAACGACAGGTCTATATTCAGGCGGCTTTACACGGCGATGAACTGCCCGGCATGGCGGTTGCGTGGTTTTTAAAGAAGCGTTTACAAGCTCTGGAATGTGCTGGCCAGTTAAAAGCAGCCTTTACGCTGGTACCCGTCGCGAACCCTTTGGCGTTAAGCCAGCATTGGCATGGCACACATTTGGGCCGATTCCATACACTTTCTGGTCAGGACTTTAATCGCAAGTTTCCGTCTTTAGGTGAGGCGCTAGCGGAGAAGCTTTCAGGTTCGTTTACGCAAAGTGAGTATGATAATAAACGACTGATTCGTAACGCCATCGACCTTCACTACCGCGACACCATTCCTAAAACCGAACTGGATGCGCAGCGCTTTACCTTGATGCGTATGGCAAGCCAGGCCGATTTAATGATTGATCTGCATTGTGACTGGGAAGCCGTGCCGCATTTATACACCACGCCACATGCCTGGCCAGATATTGAGCCGCTGGCGCGTTGGCTGGGCAGCGAAGTCCAGTTGCTGGCACAGATTTCGGGTGGTGAACCCTTTGATGAAGCTTGTTGCGAGCCTTGGTTAACACTGGCAGACATTTTCGGCAAAGAATACCCGATGCCGCGTGGCTTGTTACCGGTGACGCTGGAGTTGCGTGGTGTGCGTGATGTCTGTCCGGAGCAGGCTGAGAAAGATGCGGATGCGATTATTTCTGCTTTGCAAGAAGGTGGCTATATTGGCGGTAGTGAACCTACGGTTTCCGTTGAAGTCGCCGCGCCTGTCATTGGTGGCGACGAATTAGTGTCGGTGAGCTCTGGCGGCGAAGATGTGAGTGTTAACGCTGAAAATGGTGTTGGTTTAAGCGCACCGAATATGATTGAAGCGGCCGATGAGTCGAGCGTGATCAAAGAGCGCTATAGCGAAGGTACTGCTACCGCTTCCCCTGCCCTGAAAAATCCGCCTACGCCGTTGTCGGGTTGCGAGTATATCCATTCACCCGTATCGGGATTAATCCTGCATCGTAAACCATTAGGCGCGCATATCCGATCGGGTGAAGTCGTCGCGGAGATTATCGATCCGGTGACTGATCAAGTAACGCCGCTTGTGGCTGAGTTTGGCGGAATTTTGTATGCACGACATTGGGTACGCTTTGCTACGGCGGGGATGCTAGTAGTGAGGTTGGCGGGCGAGAATGAGGTTAGAAGTGGTGAGTTGTTGGTGGGGTAAAAAAAGGCTTCCCGAAGGAAGCCTTTTTAAATTAATCAAGCCATTCCGTATGGAATACACCTTCTTTATCCGTACGCTTATAAGTATGCGCACCGAAATAATCACGCTGGGCCTGAATCAGGTTAGCGGGCAGAACTGCTGATAATAGCTGCCATAGTCATTTAATCATAAAAGATCAGCCATTTAATCGTGCGAAATTTACATAATCTAATATATAAAAATGGCAGGCTGTAAATTATAGCAGCATCTAGGCCTTATATTTTATTGCCCGATAGAAATATTTTGAAGCGAGATTCCTAAAATACGCGAGTCAGAACCTATACCCAACTCAGCGGGAGACTTCGCATTTTTAACCTCTATAATAATATTTTGTTTCAAATTACCATGATCGATAGGGATAGGGGTAATTACGCTATTATTGTCATCAATAACTTTCTTGACCGTAACAGGCTGTCCTTTAATATAAGTTTTAAAATATACAACCACAGGAGAATCCTTATCATTTAAAAGCACATTATATTTGAAATAATAATAATTTACCGAAGACGAAGGGACGTTTAATTGAAGCTCAGCATTTTTATGTGACCAAGCATGGTGTTCCTCCAAGTAATACCAACCTTCCTTGAAAATTTCAGTAAGTTCATAATTATTTTGGTCAACGATTAAGGGGTAATCATATGAGGCTGAATTAATAAATTTTTTGAATTTTTTTTCATCTATACCAATTAGGGCATAAAGGTCATTATCCATTACAGTTATAAAAGGTGTCATTTTTAATTGCTGTAAGATATTTGTATATTCGCTTTTTATTTTATCTGGGCAAAGGAAATGCAAATCATTAACCAAACTTGTACGCATAGCAGTTTTCAGAGGCAATAATGTCTCATGGGGACACTTCCAATAATGAGCTGACCACAGCATGTTTACATAGGGAATAACTATATAATCAACATTTTTATCAAGCAGCAATTGGATAACATAAGGCGTTTGTTCTACAGTTAATGCACCTTGTAAACTTCCCATAATCATGGGCCAGTGTTCTTTAGCCTCACTGAGATTTTTATCACCGCCAATATTGAAAGTTTTAAATCCTGAAAAAGGAGCCAAGTAATTGGCAAAAAAATCATTATTCCAAGGAATAAATGCTACTTTTGACTGAGGGGGAACATCATGTCTCAGCTTTTCAACCAAGGTATCATTGATATTTCCAACAGAGAAAAAATAAGCCCTTCCATAATTCCAACTATTTTGAAGATGCGGCAAATATAAAGCAATCAAAAATAATGCAGCCAAATACTGTAGAAATTTATTTTTTCCAGAAATGTACTTTGCAGTTAATAACCAAAACATAAACAGACCAAGCGCAACCCAGCGATATGAAGCTCTCATAACGTTAAAGCCGGGTAAATTCTCAGAAATTAGTGCATTACCTGTTGGCATTACAGCATAATTTGACGGCATTAACATTGTATTGGCAAGCGTATTAATTTGAGAATAATTATCTGGCTTGAGCGAATTTATTTTTAAAGATGGCCCTAAAGCCATATAAAATGAAAACAATCCAATTAAAATGAAACAGTTTAACCAAGAAATTTCTTTGCGGTACTTAAACCAGCCCAAAATTCCCAAAACGATAAATGGTAATGAGTAACTTGTTTCCCATACAGATGCATCTCCAAAATATTCATTCGATAAACGATGAGATGACAAATGCAAACTATCTGCCAGCCAAAATATCCCTTCAGTTGGTATTGCTAAAAAAATAACATCAAGCCCCCAGCCTCGAAAAAATTCAATAGGCTCAGCCTGATAAGCAGTTTTCCCAATAAAAAGAGAATAAAGTTCATAGGAAATGGCAAAAGCCAGTAAATGAACTGGCAATTTGTATATTATATATTTGTATTTATTATCAGAACGGATGCAGCCGAATAATATTATAGACGTGCCAGCCACAGCGAACATCATGAATGTATACCCATCCATAAAGATTGAAATCATCGCTGTAAAGACGTATAGCACAGCACAACTAACAAAAGAAAATTGAAGTCTTTCGTTTGCCAGACTGAAAGCAAGTGCACGCCAGCAATAAAAAGGCAATAACGCAACACCTAAAGAAAGCATTGAATATCCAGAATGCTTTGTTATTACCGGTGTTATTAACCACAATACTGAAAACAAACAGGAAATATAATAATTAATACCGAAATGTCTTGTTAGCCTATATGCACCATAAAAAGCGCAAAATAACCAAACTGAAAAAACTAAGCTGTAAGCAGCTTCAGGTAATACGCCTAATTTTATAAAATAACTTATGGGTAAAACTGCGGATAATCCAAAGGCAATCGCAGCTGGCTCTGGTATGCCAATATCACTGGCATAAACATTGAAAATTCCTCCGTTAGCTAAAGACTTAGCATACCCCATTGCCCATAATGCTTGCCCCATTGTAGGCAAAGTGAAATAAGGTATAGTATTATTAATAAATACTACAAACCCCAAACATAATAACAGAAAAAAAATTCTTAAAAAAAACATACGCCGTGGAAATTCACTCATTTAAATTCACTTTTTTTCATCGCGCACGCGATCCCATAAAAAATAAAATCGCCAACTACTGTTACAATCCTTGAAATAACAACAGAGATCAGCAAATCATTTTCATTAAAAAAACCACCCAGAAGGTAAATCAGAACAACCTCTCTAACTCCTACACCTGCTGGTGCACCCGGTGTTATTAAACCTATAAGCCACGCACAAACATAAGCTGCTGGTATTATTATCACCAACCATCTAGTGTCAATATTATTTACGAGAACATTCCCTTGAGTAATCATAAATAATACAGCAGAAAAAGTTGCCCCCGAAATAATAAGGAAAAATATTTGCAACCGGAATGCTTTTGCGAAATTACACCCTAAAAATATTTGAAAAAAATAATTAACCAAAAATAAAACAGCAATAAAAAAAAACAAAAACAAAAGTATATATGAAGAGTTGATTTTAATTAACAAAGGAATAATTAGAATGCTAAAAAGTGCTCCCGAAAAAACAAGCAATACTAATTCCCAGAGAGTGGATTTAGCCAGTTTTTTAGCAGATGCGGAATCTGCCATTCCTAAAGCTTGTCGGCCTGCATAATGGAATATATTACCTGGTATATATTTAGCAATTTGTGAGGTACCGTAAACCTTGATTGCCCACAGATAACTTCTCTTTTCCCCACATTTCTCCAATATGTTTTTCCATACACAACCAAGTATTATACTCGAACCTCCATAAGCTATTGAAATGATCAAGAGCAAAACGATAACCAAAGGATTAAAATAACCATAAACTTCAGGAGTTAAATAATTTTTTAAGCGAAAAAAAACAAAGAATAAACTAAAAACCGCTAAGAAACTGCCTACAATATTCATTGTTTTTTTCAGGTTAGCGCTATTCATTTAATAAACCTAACTCTTAAAATTAATTTTTTAAAATCTATCATATTAGCGTGGAATCATTAAACAAAATGACTCCGCACTTTTATTTAAAACAAAAAAAGCGTTAATCTTCACGTTTATGAATAATTTGATTAATTTTCACCCTGACATCTTCAAGTAACTTACGGTTTGCCGACAATAGATCGGCGAGGAATGATACCAAGATTGTTTGAAATCCCATCATAATTAAGATTGCTGAGAGGATTAATGACTGAACATGACCATTACCCGATTCAAAGAGATAGAAATACATATATCTAACGCTTATTAGAAAACCGATTAACATAAGTGAAGAGCCGATCGTAAGAAAAAATCTGAAAGGTCTATAAATCACAAAAATACGAATAATAGTAAATATGCTGCGCTGGATATAGGACGGGATACTTTTTACTAGCCTTGATGGTCTAAGGTCATCATTAACATTAACAGGAACAGAACAAATTGAAATGTCTTTTTGACCAGCTTGAATAATTGTTTCCAAGGTATATGTATATTCACTAAATACCATAAGTTTCTGTGCAGCACTTTTACTGATTGCGCGAAAGCCACTCGGCGCATCAGGTATGTTTGTTTTACTTGCACCTCTCACAACCCAGCTACCTAATTTTTGCAAGAATTTTTTAGCCGGAGAAAAATGTTCAATAGTTGAAATTGGTCGTGCACCAATAACCATCTCCGATTTTTTCTTTAAGATGGGTTTTACCAGATCTGGAATATTTGATGCGTCATACTGATTATCTGCATCAGTATTTATAATCACATCTGCCCCTTGCTTCAAACAATTTTCAATACCTGTCATGAAGGCAACAGCGAGACCTTTATTGCCCATGTGTTGAACAACATGATCAACACCGCATCTTTTTGCCACTTCAACGGTAGCATCAGTACTACCATCATCGATAATTAACCATTCAACGCTATCAAAACCCTCAACTTCACGAGGTAAAGCAGTTAAGGCTATTTCCAAAGTTTCAGCTTCATTAAAGCAAGGCATTTGAATTATTAATTTCACACTAGTTCCTAAATCATAAAAAATACATATAAACAAAATTTGTGTTGTTTATAAAGCATTAGACAAAAAAAACCCAGCTTAGCTGGGTTTTTCTATTACTTTAAGGGATCATTCCAACCATTCTGTGTGGAATACACCTTCTTTATCCGTACGCTTATAAGTATGCGCACCGAAATAATCTCGCTGGGCCTGAATCAGGTTAGCGGGCAGAACTGCTGAGCGATAGCTGTCGTAGTATGCAATCGCAGCTGAGAAGGTCGGCGTTGGAATACCATTTTGAACAGCATAAGCAACCACATCACGCAGCGCCTGCTGGTATTCATCAGCAATGTTCTTGAAGTAAGGTGCTAACAGCAGATTTGCAATGCTCGCGTCGTCTGCATAGGCATCGGTGATCTTCTGCAGGAACTGGGCGCGAATGATACAACCCGCGCGGAAGATCTTAGCAATGTCACCGTAATGCAGATCCCAGCTATATTGATCTGATGCTGCTTTCAGCTGTGAGAAGCCTTGAGCGTAAGAAACGATTTTACCCAAATACAGAGCACGACGCACTTTCTCGGTGAATTCAGCTTTGTCACCGGTGAAGGCTTTTGCTTCTGGGCCGCTTAAAACTTTAGACGCTGCAACGCGCTGAGTTTTCAGTGAAGACAAGTAACGTGCGAACACCGATTCAGTGATCAGCGACAGTGGCTCGCCAAGATCCAGTGAGCTTTGGCTAGTCCATTTACCAGTGCCTTTGTTCGCGGCTTCATCCAGAATTACATCAACCAGATATTTTCCGTCTTCATCTTTCTTAGTGAAGATATCTTTGGTGATGTCGATCAGGTAGCTGCTTAGCTCGCCGTCGTTCCACTCACTAAAGGTTTTAGCCAGTTCTTCGTTGCTAAGATTCAGTGCGCCTTTCAGCAGTGAATAAGCTTCAGCAATCAGCTGCATGTCACCATATTCAATACCGTTGTGCACCATCTTCACATAGTGACCAGCGCCATCTGGACCGATATAGGTTACGCAGGCTTCGCCTTCAGCACGGGCAGCAATCTTCTCGAGGATGGGTGCAACCAGTTCATAAGCTTCTTTCTGACCGCCAGGCATGATGGATGGACCTTTCAGGGCACCCTCTTCACCACCGGAAACGCCGGTTCCAATGAAGTTGAAGCCTTGCTCAGAAAGCTCTTTATTACGACGGATGGTGTCTTTATAGAAGGTGTTACCGCCATCGATAAGGATGTCGCCTTTATCCAAATGCGGAGTCAGTGAAGCGATAGTTTTGTCAGTAGCTTCTCCCGCCTGCACCATCAGCAAGATACGGCGTGGTTTTTCTAATGAGTCAACGAACTCCTCAATGGAGTAGTAAGGTGAGAGTTTTTTGCCTTCATTCTCAGCGATGACTTCATCAGTCTTTTCGCGTGAGCGGTTGAAGATAGAAACAGTGTAACCGCGGCTCTCAATGTTAAGAGCCAAGTTGCGGCCCATTACTGCCATACCTACAACGCCGATCTGTTGCTTGGACATCATATACTCCTGTCTGAGGGACACTCCACAAACGCCAAGGTTTGTGAACAAAACTGGCAAACATGTTAACTCAGGTTAACGAGAATGCGGTAGACATTGGTGCGATAGCTAAAAGGAAAATATCTGTAAATAAGCCCTATTTAATCAGGGAATTATAAAGATCGGTATAGCTTTTAACCATTTTCTCAGCAGTAAAAAGTTGCTCAAAACGTGCTTTTGCGCCCTTACCCAGCTTCGTTGCATAAACCTTATCATTCCAGATTATATCCATAGCGTTACGTAATGCAGCCGCATCGCCTGGCGGGACAACTAAACCCGTTTCGCCATCAATATTTATATAGGTCGTACCTGTACCAATTTCGCTTGAAATTAAAGGCTTAGAATAAAGAGCTCCTTCAAGCAATGAAATACCAAATGCTTCTGAACGTAAATGCGATGGGAAAACAATACAGGTAGAAAGAGCGAGAAGCGCTGCTTTATCATCGTTACCTAATGCGCCCAAAAAATGTATGTTATTTACGTTTAATTCTTTAGCCTGTTTTTTTAATTCTTGTTCTATAGGGCCAGCGCCAACAACAACAATGGGATAAGAACTATTTTTTGCAGCGTCTATAAGTATATGTAAACCTTTATAGTATCGAAAGGTGCCGATAAAAAGAAAGAAACCATCAGGAAAATTAGCGCCCCACTTATTTATACACTCTTTGGCAGGGTTTAAATAAAATTCTTCATCTAATCCATACGGAATGACAGAAACTTTATCTAAATAATTCGATAATACAGGACTCGTTTTAACGTAGTTTGGCGAGGCGGCAACAATTGCATCAACACTGCTGAGAAATTTATTCATCAAAGGAGAGTAAATTTTAGCCAACGTTTTTTGTTTTACAATGTCTGAATGATAACTTACTACGCAAGGTTTATTAATGCGAGCTGCAAAATGCATTAAATCCATAAAAGGATAAGGGTAATGATAATGAATTACGTCAGCATTCATCGCCAACTTTTTAAATTCACTAATTGCCGAGAATGAAAAAGGCGTAGAGGCTAATTCACATACTGTTTTTACACGATGGATTGTATGGTGATCAAAAATCGATTCTTTTTCTGTAAAGTTTGGGCTATGAGTAAATACTGTCGATTTGATACCTTCTTTGATTCCGCCTTCAGCAAGTTGATAGATTACTTGCTCAATTCCTCCAAAGGTATCTGGATAATACGTTTTATAACAATGCAGAACCTTTATCATATAAATCTAGCAACCTGCTCATAAGCTTCAATTGTTTTATCCGTGCAATGTGACCACGAAAAATTCCGTGATTGTGCTAATCCAGCCTTAATCATCTCACTTTTAATTTCTGAATCATCAATCATTTTTTTTATATAATTAGTTAAGGTTTCAATATCTTCAGGGTCATGCATTAATGCAGCATTGCCAACTACCTCTGGTAAAGAGGTCGCATTCGAGCAAATCACTGGCGTCCCAGAAGCCATGGCTTCGAGCACGGGCAGGCCAAACCCTTCATAAATTGAGGGAAAAACAAAAGCAGTTGCTGAGCTAAATAGAACAGGAAGATCTTTTCCCGGCACGAATCCTAAATATTTAAGCCAGCCTTCAGATTCACCTTTGTTAAACAGCTTGAACAATGCTTCATTTTCCCAACCTTTATAACCGCTAATTACGAGCGGATAAGCTCTTTTTTCTTGGAGAGATAACCTGTCATAAGCACGAAGTAAAGTAAGGATGTTTTTACGTGGCTCAATGGTGCCAGTATATAAAAAAAACTGGCGCCATTTTATCTTGTAATCAGCCAATACTGATTCAACATCGACTTTCAGACGAGGATGAAAATTAGCATTACAGGCTAAAGGGGCTACAGTAATATTTTTTGATTCAACCCCAAAAAATTCCATTAATTCTTTTTTGGTAAAATTAGAGTCGGTGATCAACATGCTTGCACGTTTAATCGTGTTCCTAAGTTCTTTCTGCATCAAATGCACGCGTCCTGCTGGATGGAATTGCGGCCAATGAAATACTGAAAGGTCATGAAACGTCGCCACAGCATGATTAACTCTAGGTGGAAGATAATAATTAGGGCTATGAAATATGTGATCTTTATATTTTTTTAAAGCAATCGATTTTGCTACTGGAAATGTGAGTCGATATACTTCACTTACTATTTTGCTTTTTTGTAATTTTCGTTTAAGCGATTGAACAGATTGCGCAGATTCGCTTGCAACTGCAAGAGTATCACGAATCCGAGTACCGTGTATGAAAGTTAAATCAACTTTTTCTGTTCGGCGTTGCAATTCATTAGCAAGCTCAAACGCGTAGCGCCCAATCCCCGTTAAAGGATATTTAATACAGTCGGTTGAGAAGACCACACTTAACTTTTGGCTTCTAACATCCATTTTAATGTTTCTCTTAGAGGGATTTTAGATAGCTTACTATTTGTTAACTCCATCAAAAGGCTAACATCACCACATAACTCTTTTATTTCATTGGCTCGAACGAATTGCGGATTAACTTTGATTTGAATAGTTCTTCCGGTTAATTCCTCACAAAGAGTAATAACCTCACGTAATGAGAACATTTCGCCAGATGCTACATTAACGATATGCCCCGCTGCTTTTGAAGACAGAAGAGCCATATAACAACGTGCAAGGTATCTTACATCAGAAAAATCACGCCAAACATCAATATTACCTAATTCAATAACGTCTTTTTCTTCTCTAAAATGTTTTACTATTTTTGGAATCAAAAAATTATCAGCTTGACCTACACCTGTATAATTGAATGGTCTTGTAATGATAATGGGAAGCTTGTTATTAAATAACTTTGCCATGTGTTCCATAGCAACTTTACTTACTGCATAATCATTAGCCGGATTAACATTACTTTCTTCACTGAGTTTTCCTGGCGTAGTATTGCCATAAACATTCGCGCTACTTGCTAATAAGACGGCTTCTGGCAGCTTTTCAAGCTCAGACAAAACTTGTAAGAGATTACGTGTCCCACAAATATTGACGTTATAAAATGCATTTACGTCATCATGGCCGACAAAAGCGATAGCTGCCAAATGGATCACTACGTCCGGTGAGATCAGATCAATAGCTGCCTTTACTTCAGATATTTTAGTCAGGTCTGCTACGTAATAATTTTTGAGGTCATTTGCGGGAGTAGAACCAAGGCCATACACTTCATATCCGGCAGCGGATAACTCCGCTGCCATATAACGGCCAGTAAAGCCCTTGATCCCGGTGATCAATGCTTTTTTGCCATTATTCATATTAAAACGAGAATCCTTGTTTGTTACGGCGAAGATCTTCTTCAACCATCATTGCACACAGTTCTTCCAAAGTCGTTTTTGGTTCCCAGCCTAAAATGTCTTTAGCTCTCTGAGGATCACCGATCAGCAATTCTACTTCTGCAGGACGATAGAATTTAGGGTTAACCTTAACGACCACTTTGTTAGATGCAACGTCAATCGCAACTTCTTGATCATCTTTGCCTTCAAAGCGCAATTCGATGCCAACCGCTTTGAATGCCATTGAAACAAAATCACGTACAGTTTCAGTACGATTAGTTGCAAGTACGAAGGTATCGGGTTCTTCTGCCTGCAGCATCAACCACATCCCTTCTACATATTCTTTAGCAAAGCCCCAGTCACGCTTAGCGTCCATGTTACCCAGCTCAAGTACATCTAACTTGCCGAGTTTTATCTTAGCAACGGAATCAGTAATTTTACGCGTAACGAATTCCTGCCCACGCAAAGGAGATTCGTGGTTAAACAGGATGCCGCTTGAAGCGAAAATGTTATAGCTTTCGCGATAATTGATGGTCATCCAATGTGCATACAGCTTAGCAACGCCGTATGGGCTACGTGGGTAGAATGGCGTGTCTTCTTTTTGTGGAATCGCCTGAACTTTACCAAACATTTCTGAGGTTGATGCCTGATAAAAGCGAATTTTTGGATTTACAATGCGAATAGCTTCTAACAGATTAACAGGACCAATACCGGTAATTTCGGCAGTTGTCAGAGGCTGATCGAATGAAACGCCAACAAAGCTTTGCGCTGCAAGGTTATAAACTTCTGTTGCTTGGCTTTCTTGTAACAGGCGAATACTGGATGACAAATCAGTAAGATCATATTCAACTAAATGAAGATTAGGATTTGATTTAATTCCCAACTCTTCTATACGCCAAAAATTTACTGAACTCGTACGACGATAAGTTCCAAAAACCTTATAACCTTTATCGAGTAATAATTCGGCTAAATATGCACCATCTTGACCTGTAATGCCTGTTAAAACTGCAATTTTGTTAGTCATACTAAATTCCAAATATAATTTTCAGATTAAAGATAAAGTTTATAATATCACGAATTTAAAATTGAAGCTGCGGTCTCAGACCATTTGGTGGGTGCGAATTCATTTTGAATTCTTAATTCACGTCGTTTTATTTCATCAGGATGTTCAATAAAATGTTTGATTTTTTCTGCCCACTCGGGGACATCCCACGGATCTATATAGTCTAAAAGTTCTCCTGCAACTTCAGGCACAGATGCTGCTGATGAAGCTAGGCAATATTTCCCGAAAGCTAAGCTTTCCGCTACCGGTAGTCCCCAGCCTTCATAAAGAGATGGATATACAGTAAACAAAGCATTTTTATAAAGCTGGCTTAATTCAGGATCAGTAATGTTATTTAGCTGTATAATCTTCCCTTTCACTCTAGGGTCCAAATTCAAATCCGTGATAAAATCATTCATTCCCCAACCTTGCATGCCAACAAAAATGAGTAATGGAAGATTAGGAACCTTTTGATCAATTAGCCGAGTGTAAGCTTTATAAAGCACCTCATGGTTCTTGCGTCTTTCGATGGTTGAAACAAAAAGTAAGTAAGGTTTACTCATTAAATTTCTTAGTTCTAGAGAAACATCATCTTCATTTTTGTTTACCGGCAACTCACAACCTAGCTTAACAATAGTTAATTTGGGTATAGGCGTACCCAATTCCTTTAAAAGTTCAGCCAAATCATTTCTAGAGCACTTCGATATGCAGAAAATTTCGTCGGCGCACCATGCCACGTTTGAAAAATAATGTGCAAATTTTCCTGCTACATCACCTACACATAAATGGGGCAATTTTACAGGGATCACATCATAGCAAAATAATTTCACAATGAGGTTTGCTTCTTTTTTAATTTTGTATAAATAACCAAAATCTTTTTGATCCCAATCCAGCCCTAATGAAATATACGTATCCCCTTCATGGAAAGGGTATTTTAATCCGATTGCAGTCTCACCTTCAGTGAATTGTATTTGAGGCATTAACCTAACAGGTTTAAACCATTGCGTTAAAGCCAATTTTGCATATCTCAATGAAGTAATACAACTTACAACGGCAGGCTTACGTGGCAACAGATAGCTAAAAACTTTACGCTGATATCGATGAGGAATCTTACCTATGAATTTTAGGATATGTTTTTTTAAGCGAGTCTCAAATCTTTCACTAAGTTGTGTATCAACTTTTTTTTCAGCAGGCGTCTTTATGCTTCCGTTAATTCGGGCTATTGTTTCCTCCACCTGGGATCGTGAAACTTCGTAGTAACCACTTTGTACACTATATCCGCAGAATTTTACTTGCTGTCCGGTAATTTGATGTAAAGCATAATGTGCACATTCAACTTCAGTCCTTACTATACCTACAGCAGCTCTATGCCACCCAAGTATTGTTGTTACGTCTACCCAAACATTATGCATTTACTGTTGCTCCATGAATTTTTCAACGTCAGAGAACAGACCTTCCAGAGTCCTATCCCAAGTTAATTTTTGCATTATCTCCTTTTCTTCGTCGTTTAATACCGGAGTTGGTGAAGAAAGAATATTTCTAGAAGATATATGAAAATCTTGTGGGGAATTAACGATTTTTACTCTTGTTGAATTAATATAATCTTCAAATCCCCGAAATGCAGAGGCTGTACCTATTACGTATTTGCCTGAATATAATGCTTCAGCAGTTTTAAGATTTGAACCACCGCCATGCTCAATAGGTAAAAAGTAAGCATGCGCGAGATTTTTAACAATTCCTAAGTCATTATCATCCAAAACATATAATAATTCTAACCGACTCATATTAATACTTGTCCATTTAGAATCAGAAACCTCTCTGTATATATGTTCACAAACGCTCCCAGCAATTACTAACTTACTATCCGGAGGAATGCAGGCCAAGCTTTCACCAATAATTTTTATAAAACTAGTAAAGTTTGGCGGATGAGCACTCGCGATGTACAGCATCCAAGGCGACTTAGGTAGTTTCTCAATCCATTTATTTTTATTTGTATTATTGTAACTAAGATCCCACGGTTTAATTCCATTAGCAGCTAATATTACCTTACCCCCTCCCCAACTAGCCATTATTTTGGCATCATTTTCTGTTACAGCAGCGATAATATCTGCTTCGACTGTTGCCTTTATCTCTAGACTCTGTATTTTATCAATCACTTCATGATGATCAGGGATATTATATTGCTCTAAAATGTCTTTCTTAAGTAAATATTCGATATTTTGCGAACCGAAGATTAATATTGCTTTTTTGAATTTATCTAAAGCCTTTATTTTTTTTGCTAAATCCCAAAGCCAACATTGCTCCACATGGATCACATCAATATGATCAGGCAAATGCGAAACTACTTTGCTGAAAGTATCTCTGTCAGAAACCGCAAATTCAGCGGTAAGCAAATCATTTATTAATGGGATATTACGGCCTTCGAATTTCCTAAATTCTGAATCTATTGGAAAAGGAATATCATACGGTCCTAAATCATCTCCAATGAAACTTTCTTGCTCATATATAGCAATTGATCGCGCAGTCCATCCATTATTGCTAAACTTATTAACGAGTTGAGAAAGCCTTATTTGGCCACCATGGCGAGGCTTAGCAAAAGGATAAGTGCTTAGAAAAACTATACTTTTCATATTTCAATCTCGTTTAAAAAAACTAGCAAATCTTCTAAATGGCGCCATTAGCTTCCATGACCGGCTTTCATATACTGAGCATAATTCTTTGTTTAAAGAAATAAGATTATTTTTTAACTCATCATTATCTTTCGTTAACTCTGAAATCATTTTTTCATTATCAAAAATTTCACTCTCTAAATTTTCATTTTTTACTTTGAGCGCGCTAATTTCTTTACGATTAGTTTCATCTTGATATTTAATGAAGTCGTCAAAAATATTAGGCGGCAATGAAAAAGCATGAGCCAATTCATCATAATGCTCTTCACTAAGATAAAATCGATTCAACCCATCAAAATAAATAAATTTATATTGATTAGAAAAAAGAATTTGTTCCCATGAAGAAAAACTTTCTAATTGAGAGTTAGGAATTGTAGATTCGATGATTACAATCCAAGGCCTAAATTTTTCCCAATTATTACTTTTTATCACATTCTCTTCAAACCCCTCAACATCCACTTTTAAGAAATGAATATCTTTTTGAAGTTCGGGGAGATGTTCTAATAACAGGGAATCAAGTCTCTTTACTGGTGTTTTGGTCCACTTTCCTTGAAAACCATTATTTTCATGAATCTCTGCTACCTTTTTATCTAAAGTAGCCCAACCTCTAACATCACATTCCCATATTTCTAAATCTGCGTTGATATCTGAAACAGCGCAATGAAGGTTAATATCTCTCTGTCGTTCATTAGTTAAAGCAAAAATGTGTTTTTTTAATGGCTCAACGTTGATCCCTGTCCAACCTTGTAAATAAAATAGATTTGTTACAGAGTCTAATACCGGATCATTAGCACCGACATCAACATAGAATCCATTTTTAATATTTTTAAGCGCTCGCCAAAGTATAATATCTTCGAAGTTTTGCGCATAGCTTATTTTTGTCATACCGATTTAATCTCAATTTCAGGATCTATCCAGGCACAGCCTGCAAAATGTTCTTTATTTATATTTATAATATTAAAGACTAACGCCAGATCTCGCCATTCGTAATTATTAACCAAATGCGTATCCGTACTAACAAGCGCGGTTTGTATAGAATAACTACCAGGCCCTAAATTAGCGTTAAACTTTATTTCAAATATATGCTCTGTTCCTTTTTTAACTTCATAAATTGGAAGTTTTTTTAAATCAGTATTCGTACCAAAAACTACCTGCCCAAGCCGATCTTTAATCCCATAGCCAAGTACTAATCTTGGAATATCTTCATTAACTTTAACTACTATTTTAAGAGTAACGAGCTCGCCAACATCGACAAACTCGATAGTTTCGCCTTTTTTATTTAGAATACGGATGTCTTTTACTGAAGCTTCTCCGCTACCAGATATCGTTTGAATGCTGCCGTCACTTAACTCTACTTGCTCTATTTTTTGATTCTGTTTGTCTGCAAGTAAGGCATTATAGTAATCCATTACCGCTTCAGGCTCGCCCTCCATTTCAACTTTACCTTGGTTCAGCAAGATTGCTTTATTACAAACACTTTGAATTGACTGCTTGTCATGAGACACAATAAGAAGTGTGGTACCTTCACGATTGAATTCTCTTATACGATTGAAGCTTTTATGCTGGAAATAGGCATCTCCAACTGACAAGGCTTCATCAACAATCAAAATATCTGGCCTTACAGCGGTTGCCACAGAAAAAGCTAAGCGCATTTGCATTCCACTTGAATAAACGCGTACTGGCTCATCAATGTAACTACCAATTTCAGCAAAAGCTTCGATTGAAGGCATTAAATTATAAATTTCATCGATACCATAGCCTAGTAATTGGCCTGACATAATAACATTCTGTCTTCCAGTAAAGTCTGGATGAAAACCCATTCCTAGCTCAAGCATCGCTGCTACTCGGCCTTCTAGCAAGATAGTTCCTTCCGTTGGCTGGGTAGTACCAGTTATCATTTTCAGTAGTGTACTTTTACCGGCACCATTAATCCCAATGATACCTAAAGCCTGTCCCGGACTAACTTCAAACGAAACATTTTCTAGAACCCACTTTAATTTATGCCGTTCCTTTTTACCTGGAAGGAACCATTCAGCTAATCGACTCCACCTACTTGGGTATTGTTTGTAAGCTTTCCCAACGCCACTAACGGAAATTTTACCCATTATAATTCATCCACCATTTCACCAGAGTGATTACGGAAAAGTTTAAGTCCGATAATGCAGAGCACCAAACCTATTAATAATGCAGGCAGTAAACTTTCATAGTTTGGCCACTGCCCTTTAACTAAAATATCTTGGCTTGATGATATAACACCATACATAGGATTTAATTTAAGATATTCATGTATTCGGGCTGGTAATATTTCAGCGGGATAAATAATAGGTGTAAGCCAAAACCAAAACTGTAAAGCTATACCAAAGAACTGTCCAACATCTCTAAAAAAAACATTCAAAACACCGAGGGTTATACCTAAACCCATAGCAAACACAACCATAACAATTAATATAGGAATCAATGATAAGAACACAACTCCCGGAAAGTTCCCTGTAACCACCAGAAAGACTGTGAAAATACCAAATACTATTGAGAAATTTAGTAATGCATTTAAAATTATAGTTACAGGTAGACACAACCTGGGGAAGTTCACTTTTTTAAGTAGATTTGCATATTCTAAAAAAACATTTTGGCCCCGACCTACGATTTCAGCGAACAATCCCCAAGTAAGTATTCCAGAACATAGGTAAATACTGTAACCAAAAACATTCCCTACCCCTGGGATTTTTGAATGCATAACTTGTGAAAAAATTACCGTATACACTACTATCATGGACAATGGATTTAAAATATTCCAAGCTGCCCCGAGTAATGAATTTTGATACTTTGATTGAAATTCTCTTTTAACATTACCAAGAACAAAGCCTCGATAGTTCCACAGCGCCCTTCCAATTGCCATTATCATACGCTGCCCTTCATAAGCAATTCAATTTCTTTGACTTTTTGAAAAATTAAATCGGAATTTGATTTGCTCTCAATATTTAGCCTAAGCAGAGGCTCAGTGTTTGAAGTCCTCAAGTTCATCCGCCAATTATTAAATTCAAAACTGACCCCGTCAGTTTCATCAAATTTTTCCGCATAACTTTTATAACTTTGCTTTATAGTTGTTATTATATTTAGCGCATTTACCACTTTATAATTAATTTCGCCACTACAAGGGAATGCTTTCATCCTCTCAGATACCATTTGCGAAAGTGATAAATTCTTCACCGCTAATAATTCTGCGACAAGCAGCCATGGAATCATTCCGCTATCACAATAAGCGAAATCACGGAAATAGTGATGTGCGCTCATCTCTCCGCCATAAACCGCATCTTCTTCACGCATACGCTCTTTAATAAACGCATGTCCAGTTTTAGACATTACCGGAATGCCACCCGCCTTAGTGACCACATCGATCGTGTTCCAGGTTAAACGCGGATCATGGATAATTTTAGCGCCGGGCTCTTTTTTCAAGAATGCTTCAGCTAACAAACCAACGATATAATAGCCTTCGATAAATTCAGCATTCTCATCAAACAGGAAGCAGCGATCAAAATCGCCATCAAAGGCTATACCCAAATCGGCTTTATGTTCACGCACCGCATCAGCCGTATCTTTACGGCATTCAGGTAACAATGGATTAGGAATTCCGTTCGGGAAGTTACCGTCAGCTGCGTGATGTACTTTAATAAAGGAAACGGGTGCATTCGCTTGCTGAAAGCGTTTTTCAATCTCATCGATAACATGCCCGGCAGCACCGTTGCCGGAGTTAATTACTAACTTTATCGGTTGGGTAAAGTTAGCGAGATTGATGTAGCTCATCAAATGGTCAACGTAGGCATCCAATACAGAAATCTGTTTGTAGGTGCCGCGTTTGCTTGCTTCAACTGGAGCAAAGTCATTTGCTTCTGCCAGGCGCTGCACATCGCGTAGGCCGGTATCGCCGCTAATTGGTCGAGCACCTTCACGTACTAACTTCATGCCGTTATAGTTCATTGGGTTGTGGCTGGCAGTGACTTCAATGCCGCCATCAATACCTAAGTGGAACGTGGCGAAGTAAATCTCTTCAGTGCCGCTCATACCGATATCTAAAACATCGGTACCCGCGTCCCTTAAACCGTTTGCTAATGCAAGCTTCAATGGCTCGCTGGTAAGGCGCACATCACCACCAACCACGATGGTTTTAGGTTTGATGAACTCGCCGTATGCGCGTCCAATACGATAAGCAATATCTTCGTTTAGTTCAGTACCAAGCTCACCACGTATGTCATAAGCTTTAAAACAGGTCAGTGCTGCCATGATCTCTTCTGTCCTTACTAACTTGCAAACTGTTCTTTTATAAGAATAAGGTCGTCATCGCCCAAGTAAGATCCCGACTGTATTTCCAGAAGCTCTAAAGGGATTTTGCCTGGGTTTTCTAGCGTATGCGGATGGCCAATTGGAATAAAAGTAGACTGGTTTTCTGTCATTAACAGTGACTTGTCTTGAATAGTCACTTTCGCGGTGCCAGATAGAATTACCCAGTGTTCTGTACGGTGATAGTGCATCTGCAAATCGAAAGCTTCACCCGGTTTTACGGTGATGCGGTTAACGTTGAAACGGCCGGTATTCACCACCAAGTCACAGCGTCCCCAAGGCCAATAGGTTTCACGATGGCGGCGATACTCACTACGACATTCCCCTTTAAGGAATTCCACCACGCGTTTTACGTCTTGTACCTGGTCCTTACGTGCCACTAATACGGCATCTTTGGTGTTTACGATGACCAGGTCTTCCACACCAATCGCTGCAACCAACTGGTCTTCGCTGTTGATGTAGCAATTTTTAGTGTTGTGCAGAAAAGTGTCGCCCTTTAAGGAATTACCATGAGCGTCTTTATCGTTAACCTCCCATAATGCTGACCAGGAACCTACATCGCTCCAACCTGCTGCAAGTGGAACCACCACAGCGGAATCGGTCTGTTCCATAACGGCATAGTCGACAGACTCATCGGGGCAAGAGATAAAGTCATCTTTATCAATGCTGATGAAGTCATTGCCTTCCTTCACGTTAGCCATAGCAAGGCGGCAGGCTTCAAGAATATCAGGACGGTATTTTTCAAGCTCTTGCAGATAACGCTTAGCGCGGAACATAAACATACCACTGTTCCAATAATACTCCCCTGACTCAAGATACTGTTCAGCGGTTTTTAAATTCGGTTTTTCGACAAAGCGCTGTACTGCATAAGGTGCGTCTTCTTCACCCGGCAACGCTTCTCCACGTTGAATGTAACCATAACCGGTCTCTGGACCAGTTGGCACAATGCCGAATGTGACGAGTTTACCTTGCTTGGCATAGGCAGTAGCCGTTTTGATTGCATGATGAAATGCAGCGCGATCTTCAATCACATGGTCTGCAGCCAACACTAACAGAACCGGATCATCACCCTGCTCAACGGCGTTCAATGCCGCAAGCGCGATGGCAGGTGCAGTGTTACGGCCAACCGGCTCCAGAATTATATTGTGCGAGAGCTTATTAATTTGTCGTAATTGCTCAGCAACAAGAAAACGATGCTCTTCGTTACAAATCACCATGGGCGCGCGCGCCTCAATACCCGAAAGGCGAATGACCGTTTCCTGTAGCATGGAGTGTTCACCGTGAAGGCAAATAAACTGCTTTGGATACAATTCTCGGGAAAGGGGCCATAAGCGGCTGCCGGTTCCTCCGGCCATGATTACGGGAAGTAACATTCCACATCCTCTAACAGATTTAAACGTGCTATTGCATTTAAAGCGGGTCAATTTTTATTCAAATGAATAAAAAGCCACGCTACCGCCCTTGGCTTGCAGCAACCAATACGCTGTGTAAAAAACAGATCTATTGATGATTAATACCTTCATGTGTTGGTTATAATTTACACAACCCCATTCGAGTATTAAGACCACCGCAAATAGTACATTTTGTGCGGCAGAAATAACATGCCTATTGTTTATTTGTTAGCGATGAAAGCATTAGGCACATTTAACAAATATAATGAGCCAACAATGGGCAATAATTATCGAAAAAACAGCATAGTAGAACATTGCCTTTTTAGCCTTGATCGACAGCACAATGCGGTTATTCGAGCGCTTTTTAACTGAAAGCTGCCCAGGATAAATCTGTATTTGATGCTTTCATCTACCCTGGAAATTCACGAATAATCTTTAAATTAATACTGATTTATCGAATGATTTACGCATTTTAGACATTAAAAAGCCCGGCATTTAGCCGGGCTGGTTGGGTAAAGCTTAACGGTTATTTAAAACCATTAGGATTCTTGCTCTGCCAGTTCCAGGTATCACGCATCATCTCATCGATGCCGCGCGTCACACGCCAGTCCAGCTCATCATTGGCCAGCGACGCATCAGCCCAGAACGCCGGCAGGTCACCGTCGCGGCGCGGTTTGATCTCAAATGGAATCTTCTTACCAGAAGCTTTCTCAAATGAATTGATCATCTCCAGCACTGAGAAACCTTTGCCGCCGCCAAGGTTATAGGCTTTATACCCTTCCACCTTGCTTAAGTGATCCAGCGCTTTTAAGTGCCCTTCTGCCAGGTCAACCACGTGAATGTAATCACGCAGGCAGGTGCCATCTGGCGTATCGTAATCACCGCCGAACACGCCCAGCTTTTCTAAACGTCCAATCGCAACCTGCGCAATGTAAGGCAGCAAATTGTTTGGAATACCTGTTGGGTCTTCACCAATTTCGCCTGATTCATGTGCGCCAACTGGGTTGAAATAACGCAGCGCAATCGCTTTGAAGTTTGAATCGGCTTTAGCGAAGTCACGCAGGATAAATTCAGTCATCAGCTTCGAGGTGCCATACGGGCTTGTCGTTCCGCCAATCGGCGTGGTTTCTACGTACGGAACCGGCGCATCTGCGCCATAGACGGTGGCAGAAGAGCTGAAAATAAAGTTCCAGACACCTGCGCTGCGCATCTCTTCCAGCAACACCACAGTGCCCGCTACGTTGTTCTCATAGTATTCAAGCGGCATACGCGTTGATTCACCTACCGCTTTCAACGCGGCGAAGTGAATCACGGCAGAGATATCATTAGATGCGAACAGATCGCGCAAGCAGGCGCGATCGCGAATGTCGCCTTCAACAAAGGTGGCTTTCTTGCCAGATAACTTCTCTACGCGACTGATGGCTTCGCGCGAGGCATTGCACAGGTTATCCAGCACAACAACGTCGTCGCCACGCTGCAACAATGCCAGCACCGTATGGGAGCCGATATAGCCTGCGCCGCCCGTTACTAAAATAGCCATGTGAACTCCTTTCAGTCTGCCGCGTAAACACGCGGCACGTGAATGTTGAAGGTTACTTCGCCAGGATCTTTTGAATAGCTTCGCGGAAATCGCGACCTTGTGCGTTGTTACGCAGGCCGTATGAAACGAATGCCTGCATGTAACCCAGCTTACGACCACAGTCGAAGCTTTTACCCGTTAACAGCGAAACGTCTACCGTTTTCTGCTTGCTCAGGCTGGCGATAGCATCGGTCAGCTGAATACGACCCCACGCGCCTGGTTCGGTACGCTCCAGTTCTGCCCAGATATCAGCAGAAAGAACATAGCGACCTACCGCAGCCAGATCGGAATTCAGTTCAGCCGGGTTTTCTGGCTTCTCAACAAAGTTGGTGATGCTGCTAACATCGCCTGGGTTGTCGATAGGTTCTTCAGTGGTAATCACCGAGTATTCAGAGAGATCAGAGTTTGGCATGTGTTTCGCCAGCACCTGGCTGTGACCGGTTTCTTCGAAGCGTGCAACCATCGCTGCAAGGTTATAACGCAGGTGGTCAGCGGTGGAATCATCCAGCAGCACGTCTGGCAGTACCACGACGAACGGATTATCACCAATCATTGGGCGGGCACACAAAATGGAGTGACCAAGACCTAATGGTTGTGCCTGACGCACGTTCATGATGGTAACGCCCGGAGGACAGATTGATTGCACTTCGCTCAGCAATTGACGCTTAACGCGCGCTTCAAGCAATGCTTCCAGCTCGTAAGTCGTATCAAAGTGGTTTTCCACCGCATTTTTGGAAGCATGGGTGACCAGCACAATCTCTTTGATGCCCGCTGCAACACATTCATCCACGATGTATTGAATCATCGGTTTGTCGACAACAGGCAGCATTTCTTTCGGAATGGCTTTAGTCGCAGGGAGCATATGCATACCGAGACCCGCAACCGGGATTACTGCTTTAAGCTTGGTCATGTTTATTCCGTTTAATGAAGTGAAGATGTGGATCGATTATGCAGGATCGGCCAGAGCTGCAAGTATAATCTTTATCTGAAAATCCTACACTAACTGACTGTCAAATCATGGAAATTCGGCTTTTTACCTAGGGACAGAACGTGCAGAATATGAGGAAAGACAATCAGTAATCGCCAAATGAAATTCGATCCGGTTGGACACAAATCCGATCCGTCATGAAATAAGAAAACGCCCTGAGGCCAGCCAAAAAAAGAAACGGGCGACACCGTGTCACCCGTATAATTTGACGTTATATACCCTGAACTTACATCGCCGGAGCTTAGCCGATCTTGCCAGGTATTGCTCCGTTCGTCCCCTTGTTAAGCTGCGTTTCTACACACGGACTCTTCGTGGGAACAGGGCATTACAACCAGCGCTCAAACCACTCCGGCATTACAAACAAATTGAAGTGATTAATCAGCATCATTAGCCCAACGAACACCACTGAAACTGACATCCACTGACGCGCATAAGGCATAAAGCGAATACCAATCACCGGCTTGATAAAGAAAGGATGTGCCAGCGCGGAAATCAATACCTGAGAGATAGAGAGCGTTAATGCAACGTAGAGGACATTTGGCCAAAGGAAGGTCGTGGCTAATACCCCTAATACCACCAGGCTCGCGACAATGTTCCAGTAGAACTCCACGTTAGTGCGACCGTTCGCTTGCGAAATCGCCCCGGTCAAACCACCCATTGGACGCAGCATGCCGAACAACAACATCAGTGGGATCAGATGATAAACCTGCTCATGGGATGTGCCATACAGCACACGCACGATAACCGGAGAGAAGACGCCGATAACAAAATACATGGCGCTGCTGAACAACATAATCGCCAGCGTTCCCTTCAGGAACAGTTTCTTAAGCTGTTCAGGATCCTGCTGTTTCTCTGCAAAACGCGGTAGCGCTAAACGGTTAATCACCGGTGTAACCAGCTTCAGCGGTTGTAATACCAGCTCTTTCGCCAGTGAGTAAACCCCCAGCATCTCCGCGCCCATCACTTTACCCACCACGAGCGCATCGGCTTGGGTACGTAACTGATTGATCGTCTGCGATCCCAGCTGATAGCTACCGTAACGCACCGCGCCAATAAAGGTCGCTTTATCAAACTCCCACGTGGGACGCCATGATTTCTCGCCCAGCACAATCATGCAAATGATGCGGGTAAAGGCGTTAATGAATAGACCGAGTATGGCCGCGGCCACCGTAAGCGAGGTGTATTGCAGCATCGCCACTACGCACAGAAAGGCGAACAGCTTGGTGCCCATCTCAATTTTTGCCAGCGAGACCATCCGCTTGGTTTTGATGTAGTGCGCCTGGTATTGCGACAAATGCCCCAACACCAGAAAGTTCAGGCTGGTCAACATGATCAGACCAACCAGCTCTGGCAGGTGATAGAACCAGGCAACCGGAAAGGCAATCGCTAGCATGATCAAGCCAGTACATAAACTGAGTGAGACGTTCACCCAGTAAATGGTGCTCTGCTCGCGGCGAGTAATGTTCTGACGGTGCACGAGATAGCTGCTCATGCCCATATCCTGAAGTACACCCGCTACGGCCAGAATGGCGTTAATAATGGCTAAAAGCCCCAGTTCATGGGTTTCCAGCTTACGGGCGAGAAGGCTAAGTTGTGCAACCTGCAGCACCGCCGAAAAACAGGTGCTGCCAAACAACCAAATCGCCTGTGACTTAAATCCACTCACACCAATCGCTCCAGAATCTGTGCCAGCTCGCCATAAGCGATATGCTGATTAAATTCGGTCTCAACTTTGTGTCGAGCCGCTGCCACTACCGGCACGACATCCACTTCTCCCTGTGAGAGTTTCAGCAAGGTGTCCGCCAGCGCTTCCGGGTCATCTTCTTCAACTAACCAGCCGGAAACATTGTTTTCAATCAGTTCAGGGATGCCGCTATGAAAGGTAGAAACCACCGGCAAACCGACCGCCATGGCTTCCATCAGTGCCACGGGAATGCCTTCCATGTCACCATCGGCAGCCGTTTTAGACGGCAGCAGGAAGATATCAGCCTCGCTTAATGCTTTGCGGATCTCGTTCTGCGGCTTGAAGCCTGGCATCGTCACACAATCTTCCATGCCCTCTTCGGCAATAAAGCCGCGCATCATCTCATCCTGATCGCCATTACCAATAATGGTGTACTGGAACTGGCCACCGCGCTGTTTCAAAATTGCGCTCGCTTTCACCGCGACATCCAGTCCTTTCTTCTCAGTGAGACGTGCAACCGAGACAATCCGCAAAGGTTTATGAAATCCCTGACGCGGCTGAAAATTAAATTTCTCAGGCTCAATTCCCATGCGGGTAACATGAATTTTTTCTGGCGGGCAACCCATCTCAATCAGCTTGTTCTCCCATAAATGGCTGATCGGCAACATCAGTTCGCTCTGCTCAAACAGATTGATGTAATCGTGTTTGTGCTCCTCCAGAATGTGTCGACGTGAAATGTCAGCACCGTGAAACACGGTGGCCTGTTTGCCCTTCAGCACGCCCAACTCGCGTAACTTATTGGCGAGCGCACCTGCATAGCCAAAATGCACCAGAAACACATCAGCAGTGAAAATCTGGGACGCATTTGCCACAATTGATGGCAACAACAGTTTGCTGGATTGTGCGCCATAGCGGCGCACATTGAGCGAACGAAGCAGCGAAGATTTGGTTATCTTCGGCAAGACCAGCTTGAGGCGCTGGATCAGCTTATCCACCAGCGAGACTTTCTCTTCCGGCAACAGATAATGTGTCTTAGCCGCCAGCCCATACTCATCAAAGGCAGCGTGCCGATTCACCAAATCACCGGGAAATACCGAAATAATCTCCACATCGTAACCGGCATCAATAAAATGGGTTACCTGATTCAAAACAAAGGTTTCGGAGGCAACCGGGAAACGCATGGTGAAAAAAGTCAGCTTCATCTGATTACCCTAATACTTTGAGAATCTCTTCAGTGATCCGATTGCCAATTTCCCTTTCATTCGCAACGGCCGTGTCGACCTTGTGCTTGATGTTGTCGTAATCAGCAAGAACGGTCTTAACCTTGTCGATCAGCGAACCATCCATCAGGCTTTTGACATCCGTTGCCATCTGCGGCAAACCAAGCTGATTCATCACACCCATCGACTTGTGCTCGTAGTTGATCGCAACGGCTGGCGTGCCGAAGTTCATAGAAATAATGGCGGAATGCAGGCGAGTGCCGATCGTCAAATGACAGTGGCTTAAAAGGATTCCCAATTCAAGGTCATTGAATTCGTCCATGATGACATGGTAATGCTCAGGCTGTGCAACGTGGTCGCGTAACGTTAACGCCACCATGCGGTCATCTTTCGCGTAGCTGTCGATGCCGGTACAGGTTGAGAAAGCCACAACCTGATAGCCTTCGGCAATCATCGCGTTAATGACGCGCCCAAAAGCCTCTTCATACTCTTTCTGGGTCACACCCAGACGCTTGTCAAACGGCGCCAGTTCACGCACGGTAATGGCGATCGTTTTGCGCGCGCTGATAATAGATTGCCAGTGACGCAAGTTATGACTTGGATTTTCAACTTCACGCGCTTTAACCAAAAACGCGGTATCAACGCCGGCAGCGACTTTAGAGCTGGTCACACCATCGCGCTTCATCAGATCAAGACTGACAGATTCACGCAATACCAGGCTGTTTACGCGGTCAAACACAAAGTTCGCCAGGGCGTTAACGCGAGGATTCTGGAACGGGCCGACTGAGTGACCAATCATGTAAATCGGCTTCTTCGCCATCAAGGCACACAGCGCATGGTCAAACTGGGTAACGCCATACAGATCGACGAAGAATGAACCGCCAACCTGAATAATTGCATCGTACTGTTTCAGGCTTTCAGTAAAGGCTTTGAGGTGCGCTGGTACAGAAAAGGATTTATACAAGCCGCCTTTGCCCAAGTGCGCCATCATGATGTCAGGCATCAGACGGTTCGCGACTTTACGCTTTACTGAACCGACCAATCCTTTACCTGACTTGCTGTTGTGCAAAAACAGCGAGTCTTGCTGAATGTGCTGTTGAAGCAAATAACCAGAGCTGGTTGGATAACGGCTAATGACATCGATATCAAGATCACTACGCGCGGACTGCATCGAATCAATCAGTCCACGAAGAATCGCGCCATCCCCACGATTCCCACAGGTATGGTTACCCACCAATAAAATTTTCATAAAAACTCCAAATAAATTTTTCTAATTCTGCAAGCCGCCATCTTCCAAACTGGCAAAGTGAACTCTGTTAAAGCACTGCAATAAGGCAAATAAACCCAAAAACCCGCTCCTGAAACTGCAGGCCGCCTCCATTTTGGCGGCCCGTTTAAATGCTATGACTTGATGGCAAAATAAGGCATCGCGACCTGCTTGCCATTAATGACTACCGAGACAAATCCTGCAGGCTTACTGGTATCAACCTGATCGTCAGAAAGCGGACGCGAGGCAATAAGCAGATCGCCCTCTTCGTTCGCGCCAATGCCCGCTTTCCCGTTGTGCAGGCTGAAACGCTGAGGCGCTTTTTTGCTTTCCTCGCCGCCCGGCGGATTGGCGGGCACCATTTTGGCGTTAACGCGGGCGCAGCGGCCGGTATCAAAGCGCGTTTTGCCAGTGCTTTTCACCAATACCACTGCGGCAGGCGTCCAGCCTGCCAGCTTGACGAAAACACGCACATCGGTGTCGTGCTGCGCAACGTAGCGCACCTCAACCACCGGGCAGCTTCCTTCGGCAGACCAGCTGGCTTCCGACTTGCCCTTTTTGCGTTGAACATGGATCACCGCACGGCCACCGGTTGTTTTGTCATTCACGACATTCATTAACGGCTGCGAGTCAGTACCGTTATTGAATTGCGACTGGCCAAAAATTTCGATTTCCCATGAATCACCGACATCAGGGGAATAAAGACTGCCCAGCTCAAACCAGGTTTGTTGGTTCGAATTATTTTCCAACCGCCAGCGCGATGTGATGTAGTTGTAATTTAGGCTGCCATCAATGGCGACACCGTAAGATTCAACCCGCGTCGAACCCATTTCCCAAACACTGAGCCAGCGATCGCCCTGCGAAGAGTTATCAATCCAACTACCTGATTGCAGGCTGGTTTGACGCATGTTCAAGCGCGAGTTGTGCGCTATCAGCGGGTTTTTACAATCTTCCAGGCTGAGTGCATCAACGATCCATTGCCCGTTAGAGATGTCTCCGGGATAGTCGCAGTGCTCGATCCAGCCATTATGAATGATGGACTGAGCGCAGCGCGGCAGATTCAATACCTTGCCGCCACGACAGTTTTGGGCGTTGAAATTCGACAGCTCAATCGCCGTACTGTGATCCCAGTTGCCTTTTTTCTGGCCAGACCAACCGGCTTTGATGACATCACCGGTACAGCGTGACGCGTACCATTGGTCGATTTTGCAATCCAGCGTATCCAGCAGGCTCAATGCCGTGCCACCCACATGCGTGAAGCGTAAACATGAGCCGCGGAAGAATTGTCCTCCCGGACAGCTGTTGCTAAACAAGCCTTGCTGGTTGGGATGGGTATCCGTGTTGCCGTTGAAAATCAGGTTGGAGATTTCCACCCAGCGAGCATTAACTTTGAAGATAAAATCGGATTTACCGTCGGACACCAAAGTGGTCGCAGGAAAATAACCGAAGTTCACCATCGCGCCCGAAATACGGAAGAAGCGCATATTATCTGGGCCAAAATCACAGGCCGTAACAAAGAAGGTACCTGCCGGGAACTGCACGCAAATCTGCAGATCAGCGGCTAGCGACCATTGATACATCGCTTTAATCGCAGGCGCGGTATCTGTTTTGCCATCTGCAATCGCGCCAAAATCAAACAGCGTCAGGCGGTTGTAATCTTCAATAACGCGACGCCAGTGAAAACCCTGCCCTGCAAAATTAACGCCGTCATCATCTTTCGCATCCTGGAAACTGCCGACGAACTCACCGCCGCCAACTTCAAGGCCCGCGTGCCAGCTTTTCAGCTTGATTTTTGCCCCTTCAAACAGCGGACGCGTTTTACGCAGCTCTTCCACCGAAGGGATTTCGCCAATCAGCTGATAACCCGTGGGCTGTGCCAGCCGTTGGCTAAAATCCGCCTGCCCTGGACGGTTCACATCAGCAATGTTAAACAGCGTTTGACCGTTGCTGTCCTCAACGGCCATGGAATGCGACGGATCGGCGATCAACGCGGCATTGTCATGAATGAATTGCGCAAAATTGCCTTTGTTCAGCGAAATGGGCTGGCTGATCTCAGAGACTTTACCGTTGGCATCACGCAAAAAAACAGGAATTTGGTTACCTGGTTTACTGGCATCGCTGCCCGCTTTGCCAATCCATAATTTACCCTCAAAACCTTGCCAGAACTGAGGTGGCATGGCATAGACATTTTCTGGCGTTAAGATCGGTACGTCGCTTTTGGGTACAGCGGTGGCATCAACCGGCTTAAGCGCAATACCATTACTTTTTGCTGCGTAGCTGGAAAAGGTGCTCACAGAGAGGGCACCAACAATGGCTGAGGCTGCGCTTTGCAACACTTCTCTTCTTTTCATGCAACATATCCCGTGGTTAATGAGGCCGTGTTATCGGCCAAGGCTTAGTCCCTTGAGGCATTTTGCAATTGGGTAGGATTTACCCGAGTTAAACCAACGCCAGCCAGCTTTGCTTGATTTGATTACCGTCGAATTTCAGCGCGGTTTCTTTTGTTTTTTCACTCATGGCATAGAACAGCGCATCATCACTGGCCAGCTGGTTCATGCGTGCCAGAAAGTCCGCTTTGTCGTTCATGGGAACCAGAAATCCATCTTCACCGTGATTGATGATCTCTTGTGGCCCAGTTGGGCAGTCATAGGCCACCACCGGCAGCGACCATGCTTTCGCTTCGAGTAACACCAGCGGTAAGCCTTCATAGCGTGACGTCATCAGCGCCATATCGCTGTCGCGGTAGTAATCATTGATATTGCTGACTTTGCCGACAAAATTAACACTGTCTGTGATACCCAATACCGCGGCCTGATCGTGCAACTGCTGACGCAGTTCACCATCACCGGCAATCACCAGCGTCCAGTCAGGATGGGTTTTGGCGAAGTCGCGCCAGATATCCAGCAACAGATCAAATCCCTTTTGATGATCTAAACGGCCCACAGCTAATGCCTGACGGTTACGCGTCTGGCGCTGAAAGGCTTTAAACACCACAGGATTAGGGATTTGTTTGCTAGGAATGTGCCAACGATTAAAAACCTGATGATCTTTATCGGTCAGCACAATTACGCGATCGTAGTAGCGCAGCAGCAGATACTTGAGGAATTTGATGGGTTTACTGAAGGAATTAATTGCAATGTGTTCACACGCGTAGGCTTTGCCGCGTTTTTTCTTCATCGACATCAGGTTCCAGAAAGCGAACATCACACTCAGGCGACCCATGCTGATCAGGAAAACGGTATCAAAATCTTCCTCATGGATACGGCTGACGGCGCTTTTAATCGGATTACTGTGTCCCTCAAAGCTAACGATCTCTTTCACATGCTCAAAGGGATAGAAGGTTTTTCCGCTGCCTTCCAACGAGTAAACGGTGACATCGTGCGTTTCGCCAAGACACTCTGACATGAAGTTACAGATGTTCTCGGTGCCCGCATACGAGTAGGCATCTTTGATCACCAGGACAATTTTTTTCATGTAACGCAATCCACCTCAAAATGAGTAAAAGACAATCCTGCCGATCGGCTTAACGATGCTTCAAGGTAAACAGCACACCATTCACCATATACCAGCCGTAATAGTAATAGATTTTTAACGGATTGTTTTTATAGATAATTCTTAATAATTCAAGGTGCCACTTCGCCGCTTTGTTCTTATTGCGCGAAAGTGAATCACCTAATTCGTAATAATTGACAAGAATTGTCTGAATAACGCGTGCTTGCTTGTAGCGACTGAACAATTCGTAGAGAAACAGGAAATCTTCGTGGCCTTTGCGCTGGAAAAAAATACCCTGCGGCGGACGGCGGAAACAGACCGATGAAAAACAGACGCGGTACTGCTTCTTCACGAAATTTTCTTGTTGGAGGTAGGGTTTTGAATAGGTGATGTCGTGGTCAGCTTTTTGGGTTTTGTAGTGATACTCGGTGATCACAAAATCATCCCCGGCGGCAATCGCTGCGACTTGCTGCGCCAGCTTGTCAGCATGCCATTCGTCATCGCTGTCGAGGAAAGCGATGATCTCCTCTTTAGCCGCACGCAGCCCGACATTGCGGGTCTCGGCGGCGCCCATATTAACGGCGTTATCCAAAATGGTGATGCGTGCATCCTGACAATTTTCGCGCACGAACGCCAGCGAGTCATCGGTAGATTTATCGTTTATCAGGTAAAGGTGCCAGTCTGTGTGACTCTGATTGATAACCGATTGCACGGCGCGTAATACCGTCTGACGTGCATTGTACATAGGCATAACAATGCCGACGGTTCCAACTTGATTATTCATCTTCATACCTGAATAAAAGAAAAAAGTGTATCCAAAGGGTTGCTCCTGCGTTCAGGAGCAATGATGAGCAAAACTGCGTCAGGAAAGCGCTTTTTCTCCGCCAAAGCGCGCTCTCACCTTGTCTTTCAGGCGATTCATAAAGTAAGCGCGGTTGTCTTTATTGGTGAGGAAGAAATAGCGCGCAAAGCTCAGGCTCGCCATCAGCGAATTGCCGTCCATTTTGTAGCGCAGCGGCAGTTTAAAGGCTTTATAGGTGTGAATGTCACGCGAGGTAAGGTGCGGTTTCATCGTATCCAGCCAGAAAATCGAATACTTCACTGACTCGCCTTTGTGCTTGGAACCAAATTTGGTCACCAGATGATAATTAGCTAAAGGCGCAGCGATCATAACGAAGTCGTAGCCCATGCGATCGGCGCGAATACAGAAGTCATAATCCTGATGGCGAATATAGCGCGTATCAAACTGGATTTTGGCCGCATCTTCACGCTTCAACACGATAGTGCTGGTCTGAATAAAGCCGTAACAGCCGAACAGATACTCAGCAACCGTTTCATCTTTGCCCGGCGGCTGCATCGGCATCACTTTCAGAAAAGAGCCATCCTGATAAATATTTACCTGACTAAAGATGATGAAGTTCTGCTTGCCCTGCGCGTCCAGCTGAGCAATTTTCTCGCTGACATGAAGCAGTTTATCTGCATGCCATTCATCATCGGCATCCAGAAAGCTGACGTAATCGCCGGTAGCTAACTCGATGCCTTTGTTACGTGCACCGGCACCGTTGAGCTTGACCTCAGAGAGCACCAGATTAATGTCCAAATCCTGATAACGCTCGCTGCGAACCACCTCTGCCAGCGCGGCAGCATCAATGGATTTGTCATCCACAATGATCACTTCGAAATTGCGATAGCTTTGCGCCTTGACGCAATCCAGCGTCGTCACAATCGATTCTGACGCATTATAAGCGGGAATTACGATGGAGAAGCGAATATCCTTCATTACCAGCACCTCATTAAAAACATTTCCAAATTCAAAGATATAACGTATGGATGACCAAGGATAACCGGTGATGTCCTAATTTGTTGGCGACGCTTTGATCGCCACTTTTCCTACAGCTGCAATCGATAAACTGTTTTTTAACTAGAAGGAAATACAACGCGGCGACAGGAAATTTGTCAGGCAAAAGTTATAAAATGGCCATTGAAGACTCAATGTATTAATGCTTTTACAACCCTTAAAAAGATCTTAATACAACATTACCGGGATTTTGCGCAGGTCAGCTTTTGTCTAGTGTGAGTGAAAATAACGACATAAAAAGGGGCGGTCAAACCGCCCCTTTATTCACTCAATGATTAACTTTTGGTTGGTTTGCCATACTCATAATCGTAATAGTCATAACCGTAACCATAAGCATTGGCCGCTTTACGGACCACGGCGTTAAGGATCACGCCTTTAATTTCAATGCCGTTTTGTGCGAAGCGCTTGAAGCTGACATCCACTTCTTTGGTGGTATTGGTTTCAAAACGCGCCACCATGAGTGAAGTTCCTGCCAACTTACCGATGATTGAGGCATCGGTGACGGCCAGAATCGGTGGTGTATCGATCAGAACCAAATCGTAGTTCTTGCTCGCCCAATCCAGCAGCTCACCCATGCGACGGTGCATCAGCAGCTCAGATGGATTAGGTGGCACCTGACCGCGTGGCATGAAGTCAAAGCCGTAAATGCCTTTCTGAATCATTGCTGGATTGAATTCAGTTTTGCCAGAAAGAATATTGGATAAGCCAGACTTGTTCTCTGCACCCAGCAGCTCATGGGTATAGCCGCGGCGCATGTCACCATCGATGAACAGGACGCGCTGGCCCGCTTTTGCAACCAGCGTTGCCAGGTTGGCACAGATAAAGGTTTTACCAATACCCGGGCTCGCACCGGTAATCATCAGGATGTTGTTCTTGGCTTCCATCATGGCGAAATGCAGGCTGGTACGCAGGCTACGAATCGCTTCAATAGAGAGGTCAGTTGGATTCCCTAATGCCAGCAGCGTGTCGTGCGGATCGGTTTTCACCTTATTGCCACGGCGCGCCAGCGCTTCGGTATCTTTCTTACGCTGCCATTCGGAAAGGGGGACGCTGGCATAGACGTTCATGCCCAACTCTTCCAGCTGGTCCGGGTTTTCAATACCGTGATGCAGCAAGGCTTTCAGCAGCACCAGGCCAACCGAAACAAACAGACCAAAGATCAAGCTTGCAGCGATAATCAAGGCTTTCTTCGGTGCAACAGGCGAGTTAGCCGTTTCGGCGCCATCGATGATACGAACATCACCCACGGTGCTGGCTTTGCTGATGCCTAACTCTTGTTGGCGATTCAGCAACTGCATGTAGATTTCCTGACCTGACTGCACATCACGCGTCAGACGTAAGATCTCTTGCTGCGTCTGCGGCATGCCTGAAATTTTCTTGTTCAGCTGCGCCTGCTCACCTTCCAACGTTTTGCGTTTTTCCAGCAATGCGCGGTAGGTTGGGTGATCTTTAGTGAACAACTGAGAAACTTCCGCTTCGCGGAACGTCAGTTCATTCAATTGACTCTGCACGCTAACAGATGAATCTAAAGCCGATTTCGCTTCCAGTGACAGGTCAACCGAGTCGTTCTGACGACGGAAGGTGTTCAGCTTGTCTTCAGCAACGTCCAGTTTAGAGCGGACTTCCGGTAACTGTTTACGCAGGAACTCAAGGCTCTTCTCTGCTTGTTCAGACTTACGTTCAACGTTCTGTAACAGGTAGTTGTTAACAATCTGGTTTAATACCTTGCTGATCAGCTCTGGATTCTCACCCACATACTGAAGTCCCAGCACACCTGTATCTTTACCTTTGTCCGCAACAGTTAGATTGCCAAGCACTGAATTAATTGCCTGCAATTCGTTCAGCTTTGTGACATTAAAGCTCGTGCCTTCATCAGCATTAATGCCGCTCACCAGCATGGTGACATCGCCATGCGTTTCCAGCTGGCCAACTTTACCTTTGAACAGCTCATCACCATCTTTAGAAACGGTATAAGAGTCTGGTCCAGTCACTTCCAGTTCTACGGTACGTTTATCGATGGTGCGTGGAATTTCCAGACGCGAGATAGCCAAATCAAATGGTTTATTGCCCATCAGACGCGACAAACCTTTACCAATAACCGGGAAGTAGTTCTGCTCAACAACAGTATCTAATCCCAAATCAGCCACGGTTTTACCGATAACCATACGAGACTCAAGGATTTGAATCTCAGTATCGGATGCTGGCGTAGCCGGCATGAGGCTGTCCAGATCGTTCAGTACCGAGCTGGCATTTTTCTGCTCAACCTGAACTAAAGCGTCAGCGCTATAAATCGGTGTAGCGAACAGTGTGTAGAGCGTTGCCACCAGCATAAAGAAGGCGGTAACCGCAACAATGATCCAGCGGTGATCAATAAGCTGTCCCACAAGATGCGCCAGATCCCATCCATTCGAATCCTCTCTCGGCGCGGTCATAACCTTGTTTTTTATATTCATGGATAATCCCAACTATCGGCTTAATACGTTGACCCATTTCTGGGTAGCGTTTTCCAGTAACCCGTAAACCTCTTCAAAGGCCTCACGGCTTTTTCTGTACGGATCCGCAATTTCTCGTTGATTGAGCCAGTGCCCAAGCAACATGGTTTTGCCACGTGCGGCCGGGTCGATGCGATTGACCTGCTCCACATGACGCTTCTCCATCACCAGAATCAGGTCATAGTCACGGCACATCTCTGCCGTTAACTGCTGAGCCTCATGACCTTCAAGCGACAGCCCATGAATGGCGGCCACATCGCTGGCGGTCGGATCTGCCGGATAACCTTTTAGGGCACCTAGCCCTGCAGAGGCTACCCGAGTCTGAGGAAGCGCACGTTTGAGCAAGCGCTCCCCGGTGGGAGAGCGACATATATTGCCAACGCACACGACTAACACGGACGTAATCATGGTTGAACCTAGTTAGACCAGTTGCGGAAACGCAGTGCGGCCTCGCTCGCATCGTTGATGCCCGCGATGGTTGGCAGCAATTGCGAAATTACGCGGTTCCAACGCGTGAGCGGCGTGGAGGTGACATAAACGATGTCATAAGGTTCCAGTTGGAATTCGGTACCCATCACCATCGATGCCGCATCTCGGGTATTCAACTGATAGATGTTGGCGATCTTAGTGCGATTGGTGCCGCGGATCGGACGGATAACAAACACGCCGGTTGCATCAGACGTGGTCTGATCTACGCCCTGTGCGTTACCCAATGCTTCTGCCAGCGTCATGCCGCTGCGATCCATTTTGAGGGTAGTTTGCTGTCTGACTTCGCCCATGACGAAGACTTTGAGATCATCGTTACGAGGTACGTACAGAATGTCGCCTGGATAGAGCAGATGGTTCTGGCTCAGATCACCGTTTTGCATCAACGCCTGCAGGGAAACACGTTGCTCGCTACCGTTGTGCGTAAGCACAACGTTACGCCAGTCTGCATCTGCAGTCAGACCGCCAGCGGCATTGACAGCATCAAGGATGGTCAATGGCACGTTGGTAATCGGCTGCTGACCTGATGTCGTTACCGAACCGGTTACGTAGGTTTTCTGTGATTTGAACGAGGCGATGCTGACATCAACCTGCGGGCTTTCGATGTACTGTGCAAGTCGGCGTGCAACTTCATTACGTACATCACCCACAGTGCGGCCCGCTACGCGAACTCGACCTATGTATGGGTAGAAAATCGTACCATCGGAATGTACCCAGTTGCCGGTATCGCTGGCGCTGCGGTATTGACCTGCTGGCGTGGTTAACTCAGGGTGATCCCACACGGTGACAGTCAGAACATCGCCGACACCGATACGATACTCATAGCTCTGAATTTCATTCTGCAACGCTGGGTTGGCTTGGGCAACCAGCGGCTTAGGACGCATCTGCTCGACCAGACGCGGTGTTAATGGAAAAACGTTGACGTATTTATCGATGTCAAAGTTGCTATCCTGTTGCTCAATGACATCTTTTCCCGATGTGGAAAGGTGCTGACCTGGTTGGATCGTACACCCTGAGAGAAAAGTGGCGGATACCAGTAAAGGTATCAATTTCATTTTGATTGTAATCATTTAGATCTTCGCTATCAGTTATTGATTGATAGAGGCGAATACGCCGCTGTGTAAGCGTCCAACAAAAAGTAAAAACTACCTAATTAAGCACTGAACTTGTCGTTCATTATCCTTGCTCCTGTCTTTTTTGTAGCCGCCGGTCAACAAGGCGAAATAAGGCGAACCCATCATTACCCGTTATAAATGACGACTTAACGCGTCCTTGAATAGGGCAGCTAACGACACACCTAACAACGGCATTAAATAAGAGAGCGCCCGTGTTACGCTCTCCTTCTCGCCCTCTGATCAATACGCGCCATCCCGCTTCAGTACGACACCCACTGTTTTAAAAAGAATGGCGATATCATTCCACAGAGACCAGTTTTTAACATACCACGAGTCGAAGTACACACGTGTTTCATAATCAACGTCATTACGGCCGCTGACCTGCCACAATCCCGTCATGCCTGGCTTTGCCATCAGGTAATAATCAACATCACCGGCATAACGACAGAGTTCATCTTCAATTACTGGGCGCGGTCCTACCAGGCTCATATCGCCACGCACTACGTTCCAGAGCTGCGGCAATTCATCGAGGCTGGTTTTGCGAATAAAGTGACCGACCTTGGTGATACGTGGATCGTTCTTCAATTTGAAGTCTTTGTCCCATTCCGCACGTGCGATGGGATCGGTGCGCAGGACTTCTTCTAAAACTTCTTTCGAATTAATCACCATCGAACGGAATTTAAGACATTTGAATTTACGTCCACCCAAACCTACACGTTCATGACCATAAATTGGCGGACCACCGTCACGGCCCACCAGGAAGCCAAGTACCAGTAGTGCAGGCAGCAGCATCAAGATGATTGAGAGCGCACCGACGATATCGAAAGCCCGTTTCAGGAAACGCGATGTCCGTTTTGCAAGGTTATTCTGCACACGAAGAATCATCACTTCATGGCTGAAGATATAAGCCATATCCGTACCGTAAAGCGGCACGCCACGCAGCGTTGGAATAACAGAGACTGAACGGCAATTATGCATTGCCAGCGATTTCAGCCACATATCGCGGTACTGGCTCTGTTCGAACTCAACCGCCACGATAAACTGCGTTTCGCTATTCGTCAGATTCCACAGCTCTTGCTCGTCACGCAGCACCGGCACGCCAGACATGCTGCCATGAGGGCCGCTACCGTCGACGTCATAGAAGGCGATGACATCAAAGCCCATCACTTCTTCGCTTTGCAGCGCTTGCCAGGCTTCATGGGCATTTTTGTTGCTGCCGATGATGATGGTTTGCTTTTTCCACAAGCCATATTTATTTAACAGGCGCTTTGAAAGTGCGCGACAGCTTGGAATTAAAATCAGCGCTAATATCCAGGTTAATATCCAAAGGAAGCGCGAAGTTTGCCATTGAGACAATGCCGTGATCGACAAATCAATAACAGAAAATATAAGAATGGTACGAAAAATTTCTTTTAATTCGAACCAGAAAGGTTTGCGGTAAGTATAATGACGCAACCTTACCCAGAACCAACCCACGCTAATAATTGATAAGCAAATGTGTGTGGCTATTTTTAAATTGAGTTCTTTTTCAGAAATATCTGCCAAAGGTGAATCAGACATCATATTAATAAGCGCCATCGCAATAAATAAAGCTGCGTTGAAACAAATTAAATCTGAAAAAGCTAACAATAATTTGGTGATAAGACTTTTAAACGTAAATTCTGTATCGCGCATATTTAACTCTTTATTTTATTTCCTTAAACCCGTAACGCTCCAACCTTGTGTATTAAATGAGCAGTGATGAATGTTCAGGTTGAATCGTTTCTTAGGGGAGCTCCTGCGGCGTTTACGCCAATGCTCTTACCAATAAAAACAAGAAAATTGTTATAAATACCAACAGATTAGTCCGACTTTTTCCTGCGCGGTAATCGTCTGTTTAATAAACGAGAAAAGCAATTCAGGCACGCTACCGCCCTTGGCTGTCGCTGCCAATACCGCTGTTCGTCATATTTCCTTGCCGGTTATCCACTAAAATGAGATGCAAATCGCCACTTTTAGAGGACGAGATCACAATTCATGACATTAAACGCCGAATCACTGCGCGAATTGTCTCATTAGCGCAGACATTTACTAACCCGTTGCTATACTAGTTATTACTGGCTTGTTTACAAGTAGGCCCCGCCTTCCCTGCACTATTTTAGGAAAAAGACTACCAGCCATTAGTATTGATATCAGTCACGGCGTGCAATCTTTTCTCTAATTTTCAGATTTTTTCCATATCCCTACCCCCACCAAATCGTATAAGAATTACAGAGAAATAAGATCCTCATGAATTTTATTTACTCGTCTACGCGTCCTTGTATTGTTTGCCAATTTAATACAACGTGATTAGCTCGATACGTTACAAGACAAGAACAATCTCAGGTCACTTAACAGCATGCTAAGCCAGGCGCTATTTGTAGCTTGCTTTAAGCTCCACTATCATCAGATAAAACTCATTTTTATACATTCAGGTGAATAAGGCATGTTGGAGGGAATAACCGATCCTTCGCTTTGGGCAGGATTAGTCACGCTTATCGTTCTTGAGTTAGTGCTGGGGATTGATAACTTAGTTTTTATTGCGATTCTGGTTGAGAAGCTGCCAGGAAAGCTCCGTGATCGCGCTCGCGTGATTGGTTTGTTACTTGCGCTGGTGTGTCGGTTACTCTTGCTCGCCTCGCTCTCTTGGCTGGTTACGCTGACTCAGCCGCTGGTCACCCTCTGGAACCACGCTTTTAGCGCACGTGACCTTATGTTGCTGTTTGGTGGCGTTTTTCTGTTATTTAAGGCCACAACAGAGCTGAATGAGCGCCTTGAAGGCAGCGATAACGATGATGGTCAACAAAAAGGCGGTGCTAAATTCTGGCCAGTTGTGGCTCAAATTGTGGTTCTGGATGCCATCTTCTCGCTGGATGCTGTAATAACCGCCGTCGGCATGGTTAACGATTTGCCTGTCATGATGACCGCAGTCACTATTGCAATTCTGCTAATGCTTCTTGCCAGCAAGCCTCTCACCCGCTTCGTCAACAGCCATCCAACAATTGTCATTCTCTGTCTGAGCTTCTTACTGATGATTGGGTTCAGTCTGGTTGCTGAAGGTTTCGGCTTTGCGATCCCCAAAGGTTATCTGTACGCCGCTATAGGTTTCTCAGTATTGATTGAAGCCCTCAATCAATTAGCGCAATTTAACCGTCGTCGCGTTTTGTCTGCCGGTCGTCCTTTAAGGCAGCGTACCGCTGAAGCCGTACTGCATTTATTACGGGGTGAATCTGAACGCGCCGATCTGGATGCTAAAACGTCATCGTTGATCGCTGACAGCGAATCTCATGTGCTGTTTAACCGTCAGGAACGCGTCATGATTGCGCGCGTGATGGGCTTAGGTCAGCGACATGTAAACAGCATCATGACCTCACGTCATGATGTGGAACATATCGATCTGAATGACGACCCGGCTGAGATTATGGCGCGACTCGACCGTAACCAACATACTCGCCTGTTAATCACGGATAACGCCAACGAGCCGCTGGGCGTTGTACATGTTATTGACCTGCTTCATCAATCGCTGCATCAGAATTCTTTAGATTTACGCGCCCTGATACGCCAGCCGTTAATCTTCCCAGAGCGCTTAACATTGCTGCTGGCGCTTGAACAATTTCGCCAGGCGCATACGCACTTCGCTTTTGTTGTGGATGAATTTGGTTCTGTTGAAGGCGTGGTGACATTGAGTGATGTGATGGAAACCATCGCGGGTAATTTACCCAATGAAGCGGGGGAAATTGATGCGCGTTATGACATTCAGCAAAATGGCGAAGGCATCTGGATTGCTAACGGACACATGCCACTGGAAGATCTCGCGATGTATGTAAAATTGCCGCTGGATGATAAGCGCAGCTACCACACGCTGGCGGGTTTATTAATGGATAGCCTGCAACATATTCCCCAAGAGGGTGAAGAGCTACAGGTGGGCAATTACCTGTTGCGTACCTTGCAGGTGGAAAACCATCGCGTACAAAAGGTTGAGATCGTTGAACAGAAAACAGAGGCGGATTACGAAGTGTAATAAGCGCGCCCATTAAGGGCGCAATAAACTTTTAATATTCCGCTTGTCGTCATTATCTTGCTGCTGATCAATCCACTCATTCAACCGCGACTTCGCTTCATTTTGTAGCCGATTTCGAATGACATCATCAACAGGCAATGAATATTGCACATTGTCCCAGTGACCAAACATGCGCAGTGGAATAGTCTGCTCTGAGAGCGCAGTGACCAGTTTATCATCACCCGTCCAGCCGCTGAGTTTCAAGCCGAGCGTAATATCCAGCAGTTGCTGCTGAAGATTCACCTGCCCTTTGCCTTGCAGCGCAAGATGCGGGCCGCTGCCCGTTAGCTCACTAAAGTCTAATTCACCGCGATTAAGTATAACCTGACCCGCAATCTGTTTAATGCCCTGCCCATCCTTGTCTTCACTGCTTACACGATTACTGATACGTGCCACAGCGCGGCGTACCATTTGTTGCAGATTGATTTGTGCCAGGGTGAGATCGTTGGCGCTGATTGCCGCCCTGCCCTGCCAGTTTCTTTTCGCGGCCTCAACGGTCAGATCTTCACCCGAAAGTTGTCCGGACAAGCTCACCGTCCCTTGCAGCGATTCGGGTAATTCCAGCGCTTTAAGCAGTGGCTGAATGGCAACCTGCTGTAACTCTGGCTGCAGACTGACACGCGTTTCAGGCTGACGAATATCAACGGTTCCCGGCAGAGAGAAACTGCCCGAACCAAGCGCCCCTTTCAAGGTACTCACCGTCATCAGACCTTGCTGATTACTGGCATCAAGCTGTAAATCACTGAGCGCCAGACCACGCCAAACCGCACTCTTAGCCTGAAGCTTCAGTGCCAGATCTAGGGTGTTAAGCGGTGAATCGGCATTGTTTCTTTCTCGCGGCTCGGCAATCACAGGCGCGCGTGCAACCGTGGCGTGCTGAGCACCTTCAGCCTCATTCACGGGGGCATTCGCCATCAAATTATCTAAATTCAGAGAGGTAGCCTGAAGATTAAGCGCTAAACGCTGTGACAGCGCCAGGCTTCCTTCGGCATTGCCGGTGAGTGCGCTGTCATTAGCTGTCAGCTGTAAATTAGCGACTGAAAATTGTTGGTTATCACCATTCCAGCTGCCTTCAAAGCTCAGCGAACCCTTTATTCCCTGTGGCGGGATATTGGCACCGGCAAGCGCGTAATCGAGCTGATCAACTTTTCCGTTCAGGCGATGTGGATATTGCGACGCATCCAGCTCACCTTTTAGGTTCACCGTTGCGCTGCGCTGATTACGCGTCACGCTGGTATTCAACGCAATCGTGGCCTGTTTATTGTCGTCTTGATCAAGGTTGAGATTAAAATTACGGAAGTTAAATTCGTCGCCGCCCGCTTGCTGCCAAATGAGCAGGCTATCGGCGATTTGCAATTGACCGATATTAAATGACCAACCGTTAGATGAAGTGGAAGTCTGCGCATTCCGCGGCCCTTGCGGCGCGTTTTGCGGCGCTTTTGCAGCGCTATCGGGCGTTACGCGTACCACGGCGTTTTTGAGCATCACCTGACTCACGCTCAGTTGATGCGACAGCAGAGGCCAGAGCTCCACGTCGAGCCGCATGTTTTCTGCTGAAACCACCGGCTGCGCCGCGCCAGGCGCGGTTAAACTCATGCGGCCGGCCAGAATGCTCATCTTCGGCCAGACGTGCCAACGCAAATCGCCTTGCAGTTCAAGGTGATAACCACTGCGTTGCTCAACCTGTTGCACCATATAGGCACGGAAGTCGTTGGGATTCACCAGTAATACTAATGCGGTCATTCCCGCTACGACCACCACTAACAAGATGGCCAGCGTGGTTATCACTCTTCTCATGACATCCTCAGTGAAATCAATCTTTGTCGATACGGCTGGCGTCAGCACCCTGCTGGCCACGGTATTTAGCATCTTCGCGGCGGTTATAAGGTCGCGCAGCGGGGCCGGAGAGCGGCTCGAAACTCAGTGCGCCAATCAGCATGCCGGGACGTAGCGCCAGCGGCAATTTACCGGAGTTATAAAACTCAAGCACGATGCGACCTTGCCAGCCAGGATCGATACGGTGTGCGGTCACGTGCACCATTAATCCGAGACGCGCCAGCGAGGAGCGGCCATCCAGCCAACCGACTAAATCGTCTGGAATAGTGACTGATTCCAGCGTGACCGCCAGCGCCAGTTCGCCGGGATGCAAGAAAAAGGCTTCCCCTTCCGGCAGCACAATTTCGTCGCTCATGACGCGATCCAGCGCCGCGCTAACTTCCTGCTTTGGCCCACTCAGGTCAATAAATGCCGCCGTGTGACCGCTAAAAGTACGGAACTGGTTGCCCAAACGCACGTCGACCGTGGCGCCATTAATACGCTCGACCGGTGGGCGCGGCGTAATCGCCAGCTTACCGTTATCAAGCCAGGCTTCGATGTCGCGGTCGCATAATCTCATTGACGTAACTCCATGACGTAAGTGTAGCGAACGGTTACTACAGCGCACCGTTCGCGTCACGTCCAGTTGGACGTGGGTTATTCGAAAAACTGATTGATTTTGGCTTTAAGGATATCAATCGCAATACGGTTTTTCCCGCCGCGCGGCACGATAATGTCGGCATACTGTTTGGACGGCTCAATGAATTGCAAAAACATTGGGCGCACCGTTTTCTGGTATTGGCTCATTACTGAATCCATCGATCGACCTCGTTCATTGACGTCACGTTTCATGCGGCGCATCAAACAGATATCGAGAGGTGTGTCGACAAAAATTGAGAAGTTAAGTTCCTGACGCAGACGCGAATCGGTCAGCAGCAAAATACCTTCCAGGATAATGACTTTTTTGGGTTTGAGATGAATAGATTCCTGGGTACGCGTGTGCTCAACGTAGCTGTAAACCGGCAGATGAATATCTTCTCCGGCTTTAACTGCACGCAAATGCTGCAGCAACAAATCATGGTCCATCGCACTCGGATGGTCATAATTTGTTTTAACCCTCTCTTCCATGGTGAGGTGACTTTGATCTTTGTAATAAGCATCTTCAGGAATGACCCCGATGTGCTCGTCACCAACCTGATCACGGATTTCACGATAGAGCGTGCTGGCAATTAAACTTTTACCGGATGCGGAAGCACCGGCAATGCCAACAATCACGCACTGATGAGACTTGTCAGTCATACTTTTAAAGACCTGATAACTGGAGCCAATGACTGTACACGGAATGCGCGCCCAGCCAGCGGGCCTAAATGGAGAGGGTGAGTTCGCGCTAAGTATAGGGATTTCGGCGTTTTGATGCCAGAGAAATGGCGCCAGAAGCTTTTCAGAATTTCCCCTTTGGAAGCTAATCATTTCATCGATAAACTAGCTACCCTCTCGATTTGAATTTAGCGGCGTTGGCGAAACGCTTTTTTCGCCGAATGATTGCGGAAATCATCGTGCCTGACTAATTCACAAGGAGTCGTATGCTCTGGAAGACCTTGACCTATTTTGGCGACAGTATGTTGCTGATCCCGACGGCGGTGATCATCGCACTGATTCTGCCCTGGAAAAGTGACAATCGCCGCACGGTGCTCTATTGGATCGTGGCGTTTGGTTTGGCTGGCTTGTTTGTTAGCCTGTCAAAAATTCTGTTTCTCGGCTTTGGTATTGGCAGTGCTCATTATAATTTCACCGGTTTCAGTGGTCATAGCGCCATGTCCGCCACCTTATGGCCCGTGATGTTGTGGCTGATTTCTGGCCGCTGGTCGAGTTTATGGCGTGGGTTTGCTCTCGGCGTGGGCTACCTGATTCCGCTGATGGTGGGATTCTCGCGGCTGGTTATCCATGCACACTCAAAAAGCGAAGTCGTTACTGGTTTACTGCTGGGCTTTACCTTAAGCACGGCTTTCCTGATTTCTCAGCGCCGCACTGCCTTGAAAGGCTTTAGCTGGCCGCAGGTCAGCGTTGTGTTATTAGTCCCCCTGTTGCTGCTGGGACAGGGTCGCGTCGCCACAACGCAGCAGTTCCTTGAACGCTTTTCTGCGAATCTGGCAGGCTTAGAAAAACCGTTTTCCCGCGCCGATCTTTTCCGCCAATAATCAATGTGATGGCCTTTTTTTGATAAAAGGCCAGTCAATCCGCCGAATAACGCACAAAAGTGATTTCGCGACAGTATTCTTTGCTGAATGTGCTAGCATGCCCGAAAGAGAATAACAGGTGCATATTTCGCCACTGCGAAGCGGTGCACGCAGCTGGGTTTATGCATGACCATTGATATTTTGTCCTCGCAAAACAAAACACCAAACAGCGTCTTAAACGGATTGATGCTGGGCATCACCGCTTTTTTTCTCACGCTATTTTGCCTTGAGCTGATCATGGTGAGCGGCAAAATCTCCCCGCTGTGGTTCTCTACCGCATTAATGACGGTGGTGGTTTTTCGCTGTCCATCGCGTCAGGTTCCTTTATTATTGCTGTGTTGTGTCATTGGCACAGCTTTCGCTAACGCCTTGATTATTGGCCCCGCGTTTTCCAATTTGAAATTTGCTTTACTCAACTCAGTGCAAGCAGTGCTGGGTGGGATATTACTGCGTCTGCTGCTTGATCGCCGGGCACCGCTTAACACCTTGATTGACTGGGCACGGTTTATTTTTTCCGTTGGCATTGTTACACCGCTCATTGGCGGCGTATTAGCCATGTGGATGTTGCAGGTCAGTGGTAAGGCCTCGGTTCCCTTCTTTTATACTTGGGTCATTTCTGAAGTTATTGGCATGTTGGCACTTGGGCCAGTATTACTGCTATTTCCCTGGCCCCTAAAGCGACGTAACTTTCAAGAACACCACTCAGTTGAATTGCTGATCACCTTGCTGGTGACGCTTACCGCCAGCTATCTGGCACTGCGTTTTCTGCCGTGGCCGTTCACCTTTATTGTGGTGATCCTGTTCTGGTGTGCGGTACGTTTATCGAAACTTGAAGCCTTCGTGCTGTTTTTCCTCAACGCCTGTTTTATCTCAATGCTGCTGGCATTTGACCTCGTTACAGTGGGCCGCGGTAGCAGCCAGTTCGATCAAATCAGCAGCTGGCTGCCGTTCTTGCTGGTGTTGATTCCTGGCCATGTCATGTCGCTGGTGATGGATGCGTTTCGTCGTGAAAAGAACCATATCAGTGAAAGCGAAACCCGTTTCCGTCATGCCATGGAATATTCCGCTATCGGCATGGCGTTGGTCTCACCGCAGGGTGTCTGGTTGCAGGTGAACCATTCGCTGTGCCAGACGTTGGGCTTTCCTGAAGATGAACTAAAGCGCCTGACGTTCCAGCAAATGACGCATCCCGACGATCTCAGTAACGATCTCATCCAGGTCGACAAACTGTTAAAAGGTGAGATCTATTCCTACACCCTGGAAAAACGCTATTTCCGCAAGGACAATGAAATTGTGTGGGCGCGCCTGACGGTTTCGCTGGTGCGTGATGCCGCCTATCAGCCGCTCTACTTCATTGCACAGATCATTGATATTTCTGAGCTCAAGCAGAGTGAACAAGTTAATCGTCGCCTGATGGAACGTATCACGTTGGCCAATGAAGCCGGCGGCATCGGCGTTTGGGAATGGAACTTACTGACCGGTGAAATGTTGTGGGACAAGCGGATGTATGCGCTGTTTGGCCTCGCACCTCACGAATCGCCGAGCTACGATTTATGGCTGCACTTGATGAACCCGGCCGATCGTGAACATGCTGCGCTAACTATTCAACAGGCCATTGAGAAACGCAGTGCATTCCAAATGGAATATCGCATCACTTTGCCTGACGGCGAACGCTGGCTGCGTACGCAAGCCAATCGCATCCTGAGCCAGGAAGGCCGCATTGAACGTATGCTGGGCATTTGTCAGGACATCACTTCGCTGCGCAATCTTAACGAAGCGCTGTTCCAGGAAAAGGAGCGTATGGCGATCACGCTGGATTCCATCGGCGAAGCGGTCATCAGCACCGATGAAGAGATGCGCGTTACCTTTATGAACCCGATTGCTGAGCAGATTAGCGGTTGGTCGCAAGAGGATGCCGCAGGCAAACCGCTGAGTGAACTGTTGCACATCACGCAGGGACGCCACGGTCCACAAATTGAAAATCTGCTGCTGTGCCATTTGCCAACTGAAAAAACCACACCCGATTTAGTGGAAGATTTGGTATTGCATACGCCAGCAGGTGAAAAAATGGATATCCATTACAGCATCACGCCGCTTAAATCTGAGGCAGGCGCAGAAATGGGCGCCGTGATGGTTATTCAGGATGTCAGTGAATCGCGCAAAGTCATGAAGCGTCTGAGTTACAGCGCCTTACACGACACCTTGACGCGTTTGCCCAATCGCGCCAGTTTCGAGCACCAGCTCAAACTCTTACTGATGGATGCGGCTGAGCATCAGCACCAGCATGTTCTGGTCTTTATCGATCTCGATAAGTTCAAAGCGGTCAATGACACCGCCGGACACGCCGCCGGCGATGCCCTGTTGCGTGAGCTTTCAGAGTTAATGCAGCATCGTCTGCGCAGCAGTGATTTCCTTGCACGCCTTGGCGGCGATGAGTTTGCTCTGTTAATGCCAGAATGCCAGGTCGATCAGGCACGCGAAGTGGTGCAGCGTATCGTCAGCGCGGTGAATGATTACCGCTTTCAGTGGCTTGGGCGAGTTTATCAGGTCGGTGCCAGCGCCGGGTTAACACAAATTTCCGCTGAAAACTGCCACAGCAGCGAAGTGTTATCGCAAGCGGATATTGCCTGTTACAACGCCAAGCGCAGCGGCCGTGGGCGCTATGTTGTCTATGAACAACATCAGTTGCCGTTAGCGGGCAGCAATCAGCGACTCGATGCCACAACGCTCAACGACTTGCAGGTTGAGCTCTCTGCCTGGGCAATTGCCCCGCCGCAAACGCCTAAACTCACCTCATTCTGGCTACTGGACGTTCAGCTGTTCACTGCTGACGGCACGCTTATCGACGAATCGCTGTTACGCAATAATTTGCCGGATGAAGCGCTGCAGCGTCTGCTCGATAACAATATTGTTGAAGCCTTTTTCCGCCACGATATTAACGCACTGAATGACAACAACATCTCCGTGATTTTGCCGCTGAATACCAACGCGCTGCATGATGTTGAGTTCGTACAACGTCTCTGCAAACGTTTTAACGAAGCGGGTTTGTCATCCAGCCGTAGCGGTTTCGCGCTTAACGCGGCAAACGTAATAAACGGCAGCGATCGCCTTCAGGCTTCCCTACTCCAGTTACAGCAAAGCGGCTGTTGCATCATGCTTGAGCATTTTGGACGTAACCTTGACGCCTTCAATCAACTCACTGGCGACATGATCGATTGTTTGCTGCTGGCGCCTGAACTGGTGGCTAACGTGCATACCAATTTGATGGACGAAATGCTGGTGTCGATTATTCAAAGCCAGGCCGAACAACGAAATATTGCGCTTTTGGCCGGTCCAGTTACCGTGCCTGCGGTATTAAATACCTTGGCCAGCCTGGATGTTCATGGCGTCTGGGGCAGCGCCATCGCCGAGCGTCAGCCATTGAGCAGCCTGGCGGCCAGCGTGGTTTTATCCCAGGACGATTGATCAGACAGTGTCTTGCCAGCTTCTTAAAGCTGCGCTAAAGTCGCCCCCTTTTTTCCGGCATGGGGGCGAAAATGTTCATAGGATTTGATTACGGCACGGCTAACTGTTCTATTGCGGTAAGCGAAAACGGCGCGCCGCGTCTGTTGACGCTGGAAAATGGTCAGCGCCTGCTGCCTTCAATGATCTGTGCACCAACGCGCGAATCCATTAGCGAATGGTTGTATCGCCATCATCAAGTCGCTACCCCTGACAGTGAAACCACCGCGTTATTGCAGCGTGCGCTGCGTTATAACCGCGAAGAGGACATCGATGTCCTGCCCGGCAGCGTGCAGTTTGGTCTTACCGCGCTGCAACACTATATGGTTGATCCTGAAGATGTGTGGTTCGTTAAATCGCCTAAATCATTTCTGGGTGCCAGCGGCCTGAAGCCACAGCAGATCGCGCTGTTTGAAGATCTGGTTTGCGCCATGATGCTGCATATTCGCCAGCAAGGTGAGAGCCAACTCGATCAGTCGATCGATCAAGCCGTCATTGGCCGTCCAATTAACTTTCAGGGCTTGGGCAGTGAAGACGCGAACCAACAGGCAGAAGGTATCTTGCTGCGTGCAGCGAAGCGCGCCGGTTTCCGTGATGTGGAATTTCAGTTCGAACCGGTAGCGGCAGGACTTGATTTTGAAGCAACGCTGGAAAAAGAGACACGCGTGCTGGTCGTTGATATCGGTGGTGGTACGACAGACTGCTCAATGCTGCTGATGGGGCCACAATGGCGTAATCAATCCGATCGCCGTGAAAGCTTGCTTGGTCACAGCGGTTGCCGCGTTGGCGGTAACGATCTCGATATTACTCTCGCGTTTAAAACCCTGATGCCGTTGCTCGGGCTCGGCGGTAATACTCAAAAAGGCACCGCCCTGCCCGCTTTGCCTTGGTGGAATGCAGTTGCGATCAATGACGTTCCCGCTCAGAGTGAGTTTTACTCGGCAGCCTGCGGTAAGTTGCTGCGCGATCTCGTCCGTGATGCCGAAAATGGCGATGTTGTCGCACGCCTGCTGAAAGTGTGGCAACAGAAACTCAGTTATCGTCTGGTGCGTGCCGCAGAAGAGAGCAAAATTGCGCTGTCAGATCGCATCGAAACTGACGCAGCGCTCGACTTTATTGCACCTTCTTTGCAGGCGGCAATCAGCGTAGAGATGCTGCGCGAGGCAATCAACCAGCCGCTAGAGAAAATCCTTGAGCAGGTTCATCTGGCGCTTGCTACCAGCAGCATTAAACCCGATGTTATCTATCTCACCGGCGGTAGCGCCCGTTCTCCTCTGCTGCGCGCCGCGTTGCAGCAAGCTTTACCGGATACGCCAATCGCTGGCGGCGATGATTTCGCCTCGGTTACAGCAGGATTAGCGAGATGGGCTGAAGTGATGTTTGCTTAGCATTTGCATACTCTACATAGCGAAGCGGCCCATTCAAGGGCCGCTTTTTTTTACTTTGGCTTGAGAGAGAAGCCAAAGTTAGCGCATCTGCTTGCGAAGCGAGCTCACCTCCCTGTGGAACCGCCCCGCTAACTTAACTGAAGCGCTCTGTTGCTCTCTTTATGCGTGACAGCACTGCTCGCCTTTATGCTATCCAATCAGAACGCGATATTCGCGCTAATCCCACCAATAAACGCATCCTTCACTTCGCTCACTGCACCCGGCGCGGTGACATATTGCAGGTTAGGACGCAGCGACATCCAGTTAGTGACTTTCGCGTTGTAATAGACTTCATAGTTGTATTCAGAACCCTCCTGAACCGGCAGATAGGTTGGGCTATCAAAATCGGTTTCGCCGTTAGCGCCATTCTGCTGACGCAGCGAGCGGGTGTAATCGCTGTTCACATGAATGCGTGCGGCACCGATACCAATCTCATCCTTAGGACGCGCATCAAACGGCCCCTTCCAGGTAAACGCGATAGATTGATAGTTGTCGGTTTTTGATGTTTTGTGGTCGTTCATTACCGCCTGAACGCGTACACCTATACCGCGATTAACGTCGCCATCCTGCGCCGTCAACTGTTGTTGCAACAACAGATAGCCGCCATAGGCGTGGTCTTTATCCTGATACGCGCCGTTGCGCCAGCTGCCATACACATCACCGTTGGCTGATGAGTAATAACCGCCAAGACGATAGTTACCTGGCAATTTTTGCGGGCCAAAGGTTGGCGTCCAGCCTAATTCTGCCGGCACCATATTGCCTTCAGAATTGCTGGTATCAAGGCGGAAACCATCACCGCGATCGTAGTTCGCTGCGTTCTGGTTATAGAAACCGACCTGGAAGAAGACCTCTGGCGTAATATTCAGCTTGATGCGGCCGCCCCATTGCGAAACCGGCCAGTTGAACCAGCGATCGCCACGCCAGTTCCCTGCCTGACCGCTGCCGAGCGCCAGGTTCTGGAACAGATTGCCATCAAAGTTATCGAAATCTTCGCCCACAGTGACGCGACCCGCTTTGATATCCACCACATTATCGAACAAGCCTTTGCGCAGCCAGAATTGCGTCAGACGCCAGGTTTGGCCACGTCCATAGACCTCCTGCACGGAGGACAACATACCGGTGCGCTTGTCAGCAACCTGCTCTGACAGGTTTTGTCCGTCACGATTAGTGACTGTCATCTGGAATTCCGCATCCTGCCAGTTAAGCAGTTTTTCCAGGTCGAAATTGGTGCCAAACGACCATTGGTCGCTGTAGCGCATGGTGGTGTTGGTGTCAGCGCCGCCCGCTAAGTTTGCCGCGCTTTCCATGGTGTAATTAACATCGAATTTAATGCCATCGTTTTGCAGCTGCGTTCGGTAACCGCCCCAATCACCAAACATCCACTCTGAGTCAGAACTCAGCGCGTCGGCTGCCATCGCCGATCCGCTTAACATCGCGAACATTAAGGTGCCGGTCGCGACGCGACGCAGCGGAAAGCGTTGCACTGCTTTTTTACTTTTCATGAGAATTATTCTTATGTGAGTTACTGGGAAGGACTCACGGAGGATAGTGCTAAGAAAAGTTCAATAATTATAAAAAAGTGCGCACGATTCAGCAAAATAGCAGTGCGTTAGCACATTTGTGAATGAGATCGCTTATTGGTCATTCTATGCAGACATTTCGCATTTTTTATCACACGCGATGTTGATAAAAAGAATCGGGATGATGATGAATAAAAAGGGGCGCATCCGCCCCTGTTGCTCATTTTTGGCTGGCTGCTGCCAGTTGTTCAATTTCTGACTGCGTTAACTTCAGTTGCGTGGCACCCACCAAGTCATCCAGTTGCTTAAGCGATGTTGCACTCACAATCGGTGCTGTTATGCTCGGACGGGCAATTTGCCAGGCAAGCGCAACCTGAGTGGGCGAAACGTGATGCGCGCTGCTGATCTCATCCAGCGCCGCAAGAATTTTTAATCCACGAGGATTAAGGTATTTTTCTATCACGCTTTGTCCGCGCGCGCTTTTAGAGGCATCTGCGGCAATACGATATTTACCGCTCAGAAAGCCGCTGGCGAGTGAGTAATAGTTGATGACGCCTAAACCGTGCTCCGTCACTACTTTTTCCAGCTCTGCTTCATAACCTGCACGATCGTAAAGGTTGTACTCGGGTTGCAACGTTTCATAGCGGGCTAACCCTTCGCGTTCACTGATCTGTAATGCTTCCTGCAATCGCGCTGCACCATAGTTTGAAGCGCCAATGGCGCGTACTTTTCCTTCTTTGATCAATGAATCAAAGGCGGTCAGCGTCTCCGCTAACGGTGTCTCTTCATCATCCCGATGCGCCTGGTAAAGATCGATGTAATCGGTTTGCAGGCGACGTAACGACTCTTCCACGGCCTGGCGAATGTATTGCGGTTTCAGCCCTTTTTTATCAGGTGAAAGCTCCATGCCCACTTTGGTCGCCAGCACAATGCTGTCACGCTTGCCGCTTTTCTTCAGCCAGTTGCCAATAATCGTTTCCGATTCACCGCCTTTGTTACCAGGCACCCAACGTGAATAAACGTCGGCAGTATCAATAAACCCTAATCCTTTCTCCACCAGCGCATCCAACAACGAAAATGAGGTGTTCTGGTCAACGGTCCAGCCAAAGACATTGCCACCAAACGTTAATAACGGAACATTGATGCCGCTATTACCTAACTGCCGGGTTTCAACGTGACTCATGAGTTTCTCCTGTAAGCGAATCGAGACGGTATGCAATCAGCCTGTACTCTGGTTAATTCAAGTTGCAGGAAGGCGGCAAACGTGTGAATCCTCGCGAACTGACTTAAGTCAGTGTCCGGGGCAACGCGTGCCGTTAACGTTCATGCAGCTTGAAGTCTGAAGGGTATCGCAAAGAGAAATGAATCGTTAATGCCAATTCCAGATGGAATAGTGTCAGAAAATGAATACTTACCCTGACCTGACAGTTATCCTTATTTCCTTCAACTTCTGCCTGGCAGAGGCGATTACAATGATGTCGTTTGCAGGTTGCCCTTTTTTTCACCTGCCTGATGGGACTACGACACCGCTGGAGAGCAATTAAAACGATGAGCACCCGAAATCCTTTTACTAAAAAAAGCCTGATTGTGCTGGTGGTAATTGCCGCAGCAGCAGGCGCTTATTACTGGTGGCAACACCCAACGCAACCGAATACCGACACCCAGGCTGATGCGCAGCCGCAGCGTGGTAAAGGCGGAGCCAACGCTCGCCGTCCGCTTGCACCGGTACAAGCCGCAAGCGCGACGACGCAGAGCGTGCCGCAATTTATCAGCGGATTAGGGACAGTCACCGCAGCAAACACCGTTACGGTACGCAGTCGAGTGAATGGCGATTTAGTGGCTATTCATTTCACCGAAGGAGAGCAAATCAAAGCGGGCCAACTGCTTGCGGAAATTGATCCGCGGCCTTATCAGGTCGCCTTAACGCAGGCGCAAGGCCAGCTGGCGAAAGATCAGGCAACGCTCGCCAATGCCCGTCGCGATTTAGCGCGTTTTGAAAAGCTGGCGAAAACGTCGTTGGTTTCGCAGCAAGAACTCGATACACAGCGTTCGCTGGTGAATGAAACGTTGGGCACGCTGAAAGCCGACGAAGGCAGCGTGGCCAGTGCTCAACTTGACCTCACTTACAGCCGCATTACTTCACCCATTGACGGACGCGTTGGCTTGAAACAGGTCGATGTCGGCAACTATATCACCAGCGGTGATACCACTGGCATTGTCATCATTACGCAAACGCATCCGATTGATGTGGTCTTCAGCGTGGCGGAAAACAACATTAGCCAAATAGTAAACGCGCAAAAAAGCGGCGAGCCCTTGCTGGTTGAAGCCTGGGATCGCAGTAATCAAAACCTGATCACTACCGGTACGTTGTTGAGTCTGGACAACCAGATCGATGTCACCACCGGCACCATAAAAATCAAAGCGCGTTTTGATAACCAAGACGATCTGCTGTTTCCAAACCAATTCGTTAACGCACGCTTGAAGGTCAACACGTTACAAGATGCGATTGTGATCCCCACCGCTGCCCTGCAAATGGGCAACGAAGGTCATTTTGTCTGGGTAGTTAACAGTGAGAACAAGGTCAGCAAAAAAAGTGTGACCGCAGGATTACAGGACAGCCAGAAAGTGGTGATCACCGCTGGGCTAGATGCCGGTGAAAAAGTCGTCACCGACGGATTAGATCGCCTGACTGAAGGTGCGAAGGTAGAAGTCATTGCGCCGCAAAGCACCGCCGCGCGCAATAGCCGCGCAACCTTGCCGTCAAAAGGAGAGCGTGATTAATGCAGGTGCAGCCTCCTGAGTCCAGCGGTGGGCCGTCACGCCAGTTTATTCTGCGCCCGGTCGCCACCACGCTGTTGATGATTGCCCTATTACTGGCGGGCGTGCTCGGCTACCGTTTTTTGCCGGTGTCGGCGCTGCCCGAAGTCGATTACCCGACAATTCAGGTAGTCACGCTTTATCCGGGTGCCAGCCCTGATGTGGTGACCTCTTCTATCACCGCTCCGCTCGAACGTCAGTTTGGTCAGATGTCCGGTCTGAAGCAGATGGCCTCGCAAAGCTCCGGCGGCGCATCAGTGGTTACGCTACAGTTTCAGCTTACGCTGCCGCTTGATGTGGCTGAGCAAGAAGTTCAGGCCGCGATTAACTCGGCGACCAATCTGTTGCCGAATGATCTGCCAAATCCACCGGTTTACAGCAAGGTCAATCCTGCCGATCCGCCGATTATGACGCTTGCCGTCACCACCAGCAGTATGCCGCTGACGCAAGTTCAGGACATGGTGGAAACGCGCATCGCGCAGAAAATTTCACAGGTTTCCGGCGTTGGCCTGGTCACGCTTTCGGGCGGACAGCGCCCGGCGGTGCGCGTAAAAATGAACGCACAGGCATTAGCGGCGCTGGGATTAACCAGCGAAACGGTGCGTAGCGCCATCAGCAACGCCAACGTCAACTCAGCCAAAGGCAGCCTCGACGGTCCGACTCGCTCAATCACGCTTTCTGCTAACGATCAGATGAAATCAGCAGAAGATTATCGCCAGTTGATTATCAGCTATACCAATGGTGCGCCGGTTCGATTGGGCGATGTCGCGACCATCGAACAAGGAGCAGAAAACAGCTGGCTGGGCGCGTGGGCAAATCGCGATCCGGCGATTGTGCTGAATGTGCAGCGTCAGCCGGGCGCGAATATCATCGCCACCGCCGACAACATTAACGCTATGCTGCCAGCGCTGACCGCCACTTTGCCCAAATCGGTTAGCGTCAAAGTACTGACCGATCGCACCACCAATATTCGCGCCTCGGTCAGCGATACGCAGCATGAGTTAATGCTGGCTATGGCGCTGGTCGTCATGATCATCTACCTGTTTCTGCGCAACATTCCTGCCACTATCATTCCTGCGGTGGCGGTGCCGCTGTCGCTGATTGGTACCTTTGCCGCGATGTATTTCCTCGACTTCTCGATCAACAACCTGACGCTGATGGCGCTAACCATCGCCACCGGTTTTGTGGTGGACGATGCGATTGTGGTGATCGAAAACATCTCGCGCTACATCGAAAAAGGGGAGAAACCGCTAACCGCCGCGCTTAAAGGCGCGGGGGAAATTGGTTTTACCATTATCTCGCTGACCTTATCGCTGATTGCAGTGCTGATCCCGCTGCTGTTTATGGGCGATGTGATTGGGCGTCTGTTTCGGGAGTTTGCGGTTACGCTGGCGATAGCGATTTTGATATCAGGGATTGTGTCACTGACGCTCACGCCGATGATGTGCGCACGCATGCTTAGCGCCGAATCGCTGCGTAAGCAGAACCGTTTTTCCCGCGCCAGCGAAGCGATGTTTGATCGCATCATTGCCGTTTACGGCCGGGGGCTGACGCGCGTGTTAAATCATCCCTGGCTGACGTTATCCGTTGCGCTCGGCACGCTGGCTTTAACCGTTTTGCTGTGGATTGCGATTCCAAAAGGCTTCTTCCCACAGCAGGACAACAGCATTATTCAGGGCACGTTGCAGGCGCCACAATCTGTCTCCTACGCCAATATGGCGGAACGCACTCGCGATGTGGCGTCCGTTATTATGAAAGATCCGGCGGTGCAGAGCCTGACCTCCTTTGTCGGCGTTGACGGCACCAACGCAGCTTTGAACAGCGCGCGTTTGCAGATCAACCTCAAACCGCTCAATCAGCGCGAAGATCGTATTCCCGAAGTACAGCAGCGCCTGCAGCAGCAGGTGAGTCAGATTCCTGGCGTGCAGCTGTGGTTGCAAGCGGTGCAAGATTTAACCATTGAAACACAGGCCAGCCGCACGCCTTATCAGTTCACGCTGCAATCGGGATCGCTGGAATCGTTAAGTACTTGGGTGCCCGCGCTATTAGCTGAACTGAATACATTGCCGCAGCTGCGAGATGTCAGCAGCAACTGGCAGGATCAAGGACTGGAAGCCTACGTCAATGTCGACCGTGCCAGCGCCAGCCGGTTAGGCATCAGCATGGCCGATGTGGATAACGCGCTGTACAACGCCTTTGGTCAGCGGCTGATTTCAACCATCTATACGCAGGCCAATCAGTATCGGGTGGTGCTGGAGCAGGACAATCACGCCACGCCAGGGCTGCAAAGTCTGGATGCGATTCGTCTGGCCAGCAGTGAAGGCGGCAGCGTGCCGCTGAGCGCGATTGCCACGGTTGAGCAGCGTCATACGCCGCTTAGCATCAGCCATCTCGACCAGTTTCCCTCAGCCACCTTCTCGTTCAACATTGGCGAGGGTTATTCTCTGGAAGATGCCGTCAACGCCGTCACCCAAGCCGAAGCGCAGCTTGGTATGCCTTCAGACGTAATGACGCAATTTCAGGGCAGCACGCTGGCCTTTGAAGCAGCGCTGAGCAGCACTGTTTGGCTGATCGTCGCCGCTATTGTCGCGATGTATATCGTGCTGGGCGTGTTGTACGAAAGCTTTATCCATCCGATTACCATTCTTTCAACGCTGCCAACCGCAGGCGTTGGCGCGTTGCTGGCGCTGATGTTGAGTGGCAACGAGCTGGATGTTGTCGGCATTATCGGCATCATCCTGCTGATCGGGATCGTGAAGAAAAACGCCATCATGATGATCGACTTTGCGCTGGCCGCTGAACGAGAACAAGGCATGGCACCTTATGACGCCATATATCAGGCTTGTTTACTGCGTTTCCGCCCGATTTTAATGACCACGCTGGCGGCCTTGTTGGGCGCGTTGCCGCTGATGCTCAGTACCGGCGTTGGTGCTGAATTGCGTCACCCGCTTGGCATTGCGATGGTTGGCGGCTTGATCCTCAGCCAGATTCTGACGTTGTTTACCACGCCGGTAATCTATCTGCTGTTTGATCGTCTGGCTCATGCTACGCGCCGCCGTTTTCATCATTCGGAGGCGCAAGGGTGAAATTCTTTGCGTTGTTTATCCATCGGCCTGTCGCCACCACTTTATTGACGCTGGCGATTGCGCTAGCGGGCATCCTCGGCTTTCGCTTACTGCCGGTTGCCTCACTCCCACAGGTTGATTTTCCGGTCATTGTCGTTTCCGCCTCGCTGCCAGGCGCGGCGCCGGAAACCATGGCGTCATCCGTTGCAACACCGCTGGAGCGTTCACTGGGGCGTATTGCAGGCGTCAGCGAAATGACGTCCACCAGTTCACTGGGCAGCACGCGCATCATTTTGGTGTTTGATTTTGATCGTGACATCAACGGCGCGGCGCGCGATGTGCAGGCCGCCATTAATGCTGCGCAAAGCCTGTTGCCAACCGGCATGCCAAGCCGTCCAACTTATCGCAAAGCCAACCCTTCTGATGCGCCGATCATGATCCTGACGCTGACCTCAGATACCTATAATCCGGGCCAGCTCTATGATTACGCCTCAACGCAGCTGGCGCAAAAGCTGGCGCAAATTGAAGGCGTCGGCGATGTCACCGTCGGCGGCAGTTCGCTCCCTGCGGTACGCGTGGCGCTGAATCCACAAGCGCTGTTTAATCAGGGCGTTTCGCTGGATGCAGTACGTGAAGCGATCTCGAATGCCAACCAGCGCCGCCCGCAAGGTGCATTGGACGACCGCGAACAACGTTGGCAGCTGCGCACTAATGACAAACTGCAAACGGCCAGTGAATATCAGCCGTTGGTGGTGCATTACAACAAGGGCGCAGCGGTAAAATTGTCGGATGTCGCCACCGTCGAAGACTCGGTGCAGGACGTGCGCAACGCCGGGATGTCGCGCGGTAAACCTGCGGTGCTGCTGGTGGTGCGAAAAACGCCAGAAGCCAACGTTATTGATACCGTGGATCACATCCGCGCGGAGCTGCCAGAACTGCATGAAGTGATCCCTGCCGCCATTGATTTGCAGGTGGCGCAGGATCGCTCGCCAACCATTCGTGCGTCGCTGCATGAAGTTGAGCAATCGCTGGTGATTGCAGTGGTGCTGGTGATTTTGGTGGTGTTTGTTTTCTTGCGCTCAGGTCGCGCCACGCTGATCCCTGCGGCGGCGGTGCCGGTTTCGCTGATCGGCACCTTTGCGGCGATGTATCTGTGCGGCTTCAGTCTGAATAACCTGTCGCTGATGGCGCTGACCATCGCTACTGGGTTTGTCGTGGATGACGCGATAGTGGTGCTGGAAAACATTTCGCGCCATGTTGAAGCTGGCATGAAGCCGCTGGCGGCGGCGCTGAAAGGCGTGCGGGAAGTGGGATTTACCGTGCTATCGATGAGCTTATCGCTGGTTGCCGTGTTCCTGCCATTGCTGATGATCGGTGGCCTGATTGGTCGCTTTTTTGCTGAATTCGCGATTACGCTTTCCGTGGCGATTGTCATTTCGTTATTCATCTCCGTCACCCTAACGCCAATGATGTGCGCCTATTTGCTCAAACCCCACGCGCCGCGTAGCCAACCGCGCCAGCGCGGTTTTGGTCGCATCTTGATGGCGATCCAGCAAGGTTATGGGCGTTCCCTAAATCTGGTGCTCAATCATGCCCGTTGGGTGCTACTGCTCTTTTTTGGCACCATCGCGCTAACGGTTTGGCTGTTTATCAGCATTCCCAAAACCTTTATGCCCGAGCAGGATACCGGCCGCCTTTCTGGCTTTATCTCTGCCGACCAGAGTATTTCGTTTCAGGCGATGCGCAGCAAGCTGCAAGACTTTATGACCATCGTAGGGGCCGATCCGGCGGTGGAAAGCGTGGTCGGTTTTACTGGCGGTATGCGTACCAACAGCGGCTCAATGTTTATTTCGTTGAAGCCGCTGTCGGAGCGCAGCGAAAGCGCGCAGGAAGTAATTGCACGGCTGAGAATCAAACTGGCGAAAGAACCTGGCGCAAACCTCTATCTCAATGCGGTGCAGGATCTTCGGGTTGGTGGGCGTGAATCCAATGCCAGCTATCAATATTCGCTGCTGTCAGACGATCTCAACGACCTGCGAACCTGGGAACCGAAGATTCGCCAGGCCTTTGCTGCCCTGCCCGAGTTAGCTGACGTGAACTCCGATCAGCAAGACAAAGGCAGCGAAATGGCGCTGACTTATGACCGCGAAAGCATGGCGCGTTTGGGAATAAACGTTACCGATGCCAATAGCTTGTTGAATAACGCCTTTGGTCAACGACAGATTTCCACTATTTATCAGCCGCTCAACCAGTACAAAGTGGTGATGGAAGTGGATCCGCGCTACACCCAAGACATCAGCGCCCTGGACCAGATGTTCGTGATTAACAGCGAAGGCAAAGCGATTCCGCTGTCGTGGTTCGCCAAGTGGCAGCCGGCTAACGCACCGCTGTCGGTAAACCATGAAGGGTTATCGGCGGCATCCACCATTTCATTCAACCTGCCGGAAGGCATTTCGCTGTCGCAGGCGTCAGAAGCGATTGATCGTACTATGACGGCGATCAGCGTACCCAGCAGCGTGCGCGGCAGTTTTGCCGGCACCGCGCAAATCTTCCAACAGTCACAAAGCAGCCAGGTTTGGTTGATGTTGGCGGCGATTGCGGCGGTGTATATCGTGCTGGGCATTCTGTACGAAAGCTATGTCCATCCGCTGACGATCTTATCGACTTTGCCTTCGGCAGGCGTGGGCGCCTTGCTGGCGCTAAAGTTGTTCGATACGCCATTCAGTTTGATTGCGCTGATCGGAATTTTACTCCTCATTGGCATCGTCAAAAAGAATGCCATCATGATGGTGGACTTTGCCCTGAATGCGGAACGCAACGGCAATCTCAGCGCGCGTGACGCGATTTTCCAGGCGTGCCTGCTGCGTTTTCGCCCGATTCTGATGACCACACTGGCAGCGCTGTTTGGTGCACTGCCGTTGATGTTAACCAGCGGCGACGGCGCGGAGCTACGCCAACCGCTTGGCATCACTATTGCGGGCGGCCTGGTCATGAGCCAGCTGTTAACGCTTTACACCACGCCGGTGGTTTATTTAATGATGGATAAGTTGCGCCGTAAAAAACGACATCACGCCGTTAACGCTACACAAAATTAGGAGACGCCTTGATGAGTACGCAGAACGCGACAGTTCGCTGGCAGCTGTGGATTGTCGCTTTCGGATTCTTTATGCAGACGCTGGACACCACCATCGTCAATACAGCGATTCCGTCGATGGCGCACGATCTTGGCGTCAGCCCGCTGCATATGCACTCGGTTATTGTCTCTTATCTGTTAACGGTGGCGGTGATGTTGCCCGTCAGCGGCTGGCTGGCCGACCGCTTCGGTGTCCGTAATATCTTTTTTACCGCCATCGTTCTGTTCAGCCTCGGATCGCTGCTGTGCGCGTTTTCTGCCACGCTCGATCAACTGGTGATGGCGCGGGTGGTACAAGGCATTGGCGGTGCCATGATGGTGCCGGTCGGGCGCTTAACGGTGATGAAAATCGTCCCGCGTGAACAATATATGTCGGCGATGACGTTTGTCACGCTGCCAGGACAAATCGGCCCGCTACTTGGCCCGGCGCTGGGCGGCGTGCTGGTGCAATACGCCAGCTGGCATTGGATCTTCTTAATCAATATTCCGGTCGGCATCATTGGCGCTATTGCAACTATCATGCTGATGCCGAACTATTCTATGCCGACGCGACGCTTCGATTTCCTCGGCTTTGTGCTGCTGGCCGCCGGGATGGCCACGCTGACGCTGGCGCTTGATGGTCAACGCAGCAGCGGCGGTTCAGCGTTGCTGCTCGGCGCAATGATCCTGATTGGCTTCTTCTCGCTGATTTTTTATTTGATGCATGCACGCGGCAACGAACGCGCCTTGTTTAGCCTGAAACTGTTCGACAATCGCGTCTATTCCATTGGCTTGCTCGGCAGCTTCACTGGCCGCATCGGCAGCGGCATGTTGCCGTTTATGACACCCATTTTCTTGCAGATCGGCATGGGTTACAGCCCGTTTCATGCGGGATTGATGATGATCCCGATGGTGCTTGGTAACATGGGCATGAAACGCATCGTGGTGCGCATCGTCAACGTGTTTGGCTACCGCAACGTGCTGGTCGGCTCCACCATTGGACTCGCGCTGGTGGTGTTGCTGTTTCCGCTGGTGGCAATAATGGGCTGGATTTGGCTACTGCCGCTGGTGTTATTCCTGCAAGGCATGGTCAACGCGATTCGCTTCTCCTCCATGAACACTCTGACGTTGAAAGAGCTGCCCGATGAGCTCGCCTCCAGCGGCAACAGCTTGCTGTCGATGATCATGCAGCTTTCCATGAGTATTGGCGTCACCATCGCCGGTTTGTTATTGGGCGCATTGGGTCAGGATGCGGCGAGCGACAGCGCAGCCAGCCACCAGATGTTTGTCTATGCCTACTTGTGTATGGCGCTGATCATTATCCTGCCCGCGCTGGTGTTCTGGCGTGTACCCAAAGATCTCAGTAAAAACGTCGATATGCGACGTCGGAGAAGTGAATGAAACCGACCTTGCGCCTCGGGATTGGCGCCAAACTTTTTATGGCGATTTTCGCCACCTGCATGCTGGTTTTGATCACCATGCATTGGGGCGTGCGCCTCAGTTTTGAACATGGCTTTGTCGATTACATCAAGCGTGGCAATGAGCAACGTTTGAACATGCTCAGTGATGCATTGGCAGACCAATATGAGCAGCATGGTAACTGGGATTTCGTGCGCAATAACGATCGGCTGGTGTTTAATATTCTGCGCTCGCTGGAGCAAAATCCCGACAGCAACAACCAGCTGCCGCCACACGGCTGGCGCACGCAGTTTTGGGTTATCGATCAGCAATATAAAGTGCTGGTTGGCCCGCGATCGCCGGTTCCACAAGAGGGTTCGCGCCGCAATATCACGCTGACCAATGGCAAGATTGTCGGTTGGGTGATCGGGTCGCCACCGGAGCGCCTGACGCGCAGTACCGATATCAACTTTGATCAGCAACAGCGGCGAACCAGCTGGTATATCGTGGGATTGTCAGCGCTGCTGGCCGCGCTGGTGACATGGATCATCGCTCGCGGATTGCTGGCACCCGTGAAACGCCTTGTCGATGGTACTCATCATCTGGCGGCAGGCAATTTTGCCAGCCGGGTTGAAGTCAGCAGCCATGACGAGTTGGGTCAGTTGGCGCATGACTTCAATCGTCTCGCCAGCTCTCTGGAGAAGAACGAAAGCATGCGTCGCGCCTTTATGGCCGACATCTCGCATGAGCTACGCACGCCGCTGGCTATTCTGCGTGGTGAACTGGAAGCGATGCAGGATGGCGTGCGTAAGCTGACGCCCGAAGCGATCGGCTCGCTACAAAGTGAAGTGGTGGTGCTCACCAAACTGGTGGACGATCTTCATCAACTCTCGCTTTCAGATGAAGGTGCCCTCGCCTATCGTAAACAGGCCACCGATTTAGTGCAGCTGCTGGAAGTCACGGCGGGCAGCTTCGCCGAACGCTATCGTTCACATGGCTTAACATTGAATGTGTTTTTGCCAGCACAGGCGCCGTTCTTTGGCGATCCCGATCGGCTGATGCAGCTGTTTACCAATTTGCTGGAAAACAGCCTGCGTTATACCGATTCGGGCGGCAGCGTGCAGGTACGCATTGCTTATGAAGCACCTTACTGGACGCTGACCTTTGACGACAGCGCGCCCGGCGTTGATGGCGATCATCAGACGCAAATCTTTGAGCGCTTCTTCCGTACCGAAGGCTCACGTAATCGTGCCAGCGGCGGCTCCGGTTTGGGACTGGCGATTTGTAAAAATATCGCCGAAGCACACGGCGGCAATATTTCTGCAGAGCACTCTGATTTAGGTGGCCTGAAAATCACGCTACAATTGCGCTATGTTCCTCATGCGTAGCAGATTATGAGCCAGGAAAAACAAGACCCGCTAATTCTTATCGTGGAAGATGAGCCAAAATTGGCCCAGTTAATGATTGATTATCTTCAGGCTTCCAATTACCGCACGCACCATATCGCGCACGGCAACGAGGTGCTGGATTACGTTCAGCACTCGCCGCCTGATTTACTGCTGCTGGATTTGATGCTACCCGGCACCGATGGCTTAACGTTGTGTCGGGAAATCCGCCGCTTCTCTGAATTGCCAATCATCATGGTGACAGCGCGAACCGAAGAGATTGATCGCCTGCTGGGGCTGGAAATCGGTGCCGACGATTACGTGTGCAAGCCGTTCAGCCCGCGTGAAGTGGTGGCGCGGGTTAAAACTATTCTGCGTCGGGTAAAACGTTCGCCGGAAGAGGTGCAGAAATCGTCGCTACTGAAAGTTGATGAAGGCCGTTTCCAGGCAAGCTGGCGCGAGCAACCGCTGGATTTGACCCCCGCCGAGTTTCGCTTGTTGAAAACCCTGGCGCTGGAGCCGGGCAAAGTGTTTTCACGCGAACAACTGCTAAATCATCTCTATGACGATTATCGCGTCGTTACCGATCGTACCATCGACAGCCACATCAAAAACCTGCGTCGCAAGCTGGAGAATCTCGACAGCGAGCAGCCCTTTATCCGTGCGGTGTATGGCATGGGATACCGCTGGGAAGCCGATCTCTGTCATTTGATCTAGATTGATTTGGATCAATTTACCTACGGCTGCTCACAGCCTACAATTCCGCACCTTTTATAGGGCCGTTATCCACGGCCCTATACGTGCCACCGTAGTCGGCGGCATGCTGACCTGACATCAGTGAGAAAACCTTTGAAACCAGAACTTCTTTCTCCAGCGGGAACGCTGAAGAACATGCGCTATGCCTTTGCATATGGTGCTGACGCGGTTTACGCTGGCCAGCCACGCTACAGTCTGCGGGTGCGCAACAATGAATTCACCCACGAAATCCTCGCTCAAGGTATCAACGAAGCACACGCGCTGGGTAAAAAATTCTATGTGGTGGTGAACATCGCGCCGCATAACGCCAAGCTTAAAACCTTTATACGTGACTTAACGCCAGTGATAGAGATGCAGCCGGACGCGTTGATCATGTCCGATCCAGGCTTGATCATGCTGGTCAGAGAGGCGTTTCCCCAGATGCCAATCCATCTTTCCGTGCAGGCTAACGCCGTGAATTGGGCGACGGTGAAATTCTGGCAGCAAATGGGATTAACGCGCGTCATCCTTTCTCGTGAGCTGTCGCTGGAAGAGATCGCCGACATCCGTCAGCAGGTGCCAGAAATGGAGCTGGAAGTGTTTGTGCATGGCGCGCTGTGCATGGCCTATTCCGGCCGCTGCCTGCTTTCTGGCTACATGAATAAACGCGACCCCAATCAGGGAACCTGCACCAATGCCTGCCGCTGGGAGTATAAAGTGGAAGAAGGCAAGCAGGATGAGGTAGGTAATATTGTTGAAATTTATCAGCCGGTTGAGGTGCAAAATATCACACCGACCTTGGGTAAAGGTCAGCCCACCGACAAGGTTTTCTTGCTGGAAGAGAAGATGAAGCCGGGCGAAGTAATGAGTGCCTTTGAAGATGAACACGGCACGTACATTATGAACTCCAAAGATTTGCGCGCTGTGGCGCACGTTGAGCGGTTGAGTCAAATGGGCGTGCATTCGTTGAAAATTGAAGGCCGCACCAAATCATTCTATTACTGCGCGCGCACCGCTCAGGTTTATCGTCGCGCCATTGACGATGCAGCCAGCGGTAAACCCTTTGATCCTGAACTGCTGATGACGCTGGAAGGCCTGGCGCATCGCGGCTATACCGAAGGTTTTTTACGGCGCCACACGCATGACAGCTATCAAAATTATCAGCAAGGTTATTCGATCTCCGAGCGACAGCAATTTGTTGGCGAGTTTACCGGCGAACGCCGTGGCGATTGGGCAGAAGTAGCGGTGAAAAATAAGTTTATGCTGCATGACAGTCTGGAAATTATGACCCCTTCAGGCAATCTGATCTGTACGCTGGATGCCCTGCAAAATGCGCGCGGCGAAGCGATCGATGTTGCGCCCGGTGATGGACATCGCGTCTGGATGCAGGTGCCAGAAACGGTTGATTTGTCATTTAGTTTACTGCTGAGAAATTTCACCGAAGGTCTAAGCACGCGTGATCCCCATGGCAAAACGTTAACTATTGGAAACATTTAGACGAAGTTAGAGTAGGATCACAGACCGCCGCTTCGCCCTGTTTTATAGTCGCGCCTGCTTCGAACGAGTAACAATAAAGCAAGTATTACCAGGAACCACCTCATTCACCCGCCCGGCTCCCCCGCGCGGGTTTTCTTTTTCTCCCATTCGCCAATCTTTTTACAGCCTCAGCTGTGCTATAACCTTTGCTCTGAGCTGATCTTCCAGGAAAAAATAATGGACAAAAATTCGCTAACGCTACTGATCCTCAATGGCAAAGGCGCAGGTAACGAAGATCTGCGCGCAGCTATCAATACACTGCGTGATGAAGGCTTTAATATTGCTGTGCGCGTCACCTGGGAGAAAGGTGATGGACAGCGCTATTTAGATGAAGCCATTACGCTGGAAGCTGAAACCGTAGTTGCAGGCGGCGGTGATGGCACCATCAACGAAATTGCAACTGCTCTGGCCGCTATCGAGGCTTCAGCACGCCCTGTTTTAGGTATCCTGCCGCTGGGCACCGCCAATGATTTCGCCACCAGCGTCGGCATTCCCGCCGAGATGGAACCGGCGTTGCGCCTGGCGATTCAGGGCAAAGCCAGCATGATCGATTTGGCTCGCGTGAATCAGGATCGTTATTTTATCAACATGGCAACCGGCGGCTTTGGTACGCGTATTACCACTGAAACGCCAGAGAAGTTAAAGTCTGCACTCGGCGGCGTCTCTTACTTTATTCATGGGCTGATGCGCATGGATACCCTGAAAGCCGACAGTTGCGAAATCAGCGGGCCAGATTTTCACTGGCAAGGCGATGCGCTGGTGATCGGCATCGGCAATGGGCGTCAAGCAGGCGGCGGACAACGCTTATGTCCTTCGGCGTTGATCAACGATGGGCAACTCGATATCAGCATTGTTACCGCACAGGAACTGTTGCCCACATTGATGCACTCATTGACCGGCGACGATGACAATCCAGGCATTGTCAGAAAGAAGCTGCAATCGCTGCATATCCTTTCGCCGCATGAAATGACCTTCAACCTTGATGGCGAGCCGCTGTCGGGCCGTGAGTTTCATATCGATGTTCTGCCCGGCGCGCTGAGTTGTCGCTTACCACCGCAGTGTCCGCTATTAGCCTGATGCTGGCTCAAGGGGCGGTGCGCCGCCCTTTTCTCTTTGCAGCTTCCCCTTACCTGTTAAGCACAGTGTGATTCTGTTCACAACTTCGCTACATCAACTTGTATGGTAGTATTAATGCGCGTATTTTTTCATCATTGAACGCTGGATAAAGGCTTACATCGATGAAAATTGTTAACGCGGAAGTGTTTGTAACCTGCGCAGGCAGAAACTTTGTCACCCTTAAGATCACCACCGATGAAGGCTTAACTGGCATTGGCGACGCGACGCTGAATGGCCGTGAATTACCTGTTGCCTCCTATCTAAAAGATCACGTTTGCCCGCAGTTGATTGGCCGCGATGCGCATCAAATCGAAGACATCTGGCAATACTTTTACAAAGGCGCGTACTGGCGTCGTGGCCCTGTCACCATGTCTGCGATTTCTGCCGTGGATATGGCACTGTGGGACATCAAAGGCAAAGCCGCCAACATGCCGCTTTATCAGTTGCTTGGTGGCGCATCGCGCACCGGCGTGATGGTCTATTGCCACACCACCGGGCATTCTATTGATGAAGTGATGGACGATTACGCCAAACATAAAGAGCTGGGCTTTAAAGCAATTCGCGCCCAATGCGGCGTACCCGGAATGAAAACCACTTACGGCATGGCAAAAGGCAAAGGTCTGGCTTATGAGCCTGCTACCAAAGGTAACTGGCCAGAAGAGCAATTATGGTCAACCGAAAAATACCTCGATTTTACGCCAAAGCTGTTTGAAGCGATCCGCGATAAGTTTGGCTTTGACGAGCATCTGCTGCATGACATGCATCATCGCCTGACGCCAATTGAAGCCGCGCGCTTCGGAAAAAGCGTGGAAGATTACCGCCTGTTCTGGATGGAGGATCCGACACCTGCTGAAAACCAAGCGTGTTTCCGTCTGATCCGTCAGCATACCGTCACGCCAATTGCGGTAGGCGAAGTGTTCAACAGCATCTGGGATTGTAAACAGCTGATTGAAGAGCAGCTGATTGATTATATCCGCACCACCATTACCCACGCAGGCGGCATCACCGGTATGCGCCGTATTGCCGATTTTGCTTCGCTGTATCAGGTTCGCACCGGCTCGCACGGCCCTTCGGATCTCTCGCCGGTTTGCATGGCTGCTGCGCTGCACTTTGACCTGTGGGTACCCAATTTCGGCGTTCAGGAATATATGGGCTTCTCCGAGCAGATGATGGAACTGTTCGACGCCAACTGGACGTTCGAAGATGGTTACATGCATCCGGGCAACAAACCGGGTTTAGGCATCGACTTCAATGAAAAACTTGCGTCGAAATATCCCTATGAACCTGCCTATTTACCCGTAGCCCGCCTCGAAGATGGCACGCTGTGGAACTGGTAAGGAGATCACAATGAAAAGTGTCGTTATTGAGCAACCTGGCGAGCTGGTGCTGGCCGAACGTCCAATGCCGCAACCCGCTGCGGGTGAAGTGCGGGTTAAGGTGCAGTTTGCCAGTATTTGTGGATCTGACGTGCATATCTGGCATGGTCATAATCCGTTTGCCAAATATCCCCGCGTCATTGGCCATGAGTTTTTTGGCGTGATTGATGCTTTAGGCGAAGGCGTTGATGCTGTGCGCCTCGGTGAACGTGTGGCGGTCGACCCAGTGGTGAGCTGTGGCGCTTGCTATCCGTGTTCAGTAGGCCGGCCAAATGTGTGCAAGGAATTACAGGTCATTGGCGTGCATCGCGACGGCGGCTTCAGTGAATATGCGGTGGCTCCGGCGAAAAATGCGTATCGTCTGCCCGCCTCAATTCCCGACAAACTGGCCAGTTTGGTTGAGCCTTTCACCATTGCGGCAAACATCACTGCGTTTCTCAAGCCGCAGCAGCAAGATGTTGCGTTAATTTACGGCGCAGGCCCGATGGGTTTAACCGCCATTCAGGTGCTGAAAGGCGTCTATAACGTGGATCAGGTATTGGTGGTGGATCGTCTGCCTGAGCGGCTGGAATTAGCGTTGCAGAACGGTGCGGATCGCGTCTTTAACAACGCTGACGTGCCGCTGGCAGCGCAGTTAGAAGGGTTACAGCCAACATTGATTATTGATGCTGCCTGCCACCCTACGATTTTGGCTGAAGCGGCCGCCCTCGCCTCACCGGCTGCGCGCATCGGTTTACTCGGTTTTTCCGGCGAGCCGTGCAGCATTACTCAGCAAAGTTTAACCAGCAAAGAGCTGTCGCTGTTTACCTCGCGTTTGAACAGCCATCGCTTTCCGCAGGTTATTGAATGGATGGAAAAAGGGTTAATCCAGCCGGAGAAGCTGGTCACACACTATTTCCCTTTGCACGACATCGAACGTGCGATGACGCTGTTCGAAAAAGATCCACGTACCTGCTGCAAGGTGATTCTTCAAATGCGTTAACCTAGCCTGAACACCAGGTGTCCTCTGCCGGTACGTACCCGCCGGCCTATTACAAGTAGAAAACAGATCACGGAGTTTCTATGTTCAAGAATCTGCGCTGGACCCTCGTATTGCTGCTGTTCCTTGTCTACATGATCAACTACCTCGATCGCGTAGCGCTGTCGTTGACTGTTCCAATGGTGGAAAAAGATCTGGCGATTAATGCTGAGCAGTTCGGCATGATTTTCGGTAGCTTCTTCTTCGGCTATGCGTTGTTTAACTTTGTTGGTGGCCTGGCGACCGACAAATTTGGGCCAAAAATCGTGCTCGCCGTGGCTGTTGGCGCTTGGTCAATTTTTTGCGGCATGACCGCATTGGCCACCGGTTTCTGGTCACTGTTGATTCTGCGCGTGCTGTTCGGCATGGCGGAAGGCCCAATTTGCGCCTCGGCGAACAAAGCCATTAACGGCTGGTTCCCGAAAAAACAGGCAGCAACCGCCATGGGTTTGCTGAGCGCCGGTTCACCGCTGGGCGGCGCGGTTGCCGGTCCAATCATCGGTTATCTGGCACTTGCTTACGGTTGGCGTCCAGCGTTTGTTATCGTCTGCTGCATCGGGTTGGTTTGGATGACCATCTGGCTGTTCTTTGCGGCGGATAACCCGGCAAAAAGCAAGCTGGTGACTGAAAAAGAGCGTGCGCTGATTGATCACATGAAGGCTGAAAACCCGAATGATGAAGCTGATCTTTCGCAAACTGCTCATCCCTTTGGCTATTATCTGCGTCAGCCCATTATCCTGGTCACCGCATTTGCCTTCTTCTGTTACAACTACATTCTGTTCTTCTTCCTGAGCTGGTTCCCGGCCTATCTGGTGCAGGCGCATGGCCTGGATATCAAGGCCATGAGCATCACGACGATGATCCCGTGGATTGTTGGCTTTGTCGGCCTGGCACTCGGCGGCTTGATCTCCGATAAAATCTTCAACATCACTGGCAAGTTGCTGTTGTCACGTAAAATTGTGTTAGTGGTCTCACTGTTTGCTGCCGCCATTTGTGTCGCACTGGCGGGTACGATAAAAGATGTGGTGCCTGCCGTGATGATGATGTCGATATCGATCTTCTTCCTCTACATCACCGGCGCGATTTACTGGGCGATTATTCAGGATGTCGTGCACAAAAGCCGCGTCGGCAGCATCAGTGGATTTATTCATCTGGTGGGCAGTTTGTCGGGCATCATCGGTCCCATCGTGACCGGCTTCATTGTGCAGCACACCGGCAAGTTCGACAGCGCCTTTATCCTGGCGGGATGTGTCGCCGCCGTGGGTGCATTCCTGGTGCTGTTTGTGATTCGCAGTCCGAAAACCATCGACAAACCGGTTTCGGTTTAAGCAGGACGCGGTTAATGCATTACTGATTACGGGGCGCATGGCGCCCCGTTTGCCATAAGGACAGACTATGTTAGATATCGATCGCCTTCCCGCTGACGTTCAGCGCCCGCGCTACGACCGTAGCAAACTTAAAACGCGTATGGTGCATATTGGCTTTGGCGCCTTCCACCGCGCCCATCAGGCGCTATGCAGCGACAAGCTGGCTGAGCAAGGTTCAGATTGGGGCTATTGCGAAGTGAATCTCAACAGCGGCGCACTTATTCAGGCGCTGCGTGAACAGGATTTGCTCTACACCGTTACAGAGATGGCCGACGACTCGCTGAATACCCGCGTAATTGGCGTGATCACTGCTGCGCTGCACGGCAAAGGCGACGGAATCGAGGCGGTGATTGACGCCATGAGCCAGCCAGACGTCGCCATTGTTTCGATGACCGTAACGGAAAAGGGTTATTGCCATTTACCTGCCAGCGGTGATCTCAATCCAGATCACCCTGATATCATGCATGACCTTGCCCAGCCAGACGCGCCACGCTCTTTGCCTGGCCTGATACTGGCGGCAATTCGCCGCCGTCGCGACGCCGGGTTAGCGCCGTTTAGCGTGATGTCTTGTGACAATATGCCGGAAAATGGCCATGTCTCGCGCAATGTGATTGTGCAACTGGCGCAGCGTCAGGATGACGATTTAGCCGAGTACATTCAGCACCACATCACTTTCCCTTCCACGATGGTTGATCGCATTGTACCTGCCATGACTGAAAGCGCTTTCCAGCAGCTCACCGCGCGTCTGGGTTCGGAGGATCCGGTGGCCGTAGAAGCAGAGCCGTTTTTTCAGTGGGTGGTTGAAGATAACTTTGTCAGCGGCCGCCCAGCGTGGGAAAAAGCCGGTGCCGAACTGGTAAACGATGTACTGCCTTTTGAAGAGATGAAGCTGCGGATGCTGAATGGTAGCCATTCATTCCTCGCCTATTTGGGTTTTTTGGCGGGCTACGAACACATCAGCGATTGCATGAATGACAGCCACTTCCGGGCCGCTGCTCGCGCATTAATGGTGGATGAGCAAGCGCCAACCTTGCGCACTCAAGGGGTAGATTTGCAAGCCTACGCCGACTCGTTAATCGCCCGCTATGAAAACCGCGCGATTAAACATCGTACTTATCAGATCGCTACCGATGGCACCCAAAAGTTGCCACAACGGATGTTGGATAGTCTGCGCTGGCACCTGCGTAACGGTAGCCGCTGCGACCTGCTGCTGCTTGGCATTGCCGCCTGGATGCGTTATGTCGGCGGTGTAGATGAACAAGGCCAGCCGATTGAGATACGAGATCCTCTGAAAAATGCGCTGGCCGAGTGTGTGAAAAACAGCGAAGACGGTGAAGCTCGCGTGCGGGCTTTGTTGGGGATGAACGCGGTTTTTGGCGAAGATCTGGCACAAAATGGTGACTTTGTTGCCCGATTAACGCATTTTTATCAGCAACTGGTGCAGCAAGGCGCCCGCGCTACCGTACATCAAATAATGAACGCGGCATGATTGTGCGGTAGCAAAAGCACTGGCGCAGATGCAGCGTGCTGATTAGACTGATTCTTTCTCTACGGGCTGGCTTATGTCAGCCGTAATATGGACATTGCCGCATGACGATCGCCTATACCATTACCACCAGCGAGCCAGTGAACCAGCAGATTTACCGTTATCTGCGCAAAGATATCGTCACCTGTGTGATTCAACCCGGTTCGTTGCTCTCTGAGAAAGAAGTTTCTGCTCGCTTCAATGTTTCACGTCAGCCGGTACGTGAAGCTTTTATTAAGCTGGCAGAAGCCGGATTGGTACAGGTGCTGCCACAACGTGGCACCTTCGTGCGTAAGATTTCCGCTAAACGCGTAGCCGATGGGCGTTTCATCCGCGAAGCAGTGGAGATTGCGGTGGTTCGCCGTGCCGCAGTGGAGATCACGTCGCCGGCTTTGATGGCGCTGGAACACAATTTGCAATTGCAAAAAATGGCTGCTGAGCGGCATGACAGCCAGGCATTTCTTAGCCTGGATGATGAGTTTCACCGTTTAATTGCTGAAAGCATCAACTGCACGCTGGCGTGGGAAACGGTGGAAAATATCAAGGCGGCGATGGATCGGGTGCGCTTTTTAACCTTGAGTGAAGTTTCTCCCCCGGAAAGTTTGATTGAGCAGCATCAGGAAATTTTCGCAGCGCTACAAGCTCATGATGCTGATGCCGCAGAAGCAGCGATGCGCCGCCATCTACAAGAGATGATTTTCTCAATAACGCCCATTGCCGAACGCAACAGTGAATGGTTTGAAGGGCCTTGAGTCGTTTGTCCCCTTATTCTTTTGAAGTGCGAGGTCGTTTGTCCCCCACCTCAATCCTCTGAAGTGCGAGGTCGTTTGTCCCCCACCTCAATCCTCCCCCATAAATGGGGGAGGAAGATGCTGCTTTATATTAGTGAGGAAGCGGCATGTGGTAGCGTCGCCTTCCCCCGCTTCGCGGGGGAAGGCGGGATGGGGGGCAGCGCGCAGAGGACTCACCCCTTACGCAATCGTCACCTCTTTTGACAGATAAACATCCTGCACTGCATTTATCAGCGCGACGCCATCCTTCAATGATTTCTTGAACGCCTTACGTCCCAGAATCAATCCCATGCCACCGGCACGTTTGTTAATAACGGCGGTACGCACTGATTCGGCAATATCTGTTTCACCCGCTGACGCGCCACCCGAATTGATCAACCCGGCGCGGCCCATATAGCAGTTTGCTAACTGATAACGCACCAAATCGATGGGATTTTCAGTAGTCAGCTTGGTATAAACGCGCTCATCGGTATGACCAAATTTCACCGCGTTATAGCCGCCGTTGTTTTCCGCCATTTTCTGCTTAACGATATCGGCACCAATCGTCGCCGCCAAATGGTTCGCCTGACCCGTTAAATCCGCACTGGAGTGATAATCCACGCCATCCTTTTTGAAATCGTTATTGCGCAGGTAAGCCCACAATACTGTGACCAGACCCAATTCATGTGCGCGCTCAAAAGCCGCAGAAATTTCTTCAATTTGGCGGCGTGATTGCTCTGAACCGAAGTAAATAGTCGCGCCAACCGCTACTGCGCCCATGTTGAACGCCTGATCGACGCTGGCATACAGCGTTTGATCGTATTGCGCCGGATAACTCAGCGTTTCGTTGTGGTTAAGCTTCATTAAAAATGGAATGCGGTGCGCATAACGACGTGATACGGAAGCCAATACACCGTAGGTTGATGCTACGCAATTACAGCCCGCTTCGATCGCCAGTTCAACAATGTTTTTGGGATCAAAATAGTGCGGATTAGCGGCAAACGAGGCGCCAGCTGAATGCTCTACACCCTGATCGACCGGCAGAATAGAGAGATAACCGGTTCCCGCCAGGCGACCGGTGTTATACAGCGTTTGCATATTGCGCAGTACCGCAGGAGAACGGTTGTTGTCGATCATTACCCGATCAACGAAATCCGCGCCTGGTAAATACAGGCTTTCCGCTGGAAGGGTCATGCAGCGATGTTGAAGAAGGGAATCCGCTTCTTTGCCCAATAACTGTACGATGTCCGTCATGTCAACTCCTGTTAGCTGTCGAGGGTGAACCGGCACCCGCCGATTCGACCCCCACAGCCTGGACCTTATTCACGCTATGACGCAAATTGCTGACTCCATTTTTCAGACGGATCCCCAGGAAAAAGCCCCGTTTTAGTCTCTCTCCTTACCACCATTGATGGAAGTGATGCACCGGCCCAATGCCTTTGCCCACTTCCAGTGAATCAGCGTGTAACAAGGCTTGCTGCAACCAGGCTTTGGCTTCCGTTAACGTCTCCTGCCAGTTTTGATGGCGTGGACGCAGCGCCGCTAGCGCCGCCGAAAGCGTACAACCGGTGCCATGTGTGTGACGCGTATTCACACGAGGTGCGGTAAAACGTTGCTGAGCTGAGCGCGTAATCAGCCAGTCCGGGCTTTCCACATCGCTCAGGTGTCCCCCTTTCATCAGCACCGCCTGACAACCCAACGCCAGCAGCGCTTCACCCTGCGTCAGCATTTCATCTTCGTTGTGCGCAATTGCACAATTCAACAGTGCGGCGGCTTCTGGCAAATTCGGGGTAATCAGTGAAACCTGTGGCAATAACAGTTCACGCACGCTGGCAATCGCATCCGGTGAAAGCAGTGCATCGCCGCTCTTAGCCACCATCACCGTATCCAGCACGACAAAGGGTAAACTGGCTCGTTTCAGGCGCTGAGCCACGCGCTCCACAATCGCGGTTTCCGCTAACATGCCGATTTTCGCGCTATCGATGCGCACATCATCCAGCACTGAATCCAACTGCGCCGTGACAAAGTCAGGATCCACGCGGTAAACGGATTGCACGCCGCAGGTATTTTGCGCCACTAGCGCAGTAATAACGCTGGTGCCATAAGCGCCTAACGCAGAAAAAGCTTTGAGATCGGCTTGGATCCCGGCTCCGCCACTGGGATCGGTGCCGGCGATGGTTAAGGCGTTAATGCGCTTCATGCTGCCACCTCCAGCATCCATAACGCATCAAGGAACGCGGCGACAAAGGTGCCCGGCCCTTGCGCTTGCGCCGCCGCTTTTTTCCCCGCCAGCGCCATCACCCGACATGCGCAGGCAACGTTGAGCAAGCGATCGCCCGGCAGGCTGCTGAAAGCGGCAACCACCGCCGATAATGCGCAGCCCGTGCCGACTACGCGTGTCATCAGTGGGCTACCGCCGGAAATGGTTAAGGTGCGTGAGCCATCAGTGGCGTAATCGACTTCGCCGGTGACGATCACAAGGGTGTGATAATCGCGAGCAAGCTGCTGAGCGGCTGCCACTGCGGCATCGGCCTGATGCAAACTATCAACGCCTCGCCCGCCCGCAGCTTGCTGCGCTAGCGCTAAAATTTCAGAGGCATTACCGCGAATAGCGGCGGGTTTTTGACTCAGCAATTGCTGGCAGAATGCGCTGCGTAACGTGAGCGCGCCCACCGCAACCGGATCAAGTGTCCATGGCGTGCCAGCTTGATTGGCGGCGGTAACGGCGGCTTGCATAGCGAGTTGACGATCCTGCGTTAAGGTGCCCACATTAATCAGCAACGCGTCGGCAAAACCGCTGAATTGCGCAGCTTCTTCAGGATCGATAACCATGGCAGGCGACGCGTTGAGCGCCAGCAGTACATTGGCCGTGAAAGTTTGCACGACATCATTGGTCATGCAATGAACCAGCGGCGCGTGTTGGCGAAATTGATGCAGGATACGCGCGACGTGCGCGTCAGAAAGGTGTTCAGGTTGATGTGTCATCATAACTCCCAACCGGCGAACAAGAAGGCAAATGCGGTCAGGCATCAGACTTCCCTACGCTGGCATTATCCAGTTCAGGTCAACGGGTTTTTCTCAGCCCTTTCCTGGTAGAAAGCGGCACCCCGAGTCATTGTTACTCTCTTTACTTTTCACCAGCATACGGGAAGTGACGCTTGCTAAGCAAGCCTGCCTGACCGTATTTACCTTCTTGTTCGCCGGTTAGGAAAATACCTTTGTAGAACATCCTTTCTACCTTGAATGACCTCACCCATAACCTCAAGCAGGGATTATCCAAAGGGATATACAAAATCCGCTAAATGATGAGTTATTGATCGTTGTTGTTGCAGAATTGAAAAGATGAGGTAATGGCTATCATAGGATCGTGCTTATGCTCGAACTGTCTACATTGTGCTAACAAATCCAAACATTTGAGCGGAAATGTATACCGATGCCCCATGTTGACGACATGCCAAAGGCTTCTCCTAGCTCTTTTAAGTAATCCAAAATGTACCATCAGGATTGTCTGCTGCCTTATGACGCTCTACCTCTGCTTTTAAGTATCTTAAGATCTTGAACGCTCCAAAAGATACAAATCAACTTGATTTTGAAAGTGTGTTAATTAGTTTCAATGTTATTCCTTATTTCCATATTTGAGATACCCTGCCTTTAGTTAATCCTGTTTTCTCTACTACCTGATTTTGTTTATATCCTTGTGCTTTGTATTTCTGCACAAGAGCCTTTGTTTCGTTGCCTTTTACTTTCTTACGTTCTTCTTTAGGTTTGTCATAACCCAGGCATTCAATGCTTGCACTTTTGAAATAGTGCTCTTTCAAATACTCTGCTGTAGCCAGATCCGGTACGATATACAATTGTTGTTGGCGTTTATCGAAGTTACGGATAGAACAACGCGATACAAACTGGTAGCACTGTTCGTAGTTGCGTGCCGCTTTACGTAGCTTGCTCACTGTTTCCCAATCCCAGCCGTTAAGCTCGCAATACTTCACCCACTTCCCTGTTATATCTCGGTTATCATTACTGCATCCCAGGAAAACAGCTTTATGACAATCCTGATAGCTGTTCATGCCGTAGCTGCACATTGAAACGCGGACGCCGCCTTTTTCACCTAATTCTTTTTCTCCAATTCCAAAGAAATTACATTGGAATTGTGAATTATTTTTGTCGTTGTTGGTTGCATAGATAAAATCTTTACCGACAATCCTGCTTAATTCAGGCAAGTGATTAGTAAAGCAGTACCCCAGCTTCTCTAAGCTCGCATTACTTTCCATCAATGAATACAGAATCACATTTCTGTTTGGGTAGCTCATGCGTTCGGAAGCAGGGTAGAGACTTTCAGATGCACGCATTACATCGGCATTCAGCACGTTTTGAGCAAACCATAAGAACTCACTACGGCTGATTCCTGCACCCATCACAACGTACTCTGATGCCCACAAAGAGGCGAAGCTTATCGGGTTGGCTGTAAATGCAAAAAAGTATTTATCTACATCCATCAACATGCCTTTACCTGCCAAAAGCACCCATAGGAGATGTTTTAAATCTTTACCGTTGGCGTTGTTTTCTTTCCAGTAACACAGAAGATTGTCGTAATGTTCTTTTTTCAGAAAGTACAAGCCGTTTCTTTCTTCTATCCATGCCAGGAAAGGAAAGTTTTCCTCTATAGCGTCAGATACCTTCACCCGAACATAAGCGCCAAACGTTGCAGTCGGTATCTCATCAATATAGATATCAAAGCCGCTTAATAGCTGCTGCATTTCCTTGTTATGGAATGCCTGATAACAGTAGTGTTTGAAAGCTTCATGTGTGCAAATAATGTGTCGCGCGAAGTAATCGGGGGATAATGCTTTTTTTATCTGGAGTGTTGCACTTTCCTTTTCGCTTCTGATTGCTACAGATTCTACGCCCAGTTGCTTTAAGTCATTTCTGAATTGTTCACAGAGATCAGTAGTTGGCATTACAAGTAGAAAACGCTTGAATACTTTATCACCTGAAACGATATTTTGCTTGAGGTTAAAACTCTTTCCGGATCCGCATATTGCATCAATGTACTTTACTACAGGAACTTCAGGCGCATCTTGATTAACTACAATTTCTAATTTTAATTTGTTCTTCATTGATTTCCTCATTTATAAGGTCTGATTTGATAATTTCATTAACTACAGCAGGGATACTCTTACTTTCAATTTTCGCTTTTGAAAGAAGCTTCTGAAAAGAATCGCTGTCAAAATTAATATTCATTTGGGTTTTACCTTTTGGTTTTTACGATATTCGTCGAATTGCCTTAAAGCTTCAGCAAACAGTTTCTCATGATCAGAATACCCACGGTTGCGGGCTGCAACCTTGTTTGAATAAATCTGATGGCGTTTTGCTTTAACTGTTCAGAGAGCTTCAAGGACATCTTCTACAGAGAAATATTTCATCTGTTTTGAATTTTTGATCTAGATATGCGAGTAAAAAATTACCCTACAGGCTTATACTACACTATATCCTAACGTTTGTCAATGACAACCACAAATTAAATTAAAAGTAAATAACATTTGGTGCTTTTTGTTGGTTGGAGTGTGATCTGAGTTTAATTTCCGGCTTTTCATCAGCGAATACGATATGAGTGCTCACGCACTCTGCACATAATCATCAGTAAAAGTTTAATTATTTATTAAGAGTACTTTAGATAATTTTTTAAACTTTTTATAGTGAGTATGAGCTGATATGAGTGAGTGAACGATAGTGAACGGTAATTGCATAGATTAGTGTGCATAGGATCATTGCGTAGCAAGAATGGTATCGGCATTCGCCATTGCACCTATCAATAAAGTCAGAAGAGAGTTTTCTTTCTTTTGGGTTTCTTGTTTGATTGATTATTGATTATTGATTATTGATTATTGATTATTGATTATTGATTATTGATTATTGATTATAAAATATGCCGATTATTGCTTCGCAAGTAGCTTACTTGCATAACATTTTTGCACAAGGCAACAGCCGGAAATCAAACTCTTCAAACCGTTAACGTACCCATCTATAAATAGCAGCTCTACTTACCCTATACCTATTAACCAATCCTACAACAGTCCTTCCTTGAGATACTCCTGCATCACTTTATCCTTGATTAAGTAATTATGTGTTGAAGGCTTACCAGGCGTTCGCCAGACCTTGCACGAAGACAATCAAAACAGTCTTTTGGGTTTTGGTTGATTGAGTGTTAGGGCTGGTTATAATACTGGAGCATCATTGCGAACAGGATTACTTACCAGACGCCAGCCTGCAACAGCTTCGCTGTAGCCGTAGGCTATTTGCACGAGTCAAATTGTAGAACTATGTTATGCGGCGGAAGTCGTCATATATGATGAATACCTATTTCCAATCCAGAAGGGTTGTTATCTTTAGTGTTAAGATCTTTTCTTAAAACATATATTTAATTAATTACTGTTATTAAGTATTCTTATAGTGAGTAAAAAGGTTACAATACCCTTCCCTTCAAGCAATGGGTAAAAAGGTTACATGCAAAGCTACATTAATCCTCAGTAATTCATATGAAACTCAACCCTAATTCAGCCTAATGATTACCCTCTTCCAGCACCATCCTGTGCAAAGTGTCTCTCACAACAATTCATTCAATAATTAACAAACCTAAGCACAGCAAGGCTTAAAGCCTATTACTAACAATTCAATAATCTATAGTGTGCAATAAGCAAAGCGTTATTTGCTGAATGAGTATTAAAGCGCGCATTTCAAAACAGCGTTTTAATTTACTGATAAAATCACATGACAACATTACAATTCTATTAATCACTAAAAGTAACTGCTACGTGCAATTCTCTACCTCACAATTGTATAGGTAAATGTGAGATAGAAACAAATAACTCAATTAAATCAATTAGTTGATTGGAATCTTGTTATTGTACAATCGTGATCAATCGAATTCACTAATCAACCCCATGCAAACTTGGTGAAAAATGCATCAAATCATCGTTAGTTTCATCGTGAAATGATACCTTCTGATATTTGAATTTCTATTTTTGCTAAAATTGGCGGAGGTTGTTTTTAGTGTTCAGCACATTTTCAGATCTGGCAGGAAATCCCTCACCCGACAAAACAAAAACCATAAAAGATCTTTAATTAAAAAGATCTTTAAAGTTAAAGAATCGGCAAGTAGTCTACTCACAGTTGAAAAATTAAAGGAGTTAGAAAGATGGCAACAACCAAAGTATTAGAAAAGGAAGAAGCATTGCAGGTAGTGAGCTGGATGTATGAGAACGGTAAAGAGTTATACGGCGATGTGTGCACAGTGATGGCGGCTCTGGTACTTCGTGTTGGCGACACTGTTGGCTTACGTATGCAGGATATAAAGCGCGGTGAAGTGCTCAAGGTGACAGAACAGAAAACTGGCAAGGTGAAAGAAGTTGAGCACATTCCTGAAATCGTGTTGCAGATTGTCGAGAAGCGCCGGGCAATGTACCCGAATGATAGTTTCCTGTTCACTGCTCATTCAAACCGTGCAAGTGGTATGAAAGGCGTCAGCCGTGAAGAAGTAACCCGCAATATCAAAGCAGCGGCGTTAGCGTGCGATATCACTGGCACTGTGGGATCACACAGCCTGCGCAAATTCGGCGCGTCAGAGTGCTACAACGCTACCGGCAAGGATTTAGGAATGGCAATGAAAGTGCTGAATCATTCCAACATTCAAACCACTATGAAGTATTTACGCTTGGATCAGAAGCGCATTGACTCTGCTCTTAACAGTGTTTGGGGATGAGTCTGAATAGGCTTTTCCTAAGGCATAAAAGATCTTTAACTTTAAAGAGGTTATAAAAGTATGCTTGTTATCGGCTTTATGCTGTTCATGTACGTTATGAGTATTATCCCGATCATCGTTTCATTTAAACGGCAGAATAACCCCTGGATTGTGATCATTATTTCTATGTTCTTTGGCTGGACGTTGATTGGTTGGGTTATTGCATTATGCATCGCGCTGAATAGCCCTAGGCAGCCTCAAGCCACTGTTATGCAAGACGGGCAAGTATTTAAATTACAAGAGCCTGTGACGCCTCCAAAGCCTGCACAGGATGGCATTATGTCAGAGGAAGAAGAGATGAAGATAAACGCCAGGCTAGTAAAAATCCTGTTTGGTTTGCTGTTCGTTTTTTCAATGTTTACGCCCTACTTTTCACGAAACTCTTTAGGCGATTACACAAGTGTTCTACGCATAATGACTACAACTGAAATCGTTGTTGGTTATGGGATTGCCGCAATAACCGCGCTTATGGTTCCGTGGCTTTCAAGTAAATCTAAGTTTGCTATGGCTGTGCTTCCTCCTTTGATTCCCATTGCTGGTATCTGGTTTGCAACATTTCTGAATCTATAACCCATAAAAGATCTTTAGATCTTAATATGTATATATGCAAATAGCTGGCTTCACGCTGGCTATTTTTGCTATCTTAGCTGTTAAACATCTTTAGAGGATTTATTAAAAATGTCACAGAAGATAGAGAATAAGCAGCCCGCTACAGCTGCCGAACTAAAGGCACATGGATTATTCAAAATCTCAGCAATAATAGATCTCCAGCTATACAAAGATTTCAAATCTGAGTGTGCACAGCAGGAAGGCAGTATGAAAACACATGTAGAAGCGGCGATCCGAGAGTATTTATCGAAGCTCAAGAAAAGTAGAAACGTCAAAGAGTAGTAAAGTCAATTTCAAAAGATTAAGCTCGATTTCAGATAATACAGCCGATAACGTATTTAACTACACATGATAGGTTGACAAAATGACTAACAAACAACGCTTAATTGAGCTTTATGAAGAGACTTTGCTTTTGAGTAGCTACATTGAACTTGAGCATCATGCTAAGTATCCAATCACTGTTTTACACCCTAATCAGAAACCAGAAGATCTTACGGAAGAAGAGCTGATCAAACTAATCACAGCATCAGTTACTAATATGATTGGTCAGTTATGTTAATCGAAGGGGTGAATGCCCCTTCTTTTATGGCTCAGGTACAACTGAAATCACTGAAAAACAAGCACCCTCGTTACCCTAGCACCTGTGCTGTTGAACCGGACTGTATCCTGCAACACTGCTTCATGCACTTCACTATGCGAAGGCTTAACATCACTCTCTAAAAATACTTCTTGAGAACGGGGTTTCATTACCGTCTCTATGTTCAAAGTGATTTTGTATTTAGTGCTCATCTAACATCCTCGTTATAGTAGGAGATATAATCTTATTCGATAAAATCCACATTATTCTTTTGTGATGTAGCTAAACCTAATTTTAATCAAAAGCCCATAATGACCAGGGTTGATAGTTATCATTTAATTCTGGTCAGAATTTGATGAAAGCGCATTAGTATTATGAAAATCAATCTTTTCCGTCCGCACTAACTCCTTGACAGTAATTTTAAATAAAGCCGTAAAATAATTATGTCAATTGTGACATTAAACATTTTTACCTATATAATCATGTCGGTTATATAAAATCTTGAGAGAAATTACACTTTGATTTTATTGATTGTCGTGCAGAACTAATTCGGCTTTAAAAATTAGATTAGTCACATCGTATATTAATTTTACATTTATATTAGAAAACAAAACCATAGACAGTATTTTTTTGTGAGAAGCTGGGACTTATCTGTAAAATCACTCTGAAATACAATAAGATGTAGAGATATTAAATAAGTTCCTATTTTATGAATTTTAGGGGCATATAAAATTTAAAAATAATTTAAGATTTCATTTACATAAGAGCTACATTGGTAAATTCAAAAATTACATATAGTGTTTTGTAACTCCTAATACATACTACCGTAAGCTTCTAGGCTAGGCTTACATAAATTTGATAATTAATTTCGAGTCAAAGATTTAAACGCGACCGAATAAATTTAACAGCAGAATTTTTTCATAATTTCTAAAAAATTAGATTATTTTCTTCTCCTCAGGAAATTTAATATTATATCAATTTTACACCTTTTAATTTTCCTGTGGTATTTGCAATTAGTTTACTATTTTGATTTAGTAACACTAAAGAAAAAACATCTATTGAGCTGGTGGTAATTTTTATAGACAGCTAAGTATTTTTTAAAACATTCATTTTCGGTAATTAATAGGTGATGTTCATTGCTCTATACATCAAATCATCTCTACTGCTATGTAAGCATAGAAAATTATCATCTACAATTCTTTTGTTAGCCAGTATTAACTATACAAGCGCTACTTATCTTCAAGTTGTTTCCGATACCCTAGGTAGTAGCTCCGCTTCTCAGTATAGATATAAGCCGCATAGTATGTAAAAGCAGGACATACTAACGGGAAAAGCGATTCAAACCTCATCCTGAGACAAAAGCAGTTGAACTTGACTAAAAAATGATCAACTTTAATTGAGGCTAGCTCCCTTAAATCGACTCGGGGAAAAAAAATGGATGCTGAACATGAAAAAAATCATAAGGTTACTGTAGCTCAATACCTTAGAATGTCTACAGATCATCAACAGTACTCAATTCATAATCAAGCTGAGTTCATTAAAAATTATGCCGAAAAAAACAATATGGAGATTGTTCATACATATAATGATGCAGGTAAAAGTGGTGTAACGATCGAAGGTAGACATGCGCTAAAACAGCTTTTGTCAGATGTAATAAATACCAAAATAGATATTAAAGCAATCCTGTTTTATGACGTAAGCCGATTTGGTCGGTTTCAGGAAATGGATGAAGCAGCCTATTACTCTTACCTTTTCAATATGCATGGCGTAGAATTAATCTTCTGTGCAGAGCCAATTCCAACAAAAGATTTCCCCTTAGAATCTTCAGTGATACTGAATATAAAAAGAGCTAGCGCAGCCTACCATAGTAAAAATTTGTCTGAAAAGGTATTTATAGGACAAGTTAATTTGATAATGAGAGGGTATCATCAAGGAGGTATGCCAGGTTATGGTCTGAGAAGACTTTTAATTAATGAAAATGGTCAGCCAAAAGAAATACTATATTTTCAACAAAGGAAAAGCATACAAACTGATAGGGTTATTTTAATACCCGGCCCTCAAAAAGAAATTCGTATTGTAAATGAAATCTATGATTTTTTTAACATTGCATGTATGCCTGAATTTCTTATCGCTGAAAAACTTAATAATATGAACATACCTGCTGAGAACTATAGTCTTTGGACAAGAAGCAAAGTACATCAAATACTGACTAACGAAAAGTATATTGGCAACAATGTTTATAATAAAACTTCCGGAAAGCTAAAATCAAAATCAAAAAAAAACCCTAAAGAGGAATGGATAAGATGTGAGAAAGCATTCAAGCCTATTGTTTCACGGAAAAAATTCCTTCTCGCACAATCTATCATACAGTTAAGGTCAGCTCATCTCACAGATAATGAATTACTTGAACATCTTAAAAACAAACTTAAGGAGAAAGGTAAGTTATCTGGTTTTATAATTGATGAAGACGATTTTGGCCCATCGTCATCTGTCTATAGAGCACGCTTCGGTGGGTTACTTAGAGCTTATACTTTAATAAATTACAAACCAAAGCAAGATTATAATTACATTCAGCAAAATGAATTCATTAGGAATCTTTACCCACATCTGATTAATGACTTTATCGAGCTTATCAAAGCAAAAAACTGTATAGTCGATAAAGAAATTAGAGCCCCTCTATTATATATAAATAATGAAATTCTAATATCATTATTATTATGCAAGTGTGAAAAGCGGCAATCCGGAAAGCTTAGATGGAAAGTTAAATTTGAGAAAGTATCAAATGCCGACATCACTATTGTAATGAGATTGGATAGCACGAACACTATCCCTCTTGATTATTACATACTTCCTAAACTGGATATATTATTCACTAATCTAGTTTTATCTGAAAAAAACAGCATTGCGTTAGAGCTTTATAGATATGACAATTTATACACATTTCTGACGATTATCGAACGTCAAAACTTAAGGAATACATATGCTGCCTGAAGACGACACAATCCCTATAGTTATGATTGAAATATCCAAAGTAAAAATACCTAACCCAAGATCTCGTAATAAAACTGTTCATAACGAGATAAAGGAGAGCATTAATAAAAGGGGGCTAAGTAAACCGATAACAGTAAGAATAATTAAAGATAATGATTATGATTACGCTCTTATATGCGGGCAGGGAAGAATTGAAGCGCTAGTAGGATTAGGAGAAGAAAATATTCCTGCGATTATCAAAAAAGTGAGTGAAGAAGATGCTTATATAATGAGTCTTGTCGAAAACATTGCAAGAAGGCGTCCAAGGTCAAATGAATTACTGCTAATTATTAAGGATATGAAATCTAAAGGTCTATCAGACATAGAAATTAGCGAAATTACTGGCTATACATCTCACTGGGTAAACAGCATAAGCATGCTCCTTGAAAAAGGAGAACATAAGCTTTTATCCGCGGTTGAACGAGGAAATTTACCCTTATATCTTGCTGTAGAATTTGCCCGGAGTAATTCAGAAGAAACCCAAAACCTTCTGACTGAAGCATATGAGAAAAAAATAATTAAAAGCCGAGACATCATAAAAATACAACATATTCTTAATCAACGCTCAGAAGGACATAAAGGAGCGAAAACAGGAGGGTTTATCTATGATAGAGCATCAAAAACAATGACTTCCGAGGAGCTTGTTTCCTTATATGAAAAAAGCATTGCTGAGCACAAGTCAATTTATAATCATTCTGAGTTCGTTAAAAATCACTTGTTAATAATAAACGAAATATTTATTAAAATAATCAAGGACGAACGGTTTCTAAATATTTTACAAGAGGAGAAGCTTTCAGATGTCCCGATTTTAATATTAAACCCTATTGAAGCTGAGGAATGAATATGATTAAGCTTTGTTTTAACGACAATTATACCTTTTTAGACATTGATAAGTTACATCCTTCAAAAACTCTTATAGAAAATGTTAAGCGAAGCCATAAATACCACCAAATCAAAACATCCATTGAGATTATAGGTATTATTGAGCCTATTTTAGTCTATTTTGACAAGACTACTAAATGCACTAAAATACTTGATGGCCATTTACGTGTCGAAGCATTAAAAGAATTACATGAAGATAAAGCTCCATGTATAATTTCCACTATTGAGGACGCTTACACCCCAAATAAGCAAGTAAATCACATTAATGTTATAGAAGAGCACAGAATGATCATTAAGGCTTTATCGAAAGTCTCAATTGAAAAATTAAGCGCTGTATTAGGCATTTCTATAGAATCCATAAGAGATAAAACAAAAGTCTTAAATGGTATTGACCCAAGTGTCATTGCTAAACTGTCGGATAGGCATATTCCGAGAGCAACTTTTGATATTTTACGTAAAATGAAGCCTATAAGACAGATTGAAGCGGTAGGAACAATGATAAACTTCGACAACTTTAGTAAAAATTTTGCTTTAAATATTCTAAGATCCACACCTGCAGCCTTATTAGTTAACAAGTCTAAAGATAGCTCTTTTAAAAAAGATATAAGAAAAACTATACTTAGACTTGAACAAGAGATGGCTATTACTAGGGAAGAAACTAAAAAAGTAAAAGGGGAATATGGTGCTAACATGCTTAGATTTGTTATAATACAATCTTATATAACTCGTCTATTAGATAATCCTAAAGTTATTCACTGGTTACTTGAGAACGAAGTAGATTACCTTAATGAATTAAACAGGATTACAAAAATAAACTCATTAGAAATTTAAGAAGATTTATGTGATAAAACGACAAAGGATCAAAAAAGTTGCAGTTTTTAATCCGCTAAAGTTTAGCATTTCGTATTAGATTAAATCATTAATTTCTTTAACCTCATCTTTTCACTGCTTACTAATTTCAATGCCAGTCTTCATTAACTAAACTACTTGTCGATTTTTTCGACTACCTTGTAATTTCGTGCCAATAAATCTTACTGTGAAGCATTAATGTATTGGCAGCCCTAAACATTGGATTGGTTGATTCCCCTTACTTCCCTCATTCTTTACGTTAAGACCAATCTAGATTATCTATTACATAACATACCGTATCTATAGGAAACGTGTGAAAGTAACGCTTAGTAATGCCTATACCTGTCATCTGATGCCCTAAAATCTGCTGTAAATGTGAAATATTAGTAACCCATCCCGCATTAGCTGAACTGGCTACAGTATGCCTTATGGAATGCACTAAGCGTCTCTGCCCATGCTCGTCCAAGTAATCAATGCCGATCTGCTCACGTGCATCTGAAAAAGTTTTACCAATCTTAGCCATATTACTGCCGGCAACATCTGGGAAAAGTAAGTCATCGCATTGGGCTACATACTCAAGAAAACCCCACTCAAGCAAATGACGATGCACTACTATACGCCGCGTAGCGTTCTCATTCTTACCCTGCCCGTTCTCTGCAATCAAAAGGTAACGGCGCTGGCATCCTTCATCAAACTTAATTTGCTTTTTGGTTAGCGTTGCAATTTCCGATCTTCTACAGCCCGTGTACGTTAAGAGAAGCCAAACCCATCTTTGCCAGCCTTCTGGCTGTTCCAGTGCCCAACTAACAATCTTCTTCATTTCAGAAGCGGTATAAGCTCCATAACGTGCTTTAGATTTATTAGCTGTTATCCCGTCTGTAGGAGGTTTTTCGATCAGTGATATATCATCTGTCAGAAATGTTTTGAAAAGTGACTTGAAGATTTTGAGGTGCTTAAAGATTGCTTCCTCACCCACAAGATTCTCCTCTGAAACATCACAAGCCATAAGCTCATTAATTGTCATAGAGCGATAGGGTTGCACAACGCGCTTAGGTAGATTCTCAACTACTTCCATCACCTTTTTGATATCGACTTTAGTGATTGTGCTTACATCTTTGTTTGGTGAAAGTACCGCCATCAGCACTTCTATATAGCGTTCATTTGCAAGTCTGATGCTATGGCTCCAATTGCCCCCTTTTGCATGTTTATACAGCTGCCATGCTTTTGCTAACGTAACGCCAGATGCAGCTACTTTCAGATCGACCGGTTTAACTTGTTCAGGCTTTACGCTATTGAATGAAAGAATACCTTTCAAATTGCCGTTCAATGAAGCTCTTATCGCATCAATTCGGTTTGTAAAATCCGTTATAGCCAGAGTTCTATCCTGCACAAATGGAACCAATGGGATTAGTGATGCCATCATTGTGCTGGCTTCGCGATAGCTGTCTGTGTTCAAACTTCTTTTGAAAGACTTGCCATCAGCAAATCGAAATTGGATGTAATAAATATGGTTACGCTGGAATGTGTATCGTAATGGATTGTACCGCATACAAACGCCCTCTTTTAATCTCATTGAGTAAATGGAATAAAGAGAGCTAGGTAACACGTTGTTTTTATTGAAAACGCGTTACAAATTTGTTCCCTACGCTGGCATTAATCCAGATCAGGTTCAAAGGGTATATCTCAGCCTAAAAGGCACCCCTAGTCATTGATAGATAAGCATATTTTGATAATAATTGCTCAATCACTCAGTGCAATCATAGGTGAGTTGATCCCAGCTTGTAAACCGCTTTGTATCCCACTTTGACCGCTTTGATAACGCGCAGAAGCCCTATACAAAAAATCCCCGCAGTGCGAGGATCAATCATTAAGGCGTTTTACTCTATTTTCTAACTGGCGAGTTAATCGCCGTACCAAACTCCGGTAAGGCTTCTCTTCACCATCAATAAATGTTTTGCAGGTTCTTAAGGCTACAAGTTGCGGAGTTATTTTGTAATGTGTGCTAATCGGCTGATATTAATCAAGCTAACCAACATTCTGTCGTTGATTTTGTCGATGATAAGGTTATTGTCTTCGTCATCTTGAATATTAATCTTCGCCATTATTCTGGCTCCTTAAAATAAATAGATATAACTATATGAAATGGTAAATTAAACGAACCTCCAAACAGATCAAATAAGAACAGTGCTTCGATAAGCAATAAAAGGGCTGCAACGGTAAATCTAATCATCAAACAGTTGCGGTTATCTTCAGTGTAAAGCCTGTCGCATGATTAACAGGTAAGATTGATGCTTCACTCACGACTTCAGCTTCACCACGTTCTTTTTCGTAAACGTAGCTAAATACCTCTTGAGGTGTTCCCTCGCGAGCAAGATTTTATCTGCACTTGACGCACCGAAAATATGTTTAAACGCGCCAGTTCCACCAGTAAAAACTGGAAGCATAATAAACTCATTAATAGCAATGAAAGGTGTTAAAAGTGGGTCTGTGATTTTAACTACGTCAACTGCAATACCAGGCATTGTGAATGTTGGGTAAGATTTCACGTCTCTGTGTAATGATATTTCCTTCATCAAGTGGACTAACATATTGGAATGCACTTTTCATCGACGTATGAAAACGTAACTTGCTGTATGCATCAAAACCTGCAAAAACAATCCCACGGCGAAGGTTGCTATAGCGTCCTTTAGTTCCGTCGTTAACCTGCGATAGTGTCGCTATAATTGTATTGGTTAAATGGATTAAGGAAAAAATGGGAAAAATTGAAAATGAGTAGATCACTTGTGCTTGTATTCATCTTGAGCAGCTTCAATGCATTAGCCGTGCAAGTAACACTAACTGATGTTTAGCGTGTGGAGAATGGTAGAATAGACTGGCCCCATAGATCACCAGACACTTCGCCTCTCTTAAAATAAGAGGTAGTCTTAGAACTATGTTTAGACTGGCCCCAGCTAATTTATGTATTAAATGACGATCCTAAATTTTATCTCAGCAAATATAATTTATTTCCCTTGCCTCCCTACCTATCCCTTATCAGGCAATACTCACCAAACGCGTTGTGATGAGGTTAACCAAGTACTCTTTAGGGAGCGAGACTGAGAGCCTAGCAGAGCCTACCATCGTGCTAAAAGCTTTTGAAATTGTAATTAATACGCTGTTAATTTTGATGATTTCTTTAAATCAACAATAAAAACCTTATAATAAGAGTGGTTTACTAATAAGGGATTAAAGCCAAATGGCAATCAACGGAAAGTTTATTCTTACAGGCGCACAATTCTCTCCCCTCATACTACCAGGTATAGGGCACTTTATGGCGTTTTCTGGCAATGATCAGTATCGCAACAATGCCGCATGTGCCGCTATACCTTTTAAAGGGCCGATCCCGCTTGGTCGCTATCACATCGTGAAACGTCCTGTTAATGGGTTTAAGTCCATGCTATACACAATGAGCCGTGAGGCCTGGACATGGCCAACAGATACCCCCGTAATTCACGCGGAATGGTTTGGACTATTTAGACAAGATTCACACGTTGATGACAAAACATTCATTGATGGCGTAGAAAGGGGGAATTTTAGATTGCATCCAATTGGTCCGGCAGGGATTTCTCAGGGATGTATAACATTACAGCACCGTAGTGACTTCATTAAAATAAGGCAGGCGCTAATGACTTATACATATGGAAATACAAACATCCCCGGAACACAATTGTATTCGTATGGAACAATTGAAGTAATCGACGGAGGAGTTTCCGGTGTGTGCTAAATCATCAGTGATTCCGAAGAAGACGCTATCCTTCGCCTTGATGTTTTTTTTATTTATGTGGTTGAACTATAAAATATTTATACCAGTAATTAAATCTAACACCTCGTGGTTTATTGATTTTACATCTGAATTAGGCTTTCACGATGCTGAAGGAGCATTTGGTCAAATGTTGGTGGCAATGTCTCTCATCGAAACAATACTAACTATGATTATATCTCTGTTTTTATTCAAGAAATATAAGAACCGGGCTTAGCCCAGTTTATTTTATCTTTCATTCCATGCATCAGAGTGCTGGATATTGCCATCAGTGTAACGCCAGGTCACTTTTTCATACATCATTGCAACCGATTCAACGTGATTAGTTTGCCCGCTGCTAGCTTTGATGTTTGCCATCCCCGGCAAAACAGAAACGATCTTCACGCCTTCGAAGAGCATATTGAAATATTCAACCTCTTGGCCTGCATCGCTAATGCGATACCATTTGATTTCGGCAGATTTGAGTGTTTGTCCCGTTGTCACAGCCTTGAAAAGATACGGGCTTGATGCATCGAATTCCTTCTCAAAACTGACAGGCATATGTGAACGAGTGGCGGTGATTTTGCCAGTGGTCGGGTCAACAGGAAGAGTTACACCGTGTGCAAAACCCTGCACTTCGATGCTGTTTTCACGTCCATGAACGTCAACAGAGCCTTTGATCAATGCGCCGCCATCGTCTTTAAGCCATAGGTAAGCTGGAATTGGCATATGTTACTTCGTCCTTTTATTGTTAGCCCTTTCCTGGTAGAAAGCGGCACCCCGAGTCATTGTTACGGCTTGCAGCATAAGGAAGCGTGAAAACTAAAGCAAGGTAGATAAATGTTATCTTGAAGCGTATCGCATGATCTCGATCAACCCTTCCCCCCTTAAAAACAGGCTTAATGCAGCGGGTTTAAAAACGAACGGAAATAATTTAATCAGAAATAGCTTACAACGATAATTTAATTAAACCCCAGTATTAGCTGAATTATAAATAATCAAGAACCTGCGCAAAACATAGAGAAAAGAGCATTTTTTCAAGGAGTTAAGAAGACAATAAAGACGGAACTTTATACTTTCAGGAAGTATGATGCGATTCTTAGCGTTTATTCCCCATCGGCACCGCTGGCACGAGATTAATATTACCCGTCAGGGTGCAGTTTCGCCGAATGGCCGAACTTATCTTTCTACTTATATTACTGCCAGCTGCAAAAGTTGCGGGGAGATGATCCATCGGATTTATTACCGCGATATCAGCGATGAACAAGCACGTCGCTGGTTGGGTTAGTTTTACCGTTCAAGGATAACGTGCCGACGCGTTACCTACCTTAAGCCATTCAGCAGGTTACACCTTCAGCGACAACCTGTTAGTCTTAAAACTATTGAGACACTTACCTTCAGTCGCCTATGTCTACCTTGTTGGATACGCTAAGTCATCAGATCTATTTGTCAGCCCCGCTGTTTGTACTCATTTTTATTGGTTTTTGTCTGACCCGCTTTGGTAAATGGCCTGCCAGTATCAGCGAGGGCATGAACCGCTTTGTGTTCAACGTCGCCCTGCCCTGCATGTTATTTCGCGTCATGAGCGATTTTTATAAAAGCCCACCGGTGGACTTTCGCCTGTTGCTGGCTTTTTTCGGTAGCTGCTTGCTGGTGTTTATCGTTGGGCGAGCACTCGCGACACGCTTATTTAAGCTAGATGGGGTTGCCGGTTCGGTGTTTGCACTCGGCGGCATTTTCTCAAATAACGTGATGCTGGGTATTCCCGTAGCAACGGCGCTGTTGGGAGCCGAAGCGCTGCCTTCGGTGGCGCTGGTATTGGTGTTTAACAGCCTGATTCTCTGGACGCTGCTCACCCTTTCTGTGGAATGGGCTAAGCACGGCAATTTATCCTTAAAAGGTTTAGGCCTTACCTTGATTAGCGTGCTGAAAAATCCGTTGATCATCGGCATTTTAAGCGGCACGATTTGGAGTTTTTTACAGCGCCCCCTGCCGTTAATTGCGGCGGAACCGCTACGCATGCTGGCCTCCATCGCCGCACCGCTCTCGCTGATCACGCTGGGCATGAGCCTGGCGCATTACCGGGTGCGTGAAGGATTAAAAGAGAGTTATACCATTTGTCTGCTGAAGCTGATTCTGCAACCGATGACGGTGTGGGCTATAGCGTGGTTAACTGATTTACCGCCGCTGGAGAGCAAAGTAGTGGTGTTGTTGGGTTCAATGGCGGTGGGTGTGAATGTCTATTTGATGTCGCAGAAGTTCAATGTCATTACCGGCCCGGCAGCGGCCAGCATGCTGTTTTCCACGATATTTGCAGCCATAACCACGCCGGTGTGGATGATGCTCATGTCGTTAGCGGGATACTAAAAAAAACCCCAGAACAGAGGTTCCGGGGTTATTGCGTAGCGAGTGTGTTAATTACTCAGCTGATTGCGTACGAATTAAATAATCAAACGCGCTGAGTGAGGCTTTGGCGCCTTCACCGCTGGCGATGATGATTTGCTTGTACGGTACGGTGGTGCAGTCACCCGCAGCAAACACGCCTTTCAGAGTGGTTTCGCATTTTGCGTCGATGATGATCTCGCCCATCTTGTTACGCTCAACTGCGCCTTCCAGCCATGGTGTGTTTGGCAGCAAACCAATCTGAACAAAGATACCGGACAGCGGCAGCTCATGCGTGGTCTGGTTGGTGCGGTCAATATATTGTAAACCGGTCACTTTACTGCCATCGCCTTTCACTTCTGTGGTCTGTGCATTCAGAATCACATCAACATTTTTCAAGCTGCGCAGTTTATCCTGCAGCACCTGATCGGCGCGCATTTCACCAGCAAACTCCAGCAGGGTGACGTGCTCAACAATACCTGCCAGATCAATTGCCGCTTCAACACCAGAGTTACCGCCGCCAATCACAGCTGTGCGTTTGCCTTTGAACAGTGGGCCATCGCAGTGTGGGCAGTAAGTCACGCCTTTAGTGCGATATTCTTCTTCGCCCGGCACACCCATATTGCGCCAGCGTGCGCCGGTCGCCAGGATAATGCTGCGAGATTTCAGCACTGCACCCGACGCGGTTTCAATCGCATGCAAACCGCCTTCGACCGCAGCCGGAATCAGTTTGATGGCGCTCTGACTTTCAATCACATCAACGTTGTAATCATCAACGTGTGCGCGCAGTGAACCCGCCAGTTTTGCACCTTCCGTTTTTGGTACAGAGATGTAGTTTTCGATATCAACGGTGTCGAGCACCTGACCACCAAAACGTTCACCCATCAAACCGGTGCGGATGCCTTTACGTGCGGAGTAAATCGCTGCCGCTGCGCCCGCTGGGCCGCTGCCGACGATCAGCACTTCGTAGGCTTCACGTTTGTTTAACTCTTCTGCCGCACGCTTATCCGCGTTGGTGTCTACTTTGCTGACAATCTCTGCCAGGCTCAAACGGCCCTGACCAAACTCTTTACCGTTCAGGTAAACCGCTGGCACGCCCATGATGTTGCGTTCCTGAATCTCATTCTGGAACAGGCCACCGTCAATCGCGGTGTGGCTGATGCGCGGATTCAACACGGCCATCAGGTTCAGCGCCTGAACGACGTCAGGGCAGTTGTGGCATGACAGCGAATAGTAAGTTTCAAAATGGAAGTCACCATCCAGCTCAGTAACCTGATCTAACAGGCTCTGCGCTTCTTTGGATGGATGTCCACCGGTCTGCAGCAATGCCAGCACCAGTGAAGTAAATTCGTGGCCTAACGGCGAACCCGCAAAACGTGGACCGTGATTTGCGCCTGGATTAGTAATTAAAAATGAGGGTTTACGAACCTGACGATCGTTCTCTTCACGGAAGCTGACTTTCTCAGAAAGTCCCGCGATATCGACCAACAGATCACGAATCTCTGCTGATTTCGCGCCATCATCCAGTGTGGCAATCAACTCAACAGGCTTGGTTAATTTCTCAAGATAGGCCTTGAGTTGGGTTTTCAAATTTGTGTCGAGCATAGTGAGTTCCTGGTCAAAAAATCGGGTGCCGTAGCACCCGATGAGAGAAAGATCGAAGGGCTAAAGCGGGATTAGATTTTGCCAACCAGATCCAGAGATGGAGCCAGCGTTGCTTCGCCTTCTTTCCACTTAGCTGGGCACACTTCACCTGGGTGAGAAGCCACATACTGAGCCGCTTTAACTTTGCGAATCAGGTCAGATGCGTCACGGCCAATGCCTTCAGCAGTGATTTCGATTGCCTGAATGATGCCTTCTGGATCAACGATGAAGGTACCACGATCGGCCAGACCTTCTGCTTCACGCATGATTTCGAAGTTGCGGGTCAGCGCGCCAGTTGGGTCGCCGATCATCGCATACTTGATTTTTGCGATGGTGTCAGAAGAACCGTGCCAGGCTTTGTGGGTAAAGTGGGTGTCGGTAGAAACAGAATAGATATCTACGCCCAGTTTCTGGAATTCTTCGTGATGATCAGCAACATCACCCAGTTCAGTTGGGCAAACGAAGGTGAAGTCAGCTGGATAGAAGAAGAAAACACTCCATTTACCTTCAACGTCTTTCTCGGTTACGTCGATGAATTCGCCGTTTTTGAATGCTGCGTTTTTAAACGGCTTAATTTTGGTATTGATAATAGACATGATGGCCTCCGTTAAAAGATGTGATGCACGTTACAGAATTTTTGGGCCAACATCTAATATGCAGTCGTTATCAATCAAATAAACGAAAGCTATCAAACGCCGATCTTATCAATCTTTACTCTACCTATCCCGCGTTGCAAAAAGGCGGCAAGCGCGCGAACCCTTGGGATTTGGCTCAAAGGGGATGCGTGCGAACAGCCAGCAGATCTGCAACGGGAAGTCAGACGAGTAAATGGCACCGCTGCGCAGTTTACACGTAATCTCGCTGTATTAACGCGGTTTATCATTTCTCAACTTAGCTGCTAGCTTTGTAGAAAAGATGTTTTTAGGAGCTGACTTGTGCACATTCGATTGTTTACTGAATCCGATCGCCCTTTCCTGCGCACCCTCTTTTTAGCTTCACGCCGTGAAAACTGGCACTGGATTGATGGCAGCCATTGGAAGCTTGAGGATTTCGATGCAGTGATTATTGGCGAAACGATATTGGTCGCTGAGTTAGAGGGACATCGTGTGGGTTTTGCAGGATTGCTAGAGAACGATAACTTTCTGCACAGCCTGTATGTTGATCCCGATTATCAAGGGCGTGGCGTCGGCAGCGCCTTACTGGAAGCGGTGCAAGCGCGCTTTACCTCAACGGGCGCACTGAAATGCTTGCAAATGAATAAGGCGGCGCAGGCATTTTACCTGCAACACGGCTGGCAAATGATTGCGCAGGGTGAAGGCGATCAGGGGAAATATGTCTTGATGCATTATCCGCTGGCGTCAGCGTTCGCCAGCGGATCGGGCGTGGGTTAAATCGCGCGGAAGGCGATGTCGTCAGGAATGACGTCGCCTTGCCAGTAAAGCTGAGCGGCAACCCGCCCGGCTAACTGGCGATAGAGCGCAGTAAACTCACTCTCAGGGCGACGAATAACCGTGGGTTCACCGTCGTCCAGATCCTCACGCAGATTAATATGCAACGGCAGCTGCGCCAGCAATCGCGTACCGTAATCTTCTGCCAGTTTTTCAGCGCCGCCGGTACCAAAAATCGGTTCATGGAAGGCACAGTTGCTGCAAATGTGAATGCTCATGTTTTCCACAATACCCAGCACCGGCACATTCACTTTTTCAAACATGACCAAGCCTTTGCGTGCATCAATCAGCGCAATGTCTTGCGGCGTGGTCACTACCAGCGCACCCGTTACCGGAACATTTTGCGCCAGCGTGAGCTGAATATCACCGGTTCCTGGCGGCATATCCAGCACCAGGTAATCGAGTTCGGGCCACAAAGTTTCGTTCAACAGCTGCATCAGCGCTTTACTGGCCATCGGCCCGCGCCACACCATCGCGTTATCATCGGTGACCAGATAACCGATAGAGTTGGTGGCCAGGCCATGCGCCATAATCGGTGCCATGTGCGTGCCATCCGGCGAGGTTGGACGTTCATTTTCAGTGCCAAGCATGGTGGGCACTGAAGGGCCATAAATATCCGCATCCAGAATACCTACGCGTGCGCCTTCTGCCGCGAGAGCCAGCGCCATATTGACAGCGGTACTGGATTTACCGACGCCGCCCTTGCCAGAACTGACGGCAACGATATTTTTTACCCCTTTTACACCCGACTGACCTTTCACGCGCTTCAGGGTGGCAATATCGTGGTTGAGCCGCCAGTCAATGGCGCGCGTACCGGTTAAACGCAGCAGCTCAGAGCTGGTTTGCGCTTTCAGCTCCTCAAAGGCGCTGGTCCAGGCAAAGGGCATAACCAGCTCGATATGCAGTTTGCCATCCAGCTGAGCAACATGGTGCAGCGCCTTGATCGCGGTAAGGTTGCGTTTGAGGGTTGGATGTTCAAAGCTGTTCAGCACGCCGACAACAACGGCGCGCAGAGCTTCAGGTGTATGCGGTTCTCGGGATTGTGATGTCATCCCCACTCCTTTTTCATTTTTCTAACGCTGTATTTCAGCGGTGTATTGTCAATACTATCAGAAGCCCACGATGATGAAGCGTACGCCGCTTGTGTTTACGCCGGAGTAGGCTTCGGTTAACATCTAAGCCCGTTTTTTCAATCAACAGAAAGCTACGCAAACTATGACTCAAGTCGCTAAAAAAATTCTGGTAACGTGCGCACTGCCTTACGCGAACGGTTCAATCCATCTCGGCCACATGCTCGAGCATATCCAGGCAGACATTTGGGTGCGTTACCAACGAATGCGTGGCAATCAGGTTTATTTCATCTGCGCTGATGATGCGCACGGCACGCCAATTATGCTCAAAGCGCAGCAGCTTGGCATTGAGCCGGAGCAGATGATTGCTGAAATGAAACAAGAGCATGAAGCGGATTTCGCGGGTTTCAATGTCAGCTATGACAATTATCACTCAACGCATGGCGATGAAAACCGTCAGCTGTCAGAACTGATCTATGGCCGCCTGAAAGAGAACGGTTTCATTAAAAACCGCGTCATTTCTCAGCTCTACGATCCTGAAAAAGGCATGTTCCTGCCCGATCGCTTTGTAAAAGGCACCTGCCCGAATTGTAAGTCACCCGATCAGTATGGCGATAACTGCGAAGTTTGTGGCGCAACTTACAGCCCAACTGAGCTGATTGATCCTAAATCGGTGGTTTCTGGTGCGACACCGGAAATGCGTGACTCTGAACATTTCTTTTTTGATCTGCCTTCGTTCAGCGAAATGCTGCAAGCCTGGACACGTTCCGGCGCGCTGCAGGAGCAGGTCGCTAACAAAATGCAGGAGTGGTTTGAGTCTGGCCTGCAACAGTGGGATATCTCCCGCGATGCGCCTTATTTCGGCTTTGAAATTCCCGATGCGCCGGGCAAATATTTCTACGTCTGGCTGGATGCGCCAATTGGTTACATGGGCTCATTCAAAAATCTGTGCGACAAGCGCGGCGACATCGACTTTGATGAGTTCTGGAAAAAAGATTCCACCACTGAGCTCTATCACTTTATCGGTAAAGACATTGTTTACTTCCACAGCCTGTTCTGGCCAGCAATGCTGGAAGGCAGCAACTTCCGCAAGCCAAACAACCTGTTCGTTCACGGCTATGTGACCGTAAACGGTGCGAAGATGTCCAAATCACGCGGCACCTTCATCAAGGCCAGCACCTGGTTGCAACACCTTGATGCCGACAGCCTGCGTTATTACTATGCAGCGAAGCTCTCTTCCCGCATCGATGATATCGACCTGAATCTGGAAGATTTCGTTCAGCGCGTGAACGCTGACATCGTGAATAAAGTGGTGAATCTGGCTTCACGTAACGCGGGCTTTATCACCAAGCGTTTCGACGGCAAGCTCGCCAGCGAACTGGCCGATCCGGCGCTGTATCAAACTTTCCTGGATGCCTCAGAGAAAATTGGTGAAGCCTGGGCGAACCGCGAATTCAGCCGTGCTATCCGTGAGATTATGGCGCTGGCCGATATCGCCAACCGTTACGTTGACGAGCAGGCTCCTTGGGTGGTGGCGAAGCAGGAAGGCCGCGATGCTGACCTGCAGGCGATCTGTTCTATGGGCATCAACATGTTCCGCGTATTGATGACCTGGCTGAAGCCCGTGCTGCCATCGCTGAGCGAACGCACCGAAGCGTTCCTAAACTCAGCGCTAAGCTGGGATGCCATTCAGCAACCGCTGCTGGATCATCAGGTGGCACCGTTTAAAGCACTTTATAGCCGCATTGAAATGACCAAAGTAAATGGTCTGATTGAAGCGTCAAAAGAAGATGCTGCAGTCGCGAACAAACCTGCGGCCAACGGCCCGCTGGCCGATGCACCGATTGGTGATGCCATTACCATTGATGACTTCGCTAAAGTTGATATGCGTGTTGCGCTTATCGAAAAAGCTGAGCTGGTCGAAGGCTCTGACAAACTGCTGCGTCTGGAGTTGGATGTGGGCGGCGAGAAGCGTCAGATTTTCTCTGGCATTCGCGCAGCCTATCCCGATCCTTCGGTATTGGTCGGCAAAATGACCATCATCGTTGCCAACCTGGCACCGCGTAAAATGCGCTTTGGCATCTCCGAAGGCATGGTGCTTTCTGCGGGTCCTGGCGGCAAAGATCTGTTCGTACTCTCTGTGGACAGCGGTGCAGTGCCAGGCATGCCGGTTAAGTAAGCTTTTTCACTCTCTCCCTCAGCGGGAGAGAGTGTTCTTCAAATCCGTCTTTCTCCTTTTATTCCAGTCAGTAACGCAACGTTTCCCCACGTAAATGTGACCGCTAGCACGCTAAGCAGTTAATGCGTATGATGAAGCTCAGTAAAAACAGGAGCCTGTCATGCCCACCGTGCTGTCTGTCATCTGGCGCTACCTGCGCGCCTTCATCATCATTTATCTCTGTTTATATGCGGGAAATGGCATCGCGCTGTTACTGCCTATCACTATTCCCGGTAGCATCATTGGTATGCTGATCTTATTCGCCCTGCTGGCTTGTCGAATTTTGCCGGTAAAGTGGGTTAAACCCGGGTGTCATCTCATCATTCGTTATATGGCGCTGCTGTTTGTGCCGATCAGCGTAGGCGTAATGAGCTATACCGATATTTTGACCGAGCAGTTTGGTCCAATCGTGGTCTCCTGCGTCGTCAGCACTTTTCTGGTGTTAACGGTGGTGGGATTGAGCACACACAAACTGCATACGCGTCCTGTAAAGGAGCCGCGCGATGATTGATATTTGGTGGTCGCTGCCGCTGACCATCGCGGCCTTTTACATTGCACGTCGCCTGGCTAAGCGATTGAAAATCTCATTGATCAATCCGCTGCTGGTCGCCATGGCGATTATCATCCCGATTCTGCTGCTGCTGCACATTCCTTACACCCGCTATTTTGCTGGCAGCCAGATCCTTAATCAGCTGTTGCAGCCTGCTGTTGTTGCGCTCGCGCTACCGCTGTATGAGCAAATGCATCAGATTCGTGCTCGCTGGAAATCAATTATCAGCGTCTGTTTTATCGGCAGCGTGACTGCCATGGTTTCCGGCACCGCAATTGCCTTATGGATGGGTGCAACACCTGAGATTGCCGCCACCATCATGCCTAAATCTGTCACCACGCCGATTGCGATGGCGGTTTCTGGCTCGCTGCAGGGTATTCCCGCCATCAGCGCTATCTGCGTGCTTATTGCCGGCGTTTTAGGGGCGGTGTTTGGCCACATGCTGCTTAACCTGCTGGGGGTTAAAACCAAGGCGGCACGGGGGCTAGCGATTGGCAATGCTTCGCACGCGCTGGGTACTGCACGCAGCGCCGAGGTTGATTTTCAGGAAGGTGCTTTCAGTTCGTTGGCGCTGGTGATCTGCGGCATTATTACTTCGCTGCTTGCGCCCTTTCTCTTTCCGCTGATGATGCACTGGTTTGGCTAAAACTTTGCGAGAGATCTCGCAAAGTTGAAACAAGCAAACCAGGTTGCATTGTCAGAGCGACGGGGATCACATATAACCGTTATCCGGCACCTTTTCCTGATGATTTAAGAGGCTTTCATGCACCCACGTTTCCTCGCTGCTTTCGACGCGTTGCCGTCAACGCTGCAAACTGCGCTTCGCCCGATTTTGGATGATCCTGATTTTCACGCTGTGCTGACAGCCACACAGGTCGCCAATCTGCAACAGCAAACGCAACTGGATACCGATAACCTGGCGCTTGCGTTGTTACCGCTGGCGGCTGCCTGCGCGGTAGCCACAGTTTCGCATTTCAATGTCGGGGCTATTGCGCGCGGTATCAGCGGCAACTGGTATTTCGGTGCCAATATGGAGTTCGTCGGTGCGCCACTGCAACAAACCGTTCACGCTGAGCAGAGCGCTATCACCCATGCCTGGCTGCGCGGTGAGCGTCGGCTGGAAACCATCACCGTAAATTACACGCCATGTGGTCATTGCCGTCAGTTTATGAACGAATTGAACAGCGGCACCGCGATTCGTATCAGCCTGCCTCAACGCGCAATCAGCACGCTGGCCGATTACCTCCCCGATGCCTTTGGCCCACGCGATCTGGCGATCACAGAATTACTGATGGATGAAGTGGATCACGGCTACCGCGCAGAAGGTGATGCCTTGGTACAAGCTGCCGTTGCTGCAGCTAACGCCAGCCATGCGCCTTATAGCCAGTCTCACAGCGGTGTTGCGCTGATCACCGCATCAGGGCGAACCATTACTGGCCGTTATGCTGAAAATGCGGCGTTCAATCCAAGTCTGCCGCCGTTACAGGCCGCGTTGATCCTGCTGAATATGCACGGTGAAGCCTGCAATCAAGTAAAAAGCGCCGTTTTAGCGGAAGTGAAAGATGCCACGCTGAGTCAGTTTGCCGCGACACAAGCAACGCTTCAGGCGCTGGGCTGCAACGAACTGTTGCAGGTTGAATTGCACAAAGCATAACCTTTTGTCATACCGCCAGCAGTTTTGTGACCTTTTATTAACAAGTGCTGTACTTCTGCGGGAAAATTACTAGGATCTGGCGCCAGAATTCACGTTATAACAATTACCCAGATTGATTTGCGCTGCATTGCAGTACTGCCAAACGCGTCTGCCCTTGATAGTTTGCTTTGGTTATTCATTGAGATAAATAAGCGCGGCCAATGCATCAGCAGCCTGAATCAGGATGGGAAAAAAACTGGCGTTACCTTTCCGGCGTCACGCCAGACACTACCGCAACCGGAGCATCATTGCATGGAACTCGACTACGAAAGTAAACGTCCGCTTTACATCCCTTACGCAGGCCCGATTTTACTGGAATTTCCCCTTCTGAATAAAGGCAGCGCCTTCTCCCTCGAAGAACGTAATGAATTTAACCTTAGAGGTTTGCTGCCTGAAGCGGTAGAAAGTATTGAAGAGCAAGCGCAGCGCGCCTGGCGTCAGTTCCAGGACTTCAAAAATAATAACGATAAGCACGTCTATCTGCGCAATATCCAAGACACCAACGAAACCCTGTTCTACCGCCTGCTGGATAATCATCTTGAAGAGATGATGCCGATCATCTATACCCCAACCGTCGGCGCCGCGTGCGAACACTTCTCAGAAATTTATCGTCGCGCGCGTGGCGTGTTCATCTCTTACCCGAACCGCGATCACATCGAAGACATGCTGCAAAACGCCACTAAACAGAACGTGAAAGTGATCGTGGTCACTGATGGCGAGCGCATTCTTGGCTTGGGCGATCAGGGTATCGGCGGCATGGGTATTCCAATTGGTAAGCTTTCGCTCTACACCGCTTGTGGCGGTATCTCTCCCGCTTACACCTTGCCGGTGGTGCTGGATGTCGGCACCAATAACCAGCAGTTGCTGAACGATCCGCTCTATATGGGCTGGCGTCATCCGCGCATTACCGGCGAAGAGTATGATGCGTTTGTGAATGACTTTATTCAGGCCGTTAAGCGCCGCTGGCCGAAAGTGCTGTTGCAGTTTGAAGATTTTGCGCAGAAGAACGCTATGCCACTGCTGGAGCGTTATCGTGATGAAGTCTGCTGCTTCAACGATGACATTCAGGGCACCGCCGCCGTTACCGTCGGGACATTAATTGCCGCCAGCCGTGCTGCAGGCAGTCGTTTGTGCGAGCAAAAAGTGGTATTCCTGGGCGCAGGTTCAGCCGGTTGTGGTATCGCCGAGCAGATTATCGCTCAGATGAAATCAGAAGGATTAAGCGACGACGAAGCACGCGGCCGCGTCATGATGGTTGATCGCTTTGGTTTGTTAACGGATAAACTGCCTAACCTGCTCAATTTCCAGAGCAAGCTGGTGCAAAAGAGTGAAAACCTCAAAGGGTGGGACGTTACCAACGACGCTATTTCGCTGCTGGATGTGGTGCGCAATGCGCAGCCAGACATTCTGATTGGTGTTTCGGGTCAACCGGGCCTGTTTACCGAAGAGATTATTCGCGAGATGCACAAACATTGCGCGCGTCCTATCGTCATGCCGCTCTCCAACCCAACGTCACGTGTTGAAGCGACGCCTGCGGATATTATCGCCTGGACTGACGGGGCCGCGCTGGTCGCCACCGGTAGCCCGTTCTCACCGGTAAGCTGGAACGGCAAAACCTATCCGATTGCGCAGTGTAATAACTCCTATATCTTCCCAGGTATCGGTTTAGGTGTGATTGCGTCAGGTGCCAGCCGCGTTACCGACACCATGTTGATGACCGCCAGTCGCGCCCTTGCAGATTGTTCACCGCTGGTGAATGACGGCGAAGGGCCGGTGCTGCCAGAAATCAAAGATATTCAGGGTGTGTCGAAAATCATCGCGATGGAAGTAGGCAAGGCCGCACAGCTCGCGGGCGTTGCTGTTGTTACGTCAGAAGATGTGCTGTCACTGGCTATTTCGAATAACTTTTGGCTGCCGCAGTATCGTCATTATCGTCGTACCTCCATTTAACGGCTTGAGTGCCGGGTCGAATCAGATCCGGCACTGCCTAATTTTGCATCAGCCAACCGGCGCAAACTTGCTTCCCCGATGTACCTCAAGTAGCCTTGACCCATCAAATTATCCTGACGTTGAGTGCCCACGCGCATGTTGAAACGCGTTTTCATTGGTCTGCTTTTCATCATCTTATTCATGGTGGGGACTGCTATTGGCCTCGATCGCTGGATTAGCTGGAAAACCGCTCCCTACATTTATGAGAATGTTTCGGCATTGCCGCATCGTCAGGTTGGTGTGGTATTAGGCACAGCCAAATATTATCGAACCGGCGTCATTAATCAGTATTACCTTTATCGCATGCAGGGTGCGCTCAATGCGTATAACAGCGGCAAGGTGAATTATCTGCTGCTGAGCGGGGATAACGCTTTACAGAGCTACAACGAGCCAATGACAATGCGCCGTGACTTAATCAAAGCGGGCGTCGATCCTGCTGACATCGTGCTGGATTATGCCGGTTTTCGTACTCTGGATTCGATTGTCCGTACTCGTAAAGTATTTGATACCAATGACTTCATTATTATTACTCAACGCTTTCACTGTGAACGCGCACTGTTTATTGCGCTGCACTTAGGGATTCAGGCGCAATGTTATGCCGTGCCCTCGCCTAAAAATATGCTGAGCGTTCGCGCACGTGAGGTTGCGGCGCGGTTAGGCGCGTTAAGCGATCTGTTTGTCATGAAGCGTGAACCGCGTTTCTTAGGTCCACTGGTGCCGATTCCGGCGGTGCGTGAAATACCTGAAGATGCGCAAAGCTATCCTGCAGTGACGCCGGAACAGCTGCTGGAACAAGAGCAGAAGCAGAAGCCAGCCAAATAAAAAAGCGACCCGAAGGTCGCTTTTTCGTTATTGCGGAAATTACTTTTTGCGCGAGTATTTCAGTGAATCCAGCGCGACGGCAAAGATAATAATGCCGCCCTTGATGATGTACTGCCAATATGGGTTCACGCCGATATAGGTCAAACCGTAGTTGATGACGGTAAAGATCAGCACACCGGTAACTACGCCCGCCACGGTGCCGACACCGCCGGCAAAGGAGACGCCGCCTACCACGCACGCTGCGATAGCATCAAGTTCGTACATAAAGCCAAGGTTGTTAGTCGCCGAGCCGATACGTCCCGCTTCCAGCATACCGCCGAAGGCATAGAACACCCCTGACAGCGCATAGATCATGATCAGGTTTAATGGCACGTTCACGCCGGAAACTCTTGCTGCTTCAGGATTACCGCCGATAGCAAAGATGTTTTTGCCGAAACGGGTTTTATTCCACAGGATCCAGACAAACACGATGGCAATCACGGCATAAAACGTAATAAACGAAAGCTTAAAGTCGCCAAAGCGCAGGAATCCTTGCGCAAATTTAGAGAAGCCTGCATCAAAACCGGCTATTGGCGATGCGCCAACATAGTCGTAATAAAGCGAGTTGATGCCGTAAACGATAATCATGGTGCCTAACGTGGTGATAAATGGCGTCACTTTCAGGTACGCAATAATCACGCCGTTCACCAGACCAATAACACCACCGATAATACACACGGTCACAATAACCAAGGGAATCGGTACGGTATCCATGTTAGGAAAAACTTTATTGGCGTTGTCCATCGCCTGTAGCAAAGTCGCTGCCACAACAGCCGCTAAGCCCACCTGACGACCCGCTGACAGGTCGGTACCCTGCGTAACAATTAAACCCGCTACACCCAGCGCGATAATAATACGCACCGAGGATTGGGTCAGAATATTACTCAGGTTCATTAAACTTAAAAATGTCGGATCCTGGAAAATAATAATGGCCAATAAAACCAGCAGCACAACGTAAATGCCGCCCTCTTTCAACCAGGTTAGCGCATTCTTTTTTGTAGTCGCTTTCATGTTAACAGCCCTTGCTTCATTAAAGGTGTAATGACGCTAAACGCAATATTTCGTTCTGCGTGGTCGTTTTAGTTTCAACAATGCCTGCTACCATGCCGTTACTCATTACCAAAATACGATCGGTAATGCCTAATAGCTCGGGCATTTCGGAAGAGATAATAATGATGCCTTTCTCTTTTTTCGCCAGCTCAGCAATTAACTGGTAAATTTCGAACTTCGCGCCAACATCAATGCCGCGTGTAGGTTCATCAAGCATCAGGATTTCAGGCTGGGTCAATAACCAGCGACCAATAATAACTTTTTGTTGGTTACCCCCGGAAAGGGAACCAATTTGCGTATGGTGGCCTGGCGTTTTAACACGCATGGCATCGATAACCCATTGGGTATCGCTTTTCATGCGTTTATTATCCAGCAGCCCCATACTATTTTTATATTTTTTGATATTGGAGATAAGCGAGTTAAAGCCAATATCTAAATACGCATAAATCCCGGTTGAGCGACGCTCTTCCGTTACCAGCGCAAAACCATGGTTAATGGCTTCGTTGGCGCTGTGGTTATTGATCGCTTTACCGTGCAGCTTAATAGTGCCGCCCGACTTTTCACGAATACCAAACAGTGTCTCGACAATATCGGTCCTTTTAGCGCCCACCAGACCGGCAATACCGAGAATCTCCCCTTTACGCAAATCAAATGAAATATCGCGAATCGAAGGCTGACGCAAGGAGGTCAAATGACGCACCTCAAGAATGGTCTCGCCAGGTACATTACTTTTATCGGGGAAGCGCTGATTCAATGAACGCCCAACCATCATAGCGATGATCTTGTCCATATCCAGCCCTTCCAGTGGCTGAGAGGCGATCCACTGACCGTCGCGCAAGATAGTAATTTCATCACACAGTTGGAATATCTCTTCCATCTTGTGAGAAATATAAACAATGCCACAGCCGCGATCTTTCAGTTTACGAATAATGGTGAACAGGTGATTCACCTCTTTCTCGGTTAACGAGGAAGTCGGCTCATCCATAATCACAATTTTTGCGTCGTAAGAGAACGCTTTGGCAATTTCAATCATCTGCATTTGCGAGACGGAAAGATTAGCCACTTTGTCGCGCGGATCAATATCGATATCAAGCTCATCAAATATCGCTTTGGTATCGCGATACATTTTATCCTGATCGACAAAAAAGCCTTTGCGTGGATAACGTCCGAGCCACATGTTATCCATTACGGTGCGTTGAAGAACCAGGTTTAATTCCTGATGCACCATTGAAACGCCATTTTCCAGCGCCTCTTTAGAACTTTTATAATCTATTTCCTTACCCTGAAACAGGATACTTCCCGTGTCTTTCTTATAAATACCAAACAGGCATTTTAATAATGTTGATTTACCGGCGCCGTTTTCACCCATCAATGCATGAACGGAGTGAGGCCGCACTTTTAAATTCACATTATCTAAAGCTTTTACCCCCGGAAATGATTTACTGACATCAGTCATTTCCAGCAGATATTCACGCTGCGCGGTCGTATTATCACTGGCCATAATTTACCTGGCTTAAAAAAACGGTGGTCACGTGAAAAAGGCGCGGTATTCACCGCGCCCGGATTCAAATTTATTTCTGGAATTGCGACAGGTTTTCTTTATCAACCGGTACGTAAGGTACGCGGACGATTTTATCAACCATCTTGAAGTTAGTGCCTTCAAGTGCTTGCTTGCCATCAGCCAGGTTTTTAGCGATATCCAGCGTGGCTTTTGCCTGGTTTTCTGCATCATTCAACACAGTACCGGCCAGCGCGCCCGATTTAACCAGCGCTAACGCTTCTGGCAATGCATCCACACCGAATACCGGTACAGAAGTCATGTTGTGCGCTTTCAGCGCTTCAACAGCACCCATTGCCATCGCATCGTTGTTAGCGATAACCACTTCGATTTTTTTGGCGTTAGGACCCGATAACCAGGCATCCATCTTGTCTTTAGCCTGTGCGGTATCCCACATTGCCGTATCCATCGCTAACTGCTGGGTTTTCAGGCCGTCTTTGTTCAGCGTGTCGATCACGTATTTGGTACGTGCTTCGGCATCTGGATGGCCCGGTTCACCTTTCAGCAACACGAACTGAATCTGACCATCTTTGTTCAGATCCCATGCTGGCGTGGCTTTCCAGTGCTTCTCAATCAGCTGACCCTGGATGATGCCCGATTCTTTAGAGTCGGTGCCGACGTAGTAAGCTTTGTCGTAACCAGCCAAAACTTTGGCGTTAGGTTCTTTGTTGAAGAACACAATCGGTACGTCGTTGCTGCGCGCTTTATCCACGACTACGGCGGCAGCTGCTGGGTCAACCAGGTTGATAGCCAGCGCTTTCACGCCTTTCGCCATCAAAACGTCGATTTGGTCATTCTGTTTGGATTGGTCGTTCTGCGAGTCGTTCATCAGCAGCTGCACGCCGCCCACCGTTTTCGCTTCTTTCTCAATATCCTTGCGCACCATTGACATGAAGTTGTCATCGTATTTGTAAATGGTAACGCCGATACGGGTGTCAGCTGCGTGAGCAGTTGCACCAAACATCATGCTGGCAACCAGTGCTGTGAGCGTGAAAACCTTCTTATTCATGGTATCTCCGGTTTTTTATGCAGGGTCTTTTTAGCTCTACCGCGCCAGAGCGACGGGAGAACAATCGGTAAAATAATTTGGCAAGGCGGGATACGCTAAAACGTTATGCTAAGCCGCTGGATTGCCATCCAAACCTGACTTCCCTGTGCGCTAACGCTTCCTGAAAAATGTTGTGAACCCTTTTAATCGGCTGCTGAAACCACGCCCTTCGACGTTGCGGTGGCGTTACATAATGTTTCAGTCCGGTAAGACGCTGCCATCATAGTGAGGGCCATGTTAATTAACTGTGAATACAATCACAGATTGAAAACGGTTACATGGCTGAATCGCCTGAATTAGTGACGGAGTCCACATTTTGCTTTTGCGCCACTGAGTGACGACGCACTAACGTCGGCATGAAAATGTGCGTCGCACTTTCATCCAGTAAATCTGCAGCGCCTTGCAATGCCAACTCTGTCGCCAATTTAGCCATAGAAACAATGGGATAACGTACAGTGGTTAATTGAGGATCGGTGTAACGCGAGATAGGAATGTCATCAAAGCCAATGACAGAAAAATGCTGTGGCACCTGAATACCGTTGTCTTTGAGTGCCGTGAGCGCACCTGCTGCCATGCTGTCGTTATAGGCAAACACCGCACTCAAATTAAGATTGCGGCCTAAAAGCTCTACCATTGCTGCTTCGCCGCCCTGCATATCAGGCTCCGCGCTGGCAATCCAGCTCTCCTGCGGGCGAATGCCTTGCTCGCTCATCGCCTGCATCCAGCCTTCACGCCGCTGGCTTACGTCCTCAATAGGATGACTTGAGCAGAGATAGCCAATGCGCGTATGCCCTTGTTGCAAAAGCGTTCTGGAAGCCATTAATGCACCGGTAACATTATCCAGACTGACACAGCGTGATTCAAAACCCGGCACAATGCGGTTGATCACCACCATACCGGGAACCTGCTGCATGAAATTTGCCAGTTCATGGTCTGAAAGCGTTTTCGCATGCACCACCAATGCATTGCAGCGCTGACGTATCAACACCTCAATGGCGTTGCGCTCTCTCTCCTCCTGATGCCAGGAATTACTGATCAAGACATGCTTGTGTACGCGCTGCGCCACGGTATCCACCGCTTTAACCAGCGCGCCAAAAAAAGGATCCGAGACGTCCATGACCACGACACCAATGGTATCGCTGATCTGTGTTGCCAGGGCTTGAGCATTGGCGTTAGGGCGATAACCCAGCGCATCAACCGCTTGTAACACGGCATCACGGGTTTCAGAGGTGACCGCGCTGCTATTATTTAGTACGCGCGAGACGGTCGCCACCGACACGCCAGCCTGACGGGCAACATCACGAATCGTTATCATGCAGCAGTTCCACAGAGGAAGAGAAAGGCATCACGCCGGTAAGAATACCGGCGCTATTTTGTCAGGGGCGAAGACGCTACAGCGTGAATTGCGTCACATCAATGAAAACGGTTACATACAATTCTGCAACCTTTGTGACCTCTGTCATTATCTGTTGGGAAGTTGCGCGGAGGGTTTACCCGCAGCCAGACGGGTAAGGAAACGCCAAATCCACTCACAAGGACCTTGCGGGAAGAAGCGTAACCAAATGACAGAAAACAGAATATTAACCAGCCAAATAGCCGGAACCAGCATCAGCAAGCCGAGCCGATCAAAATGCATGAATAATTCAAAACGATAAAACAGCGTGGTGCAGATCACCGTTTGCAGCAAATAGTTGCTCAATGCCATACGGCCAACGCATTGAATCATGTAACTGATGCGCCAACGGGAAATCTGTGTCCAGAAACCGAGGCACAGCGCAGCATATCCCAGGCTAATAAACGGGCTGGCGAGATCGCGTGGTGCTTGCAGGTAAAAAGCGGTCCAGCGAAATTCCCAGTGCAGTAGCCATTGCGCCAGCACGCCGGGAATCGCAATGGTAAAGCCAATGCCCAGCATTATCGCTGCGGTACGGCGATAATGCTGCGGAGAATACTCCCCTTTCCACCAGCCGCTGCGCATCAGCGCGGCACCGATCATCATTAATCCCGCCAGCTGCCAGCCATACTGCGAGGCCAGCGCCATTAAACCGGATGAAAGATGATCAAGGCGATTTTGTACCGCTTCCCATCCACCCTGCAATTTCCAAAACTGCTCATATTGTAAGTCTGAGGCGCCAGGCAGCCATGAACGCGTGGGTTCAGGATCGGAGATTGAACCAAATACCAGCAACACCGCGCAGCCAATCAAATAAAGCAGCACGCCCGTATGAAACAAGGCACGCGTCGCGGGGACGTCGCGTAGCATTCGCCACACCACCAAACCAATAATGCCGTAATCCAGCAAGATATCGCCTTCCCAGAAGAAGACGCCGTGAATAAAACCCAGCAAAACCAACAGGGATAAGCGTGCCGTCAGCCAGCGGCTTCCGCGCGGCAACTGCATTTGCAGGCCTGCACCAAACAGCAATGCAAATAAGGTCAGGAATTTGAGCTGGGCGAAAGCATCAAGCAGCGCCCACGTCCAGATATCTGGCGTGCTGAGGCTGTTGTGCCAGGCAGGATTGAGATAGGCGGCGGCGGGTAAGCCAAAGCCGACGATATTAAGCAGCAGGATGCCAAGAATGGCACATCCACGAATGAAATCCAGCGCGAGGTAGCGTTGCATGTGGCATCCAGAAATTAGGGGCGGATGAAGAACTCATCCGCCTTCAGACTCAGCTATGACGTACCGCGCGCAGGAACTCCTGACGGGTGTTTTGACTGGATTTGAACAGGCCGCCAAGCGAGGTTGTGGTGGTTGCGCTGGTGGCATCTTTTACGCCACGCGCTTTCACGCAGTAATGCACTGCGTCAATCGACACTGCCACATTATTGGTGCCCAGCAGCGTTTGCAGCGCCACGAGCACTTGTTGTGTTAAACGCTCTTGCACCTGTGGGCGCTGTGCAAAAAACTGCACGATGCGGTTGATTTTTGACAGGCCAATCACTTTATCTTTGGGAATATACGCCACGGTGGCTTTGCCATCGATGATCACGAAATGGTGTTCGCAAGTGCTGGTCAACGTGATGTCGCGCACTGTCACCATCTCATCTACCTTCATTTTGTTTTCAATGACGGTGATTTTTGGAAAATTGGCGTAATCGAGGCCGGAAAAAACTTCATCCACATACATTTTAGCGATGCGATGCGGGGTCTCCATCAGGCTGTCATCTTCCAGGTCCAGATTCAGCAGCTGCATGATTTCAGTCATGTGGCCAGCGATCAGGCTTTTGCGGGTTTCGTCATCCATTTCACGCGTTGGCGCACGTAATGGCGTTTCCAGGCCTCGCGCCAGCAGCGTTTCGTGAACCAGGGCGGCTTCCTGACTTAAGGTACTCATCTTACTCTTCTCCGGCAGGTGATGCGCCCGCTGGTGTTTCCCCGCGGGCCGAATTTCTGAGCGCGTATTGTGAAACTTTCCGCAGCGGTAATCCAGCAATCAATAAGATTGGTGATGAAAGCTTTTCACGCTGATCGTCGCCAAACCAACAGTCCCGCCACCAGCAATCCCACACCCGCCACCCACAAGGCTGGCTCGAGGCGATGTAACCACGCGGTCGAAAGCGAAGACAAAATTGGCCCCACTAACTGCCCCAGCGCGTAACCGGTAGTGAGCATGCCTGCCATATAGCGCATGTGCTGTGGCGCTAATTCGCGTGCATAAAGCAGCGACAGTTGCACCACGGCCAGGAAGCCGCCCCCCACTAATAACGCGCCAATCAGCAAACCGCTAAATCCCGGCAGCGCAGCAGCAGCAAGCACGCCCAACGCCTGCGCCCACAATGCCAGCGCCAGGCGCGTATTGCTGCGACCCCAGCCACGCGTCAAGATAGCGATAGCAATGCCAATCACCGATGCCCCGCCATAGATTGGCCAGACAAACTGAGCAAAAACGCTGTCAGGAAAGCGCGCTGCGGCCATTTGCGATAAAAACGTCGCGGGCAGAATGTAACCAAATCCCGCCAGGCTATAACTCCAGACCAGGCGTTTAAGCTTGCCATTCATAACTAACGGCTCAGGCATTTGATCGGGCCGATGTAACTCTCCACGACGCGGTAAATAACGGGCAATCAACGCCACTAATACCAAGGCTAACGCACCGTAAGCCGCCCACGCCAGCGACGCGCTGACCTGAAAGCTGTGTAACAACACCGCAAGCAAACCGCTGACAAAAATGCCGCATCCTGGTCCGGCAAAGACTGCGGCGGATAAGCCTGGACGAGCATGATGATGCAACTGTTCGTTGCTCCAGGCCGCGACCAATACCATTGCCCAACCGCTGGCGCAGCCAATCACGAAACGGAGTAAACCATGCAGCCATGGACCGCTGGCGCAGGCAGAAAGCAGCGTTAAAATCACCGCTCCCCAGATGCCCATTTGCAAGCGAAGTTCAACGCGTCGATGCGCGCGCATTGCATCAAACGATCCACATAAATAACCAAGGTAGTTCAGCGCGGCCACCAGACTGGCGCTGGTTAGCGTCAGTTGATTCGCCTGAATCATCAAGGGTACCTGCGGTGTAAAGGCGAAACGTCCGATGCCCATCGCCACAAACAAAGTAATAAACGCGCTAAGCGCGACACGGAACGCCATTTCCCAGCTCCTGATGTTTTATTCTGACTTGCTTATACCATGCGCGATGTTTAAACTCACGGAAAGTGAATAATATTAACCAAGTTGTTTACGAGAAGAGAAGATATGGATTTAGTTCAGTTACGTATGTTCTGTTCCGTTGCCGAAAGCGGTTCGCTGGCGCGCGCGGCAGAACAACTGCATCGCGTGCCCTCTAATCTCACCACGCGTCTGCGTCAGTTGGAAGAAGAGTTGGGCGTAGATCTGTTTATTCGTGAGAAACAGCGCATTCGCTTATCGCCCATGGGCCACAACTTCCTTAATTATGCGCAGCGCATTCTGGCGTTGAGTGATGAAGCGATGAGCATGGCGCGTACTGGTGAACCTGCCGGTAATTTTTCGCTCGGCTCGATGGAAAGCACCGCTGCAACCCGCCTGCCCGGCTTACTGGCGGCTTACCACCAGCGCTTTCCCAGCGTGGCACTCTCATTAATCACCGGCACGTCGGGTGAAATCATTGAGCGAGTCCGTGAAGGTACGCTGGCGGCCGCGCTGGTGGATGGCCCGGTTCAACACGACGATCTCAACGGCTGCATCGCTTTTCGCGAAGAGATGACATTGATCACCAGTCTTGATCATGCGCCGATCACCAATGCGCGCGATGCACAAGCCGACACGCTGTTCGCCTTTCGCAACAGCTGCTCTTACCGCGTCAAGCTAGAAGCCTGGTATCGCGACAGCCACACCGCGCCCAACAGCGTGATGGAAATTCAGTCTTATCATGCGATGCTGGCCTGTGTGGCAGGCGGCGCAGGCGTCGCGATGATTCCCTCTTCGGTGCTGAAACAGATGCCCGATCGCGGCCGGGTTCAAGCGCACAGCTTGCCGCCGGCATACCGTGATACCGCCACTTGGTTGATGTGGCGACGTGACGCCTTCACCCCCAACGTTGAAGCGCTGAAATATTTAATCATTGAACAATTTAAGGATCGTCCGCTTAACGATGAGCTGATGCATCCATTGAAAGCGGCGGAATAACGCTTCCGCCACTATTTTTAAACCATCACGACCATCCGTACGCGATCATTTCTGGCGCGTTACATTGATTGAAGAGGGATTTGCATGAACATGATTAAAACCCGTGCCGCTGTTGCCTGGGCTGCTGGCGAACCACTGAAAATTGAAGAAGTGGATTTGATGCCACCACAAAAAGGTGAAGTGCTGGTACGTATCGTTGCGACTGGCGTATGCCATACCGATGCTTACACCTTATCGGGCACAGATCCTGAAGGCGTGTTCCCGGCCATTCTCGGTCACGAAGGCGGCGGCATTGTCGAAGCCGTGGGCGAAGGCGTCACTAGCGTCGAAGTCGGCGACCATGTTATCCCGCTCTACACACCCGAGTGCGGCAAGTGTAAATTCTGTCTTTCTGGCAAAACCAACCTATGTCAGGCGATTCGCACCACACAGGGTAAAGGTTTGATGCCAGATGGCACCACCCGCTTCTACAAAGACGGCAAGCCTATTTTTCACTACATGGGCACGTCTACCTTCTCTGAATACACCGTGATCCCAGAAATTTCGCTGGCAAAAATCAGCAAAGAAGCGCCACTGGAAGAAGTTTGCCTACTCGGCTGTGGCGTAACCACCGGCATGGGCGCGGTAATGAACACCGCTAAAGTGAAAGAAGGCGACACCGTTGCAATCTTCGGTCTGGGCGGCATCGGTTTGTCGGCAATTATTGGTGCGAAAATGGCGAAAGCCGGTCGCATCATCGGCATTGACCTGAATACCAGTAAGTTTGATCTGGCGCGCAAACTGGGTGCCACCGATCTGATCAATCCGAAAGATTACGAAAAACCCATTCAGGATGTGATTGTTGAACTGACCGATGGCGGCGTGGATTTCTCGTTTGAGTGTATCGGCAACGTCAACGTGATGCGTTCAGCGCTGGAATGCTGCCACAAAGGCTGGGGCGAATCGGTGATTATCGGCGTGGCGGGAGCAGGTGAAGAGATTTCTACCCGTCCTTTCCAGTTGGTAACCGGTCGCGTATGGCGCGGTTCCGCCTTTGGTGGTGTGAAAGGCCGTAGCCAGCTGCCAGGCATTGTGCAGGATTACCTCGACGGCAAATTTGCCCTGAATGATTTCATCACGCATACCATGCCGCTGGAAGAGATCAACGACGCTTTTGATTTAATGCACGAAGGTAAATCAATCCGTTCTGTGGTGCATTTTAAAAAGTAATCAGGAGGCGTTATGGCATCTACACTGGAGCTTTTGGAAGAGCACCGCATCTTTGGCGGCTGGCAGCAGCGCTGGCGTCATCAATCGGGCGTGTTAAATTGCCCGATGACGTTCAGCATTTATCTGCCGAGCCCCAAAGGCGACGCGCCACCGCCTGCGGTTTGGTTCCTTGCCGGGCTGACCTGCAATGATGAAAACTTCACCACCAAAGCGGGTGCGCAGCGCGTAGCGTCGGAACTGGGATTGATGTTGATCATGCCGGATACCAGTCCACGCGGTGATCAGGTGGCAAACGACGAAGGATACGATTTGGGTCAGGGCGCAGGATTTTATCTCAACGCCACCCAACATCCCTGGTCGAGCCATTTCCGCATGTTCGATTACCTGAGCAAAGAGTTGCCTGCGCTGATCGCTGACAATTTCAAGGTCAGTGAACGCCAGTCAATTATGGGCCATTCGATGGGGGGACACGGCGCGCTGATGCTGGCGCTGCGTCTTGGCGGTCGCTTTGCTTCCGCTTCTGCGTTCGCACCCATTGTTAATCCAAGTGATGTGCCTTGGGGACAAAAGGCGTTTCAGGCTTATTTAGGTGAAGATCGTGATGCGTGGCGTGAATATGACAGTTGTCATCTGATGCGTGAAGTGCAGCACCGCTTGCCTATCCTGATCGATCAGGGCGACAGCGATCAGTTTCTTGCCGATCAGCTGCAGCCGGAACGTTTAGAAACGATCGCGCAGGAGATGGATTTCCCGCTGACGCTGCGGATCCAGCCGGGTTACGATCACAGCTACTTCTTTATCGCCAGTTTTGTTGAGGATCATCTGCGCTTCCATGCGCAGCATCTGCTCGTGTAAGTGCGCATACTTTTGGATGCTGGCACTTAGGGTTAGGTACTCGCACTTAGGGTTAGGTACTCGCTGTCCCCCACCTCGGTCCTCCCCCACGCGTGGGGGAGGAAGACGCTGCCACATGCTGTCACCGAGTTTACATGTGGCAGCCTCTCCTTCCCCCGCGTTGCGGGGGAAGGCCGGGATGGGGGACAAACGACTTTTCGCTAACTCAAACTAACGCTTCGCGCACTAATCCATCAATCATTACCTGCGGCATGCCGCGTGAGCAGTGCTCAATCCGCCCTTCTACACCATAAACTTGCGCCAGCGTTTCCGGCGTAATCACTTTGTCTGGCTGACCTTCAGCAATCAACCTGCCCTCTTTCAGCATCAAAGCATGCTGCGCGTGCCGTAATGCGATATTGATGTCATGCACTACCACCACGGTGACGATATTACGCTGAGCGGTTTCGCGTCGGACCAGATCCATCACGTGAAACTGGTAATTCAGATCCAATGCGCTAAGCGGCTCATCCAACAGCAGCAATTCCGGACGCCGAATCAGCGATTGCGCCAACCCCACCAACTGTTTTTGGCCGCCGGAAAGTTGATCAAGATAACGCATCGCCAGATGTGCAATACCCAACTGCTCCAGCAGATGCAAAATTTCCGCTTCGCTGGCGGCACTGTGTAAACCGCCTGAAGCACGCTGTGCAACAATAATCGATTCCAGCACATGCAAGTGCACGCCTGCGGGCAGCGACTGCGGCAGATAAACCACGCGTTGTGCGCGACGGGCAAACGGCTGCGTCATTAACTCTTCGTCGTCGAGCCACATCTCGCCACGGCCTTTATTCAGCCCGGCGAGCGCGCGCAGCAACGTCGATTTACCGCAGCCGTTGGGGCCTAACAGCACGGTAATTTCACCACGCGGCAAAGGCGCCACGTCAAGATTCTCAATCACTTTGCGTTTAGGGTAGCCGGTGCTAAAGCCGCGTAATGTCAGACCTGCCATCATACATTCCCCCGATGACGCAAAATAATACTGAGGAAAAACGGCACGCCGACCAGCGAAGTCACAATGCCAACCGGAATGATAACGCCGGGAATCAGGTTTTTGGACGCAACGGAGGCCATCGATAACACCAGCGCGCCGGTTAATGCGCTGGCGGGCAGGTAAAAGCGGTGATCTTCGCCAAACATCATGCGAGCAATGTGCGGCGCAACCAGGCCAATAAAGCCAATTGGCCCAACAAATGCCACCGCCAGCGCGGAAAGAATACTGATGCGCAGCAAGGTCGCGAGGCGCAAACGGCGTACGTCGATACCAAAGCTCACTGCACGATCCTCCCCCAGACGCAGTGCGGTCAGCTTCCAGCTGCTTAACAGGGAGAATGGCACCAACAGGCCGAAAGCGAGGCTTAACACCCCCAGTTTTTCCCATGATGCGCGGGCCAAACTGCCCATGGTCCAAAACACTAAACCTTGTAACGTATCTTCGCTGGCGATGAACTGCATCATTGAGACCAGCGCGTTAAAGGTAAAAACCAAGGCGATTCCGAATAGCACCACGCCCGAAGAGGAAACTCGGGTCCAACGTGTTACACCATCCAGCATCAGCGCGGCAAACAGCGCGAATACAAACGCATTGGCGGAGATAAACCATTGTGCGGGAATACCGGGAATGCCAATTCCCATCACAATCGCCAGCGCCGCGCCGAAGGCCGCCGCTGAAGAGACGCCCAGCGTGAACGGACTCGCCAGCGGGTTATTGAGGATGGTTTGCATCTCAGCACCGGCAAGGCCGAGTGAAAAGCCGACAACAATCGCCATCAGCGCATAGGGCAAGCGAATATCCCAGACGATGACGCGCGTACCGGCGTCCACGCCAGCGGGATGCAGCAGTGCGTTCCACAATGTAGGTAATGAAAGCCCGGCGGGTCCCAACGTGAAGTCGAGAATCAGCGAAGCCAAAATGGCTAAAAGCAGTACGCCAATCCACAACATGCGGCGACGCAGCGTCTGCCGATAACGGCTAATGGTGCTGTGAGAATCCCTTTGCGTAATCAGTGAAGATTCCGTTGTCATGATTAACCCTGTTGTTCTTACCAATGGTGAATAATTCCGAACGGAGCGAAATAGTGCCAGGCCGGACAGAAAACGCAGCCACAATAGTGCAGATGATAATAATTATCAATTTGACTGGCTAATCTGGTGCAAATAAAGCAAAAAAAAACGCGGTGCCTAAACACCGCGCTTTTTATTTTGCATCATCAATTAGTCTTTATGCGTCGGAAATTCCATTTCGTTGTATTTCACAAACCGGCTGCCGCGTGTCAACTTGTAGCCAAACCAGATAATCAGGAACAGCGGAATACCAATGTAGGTGGCCGCCACGCCATACCAGTCAATGCTGTCGTTAAGAAACGCCTGATAGTTTTGGCCTAGCGTGATAATCAGGCAGAGCACAAAGGCGAAAATCGGTCCCAACGGGAAGAAACCTGAACGATAAGGCAACGCGTTGAGATCGCGCCCTTGCGCCACATAGCCACGACGGAAGCGGTAATGACTGATCGCAATACCCAACCAGGCGATGAAACCTGTCATTCCGGAGGTATTCAGCAGCCACAGATAGACCTCTTGATTACCAAACTTCGACGTCAGGAAACAGAGGCCCGCGACTACGGTTGTGGCCCACAATGCATTACGCGGCACACCGCCTTTCGACAGTTTGGCGAAGATGCGCGGCGCTTTGCCTTCGCTCGCCAGGTTGTAAAGCATGCGTGTTGAGGCGTACATGCCCGAGTTACCTGCTGATAACACTGCAGTCAGAATCACCGCATTCATTACCGCTGCCGCTGAAAGCAAACCGGCATTCTGGAACACCAAGGTAAACGGACTGACGCTGATATCTTTGATGTCGTTGTGCAGCAATTGTGGATCGGTATACGGCAGAATCAGGCTGATAATCAGAATGGCAAACACATAAAACAGCAGGATACGCCAAAATACCTGACGCACCGCACGCGGAATGTTTTTCCCCGGATCTTCTGATTCACCCGCCGCAATCCCGATTAGCTCGGTGCCCTGAAAGGAGAAGCCGACAATCATCGCCACGCCTATCATTGCAGCAAATCCACCGGCAAACGGCGCATCGCCTACCTGCCAGTTATGCCAACCCGCGTTTTCTGCACCGCGCATAATGCCCGTAATCATCAGTACGCCAACCACGATGAAGATGACGACGGTAACGACTTTGATCAGTGAGAACCAATATTCTGCTTCACCAAATCCTTTTACAGAAATGTAGTTCATCAGGAACATCAGGCAGAGGAACAGCGCGCTCCAGATCCAGCCTGGCGTGTCGGGAAACCAGTAATTCATCACTAACTGCGAAGCGACCAGATCAACAGCGATGGTGACGGCCCAGTTGTACCAGTAGTTCCAGCCAAGGGCGAAACCAAAGCCTTCTTCAACATATTTTGCGCCATAGGTCGCAAAAGAACCGGAAACCGGCATGAAGGCTGCCAATTCGCCAAGGCTGGTCATCAGGAAATAGACCATCAAGCCAATCAGCGCGTAGGAGAGCAGCGCACCGCCCGGCCCCGCCTGAGAAATGGTGGCACCCGAAGCGACAAACAGGCCGGTTCCTATCGAACCCCCAATGGCGATCATCGTCAGATGACGCGCTTTCAACGCACGTCTTAACGCAGGCTGTTGTGTTGTATTTGAGTCGTTATGCATGTGTAAACGCTACGTCAGATAAAAATGAGGCGCGATTGTAGCAGCTAAGCCTGCTCTGTATAGCAAAGGTGCGCTGTTATAAGTTACCTTCATGATAGACGCGAAATTATTAGCACCCACTCTTTTTACCGGCAATATTCAGGCTTAAGGCCAGGGTTAAGCCAGAAGGTGGAGCCTCACGCATGAGGCTTACAGGTTGCTTGAACGCGTTATTCGCGGCAATAGGAGAGGAAACGCGTCAACGCTTTTGAGATATGTTTTTGACGATGATGAATACGATAAAGGGTGCGCGTCAGGCGCGGCAGCGGAATTTTCAGCTCCACCAGCGTTCCTGCATCGAGCAAATCACTGATCACCCGACGCGATAAACAGCTAATACCCATGCCATGACGTACTGCGTGTTTGATCGCTTCTGAATTGCCAAGCTCCATGCCCAGTTGGAAAGAGGGCAAATGCGATAACAGCAGATAATCGACAATTTCACGCGTGCCGGAGCCACGTTCGCGCAAGATCCATGGCGCCGCACCCAATGACTCCAGCGTAACTGGCTGCTGCAAAATCTCTGCATCTGGCGCGGCGAACACTACCAGTTCATCTTCCAGCCAGGCTTCACTGACCAAGTCCGTCATGTGGCACGGCCCTTCGATCAGCCCAACGTCGACCCTAAAATCTGACACTGCATTGATCACGTCCTGACTGTTGCCGACGCTCAGCTCCAGCGGCAAACCGGGGAAGTCACGGCGATAACCGGCAATCATGCCCGGCAGTAAATAGTTACCAATGGTGCTGCTGGCGTAGATACGAATAGCGCCGTTGTCTTCTTTAAACAGCTGCTCAATTTCTCCCGCCTGTTCCAGCAAACCCACAGCGCGCGGATAGAGCAGACGACCATGTTCATTCAACACCAGTCGTTTACCGACACGGTCAAACAACTGTACACCCAGCTGTCCTTCCAAATCGGCCAGCGCGGCACTGACCGCAGACTGCGATAACGCCAGCACTTGCGAAGCCTGCGTTGTCGAGCCGCTTTTTAATACCTCGGTAAACACTTCAACCTGACGCAGCGTAATATGCATGCGTTTCCCCTACATTGCGTAATGGTTTACAAGATAAACCAATACGCCGAGCCAAATCAGCAACATCAGGATCAATCCGAACCCGCTGACCACTTTTTTGCCACGCGCACGTTGAACTTCGGCACTTTCGATACTGCTGATACGTATTTCACGCGGCAGCAACTTCAGCAAGATCATCACGCCGAGCGGGATAATAATCGCATCATCCAGCAGACCAACGATGGGGATGAAGTCGGGGATCAAATCAATCGGGCTAAGCGCGTACGCGACCAATCCCACCGAAATTAATTTGAACCACCATGGCGTACGCGGATCGCGACAGGCAAACCACAAGGTTAAAACATCTCGTTTAATCAAGGCGGCCCAGCGGCGAAGTCTTCCAAACAGCATATCCCCTGCCTTATTACTTATACCGGTTAATATTAAATATATTATCAATTTCACTTTTAAGCTAGTGAGCCGCATGATCGAACTTCAAACAGGAGCAACGATGATGACCGAACTCACTTTCAACAAAACGCAGCTACCTTTTCAGCATTGGCTTCCCGGTTTACTGCTGACCGCGTCGATTGCCGCAGCGGCAGCCTGGCTGGCAAATCAACCCTGGCTTAGCGGCATTGGCCTCGGCGCGTTAACGTTGGCGATCATGCTGGGCATTGTCGTGGGCAACAGCATTTATTCTCCGCTGGCAACGCATTGCGATGCTGGCGTGGCGCTGGCCAAGCAAAAACTCTTGCGCCTTGGCATTATCCTGTTTGGCTTCCGTATTACCCTGCAGCAAATCACCGATGTAGGTGTGAGCGGCATTGTGATTGATGCGCTGACCTTAAGCAGCACCTTTTTTATAACCTGCCTGCTCGGTAGACGTTTGTTGAAACTGGACCGCGACACGGTGTGGTTGATTGGCGCAGGCAGCAGTATTTGTGGTGCCGCTGCGGTATTAGCCACAGAACCGGTGATAAAAGCAGCACCGTCTAAAGTTGCGGTGGCCATCGCTACTGTGGTGCTGTTCGGTACGCTGGCTATTTTTATCTATCCTCTGCTGTGGCCGCTGGCGCACGCCCTTTTTCCAACTCTCAGCCTGACGCAGTTTGGTATTTTTACCGGATCGACCATTCATGAAGTGGCGCAGGTTGTCGCGGCGGGTCACGCGCTTGGCCCGGATGCAGAAAACAGCGCAGTGATTGCGAAAATGTTGCGCGTGATGATGCTGGCACCGTTTCTGTTATGCCTTGGCGGCGTATTACGTCGCCAGCAGCGCGGTACGCAGACGCAGGGACCCGTGACGTTCCCGTGGTTTGCTCTGTTGTTTGTGCTGGTCGCGGTGTTCAACTCATTGCATATATTGCCCGCCTACGCTGTCACCGCGCTTAATCAACTGGCAAATTTATTGCTGGCCATGGCGATGGCCGCGCTGGGATTAACCACGCGCTTCAGCGCACTGCGCAATGCCGGTATCAAACCGCTGCTGTTAGGGGCGATGGTGTTTAGCTGGCTGATCGTGGGCGGCGGTGGTATCAATCTGCTGGCGCAACATTTCATGGGCTAAGCGCATCGGGTATCATGCCGGTTCATCTGTGCATAGCCACTTCAGGAGAACGGCATGAAATATATCGGCGCACACGTCAGCGCGTCTGGCGGTGTGGACCAGGCAGTGATTCGCGCTCATGAGCTTGAAGCCACCGCCTTCGCTCTGTTTACCAAGAATCAGCGTCAGTGGAAAGCGGCTCCCCTTTCCACTGAGGTGATCGATGCTTTTCGCGCCGCCTGTGAAAAATACAATTACGGCCCGCAGCAAATCCTGCCTCACGACAGCTTCCTGATTAACCTGGGGCATCCAGTGATGGATGCGTTGGAAAAGTCACGCGACGCGTTTTTGGATGAGATGCAGCGAGCAGATCAGTTAGGACTGACCTTACTTAATTTCCATCCGGGCAGCCATTTGCAGCAGATTGAAGAGGAAGCCTGCCTGAAGCGCATCGCGGAATCGATCAATATTGCGCTGGATAAAAGCCAAAACGTGACAGCGGTGATTGAAAATACCGCAGGGCAAGGTAGCAATCTGGGCTTCCGCTTTGAGCATTTGGCCACCATCATCGAGCATGTTGAAGACAAATCGCGTGTTGGCGTTTGTATTGATACCTGTCACGCCTTTGCGGGTGGCTACGATTTGCGCACTGAAGAGGACTGCGTTGCCACCTTCGCTGAATTTGAGCGCATCGTTGGCTTTAAGTATCTGCGCGGCATGCACCTGAACGATGCGAAAAGTGCTTTCGGCAGCCGGGTAGACCGTCACAACAGTCTTGGCGAAGGCAACATCGGTAAAACCGTGTTTAGCTGGATAATGAAAGATTCGCGTTTCGATGGCATTCCACTGATTCTGGAAACCATCAATCCTGATATCTGGAAAGATGAAATTGCCTGGCTGAAGGCGCAGCAGCAAGCTTGAATGAAAAAGGGAGCCAACCGGCTCCCTTTCATTTTTGCTGATGCATTTCCGCAGAAATTAGGCTTTCACCAACTCTTCTTCTGAACGTTTCAATACTGCATAACTCAGGCCCGCGATTGCCGTACCAATCACAATCGCCAGCAGATAACCCAACACCGGGGTAATCGCGCCAGGAATCAACAGCACGAACAGGCCACCGTGCGGTGCCATCAGTTTGGCGCCAATTGCCATGGAGATAGCACCGGTCACCGCGCCGCCGACAATGCAGCATGGCAGGACGCGCATGGGATCACGCGCCGCAAACGGGATCGCACCTTCAGAGATAAAGCACAATCCAAGAACCAGCGCCGCTTTGCCGCCTTCCTGCTGACCTTTGTTGAACTTGCGTCGTGCAACCAGCGTGGCTAAACCCATCGCCAGCGGTGGAACCATACCGGCTGCCATAATGGCGGCCATTGGCGCATAGGTTTGTGAACTCAACAAACCCACACCAAAGGCATATGCCACTTTGTTCACCGGGCCGCCCATATCGGTACACATCATGCCGCCAAGGATCGCGCCCAACAGGACCGCATTCGCAGTGCCCATATTTGCTAACCAGGTTGTCAAGCCGCTCATGATGCCAGCAACCGGTTTACCGACCACATAGATCATCAGCAGGCCGGTAATCAAGCTCGCAAACAGCGGGATGATCAATATTGGTTTCAACGCTTCCATACTTTGTGGCAGCTTGACTTTGCTGCTGATCAGTTTGGCAGCATAACCGGCAATAAAGCCCGCGATGATTCCGCCAAGGAAACCGGCGTTGATGCTGGTCGCCAGCATGCCGCCAATCAAGCCTGGCGTCAGACCCGGACGGTCAGCGATAGAGAAGGCGATGAAACCTGCCAACACCGGCACCATTAAGGCGAAGGCGCTACCGCCGCCAATCTGCATCAAGGCCGCCGCCAGCGTGCCCTGCTCTTTAAACGCGGTGATACCAAAGGCGAAAGAGAGCGCAATGCTCAAACCGCCCGCTACCACCATCGGCAGCATGTAGGAAACGCCGGTTAACAGGTGACGATACGCGCCTGCGCCACCCTCTTTTTTGTCTTCCTGACTGTTACTGCCCTGCGCACCAGAAGGTTTATACGGTTTCGCTTCGACTTCTGCTTTATCCAGCTCTTGTGCCGTTTTCTTCAACGCTAAACCGGTTGATGTGCGGTACATCGGCTTACCGGCAAATTTCGCCAGATCGACTTCAATATCAGCGGCGACGATCACCAGATCGGCTGCGGCCACTTCTTCTGGCGTGATGGCGTTGCCCGCACCCACTGAACCGCGGGTTTCAACTTTTACCCACCAGCCGCGTTTAGTGGCTTCAGACTGGATCGCTTCGGCTGCCATAAAGGTATGCGCGACGCCCGTCGGACAAGCGGTTACCGCTACGATACGTTTTTGACCGCCAGCCTGCGCAGTGGTAGCAGGTGCCGCCACTTCCGCTGTCGCCTGCCAACTTTTGGCTTCGGCTTTTGCCCGGCTAAGGAATTGTTCTGGCTCACGTACAGCTTGCTGCACATCGCCCAGCCAGACAGATTTGCCGTTCAGCGCCGCGTCATTCGGAATTTCATGACCGATGACGATCGCCAGTTCGGCCTCTGCCGGGTTTTCAGTGATTGTCAGACCCGCCTGCGCCGCCGCGGCGGTAAGGCGCTGTTTTGCCATGTAAGCGGAAGCCAGACCCAGTGAAGGATCTTTTATCAGCAGCGTTTTCATTATCGCTCTCCTGCTGTTAGTTAACGGGTTTTAAGTCGACGCGCGCCATCATTGCGGCCAACTGAGTACGATCGGTTATGCCCACGTTACTCTGGCTGACGGCCATTGCCGCCACCGCCGTCGCAAGACGCAGTGTGTGTTCACTGGATTCACGCATCAGCAAACCATAAATCAAGCCGCCGACCATGGAATCGCCTGCGCCTACCGTGCTGACAACGTCACACACTGGCGGTTTAGCCAGCCATTCACCTGAAGCATTGACCCACAGTGCACCTTCAGCCCCCAGAGAAATGACGACATGCGCAATGCCCTGCTCGCGCAGTTCGTGTGCAGCACCAATCACATCCTGCAGCGTAGGCAGTTTGCGACCCGCCCAAATTTCCAGCTCGCGACGGTTTGGTTTGACCAACCATGGCGCCGCTTTCAAGCCTGCTACCAGCGCTTCACGGCTGCTGTCGAAAATGATGCACGGACAAAGGGTACGTAAGTCACTCATCCATTGGGTAAACGCTGCGGGATCAACGCCTTCCGGCAGGCTGCCGCTAACGCAGACCATATCAAACTGACCGAGCCAGGTTAGCGAGTCGCTGGTGAAGCGATCCCAGTCCTGTGAAGTCACGTTAAATCCTGAAAAGTTCAGGTCAGTTACATCACCGGTTTGCTCAGTGAGCTTCACGTTAATGCGCGTTCGGCCTGGCACTACCTGAAAGCGGTTAGCGATGCCCAGCTCGCTGAATAACTGCTGGAAACCATCCTGATTTTCTTTACCCAGAAAGCCACCGACGGTCACATCAATACCAAGATCTTTCAGTACTTTCGCGACGTTGATGCCTTTACCCGCCGCGTGCAAACCGGTGGTTTTTACCAGGTTGACTTCACCGCGTTCGATCTCTGGTGTATAGCCGACTAAATCGTAAGCGGGATTTAGCGTAATGGTTGCTACGCGTCTGCTCATGCTGCCCCCTCGCCTAAACCGCTGGTGATCGCTTCTTCAATGGCGGTTAGCGCTTGTTGTGCATCTTCGCCGCTGGCAGTAAAGCGCAGGCGGTGGCCTTTTTTCACGCCAAGTGCCACAACCTTCATCAGGCTACGGCCATTAGCTGGCTTACCGCTGCCATCAAGGTTAGTCACGGTAATGTCGCTATTAAATTGTTTGATCACGCTAACCAGCGCGGTGCCCGGACGCGCATGCAGACCATGTTCGTTACGGATAGTAAATTCGGCGGTTAAGACTTCTGCCTGCTCATCGACTTCACTGGTCAGCAACGCGTAAACGCCAGCGGCATCTGCTTTGATTAAACGATCGGCTTTGTTGTTCAGCAGCAGCGTGCTGAGATAGCCCAGCACCTCCAGCGGACGATCGTCAGTGGCTGCCACACTCACCAGCATGGCAACCTGCTCGCCCTGATGGTCAAACGGCGTTGCCGCACGGCTTACTGCTACACCGCTGCGCACATTACCGCTGGCGCTGTCACTCAGCCAGATGCCTTGACCAAGGCTTAACGGCGCAGCAGAAATTACGCTGGCAACGTAGCTCGCATCCACCACACCCGCAGCCTGTAAACGTCCGGCGTTAAGCGCCTGCAACGTGATTAAATCTTTTGCTGCCACATCGACGCTGATTAATGAGGTATCAAAACTGAATTCAGCAGCTTGTTTCTCCCCCATTAACAGCGCACGCAGCTCTTCAGCCGAGGCGGTTTTTAGCTGATCGGCAATGCTGTCATCGCTTAATACATGGGTGAGTTGACGCAGCAGCGCAAGGTGTTCGTCAGACTTCGCGGCGATACCAATAGCGACATAGGCGGTTTGATCTTCGCCCCAGGCAATACCCTGCGGAAACTGAAATACCTGCACGCCCGTTTTTAACACTAAGTCACGCGTGTCGGTGGTGCCGTGTGGTATGGCGATGCCATTACCGAGAAAAGTAGAGGTTTGCTGTTCACGCGCCAGCATGCCGTTAACGTAGCCTTCTGCGACGTTTCCGGCAGCGGTCAGCGCCGCAGCAACCTGACGAATAGCGTCTTCTTTGTTTTGCGCGCTGGCCCCGGTGTGGATAGCCTGCAATTCGAGCTGGAACATAATTCTCCTCGCTTGCTGAAATTGAATCGTTTCAGCTTGATGGCAAAAATAGACGCTGCCCACTACGAAGATGGTTTCGCAGACAACGCTGAAACGTTTCAAGGATTCTGGTACAGCGCATTCAAGCAGGCAAGAAAATGCGCAAACGGCGTAGCATATTTTTGAAGCCACGCACATTTCACAGTCTAATGAGGATTTTATTGAGGGTGTAGCTGACGCCCTGCTGTAAACGCAACGCGTTTAATCTTTGAAGAATCAGCAAACTTCAGCAAATTATGGCGCGGTCTCGGTTTCCAGTTGTATCAGATAAAGCATCGCATCGTGGCGCGAATTGCCGCACATTTCGCGATCGGGCTGTAAACCCGCGCACACTGCTGGACGTAAAGGCGAACCAAAAAGCTTGCAGCGCAAATCGTCATCAAGCTGAACACAGGGCGTGTTCGCGGGTTTGCCATTGGGCATGCCGGGAATAGGTGAAGAGATGGAGGGCGCCGTACAACAGGCACCGCACTGACTACGGCATTGCATGATGCACTCCAGCAGAGAATTTCGCCGCGACAATAGCAGCCCAGTTCGCTTTTTGCCATCCTTCTCTCAGCGTCCATAAAAATACCTGCGCGGCATATTGCCTGTTTTCACCGGCGCGAGTAACGTGTCGCGCAATTCAATCTCAGAGAAAGCGAGAACTGCAATGCCAAAAGCCAATGAAATCAAAAAAGGGATGGCGGTGACCCATAATGGAAAGCTGCTGCTGGTTAAAGATATTGATGTTCAAAGCCCAAGCGCGCGCGGTGCGGCCACGCTGTATAAAATGCGTTTCACCGATGTTCGTACCGGAATGAAAGTGGAAGAGCGCTTTAAAGGTGACGATCTGATTGAAGCGATTTCACTTAGCCGCCGTAGCGTGACCTTCTCTTATATAGACGGCGATGAGTATGTCTTTATGGATGACGAAGATTACACGCCTTATACCTTTAAAAAAGAGCAAATCGAAGAGGAGCTGCTGTTTATTCCAGAAGGCGGCATTCCTGGCATTCATGTGCTGACAATGGAGGGTCAGTTGCTGGCATTAGAGTTGCCACAAACCGTTGACATGGAAATTGTTGATACATCGCCGGGCATTAAAGGGGCCTCTGCCAGTGCACGCACCAAACCGGCAGGAATGAGCACCGGTCTGGCGATTCAGGTGCCGGAATACCTCAGCAATGGCGACCGTATCCGCATTCATATCGCTGAACGCCGTTACATGGGGCGTGCTGACTAAATCACGCCACGATTCTCGCCAGGTGACAATGTTATAAGATAACATCTTTAGCCTGGCGATTTTGTTATCGGAGCTTTTAGCATGACACGCGTTAACCTTCTTACCGGCTTTTTAGGCAGCGGCAAAACCACCACTTTGCTGCATTTGCTGGCCAATAAACCTGAAAATGAAAATTGGGCGGTGCTGGTTAATGAATTCGGTGAGATTGGCATTGATGGCGCGCTGTTAGCTAATCGTGGTGCGACGCTGAAGGAGATTCCTGGCGGCTGCATGTGTTGCGTAAACGGCTTGCCAATGCAGGTTGGCCTCAACATGTTATTAAAGCAGAACAAGCCGGATCGCTTACTGATAGAACCCACCGGTTTAGGCCATCCTCGCCAGCTGTTATCCATGCTGAGCGCAGAGGTTTATCAACCCTGGCTGCAACTTAACGCCACAATTACCCTGCTCGATGCGCGTCAACTTGGGGATGCGCGAGTGATTGCAAACGAGAATTTTCGCGATCAGCTGGTGGCTGCCGATATTATTGTGGGAAACAAAAGCGACCGTTGGCATGAGAGCGATCGCCTGGCCTTGCAACGCTGGCAGGAACAATTTCTTCAAGGTCGCCCGTTTGTGACGACGCAATTCGGTCAAATATCCCTATCATTATTAGACACTCCTCGCGGTTCACCTCGCCCTATTCCTCAACCAGAACATCACCATCACGCCCCGGCTCCCGCCAGCGGTATCGCTGCGCTGCGCCTGGAGGGCCAGTCACGCTGGCGTCGCGCCCTTAATGAAGGCCAAGGCTACGCTGCCTGCGGCTGGATTTTTGATAGCGAAACGGTTTTCGATACCATTCCGCTGCTGGAATGGGCACGTTTAGCGCCGGTTGATCGGGTTAAAGGTGTGCTGCGAATTGCCGATGGTATGGTGAGCATTAACCGGCAAGGCGAAGATCTGCATATCGAAACGTATGCTTCTGCGCCTGTTGATAGCCGGGTGGAAATGATCCATTCACAGTCATCTAACTGGAATGAACTACAATCCGCATTGTTGAAGTGTCGTTTACGCTAACCAGGTTAGGTTCTGCGGTTATTTTTTAAATCATGAGTTGGACTATGCACGCTACTCGTCTTGTTACGATCCTTTTGCTTAACGCATTGGGTGTTGTGTTGTTTTTGTCGTGGTATTTACCGCCTGAACATGGTTTTTGGTTCGGCGTCGATAAAACGATATTTTTTACTTTTAACGATCAGATGGTTGCGCATCCTGGATTTGCCTTACTGGTAGCAATCACCAATTTTCGTGGCTTTGATCTTGTGTCGCTACTGGCGATGGGATTGCTCTATCTGTCGTTCTGGCGTCGCGAGACACCGCAAGGTCGCCGCAAGCTATTGGCAATTGGCATCACCATGCTACTCACAGCGGTTATCCTGAATCAGCTTGGTCATTTAATACCGGTGCAACATGCCAGCCCAACGCTGTTTTTTGACAATGTACATCGCGTCAGTGAGTTGACGGGCATTCCAGCTAAAGATGCATCGAAAAATAGTTTCCCTGGCGACCACGGCATGATGCTCATTATCTTTGCCTGCTTCATGTGGCGTTATTTTGGTTCACGCGCCTTTCTCATCGCCGCAGCTATCGTGATTATATTTTCATTGCCACGCGTGATGGCCGGTGCACATTGGTTTACCGATGTGGCGGTGGGCTCGCTTTCGGTGGTATTAGTCGGGCTGAGCTGGTGGTTATTAACGCCGGCCAGTGATGCAGTAGTGAACTGGTTTTATCGAAAACTACCGGGCAAATATAAGCCACAGGTGTAATTGATTAGCGCGGGCGATAAACGGCAATTATTTGTACCGCCCGCGCTTATTAAAAACTTAAATATATTATTAGCAAGCTAACCAAAAAAGGGTAAAACAAAAAAGTTATGTCCTTTTTAGTGGCTAAATCTTCTGTCAATTACCCTGTCCAGCGTAAAAACTCTTAAAATCCCAGCTAGACCGCGAATTAGCGCCAGTTTAACGCGCTGTTCCCTCCATTATTTCCTGATAATTGCTGATAAAGTAGGCACTCTGTTACAGATTGATTCATATCAAAAAAACCTATAAGAATTTGATTAAAAGCACTCGCCACGGCCTCTGTAATCGGTTAACCTCAGTCGCAGTGAGGCAACAGCAGCAGAAAATTCGGCCTTTTTTTACTGTGAAATTGTGGTCATTAACACAATTTAGTAATTAAGGAATTGTCTTAGGCTGATTCGCTTATTAATCTCATTCCGTTTTGTCATCTGGCTAGCGACAATCTTGTCGTAAGGACATCGAAGGAAAACCCGAATAATGGTCAAGTCTCAACCAATTCTGAGATATATTTGGCGGATCGTGCCCGCAATGGCGCTGGCAACTCTGCTCTCAGCTTGTAGTAGTACGTATGATGGACATAACGCGAATAACGAGAATCATGAAGTTAACAACCAGAATGGTTTTTTACTTCAAGCGTCTCAGGATGAATTTGAAGAAATGGTGCGCAACGTCGATGTTAAGACGCGCATCATGGATCAATATGCCGTCTGGAAAGGTGTGCGTTACCGTCTTGGTGGTGATACCAAACGGGGTATTGATTGCTCCGCCTTTGTTCAGCGCACCTTCCGCGAACAGTTTGGCTTAGATTTACCGCGCTCAACTTCAGAGCAGCAAGATACCGGCAGAGAGATTTCTCGCACCAAGTTGCGTCCAGGCGATCTTGTCCTATTCCGCGCAGGTTCTACGGGTCGTCATGTGGGTATCTATCTCGGTAACGACAATTTCGTTCATGCTTCCACCAGCAGTGGTGTGATGATCTCAAATCTGAACGATAATTACTGGAAGAAGCGCTACCGCGAAGGCCGTCGAGTATTAAGTCGTAATCCTACTTAACGCCTCGCTTCGAACACCTTCTCAGCCAGAGAAAATCTAACGCTGCTTTGCAGCGTTTTTTTTCGTCTTTAAATGCTAAATCCTCCCTGTAAATGTAAAAAAAAGTGATTGTTTATCAGAAGAATAACAAGACTTTGTCCGTCATCTCGTTATATTCTCATTCGCTTACATCAGAGCAGCTGTGTGCAGTTAAATAATAAAAACAGAATCAGAGGAAGCACCTCATGCCACTGTCAGCGGCGCTGATGCGCCATGCCACTTTTCCTCGTCGTATCGCCTGGAGTAGCGCGATTATCGGCGTTGTCTTCTTTGTTTTATTTACCTCAATATTATTAAATTTGACCTGGCATCATCGCGAAAAGCAGCACCACCAGTTATTAGTGAATAGCCGAGATGCACTGCAACATTCGTTGACGACCTTGATCGATAACACCCTCAATCCCCTTCTGCCTTTTAGTCATGCTAACTGCCACGCGATTAATCGTGAGTTAACGTCGCGCGCAGCTTTTGCCGGTAATCTTCGTGCTATCTTGCTGGTCAAAGACGGCAATGCCTTTTGCTCATCTGCCACCGGCAGCTTTTTTCTGCCGCTGAATATTATCTCTGCACAGACCGATCCCGCGCGCGACACCGATTTGCAGTTATTAAGCGGCACACCATTGCAACCGTCCAAACCGGCTGTGGCGATCTGGCTGAAAAATCCCGGCAGCACGCAGTCAGGCGTGTTTGCCACGCTCAATTTAAGTTTGGAACCGTATCAGCTGCTGGCTTCGTATCATCCTGAGATTTCAGGCATGGCGCTGGAAGCACAAAACAGTGCGATCACCAGTTGGCAGCAGGCAGTCACTAAAAATGATGATTTGCCGCCTTCGCTGATGCAGCTTCAGTTATCCGGCTTTCCGCTGCAATTTGTTTTGTATGGCTCAACCTTGTCACGCAGCGATTACCAGTTCATCTTTCTGAGTGGAACGCTGCTTTCGCTGCTGGTGGGCGGCGTCTGCTGGTTGCTGTTTTCGCTGTGTAAACAGCCGGGAAAAGAGATTCTGCAAGGGATTAAACGGGGTGAGTTTCATGTGGAATATCAGCCACTGATCACTTCTTATAACGGTCAGCCTTATGGCGCAGAAGCGTTGCTCCGATGGACGCATCCTACCGAGGGCGCCATTCCGCCTGATGTGTTTATTAATTATGCTGAAACGCAAAATCTGATCATTCCGCTGACACGTCACCTGTTCCAGCTCGTTGCACGTGATGCACATCTGCTGAGCCGCCACGTTCCTGCCGGCACCATTATGGGACTGAATATTTCTCCGCTGCATCTGGCTTCCGAGACATTTCGCGATGACGTTCTGTGCTGGATGAAAGCCATGCCTGTCGATCATTTCAGCTACGTATTTGAAATTACTGAGCGCACCATTGTGCGTGATAAAAGCGCCGGTGAACTGTTTAGTTGGCTGCATCGTCAGGGCATCAAAATCGCCATAGATGATTTCGGCACCGGCCACAGCGCGCTGATCTATCTGGAAAGATATGCCTTCGATTATTTGAAAATTGATCGCGGTTTTGTGCAAAGCATCGGGACGGAAACCGTGACATCGCCTGTTTTGGACACCGTGTTGCAGTTGGCAAAGCAGCTGAAGATGAAAACGGTCGCAGAAGGGGTAGAAACCGGCGATCAGGCCGCCTGGCTGATCAATCGCGGCGTTACCCATCTGCAAGGCTACATCTTCAGCAGACCCTTGCGGCCTGAACCGTTAATCGACTACTTTGAGCTTCACAGCGCCTGACCTGCCGTTGGGATTAGGATACTGCTACGCTTTGTTGCTATGACCGACAAGAGAGCGCCATGCTTATACTGCTTCGCTTTTTAACCTTGCTGCTTTGCACTTTTATTGCCCCGCTATACGCGGCAACGATTCAGGAAAGTTATGCCATCGCCGATCTCGGTGAGCCAAAGTATGCCGTTAATTTCACGCATTACGATTACGTCAATTCCGCTGCGCCCAAAGGCGGTAAAATCACCATGGCGGTGGTAGGAACTTACGATAACTTCAATCGCTTCGCCTCGCGTGGCAATCCCGGCATCAATACCGACACACTTTATGATCGCTTGTTCACCAACTCTGATGATGAACCCGGCAGCTATTATCCGCTGATTGCTGAATCCGCTCGCTATCCCAGCGATTTTAGCTGGATGGAAATCACCCTCAATCCACGCGCGCAATTCCAGGATGGTACGCCCATCACTGCCAATGATGTGGCTTTCACTTTTGGAAAGTTCATGAGCGAAGGCGTGCCGCAATTTCGTGTGGTTTACAGAGGCGTTAACGTGAAGGCGCTCAATCCTTTGACGGTGCGCATTGACCTGCCAAAACCAGACAGAGATTTATTGCTTGGCCTGATGACGTTGCCTGTGATTTCACAGAAATTTTGGCAAGATAAAAAGTTTAACGAACCGCTGAGTCGCCCGCCGTTATCGAGCGGCCCTTACCGTGTCAGTAACTGGAAATTGGGCCAATTTATTGAATACAGCCGGGTAAAAAATTACTGGGCAGCCAATCTGCCGGTGAATCGCGGACGCTTTAACTTTGATCAGATACGTTACGACTATTATCTCGACGATAACGTGGCCTTCGAGGCATTTAAAGCTGGTGCGTTTGATCTGCGCGAAGAGTCATCCGCTAAAAAGTGGGCTACGCAATATCGCGGGCGCAACTTCAGTAATCACCATATCGTCAAAGAGACCACGCCAAATACTGCCTCAACCGACACGCGCTGGCTGGCGTTCAACAATGAAAAGCCGCTGTTTAGCGATCGCCGGGTGCGACAGGCGCTGGGCTTAGCGTTTGATTTTGAATGGATGAACAAGGCACTGTTTTATGGCGCTTATCAGCGTGCCAGCAGCTATTTCCAGAATACGGAATATGCTGCCAGCGGTCTCCCCGATGCCGACCAACTGGCGCTGTTGGCGCCTTATAAAGCGCAATTGCCGCCTGAGTTGTTTACACAAAAATATGCCCCGCCCCATTCCGATGGCAGTGGTTACGATCGTGGTAATTTGTTGAAAGCGCTGAAGCTATTGGAAGAGGCGGGCTGGAGCATTAAAAACCAGCACCTGATAAACGATAAAACGGGCCAACCCTTTACGGTTGAGTTGCTGCTGCGCGGCGGCACCAACAATGAGTGGGCGTTGCCGTTTCAGCACAGCTTGTCCCGCTTAGGGATCAGCTTGACGCTGCGTCAGATCGACAGCTCGCAATATCTGCGTCGCTGGCGTGAAGGCGACTACGATATGATTTCTACCGCCTATTTAGCCATGCCAACGCCCTCCTCCAGCCTGCAAACCAGCTGGCAATCGGAATACATCGCCTCATCGTGGAATACCGCACGCGTAAAAGATCCCATTGTTGATCACTTCGTGAAAACGATTATGGCGCATCAGGGCGATGCCAAAGCGTTGTTGCCGCTGGGCCAAGCGTTAGATCGCATTTTATTGTGGAATGCCTATATGATTCCGATGTGGTTCAATGCTGAACAGCGGCTAGCCTACTGGGATAAATATTCTCATCCTGCCATCAAACCCGCTTACAGCAACGGGCTCGATACGTGGTGGTATGACGTGAACAAAGCCGCACGTTTACCGGCTGATCAACGCTAAGGAGAACGCAGTTGGCGGCATATTTCCTACGCAGGTTTTTACTGATCATTCCAACATTGTGGGCAATTATCACCCTCAATTTTTTTATTGTGCAGATAGCGCCCGGCGGTCCTGTTGATCAGGCGCTGGCAAACATTCAGTTTGGACAAACTACCGGATTACCCGGCGGCGGCGCAGATAACAGCGGCGCACGCGCCAGCCTCAATCATGTCAATCCTGGCGACAATCAATACCGCGGAGCACGCGGGCTTGACCCGGAAGTGATTGCAGAGATCAAACAGCGTTACGGCTTCGATAAGCCCTTATGGCAGCGCTACGTCGAGATGCTGTGGAACTATGTCCGCTTCGACTTTGGCGACAGCCTGTTTCGCAGCGCATCGGTGCTGCATCTGATCAAAGAGAGTTTACCGGTCTCCATTAGCCTGGGATTATGGAGCACGTTGATTATCTATCTGGTTTCCATTCCGTTGGGCATCAAAAAAGCGGTGCGCAACGGCAGCGCCTTTGATATCTGGAGCAGCACCTTTATCATCATCGGCTACTCCATTCCCGCTTTTCTGTTTGGCATCATGTTGATTGTGTTATTCGCTGGCGGCAGTTATCTCGACTGGTTTCCGCTGCGTGGATTAACCTCACCGCAGTTTGATAGCTTACCGTGGTACAGCAAAGTGCTGGATTACCTATGGCACATCAGCTTGCCGGTATTGGCGACGGTTATCGGTGGGTTTGCGACCTTAACCATGCTGACCAAAAACGCCTTTCTTGATGAGATTCGCAAGCAATATGTGGTCACGGCGCGCGCCAAAGGCGTGCCGGAACGGCGCATTCTTTACCATCACGTTTTTCGTAATGCGATGCTGCTGGTGATCGCCAGTTTCCCCGCCACCTTTATCAGTATGTTCTTCACCAGCTCGGTATTGATTGAAGTGATGTTCTCGCTGAACGGGCTGGGTTTACTGGGTTACGATGCCACCATTCAACGCGATTATCCGGTGATGTTTGGCACGTTATACATCTTTACTTTGATTGGCTTGCTGATGAATATTCTCAGTGATTTGACCTACACATTGGTCGATCCGCGTATCGATTTCGAGGGCCGCTGATGACATTATCTCCTATCAATCAGCAGCGCTGGCAGCGCTTTCGTGATAACCGGCGTGGCTATTGGTCACTGTGGGTTTTTCTCCTCCTTTTTTTGCTTTCACTCTGCGCCGAGTTGATCGCCAATGACAAACCCTTGGTCGTTCACTACCAGCATCGCTGGTATGCGCCGCTGTTTTTCAACTACAGTGAAACCGATTATGGTGGGGAGCTGGCCACCGCCGCCGATTATCAGGATCCCTGGCTACAGCAGCGCATTGCGCAGCAAGGTTGGGCAATATGGGCGCCGATACGTTTTAGCGACAGCACCATTAATTATTCCAGCCAGGTTCCGTTTCCTTCTCCGCCATCCGGGCAAAACTGGCTTGGCACCGACGCCAACGGTGGCGATGTGCTGGCACGCTTATTATACGGCACGCGAATTTCGTTACTTTTTGGCTTGATGCTGACGCTGTTCTCCAGCGTGATCGGCATTGTGATTGGCGCAATACAAGGCTACTTTGGCGGCAAAATCGATCTGGTTGGGCAGCGCCTGATTGAAGTCTGGTCTGGCATGCCGTCGCTGTTCCTGCTGATTTTGCTTTCCAGCGTAATCCAGCCTGGCTTCTGGTGGCTGCTTTTGGTGACGGTGATTTTTGGTTGGATGAGCCTGGTCAGCGTGGTGCGGGCCGAATTCTTGCGAACGCGTAATTTCGATTATATCCGTGCGGCGCAAGCGCTGGGCGTTAGCGATGGCCGCATTATGCTGCGCCATATTCTGCCCAATGCGATGGTGGCTACGCTGACTTTCCTGCCGTTTATTCTTTGCGGATCGATTACCACCCTGACTTCACTCGACTTTCTGGGTTTTGGGCTGCCAATCGGTTCACCCTCGCTGGGTGAGCTTTTGCTGCAAGGTAAAAATAACCTGCAAGCGCCATGGCTTGGCTTGTCGGGCTTTTTCTCGCTGGCGATCTTGTTGTCGCTACTGATTTTTATCGGCGAAGCGGTGCGCGACGCCTTTGATCCCAGCAAAGGAATCTAAATGACTTCGCCGCTGCTTGCTATTAATCATCTGTCTGTGGCATTCCGCCGGGGCGAAACGCTTCGTCCGGTGGTCAATGATGTTTCACTGCAAATCCACGCCGGTGAAACGCTGGCGCTGGTGGGGGAATCGGGTTCGGGTAAAAGCGTGACCGCGTTGTCGGTGATGCGCCTGCTGCACACCTCATCGGTTGCCTATCCCAGCGGAGAGATTTTGTTCGAAGGCAACGATCTGCTGCATGCCGAGGAACGTGTGCTGCGCGGCATTCGCGGTAATCAAATAGCGATGATTTTTCAGGAACCGATGGTGTCGCTTAACCCTTTGCACCATGTTGAAATACAGCTGTATGAAGTGCTTTCGCTGCATCGCGGCATGTGGCGGGAAGCAGCGCGAGCAGAAATTATCACCTGTCTCGATCGCGTTGGCATCCGTCAGCCCGCTTCGCGGCTTAATGATTTTCCGCATCAGCTTTCCGGCGGTGAGCGCCAGCGCGTCATGATTGCCATGGCTTTACTCACCCAGCCAAAACTGTTGATTGCCGATGAGCCCACCACAGCGCTGGATGTAACGGTACAGGCGCAAATCCTTAATTTACTGCGTGAATTGCAGCGCGAACTCAACATGGGCATGTTGTTCATTACCCATAACCTGCACATTGTGCGTCAACTGGCAGACAACGTCAGCGTGATGCGTCACGGCAGTGTGGTTGAACACAATTGCTGCCAAACGCTGCTTAATCAGCCCCAACATCCCTACACGCAACAGCTGTTGGCCGCCGAGCCGGAAGGTCGTGCCCTGCCCCTTGCCAGCGATGCGCCCGTGATTTTGCAAGTGGAAAATCTGCGCGTGGCTTTCCCGCTGCGCCGCGGATTATTCAAGCGTCAGGTCGGCGAAAAGGTGGCATTAAATAACCTCAGCTTTAGCCTGAAACGGGGTGAAAGTCTGGGGTTGGTTGGCGAATCGGGTTCCGGGAAAAGCACTACCGGGCTGGCGCTGTTGCGGCTGATTCAGGCACAAGGCGAAATTTGGTTCGATGGACACCCGCTGCATCACATGCCGCGCAAGCAGCTGTTGCCACTGCGTCGGCGCATTCAGGTGGTGTTTCAGGATCCCAACTCTTCACTCAATCCCCGCATGACGGTGCAGCAAATTATCGCTGAAGGATTAGCCGTGCATCGTCCTGATCTCAGCGCTGTACAGCAGGAATCGCAGGTTATCGCAGTAATGGAAGAAGTCGGTTTGGAGGCCGAAAGCCGCCATCGTTATCCGGTTGAGTTTTCCGGTGGGCAGCGACAACGCATTGCCATTGCGCGTGCGCTGGTGTTAGAACCGGATTTGATGGTGCTGGATGAACCCACATCCTCACTCGATCGCTCCGTGCAAAAGCAGATCCTGACGCTGCTGCGTCGTTTGCAGCAGCAACGTCAGTTGAGTTATCTGTTTATTAGTCATGATTTAGATGTGGTGCGCACGCTCTGCCACCAGCTGATTGTGCTGCGCCAGGGCGAGGTGATTGAACAGGGAGAATGCGAAAAACTGTTTGCTGCGCCGGGTGAAGCCTACACGCGTGAGCTGCTGGCTTCTGCACAGCTGAGTGCCGGTTAGCTTTACCTGTAAATTAGTGCCCGTGAAAGGTCTCAGCAATCGCAACACCCTGATTTTTTAAGCAACAGTTGGTGGCGCTTTCGTCGCTGCGTTGGATGAATAAACAAGGCTGCCCTTCGCACTCAGCGACTTTGCCATCGACCTGAATTGCGGCCAGTACCTCTTTTAGCTGATGCAAAATTTCCCAGGCAGGATGCCCATCGTGGCTGATTAGACGTAGCGCAATAATATCCTGTTCATCTGTCACCCCATCATCAGCTTCGATGGCACTGTGATGATCGCTAACCCAGCGAAAACGCTGTGGCAGGCGATGCACAATCGAAAGTTGCAGCATAATTAGTTATGTCTCCCAGAGATCGACTCTCAATTCACGACGAATAGCGAGTAGCGCAGTGAATCCCTTTTCCCGGTCAAAACAGAATACGGACGTCAAGGCTTGTCTTCTCGTTTCAAAACACTGCATGTCGGAAATTTTATTTTTTGCGAGTGATCTCGCAATTTAGGCTATATGTACCGCGTTCAGCAGCACTTAACAATCATTTTAGACGCAATGCTATTACTTTTTTGGTTATATTTTTTCACATAAAAGAAACATCACACCCGATTCTGGGTGTGATGACGAAAGGGTTTGGTGCAGAACGAAACGGCTGTGCCTGGATCAGGCAGCAGCGCGTGGGCGGGAAGCGTAGAGAAACAGCAGAATAGAAATCGTCGAACACAATGCAATGGTGCCGACCATGGGCCAGGCGCTGGTAAAGCTCACCAGTGAAAGCAATGCACCCACTAACGCACCCACGCCAAAACGCAGCGTTCCCGCCAGCGAAGATGCCGTGCCAGCCATGTGCGGAAACTCATCCAAAATCACCGCCATGGCGTTTGATGAGACCATCGATACGCAACCAATAAACATCGCTATGCCGAAAACCAGCGGTAAAAATCCCAGATTCAACGCGCTGGCGACCAGCAGCCAAACGCCCATGCAGAACTGAATCAACAGCCCTAAACGAAACATCGCGACTGGACCGAAACGGCGCACGGCGCGGCTGTTAATCAGCGTCATCACAAACAGGAAAATCACGTTGAGGCCAAAATAGTAACCAAAGTTTTGCGGCGAGACGTGGTTAAGCTCGATATAAACAAAAGGCCCGGCATTGAGAAAAGTAAACAAGCCGGCAAATGAGAAGCCGCTCGACAACATATAACTGAACGCGCGTTTATGGCGAAACAACGTGACAAAATTGCCGAGCGTGGTGCGCAGGTTAAAGCGCTGCCGCTGTTCCGGTTTTAACGTTTCACGGATCTGGGTGGCTACCAGTATGGCGGTAATCACACCGGCGAAGGAAAGTGCCCAGAAAATGGCGTGCCAGTTCCAAATCAGCAGCAACCAACCGCCAACAATCGGAGCCACTAGCGGTGCGATGGTGGTGATCAACATGACAAACGACATCATGCGCGAAAAGTCCTCTTTCGAGTAACTGTCACGCATCAAGGCGTTAATCACCACACTGGCGGCGGCGGCAGATAAACCATGGAGAAAGCGCATGGCAATCAGCTGATCGATAGATTGCGACAGCGCACAGGCTGCCGCAGCGCAGGAAAAAATCAAGGTGCCCAAGGTGATCACCGGCTTGCGGCCAAAACTGTCGGCCAGCGGCCCGTACACCAGCTGCCCAATGGCAAAGCCGAGAATGTACAGATTCAGCGTCATTTGCACGCTACCCGCCGACACCGCAAATTCACGGGCGATCTGCGGCATTGCAGGCAGATACATATCAATCGATAACGGCATTAACATCGCCAATAAACCGAGGATAACCACTAATCCCACCGGTGAATTTTTTTCCTTGCGCACAAAAACTCCCGCTATTTTTGTTTTAGTTCATCGGGCAAGCCGACGCTGGCAATCTCTTCTTCGGTCAGTGGACGGTATTCACCCGGCGCTAAATCCTCGCCCAGCGCTATCTCGCCAATCCGCTCACGATGTAATCCCACTACACGGTTGCCGACTGCGGCAAACATGCGTTTGACCTGGTGATAACGTCCTTCACTGATGGTTAGCAGCACTTCAGTGGGAGTAATAATTTCTAACTGTGCAGGCTGCGTCAGATTCTTTTCACCATGCAGCTGTACGCCCGCCGTGAACTGCGCTTCCGTCTCATCGCTGATCGGTGCCTCCAGCGTTACGCGGTAAGTCTTATCACAATGGTGACGCGGTGAAGTGATACGGTGTGACCATTGTCCATCATCCGTTAATAACACTAAACCGGTGGTATCAATGTCCAGGCGGCCAGCTGCGTGCAGCTTGAACGACATCGGTTCTTCAATGAAATAGAGAATGGTTGGATGATCGGGATCGTCGTTGGCGCAGACGTAGCCTTGCGGTTTATTCAGCATGAAATAGCGCGGGCCAGTCTGCATCTGCAGCACATTGCCGTCGAACTCTACCGCGTGATCGGGCAGCAGTTTGAACGCGGTGTCACGCACCACTTCACCGTTGACGGTCACTTTATGATTACGGATTTCACGTGCAGCGATGGCACGGCTGACTTCCAGTTGCTGAGAGATGAATTTATCGAGTCGCATGAATTCGTTTTGCCTGTTACTGCGGAGGGAAACTGAAACGGTGTTTTTAACCGTTGAAATTGTGCGGGAAGTATAGCCTGAACCGACGCTGCCTGACAGAGCGTTTGCTGCGCTTTCATGGCATAATTACGGCTGTTTTTATAAAAGTGATGAGCATGTCTTTTACCTTACGCCCTTATCAACAGGATGCGGTTAATGCCACCGTGGCGTATTTCCGTCGTCATAATCAACCCGCGGTGATTGTGTTACCTACCGGCGCGGGAAAAAGTCTGGTGATTGCGGAACTGGCGCGGCTGGCGCGTGGCCGGGTGTTAGTTCTGGCCCACGTTAAAGAGCTGGTGGCGCAGAACCATGCCAAATATCAGGCGTACGGCCTGGAAGCCGACATCTTCGCGGCGGGCCTGCAACGCAAAGAGAGTCAGCGCAAGGTGGTGTTTGGCAGCGTGCAATCGGTGGCACGTAACCTTGCTCAGTTCGACAGCGCCTTCTCGTTGGTCATTGTCGATGAGTGTCATCGCATTGGTGATGACAGCGGCAGCCAATATCAGCAAATTTTCACGCATCTGCGCCAACACAATCCGCAACTGCGCCTGCTCGGCTTGACCGCCACGCCCTTCCGTCTTGGCAAAGGCTGGATTTATCATTTCCACTATCACGGCATGGTACGCGGCGATGAAAAAGCGCTGTTTCGTGACTGCATCTACGAATTACCGCTGCGTTACATGATCAAGCACCAGTTTTTAGTGCCGCCAGAGCGACTCGATATGCCGGTGGTGCAGTACGATTTTAGCCGCCTGACTGCACAAGCCAACGGGTTATTCAGCGAAGCCGATCTGAATCGCGAATTGAAGCAGCAACAGCGTGTGACCCCGCACATTATTCGTCAGATCGTCGAATTTGCTGAAGATCGCCTTGGCGTGATGATTTTCGCCTCAACCGTTGAGCACGCACGTGAGATTTTGCGTTTGCTGCCCGATAACAGCGCCTTAGTGTCGGCAGAAACACCGGCTAAAGAGCGTGATGCGCTAATCCTGGCGTTTAAAGCGCAGCAGCTGAAGTTTCTGGTGAACGTCGCAGTATTGACCACCGGTTTTGATGCACCGCATGTCGATTTGATTGCTATTCTGCGCCCGACCGAATCGGTGAGTCTATATCAGCAGATCGTCGGGCGCGGCTTGCGCCTGTCGCCGGGCAAAACCGACTGTTTGATTCTGGACTACGCTGGCAATCCCCACGATCTGTTTACGCCAGAAGTGGGCGCGCCCAAAGGGGCAAGCGATAATCAGCCGGTGCAGGTTTTCTGTCCGGCCTGCGGTTTTGCCAATACGTTTTGGGGTAAAACCACCGCTGATGGCATGATCATTGAACACTTTGGTCGCCGTTGTCAGGGCGTGCTGGAAGATGATGAGGGCGAACGTGAACAGTGCGATTATCGGTTTCGCTTTAAAAGTTGTCCTGACTGCGGAGCGGAAAATGACATTGCCGCACGTCGCTGCCATCAGTGCGACAAAATTCTGGTCGACCCTGACGACATGTTAAAAGCGGCGCTGAAGCTCAAGGATGCCTTGGTATTGCGCTGCGGCGGCATGACACTGGAACAAGGCCGCGATGACAAAGGCGAATGGCTGAAAGCCACCTATTTTGATGAAGACGGCACCAGCGTTAGCGAACGTTTTCGGCTGCAAAGCCCTGCGCAACGTAAAGCGTTTGAGCAGCTGTTTATGCGCCCGCATCAACGTGCGCCCGGCGTGCCGTTGGGTTGGCAAACCGCTGCGGATGTATTGGCTTTACAACCGCTGCTGCGTCATCCCGACTTCGTGGTGGCGCGCGCCAAAGGTCGTTTTTGGCAGATTCGTGAGAAGGTGTTTGATTATCAAGGCCGCTTTCGCCGCGCAAATGAACTGGGATAATCATTTGCCCGCCTTTGGCATAAGGGCTATAATGCCGCCCGCTTTTGCATGTGCATCAGCGATTTTGAATAACCCTCCTGTTGCTGGGTCGCCTGTAGCAGGAATCATAAAGAGAAATATCAATGTTCACTATCAATGCAGTAGAACGTAAAGAGCAGGGTAAGGGTGCGAGCCGCCGCCTGCGTACAGCGAACCGCTTCCCAGCTATCATTTATGGTGGTAATGAAGCCGCTGTTGCTATCGACCTGGATCACGATTCCGTAATGAACCAGCAGACCAAGCCTGGCTTCTACGACGAAGTCATCACTCTGGTTGTTGATGGTAAAGAAGTTAAAGTTAAAGTGCAGGCTGTTCAGCGTCACCCGTTCAAGCCAAAACTGCACCACATCGACTTCGTTCGCGCTTAATCGCCGAATGGGTTGAAAGTAGAGGGGCCGGTTGAGAAACCGGCCCTTTTATTTTGCCTGCAATCTTGCCGGGTTCGGTTAACGCTTACGCGATTTCTGCCACTTGCACCTTCGATTCAATAAATGCCACTACCGCCCGCGTCACATCCGCTGTTTTCGCCGTGCCGCCCACATCTGGCGTCAATATCCCTTTTGCACACACATTTTCGATCGCTTCCATAACCAACGCTGCCGCGTCATGTTCACCGAGATGCTGGAGCATCTGCACCGCAGTCCAGAAACTGGCAACCGGATTCGCCACGCCTTTGCCGGTGATATCAAAAGCTGAGCCGTGAATCGGTTCAAACATAGAAGGGAAACGTCGTTCAGGATCGATGTTCGCCGTTGGCGCGACGCCAAGGCTGCCCGCCAGCGCACCGGCCAGGTCAGAGAGAATGTCGGCGTGCAGATTGGTCGCGACAATGGTATCCAGGCTTTGCGGATGTAGCGTCATGCGATGCGTCATCGCATCCACCAGCATTTTGTCCCACTTCACGTCAGGAAATTCCAGTGCCACTTCAGCCGCAATTTCATCCCACATCACCATGCCGTGTCGCTGCGCATTCGATTTGGTGACGACCGTCAGCAATTTGCGCGGACGCGACTGAGCCAGTTTAAAGGCATACCGCATAATACGGGTGACGCCAACGCGGGTAAAAATCGCGACTTCTGTTCCCACTTCCTCCGGCAAGCCTTTATGTGTCCGACCACCGTTACCCGAATATTCCCCTTCCGAGTTTTCACGCACAATCACCCAGTCGAGATCGCCAGGTCCGCAATGACGCAGCGGTGGCGTAATCCCCGGCAGAATTTTGGTTGGGCGCACGTTGGCATATTGATCAAAGCCCTGACAAATCGGCAAACGCAGGCCCCATAACGTGATGTGATCGGGAACGTCTGGTGCGCCCACCGCACCAAAGTAAATGGCGTCAAATTTCTTCAGCGTTTGCAGCCCCTGTTCCGGCATCATCACGCCGTGCTGTTTATAGTAATCCGAACCCCAATCAAAGGTTTCAACGGCAAATTTCAAACCGCTGTTTTGACGCTCCAGCGCGCGCAGCACCTCAATGCCCGCAGAGATCACTTCAGGGCCGATACCGTCAGCAGGAATAGCAGCAATAGAATAAGTACGCATAGGATTCTCCAGAATCAATTAATGGGTTTTAGCATGAGGAGTTTTAGGATGAGCCAGCTCAGCCGCCTGCGGAGTTTTGCTATTGGCAGACAGCAGGAAAACGATCACAGCAGAGAGCGCCAGCAAACCGGCGACGAAATAGAGCCCCCACGTGTAGGCGCCAGTTTGCTGGCGAATAACGCCAATCATCATCGGTCCTACGAAGCCGCCCAGATTGCCGATGGAATTAATAGTAGCGATGCCTGCCGCCGCAGCCGGGCCTGAAAGAAACAGCGTTGGCATGCTCCACAGCGGCGGTTTTGAGCAACTGATCCCTACCGTGACCAGCGTTAAGGCCAGGATCACTGCCAGCAGCGAACTGACATTACCGGCGTAGATTAGCCCCGCCGCAGCCAGCAAACAGGCCCCTATTACGTGCCAACTGCGTTCACCGGTACGATCGGAATGACGCGCCCAGAGGATCATCGCGATTACGCCGATCACCGCTGGAAACGCATTGAGAAAACCAATGTTCATCGACGACGCGCCGAAGGAGTGAATGATCTGAGGCGACCAAATGCCCAGCGTGTAAAGCCCGGCTGAAGTGCCGAAATAGACCAGCGCCAGCGCGAATACACGACGATCGGCCAGGCCGCGCCAAACGCTGCTGTGGCCCTGTTTTACTGCCCTCGCCTGCTCTTCAGCCTGCATAGTGTTCTGCAACCATGCGCGCTCTTCGTCAGTCAACCATTTGGCTTTCGCCGGACGATCGGTCAGAAAAAACAGCACCACAACGCCGAAGATCACCGCAGGAACGGCTTCCAACATGAACATCCACTGCCAGCCGGCATAACCCAGCAAGCCGTGCATTTCCAACAGCGCCGCCGAAAGCGGGGAACCCAACGCCGTTGAGAGGGGAGCTGCCGCCATAAAAATGGCCGTGACCTGCGCACGGCGCGCTGCCGGAAACCAGAAACTAAGGTAAAGAATGATGCCGGGAAAAAATCCAGCTTCGGCCACGCCCAGTAAAAAGCGCAAGATATAAAAACTGGTCGTGCCTTGCACAAAAGCCATGCAGGCCGAAACCAATCCCCATGTGATCATCACGCGGGCAATCCAAATACGTGCCCCGACTTTATGCAAAATAAGATTGGACGGTACTTCAAACAAAAAATAACCCAGAAAAAAGATACCTGCGCCCAAACCAAATACCGTTGGCGAAAAACCTAAATCCTGATTCATGGTTAACGCAGCAAAGCCAATATTTACGCGGTCAAGAAAAGCGATGAAATAAAGCAGCATAATGAAGGGCACAATGCGTAGAGTTACTTTACGCATCACCCTTTTTTCGAGGTGAGAGTTCATATTAAAGTGCTCCAGGTTTGTGTAGGGAATGTTATTTTTTTGTGTTCGAGCTCAGTATGCCGATTTGCTGAGAGTTATCATTGGCGCGGGTTTATATAAATTATTTGAATAATGAGCGAGCGGAAAATTTATGGATATAAATCAATTGCGATGCTTCATTGCGGTAGGCCAGGATCTCCATTTTGGCCGCGCAGCACAAAGAATGGAAATGATGCCTGCGTCACTAAGTCGCTTTATTCGCTTGCTGGAAGAGGACCTTGGCGTGCGGTTGTTAAACCGTTCAACCCGCAACGTGGCATTAACCCAAGAAGGCGTAGAATTTTTTGATGAAGCGGTAAAGTTGGTGACGCAATTTGATGAGCTTGCGCTGAGATTTAGAGCAGCAAATAAACGTGGCAGGAAAGTATTGCGTATTGGCGCCATTGATAGCGCAGCACAGGGTTTAATTCCCCACCTGTTAAATCACTTTATGCAAATTTACCCAGATACGGATATTCATTTAAGCGAAGACAAAACGGTTAACCTTATTCCCCGTTTAAAATCGGGTTGGCTGGATATGATTTTTATTCGGCCACCGGAAAGTCTCGATGCCCGCCTTGATATGCGCTTAATTACCCGCGAAACCTGCGTGCTTGCCGTGCCGGTGAATCACACCCTGGCGAACAGAGACGTGGTTAGCGTAATGGACTTTAAAGAGGAGTCGATGATTGTGCCGGAGCGCAGGACCCGACCGCATAGCCACGATTTGACCATGAATATCTTTAAATCCGCTGGACTTACGCCCCATATTGCGCAATTTGCTGAAGAGAAGCAGACCATTTTAAGCTTTGTCTCTGCCGGGCTGGGATTAGCGATCGTTCCCACGTCGTTTCGCAACATTAACAGCGAAGGCGTGACCTATATTTCACTCAGCATTGATGAAAAAGTAAAAAAACTGCCGCTGAGTGTCGCTTGGCTAAAAGGCAACGATGAACCCAACGTCATGGCCTTACTGCAGATTTTATCAGAGAACAAAGCGATGTTGGTTCAGCCACTCTGAGGGCAATGCTGATTTCAAATCATCTTTAATTTGTTTGAGATACTTCAAAAAAGTAGGTGAAAAGAAAATGTCCTGTTTCAAAGGAAACCGGGCGAGGATGTGCCCGGCTTTTCAGTTATTTGCTGCTGGTACGACGCTGTAGCTGATCGCGCAAATTCGGTGGCGTTCCTTTAATGGTCAGCGTGTCGGTGGCCGGATCCCAAAAGATTCGCTCGCCGAGCAGCATGGCATCAAAATTCAACGTTAATCCTCCACCGCTGCCTGCAAACTTGGTTAACTGACGCAACGTGCTGCGGTCTGCGGGGAAGTGTTCCTCCAGCTCGTAACCCTGCTCTTGGGTAAACGCCTGAAAGGTTTTTTCGCCTAATGGCGGCAGTTCGCTTGAAAGATCTTCCAAAGCAATTTCTTCGCCCGCCTGCAGTTGATCGTTGCAGTAGGTGTAAACCTGCTGACGGTAATTCTGACGTTCGTTTTTATCCAGGTTCGATTCGTCGCAATAATCGTCTACCGCCTGCAGCAAGCCACGGTTTTGCGCTTTGGTATCTAAACCGACTTCTGCGCCGAGGAAGTCCATGAAGAAATCAGACACTTTACGCCCAACCCGACCACGCAGGAAGGTCAGATAGCGAGTCGATTCTGGATTGGTTTCCCATTCGGTTAAATCAATGCGTGCCACAATATCGGCATGATTAATATCCAGATAATGGGTGCTGCTGATATCCATCTGCTCATTAACACGCATGCTGGACTGGCTGTTCAGCACCGTTACCAGCAAATATTCCACCGCCAGATAGCGATACTGGATAAACAGCACCACGCCACCTTCGGCAAACGGATATTTTGCCAGCTCATCGCGCAGACGGCCGGTAGCTGCACGGCTGAAGGCGAGAAAATCATCGTTGCCTTTGCGGCAGTTGCGTAGCGCTTCCGCCAGTTCGCTGTCGGTATTAAACAGGCCGTAAGCTTTACTTTTGACGCTGTAAACGCGGTGCAACTCTTCCACCATCGACTCAACTGTTTTCGTCGCGGGCAGCAAGGAATCGCGCAGCAGCAGCTCTAACTGATTCTCATCACGTTTGATTAACTGATGCAGGGCAATCTGGTCGATATCCAGACTCATGGTAGACTCTCCTTTAAGCTCAGGCGCGTATTCAATCACCGCCTGCAATGGCTTTCAACTCCATGCGTAAAACCAACGGTGCGCTTTCGATAAAAGTGCGGAAAAAACCGCGTTGTTACGGTAATATATCGCCTTTTGAAACGAGATTAGACGACGATATGCCACAATCATCCCGTTATAGTGACGAACGCGTAGAACAACTCCTCGCGAAAATGGTGCAGGTTCTGGAAAAAGACCAGGCGCCAACCGACCTTTCCCTGATGGTGTTGGGGAACATGGTCACCAATTTGATCAACAACGATGTGGCCCCGGCTCAACGCCGTTCACTGGCCCGATCTTTCGCTGAAGCTTTGCAGTCTTCAGTCCGTGACGATAACGCTCATTAATTTGATCTCATAATATGGTAACCAACCGGCAGCGCTACCGCGAAAAAGTCTCCCAGATGATCAGCTGGGGGCATTGGTTTGCGTTGTTTAATATTTTATTCGCGCTGATTTTAGGCAGTCGCTACCTGTTGGTCGCCGACTGGCCCTCTTCGCTGACTGGGCGTATTTACGCCTATAGCAGCTGGATTGGCCACTTCAGCTTTATCGTCTTTGCGGCTTATCTGCTAATTATCTTCCCACTCACCTTCGTGGTGATGTCGCAGCGCCTGTTAAGGGTGTTATCGGCGGTGGTGGCCACTGCCGGATTAACATTGGTGATGGTGGACAGCGCGGTGTTTAGCCGCTTTCACTTGCACCTCAATCCCGTGGTCTGGGAACTGGTCATTAACCCCGACCAAAGCGAAATGGCGCGTGACTGGCAGCTAATGTTTATCAGCGTGCCGCTGATCTTCCTGGTGCAAATGCTGTTCGCTACCTGGAGCTGGCAGAAGCTGCGCAGCCTTAATCGTCGATCCTTTGGCAAGCCGCTGGCGGCGCTGTTTATCAGCGCCTTTTTCGCCAGTCACCTGATGTATATCTGGGCGGATGCTAACTTCTATCGTCCGATTACCATGCAGCGCGCCAACTTACCTCTATCTTATCCGATGACGGCACGCCGTTTTCTTGAACGTCATGGCTTGCTGGATGCGCAGGAGTATCAGCGTCGACTGGTGCAGCAAGGCGATCCTGAAGCGCTGTCAGTGCAATATCCACTCAGTGATATCACTTTCCGCGACGCGGGTACGCGCAACAATCTGCTGGTGATTACGGTCGATGGCCTGAACAGCGCCAGCATGGCAAAAGCGTTGCCTGAACTGAACCAGTTCGCCAATGATAATGTGCGGTTTACGCAGCACTTTAGTGCAGGCGATACGCCTGAAAAAGGGCTGTTTGGCCTGTTTTATGGCATCTCCTCAAGCTATATGAATGGCGTGCTGGCGTCGCGTACGCCATCGGTGCTGCTCGGCGCGTTGAGCAGCCAGGGTTATCAGCTTGGTTTGTTCTCGTCTGACGGCTTTAATCTGCCGCTTTATCGCCAGGCATTGCTGACCGACTATTCGTTGCCCGCCAGCAACAGTCAGCCAAACAGCGCCACCGTGACGCAATGGCAAAACTGGTTAAATCAGCAGAAAGGCGAAGGTAATCCGTGGTTCTCATGGGTCGCACTGAATGGCGTCAATCTCAGCAGTGATAATGCCAAGGCGCGCCAGCGTAGCTATCTTCGTCAGAGCACCGCGATCGACGATCAGATTCATAATGTGCTGACCACGTTAGAGCAGCGAGATTTGCTGAAAAACACCGTCGTGGTGATAACCGCCCAGCGCGGACTGGCGTTGGAGGGTAATGTTGACAGCTCGGGTAATCGCGCAAATCTGCAGGTTCCGTTAGTCATACACTGGCCAGACACGCCAGCTCAGACGGTTAGCCGCCTGACCGATCATCAAGACGTGATGGCTACGTTGATGCAACGCCTGCTGCATGTGCGCACCAACCCGGTCAATTATTCTCAGGGCGAAGATCTTTTTGCTGTGCAACGCCGTCATGACTGGGTCGCCAGCAGCGAAGAGAACAAGTTAGTTATCACGACACCGCAGGTGACGCTGGTGCTGAATAACAACGGCAGCTATCGCGCCTATGATGCACAAGGAAATGCCCTCAAAGATCATAAACCGCAGTTAGCGCTGCTGTTGCAAGTTCTCACGGAAGAGAAGCGCTTTATTGCAAACTGATTAATTATGAGGCAGTTAGTCTGTTGAGAACTTGCATTCACAGCAATTTTCAGTAGACTCATTTCCCACAGTTCGGCACGTAGCGCAGCCTGGTAGCGCACGGTCATGGGGTGTCCGGGGTCGGAGGTTCAAATCCTCTCGTGCCGACCAAATTCCCTAAAAAGCAGCCTTTATGGCTGCTTTTTTTATGCCTGAAAACGGTGAGACAAAAAAAATCATTATTTTTTCAATACTTTCATCTGCTTGTCACATTTATCGTTGAAATCCCTTTTAACTGAGCATTCCTGTCTATACTCAAGGTTGTGTGGGTAACGAGAGGAGAGATTATGCATTTAGTCGAAAAAGACGATCCATCCGAAGCACCAGAGTCTGGCGATAAGAGTCCACAGCCAGACAAGAAGTAACCCACTAAAGGCCGCCAACTGTTGCGCGGCCTTTTTCATTTTATTCGCCGTGGCGGCGAAACCACTCTTCGCGATTGATTTCCCAGATTTCTGCGTCCATTTCGCCCGCGACATACGCTTTACGTCCCGACCAAACCAACCGCATACCGCTGCTTTCGGAAATTCGACGTGAAGCCAAATTATCGGCGGCTTTCGGCACCCGCAGGCACGTTTGCTGGAGATCGCGGAACCAGAAATCGGTAACGCGCTGACACGCCTCACTCATCAAGCCCTGCCCTTGCCACTCCGGGATCAACCAAAACCCGCGATTGTCCTCTTCACCCAGCCGCAGCGAAATCAGACCAATTAGTTTTTCCGGTTGAGTGCGTGGCCGAATGCTCCAGTGCCAGGCAACCCCTTTTTGCATATCAGGCAAGGCCGAGCCGCAAACAAACTGCTGCGCGCCATCTTCGGGATAGGGCCAGGGAACAAGGTGGGTGAGATAACGCACCAGCTCCCAGCGAGGAAAAACCTGTTGAATCTGCACCGCATCCTCTCTGACCAGAGGACGTAATAACAAGCGAGATGTGTCCAGTTGCGGTATTTCCATATCCTCTCCTTTGTTGCTGAACTCACTTTCAGAAAAGTGCCACAGGTTGCGTCCATTCATTAATACATTCAAAGAGATAGTTTCGGCAAGCAACCGTGTTCAGGATCATATAACAGACGCAATATGACAGCATTTCATTAAAGTGAAACAAAACCGTCACATAACTACCCTACTCTAAAGTCCCCTGATTTTTGACGGAAAATTTTATGGTCATCAAAGCGAAAAGCCTAAAAGATGCAGAAGAGATGTTGCATTCAGGCATTAGCAAAGTTGAGTTGGCTTACGACATGGGTAGCGACGATTTCTTTCGTTTCGCGTCACACTGGTGCGATCGCGGTGCGCGCATTAGTAAAGGCCATCACCACTTTGTCGTTTCACTGAAAAGTTTTGCCATCCCGCCCAACGACTGACTTTTCCAGGCAACTTGCCCTTGCGGCAGCAGACTGATTAAATGCCGCTTTCGCCTTAATCGTGATGCCGCATGCGTTACCCTAAAATTCCCCTGCCGCTTCCTGCAAGCGGCTTTGTGCTTTCTCAACACATGAACGACAGCGATCCGCTGCTGGCGATCGGTCGCTTTGACGTTGCCCACTATCAGGATGCACTCTGCGGAGAATGGCAGCTTCCTTTGCCGCTGCGCATCCAAAGTGCGGTTAAAAAGCGCCGAGCGGAATATCTTGCCAGCCGGATGCTGACCCGTGAAGTCTTCACGCGATTAGGCCAACCTGACTTTATCTTAAGTAATGCAGCAGATCGCTCTCCACTTTGGCCAGCCGGTGTGCAGGCATCGCTGTCGCACAGCACAGGAATTGTGGTATTGGCTGCGACAAAGCAACCGTTGTATATAGGTGTGGATGTGGAGCAGCAGATGTCAGCAACGACCGCAGAGGAAACGACGGAAATGTTAATGGGTTCAGCAGAGCGCAGCTGTTTACAGCGCTTACCGTTGGATTTTCCGCTGGCCGCTACGCTGCTGTTTTCGCTGAAAGAGAGTGTTTATAAGGCGTTGTGGCCGCAACTCTATCAACCGATGGACTTTTATCACGCTGAGCTGGTTGACGTTGATTTAGCGGCACAGCGCGCTACGCTGCGATTAACTCACCGTTTTAATGACGTGTTTAACAAAGGGACCGAGTTAAGCGCGGAGTTTCACTTGCAAGATCGTGAGGTCATCACTCTGCTTGCCCATGAAATTAAAAAACCGGCTTAGCAAGTAGGCTAAGCCGGTATAAACACAGACGACAGAGGAATTCCAGGATAGCAGAAAAACAGACTTCCGCTGGCCTTAACCCTAACGCACTTGGCTGTCGCCTGACCAATATCTGTTTTCGCTAAGCTTTGCCATCTGGCGTTAAAGCCCGGTATCCGTACGTTTTACCGCGTCCAGCGTGGCTATATCACGCTCATTACCGGTGAGTTCACTTAGCTGCCCGTCACGCATTTCCAGCAGGCGATCGGCATGAGTGAAGTAATGATCGTCATGACTGATAGCAAACACGGTTTTGCCCGATTCTTGTAACCATGGCAGCAACTCACGGTAGAAAATACGTCGGAAATGCGGGTCCTGATCGGCCGCCCATTCATCCAGCAACAGCACATCACGCTCTTCTGCCGCCGCCAGTAGCAGCGCCAAACGCTTGCTCTGCCCTTTCGACAACTGCAGATTCAGGACTTTATTGCCTTCAATCTTCAGCTTGTCCTGCATCTTCAGCTTCTCCAGCCACTGCTGCACCAACGCCGGGTTTGCTGGCACACCTTCGCGACTGATTAACTGATCAAACAGATGCACATCGGTAAATACTGCCGAAAAGTGCTTGCGCCAGTTATCGAGATCGCTAGCCTCTATCGCCCTTCCATCGAGCAGCAGTTGCCCAGATTGTGGCTGATAGAGGCCCGTCAGTAACATCGCCAGCGTCGATTTTCCGCTGCCGTTGCCACCAATCAGAAAAACTAATTCCCCACGACGCAGCGTCAGGTTAATCGGTCCCACCTTAAAGCCGTTTTCGCCGTAATGAAAACGCACATCGCGCAGTTCCAACGTTTGCCAGTCAGAAAGCGCGGGCAACGTGTGAAAGTCGGGTTCAAAGGGCGCTAAGTCGAAGGCGTTTAATTTACGGAAGGCGACCTGTGCGCTGAGTAAGGTCGGCAATGCGCCCACGGCAGAAAGCAGCGGCGTGCGCAGGAACAATAGCGTTAGCGAGAACGTTGCCGCCACGGCGGTGTTGGCCCAACCCAGGCTGTTGGCCATAAAAAATACCATGCCGATAGCACCCAACGTCATGATATTCGACCAGTTCACTGCGCTGAGGTGATAGGTATCGGCACGCACAATGTGGTGACGATAGGTATTGGCGTCTTCCTGATAAACCGTTTCGTAAACCAGCCTGGCGCGTTCGCGGTTGAGCTGAAGTTCTTTACGTCCTTCAATCACCGTTTGGTAATCGCGATAAAGGTTATCTTCCACTTCACGCAATTTGGCCATGTGCTGATAAACCCGCGACACCAGTAACCACCCGCCGATCAGCGTAATAGCCAACCATACGCTGGTGACCAGCAACATTTTGGGCGAGAGCCAGGCGAGATAAAACGCAGAACCCAGCGTAATGATAATGCCTTGAATCAGCTCCGGCAGACGCACAAAGGCGATGGTAATGGCGCGCACATCGCTGGTTAATCCTGCCAGCAACTGCGCATTGCCAATCTGCTCAATGCGCTCAACGTGGGTGTCCAAAATACGTTTAATAAACTGGCCCCGCATGCGCCAGACAAACTGATGTCCAAGCAGGGTTAGCGCCAGCTGCGAGGCCAGCGTCACGGCCATCAGCAGCAATAGCTGAAACAGGAACTGTGGCAACACGCTGAAAGAGGTATTGATGGCGACGATCATTTCACGGTTGATAAAGGCGATCATGCCAATACCCAACACCGCGCTCAACAAGGTGAGAAAAATAACCCCGATAAATGGCCAGCGAAACTGGCGAAAAACAACGTTTAGCAACGTCATAAAAAGATCCAGCAGACAAAAACAGCCTGCAGTTTAAAGCGATGCGGAATGATAGCAATAGTTATTCGCAGCCCGCCCGCATGCGCCAAAGATCAATGGGCGCGGCGGAAAGTCAGGTTATAACGGAAGGCACCCACCAGCGGATGCACGCCCGGTTTCAGCGGTAAAATTCCGTGATAACGCAGCCGCGATGGGCCGCCCCACACCACGACGTCGCCATGCTCCAACAACACGCGCTGCGTGCTGTCGCCGCGTTCAAAACCCCCAAACTGAAACACAGCCGGTAAACCCAACGACACAGAAACAATCGGCTGACGCAGATCCTTCTCATCTTTATCCTGATGCAGCGTCAATTTAGCGCCAGGTTCATAACGATTGATCAAACACGCGTCAGGGTTAAACCGCGAAAAACCCGCTTCCTGCGCCGCTTCCTGAGCCAAACTGCGAAACAATGTCGGCATTGGCGGCCATTTCTGGCCATTTTGATTATCCTGCTCGCTGTATTGATAACCGCGTGAATCGGTAGACCAACCGAAATCCCCGCAGTTAGTCATGGCAACTGACATACGATGGCCGCCAGGCGTAATGCGATGAGCAAAAGGATTTTGCGCTTCGATCGCCAAAATGTCCTGATACAACACGCCAGCGATTTCGCGGGCGCGACGGCGCAAAATCACCGCGCCTTCTGCCAGCGGCTCTTGCCAGGGTTCATCTTCACTAAAGAGATCGAGCATCTTGGTTCTCCAACATATTATTCAGGCTTAATGAGGAAAGCAGCAAACTGCGGTGACATCCAGCTGACAAACTGATCTCCCTGCTTGCTGATCAAATAGACCGCGAGCTGCTCTTTTATCGCCAGCGCTTTGGCTTTTTCGCTGCCCAATACCATCAAGCCGGTGTCCCAGCCATCGGCTTCCAGCGCAGTGGTCGCAATAACCGTAGCGGAGACCAGTTTATGTTCGATCGGGCGTCCGGTCAGCGGATCGATCACGTGGGAAATACGTTTGCCATCCAGTTCATAATAGTTGCGGTAGCTGCCGGACGTGCTGATGCCGTGACCTTGCAGCGCGACACGCGCCTGTACTGCATTTTCACGATCGGTGGGTTTCTGGATCGCCACGCGCCACGGTTGGCCGCTGGCATTGTTACCGCGACTCAAAACCGCACCGCCGACTGACACCAGATAATTGTTGATGCCCTGCTGTTCCATCAGGCGCGCCAGATGATCGGTAGCAAATCCTTCACCTACCGTCGATAAATCCACAGACAAACCCGGCAGATCTTTTTGCAGCCATTGCCCGTCAACACCCTGGATTACCCGCAAATGTTGTAAACCGGTCTGCGCTCTGGCTGCAACAATTTGTGCCTCAGTGGGCGTCTGTGTCGGCTGTTTGTCAGGCCCAAATCCCCACAGATTCACCAAAGGCCCCACGGTGATATCCATCGCGCCGGCGGTTTTATTGCCGATACGCAATGATTCCGTAACGATATCCGCCATGTTGCTGCTTACCGGCTGCGGCGCGCTGCTGCTGTTTTGATTAAAACGAGACAGCGTTGAGTCCGGTTTCCAGGTTGAAAGCTCGGCGTCATCGGCATCAAGCTGGTGCTGAATTGCCTGCTGCAGCGCGGCTTTACGTCCTGCATCGATGCCTGCCATGCTTACCCGCCAGACGGTTCCCATGGTTTTACCTTCTAACACCATGGCCGGCGATGTAGAAGCTTGCTCACAACTCACTGCTAAAAAAGTTGCCAACAGCACCAATAGCAGATTAATCTGAATACGCATCATTCCTCACCTGTAAAACTATATTCCAATCTAATACAAAGCATAAATATCTTGTAAAGCCGTGAAAATCATCTTGATCCTTTGGCAACCTCTTGCCAGCATGGAGGCTTCCGCTCGCAGCTGGGCGCTGAATCCAAAGAGGCAAAATATGATTTATATGATTCTTATAGTGGCTCTTGGCTTGTTCGCTTTTAGTAGCTACAAAATTTGGCAGCAAAAGCGCAACAGGCATATGGCTCCTTCTCAACCGCGCCAGCATTAAGCATACCCGCACCAAAAAAGGGCATTTACGCGCCTTAAACGCGGGCAAAGTTTATCAGAATCCTCACCGAAGCCGTGGCATTGTGAGCCTTCAAGCTGGCATGAATTCTGCACTGTTGAATCAGGGTTTATCTCTGAGAGGTGTGGAATGGAAAAATCATTATCGAAGCGTACAGGCTGGCAGCAATGGCTGAGTTTTTCAGCGTTCACACTGGCAGGTGCAGCATTTGAAGGAAGCGTTCCACCGGCCAATACCGCGCCGAAGCCGAAAAAGTGGCGGGCCGAGGAATAGAATTCGAGTGATAGCGTAAGTCTATGAACGGGGGAGCGCGGCTTGCCGCCACGCTCCCTGACAGCTTAGAACTGGTAAACCAGACCCAGCGCCACCACGTCGTCGGTATTGATACCGGCTTGGTCGGTGAAGTTGTTGTCATCCAACAGGTTGATTTGATAATCCACATAGGTGGACATGTTTTTGTTGAAGTAGTAAGTCGCGCCTACATCAATGTATTTCTTCAGGTTCTGTTTGCCCTGACCTTCAATATCGGTACCGCGAGACGTCACGTAAGCCAGTGATGGACGCAGACCAAAGTCGAACTGATACTGCGCAACCAATTCCCAGTTCTCAGCTTTATCGGCATAACCGTAAAGTGCAGAATCGCTGGAACCGAAGCGGGTTGCATTGTAGGACTTGGTATACATCGCGGCCAGGTAGATGTTATTGGCGTCATATTTCAGACCGCCGGTGTAAGCTTCTGCTTTATCACCGCGACCCAGAACATCGGCATAAGTTGCGCTCTGACCATTTTGATCGTTAGTACGATCAGACTGGAATACAGACGCACCGATACCAAAACCAGAGCCCAGATCATAGGTCGTGCTCAGACCCCAACCATCGCCGTTCTGACCCAGAACGTCACGGCCATTAGGTGATTCATCACCGTCGCCGTTTTTGCCTTGATACTGCACAGCAAAGTTCCAGCCTTCAACCAGGCCGAAGAAGTTAGTATTGCGGTAAGTCGCCATACCATTGCCACGCTGGAACATGAAGTTGTCCGCGCCGTAGGTATCGCCACCAAACTCTGGCAGCACGTCAGTCCATGCGCCAATGTCATACGCCACGCCGTAGTTACGGCCATAATCGAATGAACCCGCGTCACCGAATTTCACACCCGCGAAACCAACACGCGTGAAGCTGTTAGCGGTGCCTTCAGACTCTGCGGTGTTCAGCGCAGCCTGATATTCCCACTGACCATAACCGGTGACTTGATCGCTGACTTCCGTTTCGCCTTTGAAGCCAAAGCGCAGATAAGACTGATCGCCATCTGAGCCGTCGTTATCAGAAAAATAATGCAGACCGTCAACTTTACCGAACAGGTCTAATTTGTTGCCGTCTTTATTGTAGATTTCAGCTGCGTTTGCTGAACCTGCGGCGACCAGCAACGCAGGGATCATCAGGGAGAGAACGCGACGTTTCATTTTATTACCCTCTGTAATGTGCCTTTATAATTTGCCACTGCTAACTGAACGATTAAAAATTCAGCCGGCAAGCCATTGTTCTTTTATAACGGGTAATAATCCATCACGAAAATGCTACTAAATTTCCGAAACTGTTTCAGAATGCGAAACAGTTATTTCCAAGTGTAAATTTTGGGGAACTAATAACCAGCACATATCGGTAAAAAATATAGCACAAAATGACAACCCATTTTTATAGCGTTTAATATCAACCATTTAATTAACAAGCCATCTGAGCACTGAATGATAAAACTTATGAGCCATCAGGGAATACAATAGATCCCGCTATCATCATTTATTTCATTATTACCTTCATTCACCCCGAATGATATGTTTACCCTTATTACCCGCCGGACATTGTTTGTCCGGCATTTTTTTGCCTGAAATTCACTCAAACCGTATAAAACGTAAACTTAATTAATTGGGTTAAAATAATGCCGCTTGTTATTCGCATAAAAAGTTAAATTCAGCACGCATTATTAAGTGAGTTAGCAAATAATTCCCAACTTAATTTATCACCGTAATAAAGCATGCTGAATTAAACGCTGGATCGATATATCACCGCTCGCGCATTGATTCTTTTACCTTGTTCAGTGGCTTAAGCAGATAGTCCATCACCGATTTCTGACCGGTTTTAATTTCCACATTTGCCACCATGCCCGGCACAATAGGAAATTTGCGTCCCGCTCGGTTGGTTAATTCCGCTTTTTGCGTGCGAACGTAAACGCGATAGTAATATTGGTCACGTTTTACCTCATCTTGCAGGGTATCTGGCGAGACAATTTCGACCTCTCCGGGTAGATCACCGTATATGGACGAATCATAGGCGGTAATCTTAACCACTGCGGCTAAACCGGGACGAATGTAGGCGATGTCACGCGGGTTGATGCGTGTTTCAATGAGCAACTGATCTTCCAGTGGCACAATCTCCATTAACTTGCCGCCTGGCTCCAGCACGCCGCCTACCGTAGTGACCTGAATATCTTTAACGATCCCGCGTACCGGCGAATAGAGCGTAGCGCGGGTCAGCTGATCTTCTTTACCCGCCGCCACCTGCAATTGCGCATCCAGTTCCGCATTATTTTTGACCTGCTCTTCGTGCGCTCGCACCAGATAATCGTTGCGCGCTTCATCAATTTTGCCGCGCAAATCACTCACCTGACGTCGCAGACGGATCACTTCAACCTGCCCCGCAGCGCCTTTGGCGACCAACGGTTCCGTCAGACGCAACTCATCCTGCACCAGCCGCATTGACTGCTGTAGATTGCTAATGGTTTCGGTCAGGTTACGGCGGCGAGATTCATACAGCTGTGTTTCACGCGCGACCAGTTGCGGCTCTTGCAGGGTTTCCGGGCCGAACTTCAAGGGTGTACCCGAAAGTTCGGCATCAAGGCGTTCAGATGAGGCGCGAAGCGTGCGCACCTTAGCCTGCGCTTCGCCAAAATTAGACTGAAAGCGAGTGGGATCAAGTTTTGCTAAAACCTGCCCTTTTTCAACGATATCGCCTTCGTGCACGTTAAGCTGTTCAACGATGCCGCCATCCAGACTATCAATGACCTGTCCACGGCTCGACGGCGTTACTTTGCCTGTTCCCACCGTGACTTCATCCAGAATCGCAAAGTGGGCCCAAATCAGAAACAGCGCCAGCGCAGCGGTGCAGAGCCAGATAATGGCCGAAGTCCGGCGTTCGTGGCGCGCAAGGTCTTTATCAATCATTACCAGACTCATGCGGCATCTCCTTTGGTGGGATCGGGCGTGGGATTCGATGCCGCTGCTGGCGCGGTGGCACGACGTAAAATTTCATCGCGTGGTCCATCAGCGATAATGCGCCCGTTGTCCATGACCACAATGCGATCGACCATTTTCAACAGCGCCGGGCGATGCGTCACCAGCACCAGCGTGCGGCCACTGATCCAACCCTGCATCTGGCGAATGACATGCTCTTCCAGCTGTTCATCCATCGCGGCGGTGGGTTCGTCCAGCAACACCACTTGCGGCTGACGCAAGATCAGCCGACTGAGCATCACCATTTGTCGTTGACCACCCGACAAGCCGCGCCCGCCCTCATTAATAATGCGATCAAGGCTGGCAGCGTCTTGCTGTACCAGCGACAGCGCACCGCTGATCCGTAACGCCTGGAGCATCTCTTGTTCACTGGCATGGGGATTTCCCAGCATCAGGTTCTGGCGCAGTGTGCCGAAGAACAGCCGCGAATCGTTGGAAAGCCAACCGAGCTGGCGGCGCAAATCGATGGGATCGATGCGTTCAATATCGACACCATCGACAATCACTTTGCCCTGCGTAGCCAGCGCCTGGCCGGCCAGAATCTTCAGCAAGGTTGACTTACCTGCTCCGACCTTGCCGAGAATGGCAATTTTCTCGCCCGGTTTGATAGTGAACTGCTGCACGCTGAGAACATTTTTCTCGTTCTCTTCGTCATAGCTGTATTGCACGTTACGCAGATCGTATTGTCCGGTAAGCGTCGGACAATGGGCCAGCGTGGCGGCATCGGGCTGGTCGATCGGTTTCTTGAGTAATTCATCCAATCCTTTCATCGCCGTTTTGGCATGCTGCCAGCGCGAGAACACCATGGTTAACTGCATCAGCGGTGCGATGGTGCGTGATGAAAGCAGGCTACAGGCCACCAGCGTACCGGTGGTGATTTGCGAATCGAGGATCAAATAGACGCCAAACACCAACATGCCCGCGTAGGTCAACTGCTGCACGGTTGCTGCCCAGCCAGTTAGACGTGCGCCCCATAACCGCTGCTGATTACTGATTGCCGCGCTGACTTCGTGCGTCTGTTCCCACTGACGCTGGAAATAGGGTTCAGCCTGCAGCGCTTTGATATCTTCGATACCTTCAATGGTTTCCACCAGCACCGCATTACGCAATGCCCCTTCACGCAACCCCTCTTTCGCCAGCCGCGCCATTGGAATCTGCACCAACAGGCCCGGAATGACGATCAGCGGAATAGCCGCCAGTGGGATTAACACCAGCCAGCCACCAATAAATGACATGATAAACAGAAACAAAATCACAAACGGCAGATCTGCCGCCGCGCCGACGGTGGTAGAAGTCAGCAGTTCGCGCACCTGATCGATCTCGCGTAATTGCGAGATAAAAGAGCCGGTGGATTTAGGCCGTGATTCGTTGCGAATACTCATTGCCCTGGCAAACAGCATGGCTGACACTTTCAGGTCAATGCGTTTTCCCATCAAATCGGAGACCTGAGTACGCATCAGGCGAATCAGATATTCGATGGCTGCCGCAATCAATACACCAGCAAACAGCACCCATAACGTCGCTTGCGATTGCGCCGGGATTACGCGGTCATACACTTGCATCGAAAACAGAATGCCCGCCAGCGCCAGCACGTTACTGATGACCGAAGCCAGTGAGATCTCGGTGATGCGCCGTCCCATACCGCGAAAGTTCTTCCAGAACCAGTGTTCCTCATACGGCTGAACGAACTCATCGATGCGTGCATCACGTCCGCGTGCAGCAACGCCGACCACACCGACGTCGCCTTGCGCACGTGCTAGCAGCTGCGCCAGCTCGCCTTCACGCACCACATCGCCGCCTTCGCTCAGCCAGTAACGTGCGCTGCCTTCAGCATCAATGCCTTCCAGCACCGCCACGCTGCCATTCTCCAACACCAGCACTACCGGCGTGATCTCCTGACGCCAGCGCAGTTTGTTCTGCGGCACCATGGTGAGATGCAGACCAAGCAGGCCAGAAAGCCGCTCTAACTGCTGTGCGACGGGAAGATGTTCAAACCAACGCATCTGCTGACGCAGCGTTTTGCCATCGGCGGGCTTACCGAAACGCGCCGCAACACGCAGCATGGCGGCAATCCAGTTATCGGTATTCAAATTTTGTGCACTCATAGTTAACGCCTTTAAACGGGAACGCGCTATTGCAGCGAAGGAAGAAGATCGCCGCTGCTCTTCTGACGATCGATACCCATGATATCGAGCAGATTATCCACGGCAGCGGCATAGCGGACGGTGGCATCCCAACCATCGTAAAGCGCGGTAATGCGCGAGCTGTCCGCCTGAAACACATCCTGCTCCACGCTGAGCAGATCGTTCAGGCTTCGTTTACTGAGGCGGTATTCATCCGCATAGACGTTGCGGGTGTGATCGGCACTTTCCAACTGTACTTCGCCTGCCTGCTGGCGTTGTTGTGCGCCAATCATGTCGGCATAGGCGGTTGAAGCATTCTGATTAATGGTGAGTTTGGCTTGTTGGATAGCGGCTTGTGCAGCTTCACGTTCGCCTTCAGCTGACTGCGTTTTGGCGTTGACCGCACCGCCCTGGTATAGCGGTGCCTCAACTTGCAGTTGGACTTCATCATCCCAATAGGATTGCCGATCATTCTCGTAACGGGTGCGTCCGGCCTGCACTTTGATGGTGGGATAATGACCCGATTGCGCCTGACGTACCCGCTCGCGCGCCGCTTCCTGCTTAGATTGCGCGCTGCGCACCGCAGCGCTGTTTTCATAGGCAATTTTATCAAGCGTGATTTGTTGAGTCAGCAGTGCCTGCGGCAGCTCTGGCAAATTCTCCGGTACTACGCCGGTCAACACGGTGAGCTGTGCTTTAGCAGAACGCAGTTGGGCGCGATATTGCTCCAGCGTGGCGTGCATCGCCGCAATACGCGTTTGCGCTTGCAGTACATCAGATTGGGAGTTGAGTCCCGCATCGGCGCGCAGTTTGGCAATATCACGTACCCGCTCCAGCGAGGCGATATTGGTTTGCGCGGTGACGGAGAGCGTCTGATAACGTTTTACTTCGAGGTAAGCTTGCAGCGTATCTTCCGCAACGGTGGTCATGGAATCAAACAGGCTATAACGATAAGCATCAGACAGCGCATGCTGCTCGTCAATGGCGCCGCCGGTGCGTCCGAAATCATATAAAAGCTGGCTCAGCGTAATACCGCCGGAACCGTTATTGTTCAGGCTACCGGCTGAGTCAGTTTGATGTGAACGTCCCGCCGCACCTTGCAGTGAGATTTGTGGATACCATGCACTTTTTGCGGCATCTAAATCGCCTTCACCGACATGGATTTGCGCCGCCGCTTCCGATATTTTTGGATTGCGGGCAAAAGCACGAAGAATGGCATCCCGCAGCGTTAAGGTGGCAATTTGTTCTTCAGTCGGCGCAGCACGCCAGTTAAATTCCGCTTTAGGTAACGGTGCGGCTACGGCCGCGGTTAACACTACGCCGTTTAGGGCGCATAAAAACAAGGTCATTCGCGCTTTGTTCATTATTAACACCAACAGGTTTTCTTATCGTCATTGTGTTTTCCCGGTGATTTAAGCGTACGAAAAGAACCCGCCGCGTACGGCGTAGTACTTGATTGAATACCTTTATTTTTTATGGTTCGAAAGCCAAACGCTAAGCGACCTTTAACATTAATAGATCAGAATACGCGCTTAGTCCTGCTAAAAATGGCTGAAATTGTTAATATTTTTGTTTTTAGCGCGATTTTTGAGCGATGCCTTTTCCATTAATCCATGCAGACAGGCTTACCAAACCTGTCTGCATAGTGGCGTTTACTTTATATAACAGCAGGTTCAGGCCATTATCTGCGCTGCGCTGTGCTGCCATAAGTGATCGGCCAGGGTATAAGGCGAATCGGCAACCAAATTGCTGTCGATTGCTGTATGTGAGGCGGCTGCGGTGGCGGGTTCTGTGGTGGAGGTTGCGGCGGTTGACGTCACCGCCGCAGAGGTGCCAAATGCATCGATCACGTCATCCATCTTCAGCGTACTGAGCGTCGTTGCCGACGCGTCATGCGTATCCACCGTGACGTTCTGACTGGCACTGGCCACATTTCCCGCACTGTCTTTCGCCGTCACCTTCATCTCATATTGACCTTCATCCAACGGCGCCAGCTGACCTGCAAGAATAGTCAAAGCCCAGTTGCCGTCCGCCTTGACCGCCGCACTGTAACTTTGATCGCCCAGCGTTACCGTGACGATGCTGCCCTGATCAAGATGGCTGGAACTGCCTTGAATCAGATGCCAGGTATTCACATCAGCGGCATCAATGACGTTGTCATCAAACGGCGTGTTGAGCGTGAGGGTGGGTAAGTCATGTACCGCAACCTTGAAGAACTGATCCAGCGTTTGTGTATCGCTGTTGCCATAATCATCCCAACGATGAGCCGTTGCGGTGACGTCGCCATCCAACAACGCCATCAAATCATCCTTGGGAAGGGTAATCATCCCCTGCTCCGGCAAGTAGGTTTTGCCGTTTATTTCGAGTTCCTTAACACCTTCGATATAGAAAGTCAGACCATGCTGCGCTTCTTCATAGTTCAGCGTCATATCACCGCCAATATTCATCTCGTAATAGATCGGCGTTAAAACAGTATGAATATTAAGGTTAAGTATGTCGTCGGTGTAATTGTTCGCCGCATCAATGGCATAAACGCGCACTTCGCCGCTTGAGATAAATTTGTCGACATCTGCCGCAGCAATCAGCACCTGCCAATGGCCATCTGCGCCGATCGTCGCGTGATGTTCAACGCCATCACCGCCTTTCAATACCAACGCCTGGCCCGCTGCCACCGTTGAAAGCGTGCCGCTGAGCAACAGATCCTGTTTTGACTCAGCCAGGTTAATCACGTTGTCATCAGTGACTTTATCGAAATGGATTTTCGGCACGCTGCTCAAGTGAGTCAGCAGCGTTAAGTCGTGAGTCACCGTGCTGGATTTGCCGTTGGCATCAACAGCCGTGACTTTCAGACTGTAAACGCCATCCTGTAACGCTTGCAGATCGTCAGAGCTGAAGTGGCCGATCCATTGCCCGTTACTGCCCACCGCGCCGGTCACGGTTTTATCGCCTAGCGTCAGCTTGATGATTGAATTCGTCGCCATATGCGTGGCACTGCCGGTGATATCCACGCCGTAAACACCTTCTGTTATGCTTACCGCGTCATCACCGCTTATGGTGTCAACCGTGACCGTTGGCTTAATGGTTTTATCCACATAAAGTCCGAAGTCCACCGTGCTTTCGGTGCTGTTACCGGCTTTATCGGTGATAGTCAGCTTTAGGCTGTAGTTGCCATCTGGCAATCCTTTCAACGCTTCAGCCGGCATTGAGGCATTCCAGTAGCCCCATTTATTCACCGTGCTCTGCCAGCTTTGATCGTTAAACGTGAGGGTCACGGTTGATCCCGCTTCGCCCACCGCCTGGCCGCGTAAATGCACCCGATTGTTGGCTTCCCAACCCGCAATGACGCCATCCATCGCGATCGGTTCGTAGGGACGCAGCGCGGCCGGTGCCTGCGTATCTGCCGCGCTGACCGCCAGCGTATTCAGGCTAACCGCTGATGTTTGCCCCTCTGAATCTGAACTGGCGACCACACTGCTGGCACGCGCCACAGAAGTGGATGTTGTTGCGACATCAGGCAGGGCAAAATCGCTGACGGCAGCCTGAAAGATCGACTCTAGCCGAACAGCACGATAATCATCACGTTGGGACATAGGTAACCTCGATTCAAAAGAACATTAGCCGCAAGCCATCAGAGATATTGATATTTACTCGCGGACAGGATTAGGTTCAGGCCAGACGCATCGGCCCGTTTCCGCTGGTCGGAACGGGTTACCCGTAGGTAACAAGGATTAATGAATAAGTCTCAGCAGAAGAGAAAAGTAAAATACCAACGTCCGGTTTTATGCATCACACAGCCTTGCACTGTGCAGTTGCACCTACCCTAATCTTTCATTCAATTGATGGATAGTGGCGAAAATCTGGAAAATTGATTATCACGAACCGCAAATAAAAAAAATCAGCGAGTGCTCACACACTCGCTGATTCATCAGTACACCTTACCGTTACAATGCGGGCTTACACCACATGTACCTGCAAGTTGTGTTGCACTAACACATCGCCCAAGGTGTTATCGCTGCTCAGCGCCGAGTTGTGATAAACCTCGAAGGTTTGTCCCTCCACGGTACGCTGTCCAGTGACTTCCCACACGCCGCCATTGGTATTTGCCAACGTCACCTGACTGCCATCAGCCCCTTTGATCACCAAATCATCACTCTGCTTATCAGTAATGTTAAGTGCTTCATTGAGATCGAGTTTCACCGCGTTGGTGCCGGTTGTACCCAAATCCAGCACTTCAATGTGCTCTACTTTCAGGCCCAGCGAGGTAAGATCCAATGTCATATGATCGCCGTTGAGCACCAGGGTATCGGTGCCCGCACCGCCATCAATATGGGTGAAGTTCAGGGTGCTGACGTTAACCGTGTCATCACCTGCGCTACCCGTTACCGATGCGCCCTCTGCCGTGGTGCCGTCCGCCAGCGTGATCACCACGCCACCGATGGTGTAACTTTGATCATCGGCAACTGCTGTCACGCCTGCGGTTGCCGTGGCATCCTGGGTTTCAGTGCTGCTGGTGGTCGAGGTATCGCTGGCAGTGTCCGCTTCCGTGACCAGGCTGGAAGCCGCCACTGCAGCCACTTTGGCGTTTGTCGTCGCTTCCGTGCTGGTTGACGCAGTTGAGTTGTGATCGGCAACGGCAGCAGCTGTCGCGGTGTCATCCACAGAAAGCGTGCTGAAAGCTGTTGTCGCAGCAGGCACCGCCAGCAACGATCCCAACAGCAGCGTGACATTTGACGCTGAGGTATTGCCTGCCGCATCGGTGATTTTTATTTGCGCCGCAGTCAGCGCAGAAAGAACCAACCCACTTAACGACAATAATTGCCCGGAAGTGAACCTGGCGCTGTAGCGACCCAGTGCATCGGTGGTGGTAGTAACACTGACATTAGAAAGCCCGCCGGATGAATTGAGCAGCGTGACCTTCACGACTGAGCCCTGCGCTGCATATAACGATCCTCCGTTCACCGTAAATCCGGTTAGCAGCGAGGTCACTATGTTGAGCACCGGATCGGCTCCCACCAGCGGCGCATTATGCGACAAGGCATTAAAGGCGCTGTTGGTGGTGACGGTGTTGCCACCAATATCCCGTACGGTAACAACCATGTTCTGGCTGCCATCGGGAATCGCTTTCAAGACTCCTGACGGGACGCTGATGCTCCAGACACCGTTAGCCCCTATCGTGCCGGTTAACGTTGTGCTACCCAGCGTGACGCTCACTTGCCCACCCACCGCATTCGTGCTGGTGCCGCTAATGGTTTCCGCGACATTGGACTCAGCGATATTGAGGTAGCCATCCGTACCGAAGTAGCTGTTAAGCCCAACCGTTGGGGTGCTATGGCTGGCTACGCCCAATGTTGCTGTTCCACTGCCGCTGCTGCCCACGCTGTTGGTCACGCTGGCTGACACCGTGTAGGTTCCATCTGCAATCGCCGCAAGGTTAGCCGGCGATACCGACAAGCTCCAGGCACCACTGCCGTTAACTGTGGTGCTATACGTTTGTGATCCCACCGTAACGCGAATCACCGAACCTTCCGCATTGGTGGCGGTACCACTGATGGTTTGCGTTGTTTTCACATCGACAACACTGAGCGCGTTATCACCAAACAGCGAGGTGATGGCAACGGTTGGGGCGACATGGCTAATCACGCTGAGATTGCCGCTGCCGTTTGCCACGTTGCCGTAAGCATCCGTGGCGGTGACGGCCACTGTTTTAGTGCCATCAGCGATCGCGGCAAGATCGGCTTTTGGCACGCTGATGCTCCAGCTACCACCACTGACCACTTTGGTGGTGTAGGTTACGCCGTTCAGCGTTGCGCTCACGGTTGAACCCGCAGCCAGATTGCTACTGGAGCCGCTGATGGTTTGGTTAGAGGCCAAATCGCCTGCACTCAACACGCCATCGCCAAACACCGTATTAAGGGTTAATGTCGGCTGGTTGCCAATTGCCAGCTGAACACCGGCAAGGGTGGTGGTGGTGTTACCTACGACATCAGTCACCGAGGCGCTGACGGTAAAGTTGCCGCCTAACAGCGTACTGAGCAGGTCTGGCGTTAACTGCGTCGAGAAGGTGCCATCATTGTTGACTGTTGCGGTAGCGCTAATACTGCCAATCGCCAGTCGTACCGTGCTACCACCCGCCACGCCCGTGACCGTACCACTCACGGTTTGTGTGACCAATGACTCCACAAGGTTGAGTACACCATCGCCAAACAGCGGATTCAGTACCACTTTCGGTAGGTTATGAATGCCTACAAGCGCGCCTGCCGTGGTGCTGGTGGTGTTGCCTGCGGTATCGGTGACGCTCACGCCCACCGTCAGGTTGCCATCCGCAATGCCTTGTAACAGCGTTGGCGAGAGCGAAACGCTAAAGTTACCGCTGGCATCGGTTAGTGTTGCATATTGCTGACCGCCGATGGAAACCACCACGCGCGATCCCGCTTCCGCCCCGCCAACAACGCCGCCAATCACCTGGCTCACCAGTGCATCTGCCACATTTAACAAACCATCGCCAAACAGCGGATTGACCGAGATGGTGGGCAAAATCGTATCAACGCGAATACCTGCGCTGGTTGAGGCCGTGTTGCCTGCCGCATCCGTCACGCTGGCCCCCACGGTGAGATTGCCTTGCGCCAGAGTAGAAAGAATGTCTGGCGTGACCGTCGCGCTAAAGGCTCCGCCGGTGCCGACTAGCGCCGTAACCTGGCTGTTGCCCACGTTCAGCGTCACCGTTGATCCGGCAGCGACGTTGTTTACCACACCGCTGATGGTCTGATTGGTCGCAATATCAACCAGATTCAGGATGCCATCACCAAACAGCGACGTCAGGCTGATGGACGGCTGCTGGGTAAAGATGCCGATGGTTGCGCTGCTGGACGCCACGTTACCCGCGACATCTGTCACGCTCACACCCAGTGACAAATCACCATTCAACAAGGAGGTCAGATCGCCCGTCGGCAGCGTGACGCTCCAGTTGCCGCCAGCCTGCACCGTCGTGGTATAACTGCGACTGCCGAAAGTCACGGTGACCTGCGAACCTTCCGCAGCGTTTTCAATGACGCCACCGATTAATTGGCCCGCCGCAGCTTCCGCAATATTCAGCAGGTTATCGCCACCAAACAGCCCGACGAGATTCCCCACCACGGGTACCGCATCAACAATGGCGGTGACCGTTTCACCTACGGTGCGACTGTTGCCAGCGGCATCGGTCAAGGTAACATCCAACGCTAACTGGCCATCCGTAAGCAGATCCAGCACGTTTGGCGGGACCACAATGGCCCATTTGCCATCCTGACCCACCGATGCAGTGAGCGAAGTGCCGCCCACGACCACGGAGACGATCGCTCCAACGCCAGCCGATTCTGCGGTACCGCTGATGATCTGCGCGACGGTGGTATCGACGGCACTCAAGGTTCCGTCGCCAAACACCGAGTCGACCACCAGATTCAACGCTGCGTTGACCACTTTGTTAACGGTCAATGTGGCATCCGTTTGGTTGCCAGCGTCATCAGTGACACGCACGCCAAACACCAGCGCGCCTTCCGTCAGGCTGCCCAGCACCTGTGGAGAGAGATCCAGACTAAACGTGCCATCAGCAGCCACCACCGCCGAGGCAAGGGGCGCGCTGTCGCCAGCATAGAGATAAACGGTTTCGCCTTCTGCGCCAGGTGCTCTGCCGGTTAACACCTGCGTTGCCAGAATATCGGCGGCGTTAATCAGGTTGTCGCCTAAGAACGCGTCCAGCTCAATCAGCGGTGCTGAGGTATCTACAGTGATAGCTTCGTTGGCATTGGTAACGTTACCTGCCGCATCGCTAAGCTGAGCAGTGATGGTTTGCGAACCGTCAGCCAGCGCCTGCATATCCGCTGCGGGAACGTTGGTAGACCAGCTACCGTCACCCTGCACAATGGCGTTGTAGGTTTTGCCATTGAGCGTGACCACCACGGTGCGCCCCACTTCCGAAGTGGAAGCCGTCCCGCTGATGGATTGACGTACCTCGCTTTCACTGGCGTTGACCACGTTGTCAGTGGCGAAGTTGTTAATCGTCAACGTTGGCGGCGTAAGATCAACCACCACATTGCCGCCGGTAGTGACAGAACCGTTAGCGCCGCTGGCATTGACCGTTACCGCTACGTTTCCATCGCTATCGCCAAAAGCGGTGGCCGGCACGGAAGTACTCCAGTTACCGCTGCCATCAATGGTTGTGGTGTAGGTTGTTGTGCCAATCACCACCTCAACCACGCCGCCCGCGCCCAGGTTTGCGGAGGTGCCAGTGATGGCTACCGATCCCTGCGCCTGATCAACCGTGCTGACAATGTTATCGCCAGAAACTGCACCCAGCGTTACCAATGGTCCCGGTGGCGGTGTGAGATCCACTGCATAGGTGACAGTTTCCGTCGCAGGGTTACCCGCCAGATCGCTAACGGTAAAGGTGACGGTGTTAGAACCTGAAGTGAAGGTTGCCAACTGCGCTGGCGTTAAAGTCAGGCTCCATGTGCCATCACTTCCTACCGTTGCCGTACCCAACGCCGTGCCGTTTAAGCTCACGGTTAGCACTGAACCCGTTTGCGCGCCCGTTGCCGAGCCACTCAGAACTTGTGGCAGGATACTTTCGGCATAATTCAGCGCATTGTCGCCAGCAAATGTATTAACGGTGATCGTCGGTGGCGTGGTATCGACCACCAAGGTATTGCTGATCGTCGCCGTATTGCCGTTAACGTCCGTTGCTGTCACCGAAACGGGATAACTGCCATCTGCAAAACCGGCCAGTTCTTCAGACGTGATGAGCACCGTCCAGCCGCCGTTTTCATCTACCGTTGCCGCATAGCTTTCATCGCCCATGGTGACAGTCACGGTCTGACCTGCTCCCGCTTTACCGGTGGTACCGCTCAGCGTGAAGTCTTCTGCGGCTTGAGCCGCATTAATGAAGCCATCATCAAACTGTGCGTCAACCGTTGGGCGCAGCGGGGTGAGATCGGAAGTAAAGGTAAACGGCGACGTCACGCTGTTACCTGCGGCATCAACTACCGTCACGTTCAGCGTATGGCTGCCATTGCCCAGCGAACTCAGCGCACCTGCCGGTATATTGACGTTCCACTCACCTTGCTCGCTCACGGTACCGGTATAACGCGTGCCGTTAACATCGACCGTGATACTCACTGCCTGATTGGCCCCGGTGCTACCTGTGGTACCGGTTAGTGCCAGGCCACTGGCGGCCTCGCTGATGTTGAGCACGTTATCATCGCCAAACTGATTGGGCGCGAAGGTCGGTGCTGGAGCAGTGACAGCGGTAATCACCTCCTGTGATGTCGTGTCGCTGTTGCCCGCAATGTCTGTCGCCGTAACGCTGATGGTGTGCGTGCCATTCGCCAGGGTCGCCAAATCGGCGGGGCTTAACGTCAATGTCCATGAGCCATCTTCAAGCACGGTGGCGTTGAATGGCTGGTCGTTATTCAGGCCCTCAATGGTCACGCCGACCGCCTGACCTGCGCCCGTGATACCCGTTGTTCCACTCAGCGTTTGCGCGGTTGCCGCTTCTGTCGCATCCAGCGCACCGTTACCAAAGGGCAGGTTCAGGGTTACGTCTGGCAAGGTGTTTACCACCACCTGCACCGAGCCGTCGGTTGAAACGGTATTCCCGACATTGTCGGTGACCGTTACCGTGACTGGCCAGGTGCCATCGGGCAGGGTTTGCAGCAACTCTGTGGGCAATTCCAGTGACCAGGTACCGTCACCATTAATCGTGGCGGGGTAAACCGTTCCGTTCAGGCTGACACTCACTGATGCTGCATTATCAATGTTGAGATTGCCGGTAAGGCTTCCATCTGCCGCGGCTTCGTCAGCGTTGATGCGTCCATCGCCAAACGGTGTATCGAGCGTGGGTTGAGCTATGGCGGTGATGGCCGAGGTAAAGTCTTGTGTTGCCTCGGACGTGTTGCCCGCACGGTCGGTAGTGACCACAGTGAGGGTGTGCGTTCCGTTACCCAGGCTGGTGATCAGCGTTGGCGGCAAGCTGGCTGTCCAGTTACCGTTAGCATCAACGGTGACTGTGAGTGGATTGCCATCCACATTCACCGTCACGGTTTGCCCATCACTGGCGTCGATGGTGCCGGTAATCAACTGTATCGTTCCCGCTTCCGTGCTGTTAATCACGTTATCGCCAAACTGTGTCTCGCCAATTGTTGGCAGCGCTGGCGGCGTCTGAAGAACTTCCACACTGGCAGACGCTTGTGCCGGGTTACCCGCTGCATCGTTGGCCGTTACGGTAAGCTGAATAATGCCATCAGCGACAGCGGTCAACGTATTGGCTGGCAGCGTCAGACTCCAGCTGCCATCTGCGCCAACCTGCGTGGTGAAGCTGAGTTCGCCAATATCTACAGTGATTACCGTATTTTCAGCGAGTTCGCTGGAAGTGCCGCTCAGCGTTTGTTCAATACCCACATCGGCTTGACTGAGCAAGGCATCGCCAAACGGCAGCTCCAGCGTCAGTGTAGGCAGCGTATTAAAGGCCACGTTAAGATCAGCGGTATCGGTGGCGGTGTTGCCATCGGCATCCGTTACCGCAATGTTCAGGGTGGTTCCGCCATCCGCTAACTGTTGCAGATCGGCCGCAGGAATCGACAAACTCCAGCTGCCATTCTCTGCGGCTGTGGTGGTGTAAGTGATGCCATTGAGCGTCACTGAAACCGGAAGATTGGCTTCAGTGGTGCCGCTGACCACCAAATCCTGCAGCGACTCGGCAAGATTTAAGGTGTCACCTGCGCTGAGTGAAATACCACTCAAGGCGGGCAGATCGCTGTTCACCGTAACATCGTGGCTGATGTTTGCCGGGTTGCCCGCTTCATCATTCGCCGTAACCGTCAGGGTTAATGCCCCTTGCGGTAGATCAGCGACAACGTCAGCCGGCACTGAAACGCTCCAGTTTCCGTTTGCATCAATGGTGGTGCTGTAATCGATATCATTCAACGTGACAGTCACTTCCGTGCCTTGCAGCAGTAACGTACTGCTGCCGCTCAGCACCAAGGTTTCTCCCGCCTCGCTGGCGTTGATCACATCATCACCTGCTACCACATTGACGCTGAGCGTGGGCTGAACAGCCTCGCTGGCAACCACCACAAAACTGCTGCTGCTGCTGGCTGGATTACCTGAACTGTCTGCGGCAGTCACCACGATAACCTGCTCACCATCCGCCAGCGCGCCGACATCTGCAGCGGGCACTGTCGCCGTCCAGTTACCATTCGCCTCGACTGTCCCGCTGTAGCTCTGACCATTCAGCGTGACAGTGACAAGTTGCCCTTCAGCCAGATTGGTGCTGGTGCCACTGATCGTCAGCGCCTCACCCGCCTCAACGCGATTGACGTAGTTATCATCACTGATCGCACCCACCGATAAGGTAGGAAGATCAACGGCATCGGCATCACGCGTCACGGTCTGGCTGATGTTGGTGGTGTTACCCGCCGCATCGGTCAGCGAGATCCCCACCGGGTAATCGCCATCCGTTAAGCCCTGTATTGCACTGGCCGGTAAATTCACGCTCCAGGTGCCATCTGAAAGCACCAGCGTTTGATAAGCCTGACCATTAAATGTCACGGTCACGGTTTGTCCGACATCCGCTAACGACGCGGTGCCGCTGATTGGAATTTCCTGCAAAACTTCAATCGAGTTAATGACGTTATCATCCGCGATGTCATTAACGGTCAGCGTTGGCGCAACGAAATCAACCATCACGCTGCTTTCCAGGCTGCCTGTATTGCCGGCGGCATCCGCAACGTTAACCACAAGCGTCGTGATACCTTGATCAAGCCCTTGCAGCACGCTGCTCTCTAAGGTCAGCGTCCAGTTACCATTGGCATCCACTTCAGCAGGATAATCCCTTCCTCCGAGCGTTACCGTAACGGTTTGTCCTTCACCGGTAACACCCGTAGTGCCGCTCAGCGTTTGGTTTTGCCCCGCCTCAGCCTGACTCAGATAACCCTCCGTAAACGGCGGTTCGATGCTGATCGCCAGCTCGCCAGTGGCAACATTGATCTCGCGCGTTTCAGTGAAACTGTTGCCTGCCGCATCGCTGACCGTGGCGGTCAACGTGTATGCACCAGCAGGCACACCCGCCAGCACACCGGCGGGCAGATCCAGGCTCCAGTTGCCATCGTTACCCACGGTGGTGGTCCAGACCTGATTATTCAAGGTAATGGTTACCGTTTGGCCCGTTGCATCGCTGTTACCGGTCAGGGTAATGACCTCAGCGCTTTCAGCCACATTGACGATGTTATCCCCCGCCACCGCACCCAGGGTAAGGGTGGGTGGTGTGAGATCAATATCGACGCTGCCGTTTACCGCGCTGGTGTTCCCTGCTGCATCACTTACCGTGACAACATAATCCGTGGTGCCTTCGTCCAGTGCATCCAGCGCCTCAGCAGGAAGCGTAATGCTCCAGTTGCCGTTGCCATCGACCGTACCGCTGTAGTCAGTGCCGTTTAATGTCACGCTGACCGCTTGACCATCGCCCGTGACGCCAGTTGAGCCGCTCAGGGTTTGCGCAGAGCCGACATCCGTGGCATTCAGCGTACCGCCACCCAATTGCGTGGTTATGGCTGCATCAGGCAAGTTATTGATGATCACATTCAGCGTGGCGGTGCTGCTGAGGGTTGCGCCCGTTGAGTCTGCTGCTGTCACCGTCAGGGTCTGTGGCCCATCCGGCAGGTTTGCCAGCGCCTCGGCAGGCACAATGATATTCCAGGTTCCTGTCGCAGAGACCACGCCACTGTAGCCCACGTTGTTCAGCAACAGCGTGACGATACCGCCTTCGCCGACGTTGGCCGAGGTGCCCGTCACAATCAACGGATCCGCGCTTTCATTCAGATTCAGATAGTTATCACCGCTTAGCGCATCCAGCGACAGGCCAGATGCCGTGCTGTTAGCGGTAATCGTCACATTACCCGATGCCACGTTGCCCGCCACATCACTGACGGCCACTGTATAAGTTGCCGTGCCATCGGCTAACGCCGTCAGCACACCGGAAGGGACAGTCAGGCTCCAGTCGCCACTCGCTTGCACGACGCCAGTAAAGGGTTGACCGCCAATCGTCAACGTCACGATCTGGCCCGCCTCTACGTTCGTGGTGGTTCCGGAAAGGATTTGATCGGTTTGTCGTTCTGCGCCATCCACCGTGTTGTCACCGGCAAACGGATTCAGGGCCAACGTCGGTAGGCTGGCAGCATCGGCTTTCACCGTTAAGCTGCTGACTTCAGTGGTGACATTACCTGCCGCATTGCTGGCCGTGACGGTCAGCGGATAGCTACCGTTGACTACTCCGGCAAACGCTTCTGCCGGCACAGGCAGTGTCCAGTTGCCGTCTGCATCGGCGTTAACGCTGTAAGTGGTGCCATTGAAGGTGGCTGAAATCAGCGCATTGCCTTCACTGGTGCCGGTGAGATTCAGCGGCTGCGTGACTTCATTGGCATTGAGGATGCCGTCGCCCGCTGGCTCATTCAGGGTTAACGCTGGCGGCAGCGTATTGACCTCAAAAGTGCCCTGGGCGCTACTGCTGTTGCCAGCAATATCGGTCACGGTGACGCTGTATGGCGTGCTGCCATTGGGCAGCGCTGCCAACACTTCGGCCGGGATCGAAACCTGCCAGGCGCCTGTTGCGTCAGCCAGCCCACTGTAATCCACGCCATTCAGGGAGATAGTCACTACCTGGCCCGGATTGCTGACGCCGGTTGTGCCGCTGATCGCCCCGTTAGCAGCGGCTTCATCTGCATTGAGAATGCCATCGCCAAACGCCACACCTGCGGTAGCTGGCGGCGTGGTGGTTAGAACATTCAGCGTGTCAGTTTGTGAGGCCAATGTCAGGCCGTTAGCATCGGTGACGGTGGTGGTCACCGTCAACGCACCCTCCGCAACGTTGCTGAAGGTGCCCGCAGGCAGTGTCAGTGTCCAGTTTCCATCTGCGCCGACCGTGGTGGAATAATCCGCCCCGTTTACGTTCACCGTAACGATGCTGCCCGCCGCAATGTTGCTGGTGCTACCGCCAAAGGTAACCTCACCGCCAACTTCAGCGGCGTTGAGATAGTTATCGCCGCTCACCGGTGCCAAAGCCACGCCACCCACACTGCTATCAACAGTGAATGTCGCTTCACCGCTGCTGGTATTGCCCACGGCGTTGATCACATTCACTGTCAGTGTTTGGCTACCGTCAGCCAGCGTTGCCAACGCCGCCGGAGGTAGAATAATGCTCCATTCACCGTTTGCGCCCACTACGCCGGTGTAGGTTGTACCCTCCAGCGTGACGGAAACCTGCTGGCCTTGTTCAACATTGGTGGTTGAACCACTCAGCGTTTGCGGTTGCTGCTGTTCTGCGGCGTTTAAGATGCCATCACCGGCGAAGCCTGCGCTATCAACCGTAATGGTCGGCAGCACCAGTGGATCGGTCGCCACATTCAGGTCGTTGGTGACCGTTGTTTGGTTGCCCTGTGCATCCGTAAGGGTAATCGTCAGGGGATTCGTACCCGGCGGCAGTGCTTGTAGATCGGTGGGTGCAATTTGCAACGACCACAATCCATTCACACCCACCTGCGTACGGTAAAACTTACCGTTCAGGCTCACACTCACCTGATCGCCGTTTTGACCCGATCCGCTGATAGTCAGCGGTTGCGTCAGATCGTTGGTGTTGAGGTTGTAATCGCCGCTAACCGGGTTGACGACCAATGGCGGAGCGCTGGTATCAACCGTCAGATTACGGGTCTCGCTCGCGGTATTGCCCGCAGCATCGCTAACGATCACCGTAATGGGATAGTTACCATTAGTGAGGCCCGCCAGGTTGCTGGCAGGAATATCCAGCGCCCACTGACCGTTTTCATCTACCGTGCCGGTATACGTCACATTATCCAGCGTCAGACTGACGTCATCGCCGGCGCTGCCGCTGCCGGTGAAGGTGACGCCATTTGCCTGTTCGCTGGCGTTAAGAACGCCATCGCCAGCTGGCGAATTAAAGACGAAAGTCGGCGCAGTGGTATCAATAGTCAGTGCGGAAGAGGTGGTGCCGCTATTGCCGTTCGCTGTCGTCACCGTGACGTTCAGATCGTAGCGACCCTCCGCCAGCGCTTGCAGATCGGCGGCTGGCAAGGTGGCCACCCAACTGCCATCCTGCGCCACCGTGGCGGCGTAAGTTTCGCCGTTCAGTTCCACACTGACGCTGCTGCCAGGTGCGGCACTGCCGCGCACCAGCACATCATTTTCTGCTTCAGCCGCATTAATGATGCCGTCTCCAGCAACAGGGTTGATGGTGGCTGTTGGCGTACCGGTGTCAACCGTGATCGGCACGGTGCTGCTGGTGGCATTGCCAGCCGCATCACTGACCGTAACGATAACCGTGTTAGCACCTTGTCCCAGCCCCTGTAACGTGCTCGGTGGGATGTTAACGCTCCAGTTCCCCTGCGGGTCCACCGTGGTGGGATAGCTATTATCCCCCACCGTGACGGTGACGGTTTGCCCTGCCGCTGCGGTGCCGCTCAGGGTTTGAGGGACATTCACTTCGTTGCTGTTTAACACGCCGTCATCAAACGGCGTTTCAACAACGGGTGCGGCTAATGGCGTGGTCGCAATCAGCACGGTTTGCGTCACCTCTACGCCGCCCGCGGTAACGGTAATAGTTTGATTGCCCTGCTCCAACTCACTGGCAATCGCCGCCGGTACGGTGATCGACCAGCCGCCGCTTTCATCCAGCGCACTGGAATAGCTCACGCCGCCGACATTAACGGTGACGATAGTCTCTGCGGGCAGATTCGCCGAACTGCCGCTGATGATCAGATCGCTGGCCGATTCGGCGGCATTATAGGCGTTGTCTTCACTGATGGGCGCAATCGCCAGCACCGGATCGGCGGTGGTAACGACTGAAAGTTCGCCATTGCCAGTGGCCTGATTGCCTGCTGCATCAGTAATGGTAACGGTATAAGCTTTGGTGCCAACGCCGCCCAGCGAACCGGCTGGCAGCGTGACGCTCCAGCTTCCGCCAGGCTGAACGACGCCATCATAAGTTTGCCCGTTAATTGAGAGCAGTACCGGCTGTCCTGCGGGTACGTTTGTTGTACCCGTAATCAATACATCGCTGAGTTGCTCGGCGCGATCGATAACATCATCACCCGTTACCGGCGCAATGGTTAAGGTACGTGCGGTTTCTGCTACTACGGTGACATCCGAGACCACGGTGGTGCTGTTGCCATATTGATCATCGATGGTGACGGTCACGGGATAGATACCATCACCCAACTGGCTGACAGCTTCTGCCGGTACGGTCACTGACCAGTTGCCATCATTGCCAACGGTGGTGGTGTAGGTGTCACCGTTAAACACCACCGAGACATTATTGCCTGGCGTGCCGCCTGCGCCATTCAGTTCTAAATCTTGGGTGTGTTCACCAATATTGATGTAGCCATCGCTGGCAGGCTGCGTCACTGTGGCTGGCGGTGGCGTCGTCGCAAACTCCAGCGTATCAGTAACCGTTGTGGTGTTGCCGTTGGCATCGGTTGCCGTGACGGCAACCGATTGTGGCCCGTTAGGCACTTGCGCCACATCCGCCGCAGGCACACTGACGCTCCAGCTGCCGTTATCGCCCACAACCGTGCTATAGGTTTGACCGTTCAGACTCACGGTAATGGTGTCGCCGCTGCTACCGACGCCGGTCACAATTAACGGCTGCTGAGCCTCTCCCGCATTGATGACACCATCACCGCCCAAATCACCCACCGTCAGCGGTGGTGGCGTCGTCGCCACGTTCAATGTGGTGTCTTGCGTGGTGCTATTCCCCACGGCATTCGTAATTGTCACGCTAACCGGATAAGAAGGATCGGTGAGCGCGGCAAGATCGGCTGTGGGTACAGAGGTGTTCCACTGACCATTATCCGCGACAATCGCGGTATAACTTTGGCCATTGAGCGTAACGGTCACGCTGTCGCCCGGTGAACCGGTGCCGCTGAGAATCAGCGGCTCTGACAAATCGTTGGCACCCAGAATGCCGTCCCCGCCAGGCGCATTGATGCTGCCTGCTGGGGCGAGCGTATCCACGGTCAGCGTTTGTGACTGGCTGATTACGTTACCAATGGCATCGCTTACGGTAACGGTCAGGGTATAACTGCTGCCGTCTGCCAGTGCTTGCAACGCTTCAGCCGGCACGTTTACCGTCCAGTTGCCATCGTTGCCTACCACCGCGCTATAGTTTGCGCCGTTAAGCGACACCGTCACCACGTCACCCGGCGCAGAGCCTGAACCGGTAAGCGGCAGGCCGCTGGCTATTTCCTCACTGTTTAATACCCCATCATCACCCGCGACAGGGCCAAGATTTAGCACCGGTAACAGGCTGTCCACAGTGAAATTGATGATTTCGCTGTTGCTGTTGTTCGCGGCATCCGTAACAGTAACCGTCAGGCTATTCGGCCCCTGAGCCAGCAAAGCGAGATCGGTTGCAGGCAGCGAAAGGCTCCAGGAACCGTCCGCATTCACTACGCTGCTGTAAATTTTCCCATTGAGTTCGACTTCAACCCGCTGTCCTACACCGGGCAAACCCGTCGTGCCGCTAAGAATTTGATCGCTACCGACTTCGGCATCGCTTAGCACACCGTCACTGAAGGCGGTTTCATCCAGATTAACTTGCGGTTGAGCAGTAACGGCAACCGTTAATCCAGCCTGATCGCTGACCACTGCACCGTTAGCATCCGTCACGCTGGCGGTAACCTGCTGCAGCCCATCAGCAATATTTGCAAAGGCGGTAGACGGCAGGGTAATGGACCAACTTCCGTTAGCCGCTACGCTGCCGCTGTAGTTCACATTATTGAAGCTCACCGTTACCAGCTGGCCTTCCGCCACGCCAACAGCCGTTCCGGTGATGATCAGATCTTGCGTGGCGTCGTCAGCGTTCAGATAGCCATCGCTGCTTAAGGGTTCGCTGATGGTGATGATGCCCGGCAGACCTTCAGCTGGGGCAACACTAAAGTCGTGGCTGCTGGTGGCGGTTGCGCCAGCAACGTTGGTGACGCTCACATCAACCGTTGCCGTGCCCGCGGCCAGTGCAATTAAGTCAGCCGTTGGGACGCTGGTGCTCCAGTTACCTTCAGCATCAACCTGTGCGCTGTAAGTTTGTCCGTTGAGCGTAAGCGTAACTACCTGTCCTTCTTCGACATTGGTGGTCGATCCAGAGAGCGTTTGGTCGGTGGCTTTTTCGCTGTTATCCAGCAGATCATCGTTAGCAAAGATGTTAACGCTGATAGTCGGTTCAGCTGGCGTGCCCGGACCGGTATCGACGGTAAAGTTCAGGGTTTCAACATTGGTGTTATTGGCTGCGTCGCGGGCAGTAATGGTGACGGTGCTCGCGCCCTGTGGCAGCGCCTGCAAATCTGCTGCTGGCAGCGTTAGCGTCCAGCTTCCATCTTCACTCACGGTAGCGGAGTAATCGGTACCGCCTACATTCACCGTTACCGTCTGGCCTGCGCCGGTTGCGCCAGTACTGCCGCTGAGATTGAGGTCGCTGGCAGCATCCGTGGCGTCCAGCGTGCCATCGGTCAGGACTGATGTGCCTACGCTGACATCTGGAATGTTCTCTACGACAACATTGAGCGTTGCACTGCTGCTGGCTGGATTACCGTTGCTGTCCGTTGCGCTGATTTGCAGGGTTTGGATGCCATCTTGCAAGCCGGTCAGCGCGTCAGCAGGGACGGTGACACTCCAGTTACCTTGCGCGTCAACCGTACCGCTGTAATCCGTACCGTTGAAATTAACCGTGATAACGGCGCCTTCTGCCACATTCTCTGCCTGCCCGGTAATTTGCAGCGGGCTGGCGGTTTCTTCCGCATTCAAATAGCCGTCATCACTGATCGGATTCACCGTTAATACGCCATCCGGCGCTTCGACAGTGAAAGTCCGTGACGCGGTTGCAGTGCCCTGAGCACTGGCTACAGAAACGCCAAGTGTGGCACTGCCTGCTGCCAGCGAGGCGAGCGCCTCAGCCGGAATGCTCACGCTCCAACTGCCATTGCCAGAGACCGTGGCGCTCCAGCTTTGACCGTCCAGGCTAACGGTGACAACTGCACCTTGTTCAACGTTTTCAGTGGTACCGGACAACGTCTGGCTGCTGCTTTTTTCGCCCACATCCAGCACATCATCACCGGCGAAGGCGTTCACTGTAATGGTTGGTTCGGCTGTGACTGGCAGCGTAACGGTGAAGTTGTAATCACTGGAGGCCGTCTCACCTGCCACATTGGTGACACTGACCGAAGCGGTGTTAGTGCCTTCCGCTAACGTGCCAAGGGTAGCGGCTGGCAGAGTCACACGCCAACTGCCATCTGCGGCAACGGTGCTGGTGAACGATTCACCGCCCAGCGTGACCGTAACGATTTGACCCGCTTCAATGTTGGTGGTGTTGCCGCTCAGAGTTTGATCGCTGCCCTGCTCGATGCCGTCCAGCACGCCGTCGTCAGTAAAAGCATTCACGCTAAGGGTCGGCAACGGGGCATTTACAGTGACGTCATGGGTAACTGTGGCAACATCCCCCGCCGCGTTGCTCACGCTGACAGCGAAACTCGCAGTGCCGGTTGCCAATGCAGTCAGCGCAGAAGAAGGAACGTTAATGCTCCATGCGCCGTCACTTTCCACCGTGCCGCTGTAGCTTTGCCCGTTGAGCGTCAGCGTGACCACTTGCCCGGCTTCGACGTCAGTGGTAGTACCGCTTACGGTTTGATCGCTGCCCTTTTCGCTGTTATCCAGCACATCATCGCCGGTGAAAGCATCAACGCTAATAACCGGATCGCCTGGCTGTGGCTCAGGCGCGGCAACCGTGTAGTTAATTTGTTGCGTGGCTTCGGTGCCTGAATTATTGGTGACGATGACCACCAGCGATGCAGCGCCCGGCGCTACATCGGCCAAGACACCATTAGGCAGCGCAATGCTCCAACTGCCATCCGGCCCAACGATGCCCGTGTAATTATTGCCATTGAACGTCACTGACACGGTATTTCCCGCTTCTACGCCCGTGGTTGTCCCACTCAACGTCAGCGGGCCAGCCGCTTCAGTGGCATCAAGCACACCATCGCCAGCAAACACTGCCGCCGCAATCGTCGGCGGTCCCGCTTCTACTGTGACGTCCACCGTTCCGGTGGCGGTGCCGCCAGACGCATTCGAGACACTCACGGCCAGCGTCAACTCTCCCGCTGCCAGCGACTGCAACAGCGCAGGCGGTAACGTAATACTCCAGTTACCCTCCGCGCCAACGGCAGCGCTATAAACCTGGCCGTTCAACGTTAAGGTGACAAACTGACCTTCCTCAACATTGGTGGTCGTACCGCTGAGAACTTGCCCAAGACCTTTTTCCGTTTCATCGAGAACGTTGTCACCGGCGAAGTTATCCAGTGTGATGGTCGGTTCCGTTACGGCTGGCGTGCCGACCAGGAAGTTGTAATCTTCGCTAACCACGGTTCCGTTCGCGGTGGTCACGCTGATAGTCAGCGTGGCATTACCCGCAGCCAGCGCAGCCAATGCGTCAGCAGGAAGCACCACGATCCAGCTGCCGTCCTCAGCCACCAAGGCGGTATAATTCGTGCCATTGAGCGTAACGGTAACTGTCTGACCCGCTTCGATATTGGTGGTAGAACCGCTCAGTGTTTGTGCAATCTCTTTTTCACCCGGATCGAGTACGCCATCGCCAAAAGGTGTGGTGAGTGTAACGCCAGGCTCATTAGGGATTCCTGGCGCTTCCACAGAAACTTCGCGCGTTTCTGTCACTACAATCCCTGCGGCGTTGCTTACCGTCGCGGTGATCGTGACTGAACCTGCAGCCAGTGCTGACAAAACCTCAGGCGGGATAGTGACACTCCAACTACCATTGGCGTTAACCGTGGCGGAGAAGGTTTGCTCGCCAAGGGTGATCGTCACCACTCGACCCGCTTCAACATCGCTGGTTGTGCCAGAAAGTGTTTGCGCTGTGCCCTTCTCGCTGTTGTCCAGGATATCGTCGCCCGCAAACAGAGCAATGTTAATCACCGGTGAATCAGGCTCACTGTCCACTCTGATATTGAGACTGCTCTCAGCTGGTGTACCGGCTGCATTATTAACCGTAACGCTAATCACATTCGCGCCGTTTGCCAGCGCTGCCAGCGCCGTAGCGGGAACGCCTACGCTCCAGCTGCCATTTGCGCCCACCGTCGCGCTGTAACTTTGTCCGCCCAACGTGATAGTCACCAGCTGGCCCGCCTCCACGTTAGAGGTGGTGCCACTAATGGTTTGTGTTGCCGTCTTTTCAGCGTTATCCAGCACGTTGTCACCCGCAAATGGATTGATGCTGATGACTGGCGTGCCGGGTTCGGTCACAGGCGGCGCTTCCACTGTGATCGCCAGATCGCTGGTTGCTACGGTGCCCGCCGCGTTGTTAACGGAAACGCTGATGCTGGTGTTACCTGCGGCTAATGCAGCTAACGCATCGGCAGGTACGTTGATGCTCCAGCTGCCATCCGCACCGACAGTGGTGCTGTAGTTCTGACCGCCCAGCGTGATGGTGACCAGCTGGCCCGCCTCCACGTTAGTGGTGTTACCGCTGAGGGTTTGCGTCGCGGTTTTTTCCGCGTTATCCAGCACATTGTCACCGGCAAAGGGATTGATGCTGATAGTCGGTGTGCCTGGCGCAGGGTTGTCTGTGCCGCCGTCATTGCCACCACCGCCACCGCCACCACCACCACCGCCCGCTGCGCCGATGGCGATACCTGCCAGACCCAGCACACCTAAACCGCCGGCGGTTAAGACACCCGCTGAGATATTGGCATTTTCAGCCAGCAGCAGCGGATCTACGCTGTTGAGAGATTCATAGGTAGGTGTAACTGACGCAGCGGCCAGGTCTGTGCCTTCCGCTGTGGTGGGAAACAGCGCGTGTTCCGGGGGATTTACGCCATCATCAAAAACCAGTTCGCTGTGTTCGCCTTCGACATCGTCAAAGAAAAATTTCTGATAGCGTACGGTGCTGCCGTCGCGCATATGCAGAATAAGATCGTCACCCTGACGTTCGTATTGAACCACCATGGCGCGCGTGCCGTTGATGCGCACTATGCTGGGTTCTGCGAGGTTAATTGTTTGAGTTAAACCGCCGTTGGACTGAGAGATCAGTGTGCCGTTTTCACGAGAAATGATATCGACTCGGCCTTGAGTGAGTTCTGCCATGTTGTAACCCCTACTCCACCAGATTAGCTAATATACTGAATTCAAAATCATAAATTAGATTTATGCTTTTAAGATCCACGCATTACCTCACTTTCTGCGATGCAGAAAGCGTCTTGCCTGGTGAATGTAAAGGCCTTATGGCCAATTATTTTCAGCGACCGGCTATGAGCCTTGCTGGTTGGGTGAATTTTTAATTTAATTTATTTTTTTATACATAAATTTTCAGATTTCTACCTGATCAATCTTTGACGTAACGAACAGAAAAATCAACTTCAATGTACAGATTTTGTTATGTTTTAATTTGGTTATCATTAACAAAATTCGCGTTAGAAAGATGAATGGGTGCGCTTTATCTTTGTTTTCTCATATCAATTTGTTGCCAGCTGTTTCCTATAACTGCTTAAAGAGGTTGAAAAAGAGTGATTAAAAAGGTGGCAAGCGGCTAATAAAATTAGTTTCACCGGGTGATGCGGCGCACATTTTTGATCTCGGTTTACTTTTTTTTAATAAAGTAACGTACTGAAATTGCGCGAAGAAATTTGGGTTAAGTCCACCTTGTGGATGACGGTGATGCCAGGAAAGTTCTGGAAAAGAATCGCGACGCGAAAAAAGTCGGTAAACTCCCTTTTTTGCCGACAGTTCGCTATTGAAAATCGCCTAATAAAAGCGAATGGCGAGCAGATAAAAGCGGCTTCGATGTTACACTTGGCCGCTTTGCTACTAATGAATTTTACCTATGACCGCACTGGACGCCGCACAGCAAAATAAACAGAACAGCCGCCTTTATTGGGGCACGCGCATCATCTTTCTGATCAACGGATTAGGCATGTCTGCATGGGCGCCGCTGGTGCCTTTTGCACGCGATCGCTTGCAGTTAAGCGGTGCCTCATTGGGCGCATTATTGCTCTGTTTAGGCATTGGTTCGCTGGCAGCGATGCCGGTTACCGGTACGCTGGTCGGTCGTTTCGGCTGTCGTCGCGTCATGCTGCTTTCAACACTTGTTGTGTTGTCAGTTATGCCTTTATTAGCCACGGCAGATTCATTGGCCTTAATGGCAGCGTCGCTGATGGTGTTTGGTGCGGGTTTGGGTACGCTGGATGTGGCAATGAACTACCAAGCCGTTGAGGTAGAGAAAGCGTCAGGTCGGGCAATGATGTCTGGTTTTCATGGATTTTTTAGCCTGGGCGGCATTTTGGGCGCGGGAACGGTGAGTTTACTGTTAAGCGCCGCGCTTACGCCGCTGACCTCCGTACTGATTGTCATGGTGGTCATGCTGCTGTTACTGGTTTGGCGCCTGCCAAATTTTATGAATGAACGGTTGCACCAGCCCGAACAACCTTGGTTAGTGATCCCGCGTGGCTGGGTCGCCTTTCTCGGTGCGCTTTGCTTTATTCTGTTTCTGGCAGAAGGCGCGGTGCTCGACTGGGGTGCGCTGCTGCTGCTGCAAAGCCCGGAGATGGCACCCGCTCACGCAGGTCTCGGCTATGCGCTGTTTTCGGTTGCGATGACGCTGGGACGTTTCAGCGGTGACAAAATCATTAACCGCTTTGGTCGCTATCCCGTGATGCTGACGGGCGCTTTGGCGGCGGCGGCAGGCATGACATTAGCGGTATTGTTACCCTGGCCTGAAATGGCGCTGTTCGCCTTTCTGCTGGTGGGTTTTGGCTTAGCAAACACGGTGCCTATGCTCTTCAATGCGGTAGGGAAACAACAAGATATGCCAGCAAATCTGGCGATATCCGCCATGACAACACTGGGATATGCGGGTATTCTCTCAGGTCCGGCCTTAATCGGATTCATTTCCCAATGGATCAGCCTCAGCGGCGCGTTTTTGCTGATTGCGCTGTTACTGTTAGCTGTGGCCGCCAGTGCGCGACTGGTTGCGCGATAATTCAGGTATCTGAGACGCTATGTTCTACAAGTTTCCCCTGACATCCGGCAATGTCACCCGCTTCTTTTTAGTGTTTAATCTGGTGCTGCTATTAGCGCTGGGCTTTGTTATCCACAACTCGGTTAATGCCTGGCTTACTGAGAAACGCTATGCCATGACTGATGTGGCGCGCGCAATGCAAAAGCGTATTGATGCGTATCGTTTTGCCACCTGGCAGATATACGAGAACCTCGCCACCAGCGCGGCAGGAACGGCGCCAAGCAGCAGCTTGCAAGAGACGCGTCTGCGCCCGGATGTCTATTATCTCGAAAAAACCCGTCGTAAAACGGAAGCGCTGATCTTTGGCTCTCATGACAGCAGCACGCTTGATATGACCATGCGCATGTCAAACTACCTTGATACGTTATGGGGCGCAGAAAATCCGACCTGGTCGATGTATTTCCTGAATGGTCAGGATAACAGCTTGATCATGATCTCTACGCTGCCGCTGAAAGATATGGCGACGCGCTATAAAGAGAGCGCGATTAGCTCGCTGGTGGATGGCCGCCGTGCCGAGATGCTTCAGCAGGCGAATGCGCTGGATGAGCGCGAAAGCTTCTCGCCGTTGCGCCATCTGGCGTTTCAAAACGATCACTACTTTACGGTGCGCACCACCTTTAATCAGCCGGGACATCTGGCAACGGTGGTGGCGTTTGATCTGCCGATTAACGATCTGATTCCGCAAAATATGCCGCTGGAAAATTTCCAGCTGCGTCAGGATACAGCGCTGACCAATAGCAGCGATGAAGAAACAGCAGAAAGCACGCAAATCACGTTAGCGAATCCCAATCTTGAAATTGCTGCCACGTTGCCCAGCACCTCGCTGCAGCTGATTTATCATGTCCCTGTTACCCGGTTATTTGTTGATACATTGCACAACCTATTGTGGCCGTTGCTGATTAATCTGCTGCTGTTCCTGCTCTCCCTTGCCGGGATGGCGCTGCTGCGTCAGCAATCACTGCGCCCCAGTGAGAATCAGACTGCAGAGCTTGATTCTCTGCGGGTGTTAAATGAAGAGATCGTCGCCAGTTTGCCGGTCGGTTTACTGGTTTATGACTTCGCCAGCAACCGCACCATTTTGAGTAATAAGATCGCAGAACATCTTTTGCCGCATCTTAATCTGCAAAAAATCATTAATATGTCCGATCAGCATCAGGGCGTTTTGCAGGCAACCATTAACAACGAAGTGTATGAGATTCGCCACGCGCGCAGCATGCTGTCGCCGCATACCCAACTGTTTATGATGCGCGATCAGGATCGGGAATTATTGGTTAATAAGAAGCTGCAAAAAGCGCAGCAAGTTCTAGATCGTAACCATCAGATGCGTCAGCAATTGCTGCAGAATCTGGGTCACGCGCTCAACCTGCCGCTGGAAAAAATGGTGACGCAACTGGTACAGCTGAGCCAGCGCGATGAAGACGAAACCGTGCTTGACGTGCTGGATGAGAGCCAGGGATTATCGCGCCTTGTCGATGATATTGTGCTGCTGAATCGCCTTGAAGCGCATGACTGGTCGCCAGATGCCACGGTATTTAATCTGCAAGATCTGCTGGATGAGATCGCGCTGGAAAGCTTGCCACTGATGCGCCGTAAAGGGCTTTCGCTGGTGATGAATAATCATCAGCCCAACGATGAGATGCGTTTCGGCGATCGTCGCGCATTGCGTAAGGTTTTGACCACGCTGATGCATTACGCCTTAACGACCACGCGCTGGGGCAAGATTTCACTGGATGTCAAAGCGCTGGAGCAGCGTGCCGATCGTCTAACTATCGAACTGGTTGATACCGGCGCTGGATTAACGGTTGATGAACTGGCAAACGTTGATTTCCCGTTCCTTGGCGACACCAGCCAGGATCGTTATGGACAAGCTTCCGGCATGGCATTTTTCCTGTGCAAACAGCTGTGCAAGCAGATGGGTGGCAGTCTGGAAATTGTGGCAAAAGCTGACATCGGCACACGCTACAATATGCAGTTGCCGCTGGCGCTGGAGCAAAAAAGCGTTGAGGAAGAAGAGAAAATTCTCGACGGCGTGACCGCACTGGTAGAAATTGCCGTGGAGGATGTGCACAAAATCGTATGTCGCCATTTAGAGAGCTGGGGCGCACGTTGTCTCACGCCGGATGAGCGTATTTCAGGACAAGATCATGACGTATTAGTGACTGACGATCCGGCGAAACTCAGCGGCTGGGCTTTGTTGCTGGCTGAGGATGAGTTAGGTTATCACGCACTGAACGAACAGCAATATCGGGTTAATTTCAATCTCAGCAGCGCGTTACTGGATGCGTTGCTGGCGCTGATTGAGAAGCAATTGTCCCATGATGTTATGGAGGATGACGCCGAAGAAGAGGCTGCTACACCGCTTATGAGCGGGGGCTATTTCCAGCTGTTTACTGAGACAGTACCGGATGATGTAAAGAGACTGTATACTGAGTCGGCGGAAAAGGACTACGCCTCGCTTGCTCAGACAGCGCATCGCCTAAAAGGCGTGTTTGCCATGCTCAATTTGACGCCAGGTAAACAGCTTTGTGAAGAGTTAGAACAACACATTAAAGCGTGTGACGATTCAAACATTACAAATACCACCAGTGATATTGACGCTTATGTCAAACAACTGCTGCAGCAAGGTAACCAATAAGATGAATAACTTAAATGTAATTATTGCCGATGACCATCCAATTGTTCTTTTCGGTATCCGAAAATCTCTGGAACAAATTGAATGGGTTAACGTTGTAGGTGAGTTCGAAGACTCAACAGCGCTGATTAACAACTTGTCCAAACTGGATGCTAACGTTCTGATCACCGATCTTTCAATGCCCGGTGAAAAGTATGGTGATGGCATTACACTGATTAAATACATTAAACGTCACTATCCAGACCTGTCGATTATCGTTCTGACCATGAACAATAACCCGGCAATTCTGAGTTCAGTATTGGATCTTGATATTGAAGGAATTGTGCTGAAGCAAGGTGCACCAACTGACCTGCCGAAAGCACTGGCTGCACTGCAGAAAGGCAAGAAATATACGCCAGAAAGCGTGGCAAAACTGCTGGAGAAAATCAGTGCCGGTGGTTATGGCGACAAGCGTTTGTCACCAAAAGAGAGTGAAGTACTGCGTCTGTTTGCGGAAGGTTTCCTGGTGACTGAAATTGCTAAGAAACTGAATCGCAGTATTAAAACCATCAGTAGCCAGAAAAAGTCGGCGATGATGAAGCTGGGCGTGGAAAATGATATTGCCCTGCTGAACTACTTATCTTCTGTTAGCGCGACGCAAGTCGAAAGAGATTAAGCTGTTCCTGAAGGCGGTGCACTCAGCACCGCCTTTTCATTCTGCCCTATCGTTCTACCGCTCTACCCTTCCCGCGTTTTCCGTACCCGATCCGCATAAATCGCTAACGTAACCTTCAGTACATCTAACGTCACCGGTTTCGACAGACAATTGTCCATGCCCGCATCCATACAGCGCTGCTTCTCCTCCGCTAAGGCGTTGGCCGTGACGCCCACTACCGGGAACACATGGCCCAACTGGCGTAAGCGCTGTGTCAGGCGATAGCCATCCATATTAGGCATGTTAACGTCGGTTAGAACGATATCGATCTCATTGCGGCTCAATACATTAAGCGCATCCACACCATCCTGAGCCGTTTTGACCTGATAACCTAATGTGCCAAGTTGTTCAGAGAGCAACATGCGGTTTATGGGATGATCGTCGACGATCAGGACCATAATGTCGTCGTTGTTTACCTTCTCCTCCACGGCACCGGCTAACAACAACGCATCTGCGGCTTCGTTTTCTACTGGAATGCGGTAGATACGCGCCAGCAGCGTCGGCAACTCATGCAGCGTGGCGGTGCTGTGAACCCAACGTCCCGACTGACGTTCGCGCGGCATATCAGCATGCCCGCCGTCAAAGGTGATAACCGCACGCAATGGCGCATCCATTTCCAACTCATAATCGGCCAGCAGCACGTCGTCATTGCCCACTTTGCCCAGATATTCAGCCACGCGAAGGCCCTGCTGCTGCAACTGCCGCGTGATAAATTCGGCTAAGTACTCATTGCGCATCGCCAGCCAAATGGTTTTGTCTTGCATACCCTCCAGCAGTGGCGGCGAGGGTTGCTGACCTTGGTAGATCGGAATACGCACAATGAACTGGCTGCCCATGCCGGGTTCAGAATCGACCTCGATATCACCATCCATCATGTTGATCAGTTTTTCACAAATTGCCAGGCCTAATCCGGTCCCCTGGAAATTACGCTGCACGCCATTACCCACCTGGAAGAAAGGATCGAACAGCCGTGGCATCTCTTTTGCGGGAATGCCCACGCCGGTATCGCGCACGCGGAACGCCAGATAACCGTCCAATACATAGGCATGCAGAATAATGCAGCCGGTATGGGTAAATTTGATGGCGTTGTTAAGAAGGTTAGAGATGACTTGTTGCAGGCGCAACGGATCGCCATCCAGCGCCTGCGGCACGTCGTGTTCGATGAAGCAATAAAGCGTCAGGCGTTTTTTCACCACCAGCGATAAGTAGTTGCCGACAATATGGGTGATCACTTCACGTGGCGCAAATGGGCGCGGTTCAATCTTCAACTGTTCCGATTCAATTTTCGAGAAGTCGAGAATGTCGCTGATGATCTTAAGCAGCAGGCTGGAAGAGTTATTCATTGCCGTGACCAGCGCATCGACACTGCTTGGCAATTTCTTAGTTTGTAGCAGATCGAGGTTGCCGATAATGCCATACAGCGGCGTACGCAATTCATGGCTGACCGTGGCGAGAAACATCGATTTGGACTGGCTGGCCTGCTCTGCCGCGTGCGCCATTTCCTGCAATGACTGCTCCATGCGAACACGCGCGGAGACATCCACCAACACGCAAATCGCGACGTTCTCATTGCGATAGCGAGAGTGAACAAAGCTGATTTGCAAGTTGGTATTGCTGCCGGTAAGCACATCGACAAAATTGACCTGTTGGCCGCCAATGATTTCGTTGAGTCGCTGGCGATCTTCTTGCGTCAGTAAGGTCAGATAGTTATGAGCCAGTTCATTGCTGAGGATGTTGGTGCCATCGCTGGTACGCAAAATACAGATGCCCACAGGCGCCGACGCGACAATTTTACGGTTGAACTGTTCATGTTCTTCCAGCCGATGCGCGTTCTCTTCAGCAGGCAGGAACATGCGGCGCTCAAACAGCCAGGCTAAGGTAAATAACAGCACCGCGCTAAAAATATTGAGCAGCAGTGCGTTGATCATCATCAGCTTTAATTGGTCAACCAGCACATGGGTGGAGACCGACCACACCACATTTAAGTCTGATGGCGGCAGCGGCTTTTTCAGGACTAACTGGCGATAACCGTCGAGATAACCAAACCAGGTTTTATCATCCGGCAGGTCATCCATTGAGAAACCCACGCCACCACGCCGTGAAGAGATTAACGGTCGATTATTCTCATCGAGAATAGTGGCTACAACAGGTAAATTGCCCGGCTGAATGAATTCATCCAGGCGAATATTTTGTTCAACACCCAACAATGCCTGCAGTTTATTCGCCACATAAACCGGCACCACCATATAGAAGTTGCCCACGCCCGGTTGGGTACTGTTATTAATCCAGTACATCGGATTACGTCGCTCTTCTTCATTGCTGTTGCGATAGCGCAGTACGTGTTCACGCAATGACTTTAGGCTGCGCTCACGATCAATATTGCTGCTGCCAATGGTGAAATCAGCAAGACACTGATTTTCACCACCGATAAAGAACACCCGATTGAGTTCATAAGAAGAGGCGAAATTACTCTTCCAGTAATTAATGTAATAACTCAAAGAATCCAAAGAATTGCGCCAGGTATTACTCATTGAGGTGCAATCGCCATCGGAAAACAGCGGTGTGAATTGAGGCTGCGTTGATTTGCCGGGCATCATACCGGTTAAGACATCCAGCCCGTTGCTGGCATTGGTTAAGCGGTTTTCGGTGATGAATTTCAGCTCACGCATCATGTCTGCTGAGTGGCGAATATACCACTCTGTCAGGCCGTAATTACTGGCGAATTCCTGACGCACCTGACTCTCTTTATCGTGCAGTACACTGATGATGTAAAACGAGGTCAGTACCGCGCCTAACAACCAGATCAGAAGCGCCAGCGCTCTGAACAGGTAGCGCGAAATGCGAAGTGTAGTGCGAAATGAGACAGGATATTTCAAAGGAAACTCGCAGTTGGCAAGATTAATCGCATGATGAATTTGGAATGCCCATACACTAGCTTTATCACGCGAAAAAAGCCAGCCGGGTGCGGGTTTGCCGGGCTATTTGGGAATCTTTGAATGTGCTTTTAGACAATTTGCCCGTCGGGAAAAAATGAGGGGCAGCCGATCCGTTTGGATGCGGAGTTCCTTAGCAATGGGATACGCTTCTCCGCTGGATTTATTCGGATATAAAGTGACCCTCATTACGCTGAAAAATAAACCAAAAAAAACGGCAGGCCGGGTTTCCCCTGACCTGCCGTTGTTATGACGAACCTAACTTGCTGCGGAAAGATTACTCTTCTTCGTCAGCAGCCGGTGCGTCATCTTCGTCTTCAAGATCGGCTTCGTCGATATCGGCATTATCGATATCCGCTTCCGGTGCGATGTCTTCATCACCTTCCGCGACGCTACCGTCGATTGAATCCAGCTCTTCTTCTTCAACCGGCTCGGCAACGCGCTGCAATCCAACCACGTTTTCATCTTCTGCAGTACGAATCAGTATCACACCTTGGGTGTTACGGCCCACGACGCTGACTTCTGAAACGCGCGTACGTACCAGCGTACCTGCATCGGTGATCATCATGATTTGATCGCTATCGACGACCTGTAACGCACCAATGACCGGACCATTACGTTCGGTAACTTTGATCGAAATAACGCCCTGCGTCGCACGCGACTTGGTTGGGTATTCCGAGTTAGCGGTACGTTTACCGTAACCATTCTGCGTTACGGTCAGAATCGCGCCATCTTCACGTGGCACAATCAGCGATACAACGCGATCGCCTTCTGCCAGCTTGATGCCGCGAACACCCGATGCAGTACGACCCATTGCACGCACAGCGGTTTCTGCGAAGCGCACCACTTTACCTGCGGCGGAGAACAGCATGGTTTCATCGCTGCCGTTGGTCAACGCTACGCCAATCAGTTCATCATCTTCACGCAGATTGACGGCAATAATACCGGCGCTACGTGGACGGCTGAACTCTTTCAACGCGGTTTTCTTCACGGTCCCGCTGGCGGTAGCCATAAAGATGTTGAAGCCTTCAGTGTACTCACGCACCGGCAGAATTGCGGTGATGCGCTCGTTGGCTTCCAGCGGCAGCAGGTTGACGATTGGACGACCACGTGCGCCACGGCTGGCTTCAGGCAGTTGATAAACCTTCATCCAGTAGAGGCGACCACGGCTTGAGAAGCACAGAATGGTGTCGTGGGTGTTAGCCACTAGCAGACGATCAATGAAGTCTTCTTCTTTGATTCGCGCCGCAGATTTACCTTTACCGCCACGACGCTGCGCTTCGTAATCCGTTAATGGCTGATACTTCACATAACCCTGATGCGACAGCGTGACCACAACGTCTTCCTGATTGATCAGGTCTTCGATGTTGATATCCGCGCTGTTTGCAGTGATTTCAGTACGACGCTCGTCACCGAACTGATCGCGCATCAGCTCCAGCTCTTCGCGGATCACTTCCATCAAGCGTTCTGCGTTTTGCAGGATATGCAGTAACTCAGCAATCTGGTCAAGCAGCGCTTTGTATTCGTCGAGCAATTTTTCATGCTCAAGTCCGGTCAGTTTCTGCAGACGTAAATCAAGGATCGCCTGCGCTTGCTGTTCGGTCAGGTAATATTGACCTTCACGAATACCATACTGCTCGTCAAGCCATTCTGGACGTGCTGCATCATCACCTGCACGCTCCAGCATGGCTGAAACGTTGCCCAGCGCCCATGACTGCGAGATCAGGCCGCTTTTCGCTTCCGCCGGGTTTGGCGCACGGCGAATCAGCTCGATGATAGGATCGATGTTAGCCAGCGCAATCGCCAGGCCTTCAAGGATATGCGCACGGTCGCGCGCTTTACGCAGTTCAAAAATGGTACGACGCGTAACCACTTCACGACGATGGCGAACAAAGGCTTCCAGAATCTCCTTCAGCGCCATAATCTTAGGCTGGCCCTGATGCAGCGCCACCATATTAATGCCGAACGAGGTTTGCAGCTGCGTCAGTGAATAAAGGTTATTCAGCACCACTTCACCCACCGCATCGCGTTTGATTTCGATGACGATGCGCATGCCGTCTTTATCAGACTCGTCACGCAGTGCACTGATGCCTTCAACGCGCTTCTCTTTCACCAGCTCCGCAATCTTCTCAATCAGGCGCGCTTTGTTCACCTGATAAGGAAGTTCATGAATGATGATGGTTTCACGGCCCGTTTTTGCATCTGCTTCAACTTCACCGCGAGCACGGATATAAATTTTGCCGCGACCGGTGCGGTAAGCTTCTTCAATGCCACGACGTCCGTTGATGATGGCGGCAGTCGGGAAATCAGGCCCCGGAATGTGCTCCATCAGCCCTTCAATGCTGATGTCTTCATCTTCGATATACGCCAGGCAACCATTGATCACTTCGCGCAAGTTATGCGGCGGAATGTTGGTCGCCATACCTACCGCGATACCGGACGAACCGTTCACCAGCAGGTTAGGAATTTTTGTCGGCAGAACTTCAGGAATTTGTTCAGTCCCGTCGTAGTTCGGTACGAAATCGACGGTCTCTTTTTCCAGGTCAGCTAACAGATCGTGGGCGATTTTGGACATGCGTACTTCGGTATAACGCATCGCAGCAGCGGAGTCGCCGTCGATGGAGCCGAAGTTGCCTTGACCGTCCACCAGCATGTAACGCAGGGAGAAAGGCTGGGCCATACGTACGATGGTGTCGTAAACGGCGGAATCACCGTGTGGGTGATATTTACCGATAACGTCACCGACAACGCGGGCAGATTTTTTATAGGGTTTATTCCAGTCGTTACCCAGTTCGCTCATCGCGAAGAGTACGCGGCGATGCACCGGCTTCAGGCCGTCACGCACATCGGGTAAAGCTCGGCCAACGATGACCGACATGGCGTAATCGAGGTAAGAATTTTTTAACTCTTCTTCGATATTGACCGGTGTAATTTCTCTCGCAAGGTCGCTCATGGAGCCGCTATCCCTCTACTTAATCCCGGATTTTAAAGGTGCGAAAGTATATCACACTGCATTCATCTGGTGAACGTTAACCACCTATTTCACCCGCTTTTCCTTATGTCTGAGAGGTGCGCCGCAACGGCTTAAGCGTTTATACTCAGTCAACATTTTGTCAGGAGTTACGATTCAATGAATGCACAGCCGCAGAATCATCAGCAGAACGTCGATGCGCAGGAAATTGCCAAGTTTGAGGCCGTTGCCTCACGCTGGTGGGATCTCGAAGGTGAATTTAAACCTTTGCACCGCATTAATCCGCTGCGCCTTGGTTATATTGCGCAACACAGCAACGGCTTATTTGGTAAAACCGTGCTGGATGTCGGTTGCGGTGGCGGCATTTTAGCCGAGAGCATGGCGCGCGAGGGTGCCGTGGTTACCGGGCTGGATATGGGCGCAGAACCGCTGGAAGTGGCACGTATGCACGCGTTGGAAACGGGCGTGAAGCTCGATTACATTCAGCAAACCGTGGAGGATCACGCGGAAACCCACGCCGGAAAATATGATGTGGTGACCTGCATGGAGATGCTGGAGCACGTTCCCGATCCGCGCTCGGTGGTTCATGCCTGCGCGCGTCTGGTGAAACCTGGCGGCGAAGTCTTCTTCTCCACCATCAACCGCAACCCCAAAGCCTGGCTGATGGCGGTATTTGGTGCGGAATATGTGCTGCGTATGGTGCCGCGCGGCACGCACGATGTGAAAAAGTTTATCCGTCCCTCAGAGTTACTGGGTTGGGTAGATGAAACCCCGCTGCGCGAGCAGAACATCATCGGCTTGCACTACAACCCGATAACCAATAAGTTTCGTCTGGGCCGCGGCGTGGATGTGAACTACATGATCCACACGCGTCACAGCAAAAACTAATCTGTGTGGCGCGCAACCCGTTTGCGCGCCCGCTGTCATTTATTCTCCTCCCCTTTGCTTAGCGAATCCTTTACCCACCGTTTAAATGCATAACCCGCGCTGATTAACGATACGTTTTTCGAGCCATTGAGTGAGCCGCTAGTCCATAGATTGGAAAAGCGTCAGTAATGAATGAAAAATCAGCGGTCGCTCAAGAAAGGGAATTTTTTATCAAACCGGTTGACACGATGGCGGGCCTTACAACACGCGGCCTAGGAAATTTCGCAAAAAAAACAAGCCCAGAATCATCATTTTTTCCTCTTGTTAAGCTGCAGCAAATTACTAGAATATGCCCCCATATTGTTATGAATTTCCCCCTGAACCCCTAGATGTAGTGTTTATCCACAACATTATTCACAATGAATATGCTGTGTATAAACCGGGATTTCTTTTAATTTTTGGATACTCACGCAAAGGTAAAAACGCGACATGAACCAAAGTCTGCTCGTTACTAAACGCGATGGCCGCCAGGAGCGCATTGACCTCGACAAGATTCACCGTGTGCTGGACTGGGCAGCTGAAGGGCTGAACAACGTCTCCGTTTCACAGGTTGAACTGCGTTCCCACATTCAGTTTTATGATGGCATCAGAACCTCTGACATTCATGAAACCATTATCAAGGCCGCTGCAGACCTGATCTCTCGCGATGCCCCGGACTATCAGTACCTCGCTGCTCGTTTAGCGATTTTCCACCTGCGTAAAAAAGCGTACGGCCAGTTTGAACCACCAAAACTGTATGACCAGGTGGTCAGCATGGTTGATAAGGGCAAATACGATAGCCATCTGCTGGAAGACTACAGCGTTGAAGAGTTCGAGCAGATGGACGCGTTTATCGACCATTGGCGTGATATGAACTTTTCCTACGCGGCGGTTAAGCAGCTGGAAGGTAAATATCTGGTGCAGAACCGCGTTTCGGGCGAAATCTACGAAAGTGCGCAGTTCCTGTATATCCTGGTTGCAGCGTGTCTGTTCTCCGGTTATCCGCGTGATACCCGCATGGATTACATCAAGCGTTTCTACGATGCGATTTCAACTTTCAAGATCTCACTGCCGACGCCAATTATGTCTGGTGTGCGTACGCCAACGCGTCAGTTCAGCTCTTGCGTATTGATCGAGTGTGGCGACAGCCTCGACTCTATCAACGCCACCTCCAGCGCCATTGTGAAATACGTTTCGCAGCGTGCCGGTATCGGTATCAATGCAGGCCGTATTCGTGCACTGGGCAGCCCAATTCGTGGTGGCGAAGCGTTCCACACCGGTTGTATCCCGTTCTATAAGCACTTCCAGACGGCAGTTAAATCCTGCTCTCAGGGCGGTGTTCGCGGCGGCGCAGCGACTTTGTTCTATCCAATGTGGCATCTGGAAGTTGAAAGCCTGCTGGTGTTGAAAAACAACCGTGGCGTTGAAGGCAACCGCGTACGTCACATGGACTACGGCGTGCAGCTGAACAAGCTGATGTATCAGCGCCTATTGAAAGGTGAAGATATTACCCTGTTCAGCCCGTCAGACACGCCGGGCCTCTATGACGCGTTCTTCGCCGATCAAGATGAATTCGAACGTCTTTACACCAAATATGAAAAAGACGACAGCATCCGTAAACAGCGCGTTAAAGCGGTGGATCTGTTCTCCTTAATGATGCAGGAACGTGCTTCAACCGGCCGTATCTACATTCAGAACGTCGATCACTGCAACACACACAGCCCGTTCGATGCCAGCATCGCGCCGGTTCGCCAGTCCAACCTGTGTCTGGAAATCGCGCTGCCGACCAAGCCGCTGAACGATGTTAACGACGAGAACGGTGAAATCGCGCTGTGTACGCTGTCAGCGTTTAACTTGGGTGCGATTGAAAGCCTGGACGATCTGGAAGAGCTGGCAACGCTGGCAGTTCGTGCGCTGGATGCCCTGCTCGACTATCAAGATTACCCGATCCCAGCCGCACAGCGTGGCGCAATGGGCCGCCGTACCCTGGGTATAGGTGTAATCAACTACGCTTATTATCTGGCGAAAAATGGCGTGCGCTACTCTGATGGCAGTGCCAATGGCCTGACGCATAAAACTTTCGAAGCGATTCAGTTCTACCTGCTGAAAGCCTCGAATGAGTTGGCGAAAGAGCAAGGTGCTTGCCCGTGGTTCAATGAAACCACCTATGCGCAAGGCATTATGCCGATCGACACCTATAAGAAAGATCTCGATACCATCTGCAACGAGCCGCTGCATCTGGACTGGGATGGCCTGCGTGAGCAGATCAAAACCCATGGTCTGCGCAACTCAACGCTCTCTGCGCTGATGCCGTCTGAGACCTCTTCGCAGATCTCCAATGCCACCAACGGCATTGAACCGCCACGCGGTCATATCAGTATCAAAGCTTCTAAAGACGGGATTTTGCGTCAGGTGGTACCCGAGTATGAGCGTCTGAAAGATCAGTATGAACTGCTGTGGGAAATGCCAAACAACGACGGTTATCTGCAACTGGTTGGCGTGATGCAGAAGTTCATCGACCAGGCAATTTCGTCGAACACTAACTACGATCCCTCGCGTTTTGCCAACGGCAAAGTGCCAATGAAGCAGTTGCTGAAAGATCTGCTGACGGCGTATAAGTTCGGCGTGAAAACGCTTTACTACCAAAACACCCGTGACGGGGCTGAAGATGCGCAGGATGACATGGCACCTTCAATCCAGGATGACGGCTGCGAAAGCGGCGCGTGTAAAATCTAACGGTCAGGCGGGAGCTTATCCCGCCTTAGTCATTTCACGGGACTCTTGCGCGTCCCGTCTACTTTTGGACAGTTTTTATGGCCTACTCCACCTTTTCACAAAACAAAAATGACCAGCTGAAAGAGCCGATGTTTTTCGGTCAGTCGGTTAACGTGGCGCGCTTTGACCAGCAAAAATATGACATTTTTGAAAAACTGATCGAGAAGCAACTTTCCTTTTTCTGGCGTCCAGAAGAAATCGATGTTTCACGCGATCGTATCGATTATCAGGCGTTGCCCGAGCATGAAAAACACATTTTTATCAGCAACCTGAAATATCAAACGCTGCTGGATTCGATTCAGGGTCGTAGCCCGAACGTCGCGTTGTTGCCGCTGATTTCGATCCCAGAGCTGGAAACCTGGATTGAAACCTGGGCGTTCTCCGAGACGATTCACTCGCGCTCTTACACCCATATCATCCGTAACATCGTTAACGATCCCGCGGTGGTGTTTGATGACATCGTGACCAACGAGCAGATCCTGGCCCGTGCGGAAGATATTTCCGGCTACTACGATGACCTGATCGAGATGACCAGCCATTGGCACTTGTTCGGTGAAGGTACGCATGAGATCAACGGCAAAACGGTTGTCGTTAGCCTGCGTGCGTTGAAGAAACAGCTCTACATCTGCCTGATGAGCGTCAATGCGCTGGAAGCCATTCGCTTTTACGTTAGTTTCGCCTGCTCCTTTGCTTTTGCCGAGCGCGAACTGATGGAAGGCAACGCCAAAATCATTCGTTTGATCGCCCGTGATGAAGCGCTGCACCTGACCGGCACTCAGCACATGCTGAACCTGCTGCGCACCGGTGAAGACGATCCAGAAATGAAAGAGATTGCGGCTGAATGTCGTGAAGAGTGTTTTGAGCTATTCAAGAAAGCGGCGCTGCAAGAAAAAGAGTGGGCGGAATATCTGTTCAGTGGCGGCTCAATGATCGGCCTGAATAAAGACATTTTGTGCCAGTACATTGAGTACATCACCAATATTCGTATGCAGGCGGTCGGCCTTGATTTACCGTTCCAGACGCGCTCTAACCCTATTCCATGGATTAACTCATGGCTGGTGTCTGATAACGTTCAGGTTGCACCGCAGGAAGTAGAAGTGAGCTCCTATCTGGTCGGCCAAATCGACTCTGAAGTGGGTGAAAACGACTTCGACGACTTCCAGCTGTAAGCATGAGTCGCTCCATCGTTATTCTGCGCACTTCCGGCACCCGGCTGGAGTGCGCAGACGATCATCCCAATCTGCTGGCAATGCTTGAAGCACAAAATATTTGTGTGGAATTTCAGTGTCGGGAAGGTTATTGCGGATCGTGCCGTACGCGCTTGCTTAAAGGCGAAGTGTATTACGCCGAAACGCCGCTGGCGTTTGTGGAACAGGGCGAGATTCTTCCCTGTTGTTGCCGAGCCAAAGGTGAGATTGAGATCGCGCTATAAACACAACGGGCGCCTTACGTAGGCGCCCGTTGTGCTTTAGTTTACCGGGTTATTTAACGCTTCACCGTTTCAAGAATATCAATCCAGCCGTGGCCGGTGCTGACTTCGCTGCCGTGCAGCCAGCGGCGCAGCATGTTCATTGCCATCATCGCCACCACTTTCTGCCGCGTCTCCTGATTATGCCGTCCGTGTGTAAACTTCACTCGCTGTCCCCACGTCGCTTCAGGCGTATGCAGTGCGATAGCGACTTCCCCTTCATCTAATGCGCCCACAGACAACGCCAGCGGCGTCTGCTGCCGTGCTGCCACGCTTGCTGTGCGTGTTACCTGATCTTCCAGGGTTTCAGCCTGCTGCGGCAGAACTTCTGCGGCACTGAGCGGCACCTCAGCTGAGGCTAGCTGCCAGTTCAGCAGACCCGCCGTGAATTGTTCACTGATCGCCAACTGCAGATCGCGATCTTTTAATTCACGCGCTAACAAGGCGGGAAATCCTTCGGTGCCTTCAAAAATGGTGCATTCAGCCAGTTGCAGCCGAACCTGTTGCCAAACCTGCTCCATCGCGATGCGCTGACTGGCCGGCCCGGTAAGTTTGATTTCTATGATCGGCATGGAAGAGCGATAACCCATCACCACACCTTCTGGCAGGGCCAGCGGTTCCAGCTCCGCTGCCAGATCGCTTTCGCCGCGACCAAAGGTGGTCAGGCGCAGGCAAAGCGGCGGTTCAGGCAGTTCAAACTTACTTTTCAAACGCGGAATGATTTGCTGCTCAACCATAGTTTTGAATTCAGAGGGTACGCCAGGCGTAAAGAACATCCAGCAGCGATTGAGCTGTAGCGCAAAACCGCAGGCAGTGCCGACGGGATTATCCAGCATCTCAGCATTGGCCGGTATTTCCGCCTGCTTGCGATTGCTCGGTGCCATGATGCGGCCTCGACTGGCAAACCAGGCTTCCATGTTTTCCAGCCATTCTTGCTGCATTTTGAGTTCTACACCGCAGGCTTTTGCTGCAGCTTGCGCGCTGAGATCGTCGCTGGTGGGGCCAAGCCCGCCATTAACAATCAATACGTCGGCTTCGTGACTGCGTGCCAGCAAAGTCTCAACCAGTGAATCCATGGCGTCGCCTACCGTGCTTCGACTGGTCATGGGTAAACCTTGCTGGAACAGCACATCGGCCAGCCAGGCCGCATTGGTATCGACGATTTGGCCATGCAGTACCTCATCACCGGTTGACAGCATCTCTACTCTAATCACGTATCGTTCTCCTTTTGCCGAGGGTTCCACTTTAGAAAGCCTGCCGACGAAACACAATCGATCGCATGCGAATAGGCGGTTTTAGTGTATAGCGGCAGAGTTGTGCCACATTGGCGGACAAAACAGCAGTCAAATCGTGAGGGGAATCTTTCGGGGTAAACATCATGATACCGACGCTGTGCGTGGGTCAAAGTGACAGGCAACATAGAGCAACGGCGGGAAAACCCGCCGTTTTATAACGTCTGACGCAGCTTAGCGACGCGCCAGCAGCAGCCCAAGCACCAGCCCGGCGGTGGCGCCGATACCGATGCCTTTCCAGGGCTGTTCATGTACATAATCATCAGCGCGGTAAGCGGCTTGTTTGGCGCGATAATAATAGCTATCTGACGCCTGGCTGACGCGTGATTTAACATCATGCAGCGCCTGCTCCGCTTTAGTTTTGAGCTCAATGTATTTCTGGTCGGCCGGATCGCCCGATGACTTCAACACTTCTTCCAGCGTTTCTGTCAGCAGCGCTAAATCATCATCCAGGCCAGTCTCAAACGGTTCAGTCTCTTTTACCATTGTTTCCTCCGTGTACATTGCAAAGCAGTTCCTTAACTATAGCCACTAATTTGCGCTCTGCCGCTTTCACTTACCAGGAATCACCCGAGTTTTCATTTGTTAACGTGATTTTTCTTTTCACGCTACGCTTTTATCGATGCAAAGAAGTGTAAGCCAGGCGCGTCAGCCGACAATTTCCCTTCGCTTCTTTGATTAATCTGATAAATTTTGTTCGGACTGAATTTTTCAACTACCCGGCTGTCGTACCCTCCTGTTGCCTGCGATTATCAGGCCATGAAAGTGCATTTCGCACGACAGTCACGACAAACTCGAACAGCTAAGGAAAGATCTCTGGCATGAATCGAAGAATGTTTATGAAAGCGTCAATGGCCTTCTCCGCTGTTAGCGGTATGACTGGCCTGTCGACGCTGTTTGCGCAATCCGCCTGGGCAGAAGATGGCATTGCTGACGGAACCGCAGTACGCTTCGATTTCGACGTATTGAAGAAGCAAGCGGCCAGTTTGGCGAAGCAACCTTGGGGTGGCGCGCCGGGTGCGTTGCCTGAAACACTGGCTACGTTAACGCCGCAGGCCTACAACGAAATTCAGTACGATGCGAATCACTCCTTGTGGAACACCATTCCTGACCGCGAACTGGATGTGCAATTCTTTCACGTTGGCATGGGCTTTAAGCGCCGCATCCGTATGTTCTCGGTGGATGGCGATAGCCGCCAAGCCCGCGAAATTCACTTTCGCCCGGAGTTGTTCAACTACAACAATGCCAAAGTCGATACCAAACAGCTTGAAGGAAAAAATGACCTCGGCTTCGCCGGATTCCGTGCGTTTAAAAAGCCTGAACTGGCACGCCGTGACATCGTTTCATTTTTAGGTGCCAGTTACTTCCGCGCCGTTGATGACACTTTCCAGTATGGTTTGTCGGCGCGTGGTGTAGCGGTAAATACCTTCAGCAACGGCCAGGAAGAATTCCCTGACTTCACCGCGTTTTGGTTTGAAACGCCGGATGCAGATGACACCACCTTCACCTGCTACGCCCTGTTGGATGGTGCCAGCCTGACTGGCGCATACAAGTTCATAATCCATTGCGAAGAGAAGCGCGTGGTGATGGAGGTTGAAAACCACCTGTTCGCGCGTAAAGAGATTCGTCAGCTTGGCATTTCGCCAATGACCAGCATGTTTAGCTGCGGCACCAATGAACGCCGCATGTGCAATACCTATCATCCGCAGATCCATGACTCCGATCGCCTGGCGATGTGGACCGGAAAAGGCGAATGGATTGCCCGCCCATTGAATAATCCGCAGCGCCTGCAGTTCAACGCTTATGAAGATGAAAACCCACGCGGTTTTGGTTTGCTGCAGCTGAACCATGACTTTAAGGATTATCAGGATGTGATTGGCTGGTATGACAAACGTCCAAGCCTGTGGGTTGAACCGGTGGGAAAATGGGGTAAAGGTGCCATCAATTTGATGGAAATCCCTACTACCGGAGAAACGCTGGATAACATTGTCTGCTTCTGGCAACCCACCGAACCGGTAAAAGCTGGTAGCGAATTCAGCTTCTCTTACAAGTTGTACTGGAGTGGCTTACCACCGGTTCGCAGTGGGCTGGCGCGCGTTGATGCTACGCGTACCGGTATTGGCGGCTTCCCAGAAGGCTGGGCTCCGGGCGAACATTTCCCTGATACCTGGTGCCGCCGTTTTGCTATCGACTTCGTCGGTGGCGATTTGAAAGCTGCTGCGCCGAAAGGGATTGAACCGGTAATTACCGTTTCTTCTGGTACGTTTAAGCAGGTTGAGATTCTTTATGTCGAGCCGATCAATGGTTATCGCATTCTGTTTGACTGGTATCCCAACAGCGACTCAACCAAGCCGGTCGAAATGCGTCTGTTCCTGCGTACCAAGGATGAGACGTTGAGTGAAACCTGGCTTTATCAATATTTCCCGCCGCCGCCAGATCAACGTAAACACGTTGATGATCGGCAGATGACGCCGGGCTAAACAGAACGGCGAGGAACATTCCTCGCCGTTTTTTATCTCTTATTTTTGTCTACCGATTATTTCTGCATATCAATGTGCGGAATATCATCTTCGAGGTACTCCTCACTGACCGGGAGGAAACCGTGTCGTCCGTAAAATTTTTGCAGATGTGCCTGGGCAGAGAGAAACAGCGGGGAGTCCGGCCACTGTTTTTTACAGCTCACCAGCACCTGCTCCATCAGACGATTCCCCAGATTGATGCGACGAGCCTGATCCGAAACAATCACCCGACCAATTTTCACTGGGCTGATCTCATCTAACGGTGAAAGAATTCGTGCATAAGCCACCAGCTCATCGCCACGCATTCCTAACAAATGCCGATTTTCAGCCATTAAATCCTGACCATCAACGTCGAGATAGGGACACATTTGCTCAACCACAAACACTTCACAGCGTAACGCCAACAACGCATAAAGCTGCTGTACGGTTAAATCGCGATGATGAAGATCCAGCCAGGTAATTTCCATCTGTTTTCCTTATTGACGGTATTCGCTTTGAACGTCATTTGATAATACTGCGCGACGGCACTCTTTTCTGCTGCCACAGCACATATCGCAACCGTAAACTTTGCCACAAGCGAATCGGCCACAACTGGCTTGACTGAGGTTCAATGACCCTTTTCAGCAAACTGACATAATCCAATACCAAACCCGGCGTCCACGTCATCTCTTCAGCACGGCCACGTACCACGCCCAATAACCAAAAGTTGGGATCGCTTAACAGACGAAATCCAGCATAGGGCTGCCTGGCTAAAATGCCTTCCAGAGCCACGTCCAGCGCCTGAACTACGGTGGATGAGCAATTACGCGCCGTAAGGTTATAGGTACTGTCGGCGCTATAGCGCTGCCAGTAATGCTGCAATGCAATTAAGTTGTAGTGCGGAAAAATAACCTGTTTGTCAGGCCGACACCAGCCAGCGACTTCCTCTGCCAGCGAAGGCAGAAAACGTCCAGCAACATCATTGTGTTCTCCGGCACGCAGCACGGCGCGAAAATTACCGCTGTCGCGATCGATTTCGTCACGCGGATAGTGGCTGACATAGAGATTATCGCCCGCTTCTAGCGCCGCGTGGCCAGTGGAAATCACCCCATTGTGATCCACCGCAGCGATATAACGGTCAATAATACGATAACGCTCGCGTACCACACTGGAACCCACCGGTGTCCAGACATAGACCGTTAACGTTTGCGACGGCGGCAAATCGGGAAAGCTGGGATGATCGTAGCGGCTACCGTGCCAGCGCCGTAATCCTGCAGCCTGAAACAGCGGCAGTACGGTGACTGAACTTTCCTCGGTAAGCAAACGCGCCTGACGCGCCATTAACAATAAACTGGTCGCAATGCTTAACAGCAGCAGCGCAAAGCAAAGTGGTACCGCAATATGATGATGGAATGGCCAGTCGCTGATGATCACTACGCTGAGCAGCAATTCTATGGCGCCCGTAAAACAGTGCTTTTGCCAACGTACGCCGCGCAGTACCAGCGCAGCCGCGATGCGAAAACAGCCGTCGAGAAAGAAAGCGATGCCAAACAGCAACGCTGAAACATCATTGTTATCTTCCGGGATATCGAAGATCAGAAAGGCGATAAATAAAAACCCCACGCCTTTGAGCAGGGTTAGCCAGTCGATGAGCATCTCCTTGGTCATTGCCAAGACCATCTGCACCACGCCTTCGATGATGAACAAAATCGCCAGCGTGTCTAACGGCACCGATAACAAGCCATCGCTGCCAATGTCGTAAAGGATCAACAAGGCAAAGGCTAACAGAATGACGCCGCCAATCGCCAGCCAATACCAACGCCTGCGCAGCACCTGTGCACCGGTTAATAGAAAGATCAGCTTGATCACAAAACCTCTGCGCGGCGAATTCAACACTGATTAAAAATTAGCAACGACAGGCAGGATTGTCAGATTACAGGCAAAAAAAAATCAGGCCCAAAGGGCCTGATTCGGCTATTTCACGGCTTTGCTTACATCAACGGCTGAGCCATCTGCACCAGATTAATCAGCGGCTGCGGATAAATACCTAACAGCAGTACCAATATCGCGGAGATCAGTACCACAACACCGCCAGCGGTAAACGCCCAGTTAGCCGGTGTATCACGGGTGTGCAGTTCCGGCGGGCTAAGATACAAGCTCACCGTAACGCGCAGGTAGTAATAGAGGCCAATGGCACTACCGGCGACGACCGCGCCGGTCAACCACCACAGATTCGCGCTGACGCCAGAGGCGATAACGTAGAACTTACCGATAAAGCCTAAGGTCATTGGTATACCTGCCAGTGACAACATCATCACTGTCATCACCGCTGACAAAATAGGACGATGCCAGAACAGACCTCGATAAGAGTAAAGCGAATCTGCGTCCGGGCCACGATAAGGGCTGGACATCAAGCTAACCACACCAAACGCGCCAAGACTGCTGAACAGATAACCGGCCAGATAAACACCGGCGGTTTCCAGCGACAGCTGATGTGATTTCACCGCGATCAACGCGACCAGCAGATAACCGAGGTGCGCAATGGAGGAGTAGCCCAGCAGGCGCTTGATGTTGCTCTGCGAGATCGCCATCAAGTTACCGAACAGAATCGACACAAAGGCGATGATGCCCAGCACCGTGCGAACTGCTTCACTATCAGTGACGGGTGCGTACATAAACAGACGCATGATCACGCCAAAAATGGCAATTTTACTGGCGGTGGCCAGGAAAGTAGAAACCGGCGCTGGCGCACCCTGATAAACGTCTGGCGTCCAAAGATGGAACGGCACCAGCGACAGTTTAAAGCCAAGACCGATGATCATCATGCCCAGGCCCACCAACAGCAGCGGCTCCTGAATCATGGTGTCATTCAGGCTCTTGCCCAGCTCAACGAAACTCAGGCTGCCTGAATCAGCGTAGACCAGTGCAATACCAAACAGCAGGAACGATGATGCTGCTGCCGACAGAATGGTGTATTTCAGTGCCGCTTCCAGCGAGCGTTTCTGTCGGAAAGCGTAACCAATTAAGCCAAACAGCGGCAGCGACAGCAGTTCAATACCGATGAACAACGAAGCAAGATGGTTGGCACTCGCCAGCACGACACCGCCCAGTGCAGCAATCAGCACCAGCAGGTAGAACTCATCCTTGTTGTCTGGGAACCCGACCAACCAAGGATAGGCGAAGGTACAGGTTGCCAGACTCGCCAGCATCACCAGCGCGGTATAGAACATGGCATAGCCATCCACGCGCATCAGCGGCGTGACGTCCATTGGGCCAACCTGGCCAACAAAGTAAAGCGAGAACAGCGCGAGATTGAGGCCAATCACCGTTAGCGTGGCGTTAACAAAATGGTTGCGTCGCCAGGCAATGGACAGCATCACAACCACCACCGTCAATCCGACGATCAACAGCGGCAGCAACGCGATCAATTGTTGAGGAGTTATTGTCATGGCGAATTACGGCCTTGTAGTTGAAATTGAAGCGGTAAACCACTGCTGAATATTGCTCATTGCAGCGTGCGAGGTGTCCAGAATCGGTTGTGGATAGATACCCAACAACACCAACAGCACCACTAACACACCAATCGTCCCGAACTCGCGTGGGGACATGCCCGGCAGCGGCTCTTTTGACTTCGCTTCGCCGTAATAGGCGCGCTGCATCATGATCAATGAATAAACAGAAGCAAATACCAGACCGAAGGTCGCAATCACGATAATGACCGGCACAACCTGGAAACTGCCGGTGAGGATCATGAATTCACCGACAAAGTTACCGGTGCCCGGCATACCCAAATTAGCGACCGCAAAGAACAGTGACAGACCAGGAATCCATTTAATGCGCGACCATAAACCGCCCATCTCACGCATGTCTCGCGTGTGTAAGCGCTCATACAACTGACCACACAAGATGAACAGCGCAGCGGCGGACAGGCCGTGTGCAATCATCTGAATCACTGCACCCTGGAACGCCAACTGGCTTCCGGTATAGATCGCAATCAGTACAAAGCCCATATGCGAAATTGAGGTGTAAGCAATCAGGCGTTTGATATCGGTTTGTGCAAAGGCCATCCATGCACCGTAGAAAATGCCGAGAATACCCAGCCACATAGCGATAGGTGCAAACTCTGCCGACGCATTAGGAAACAGCGGTAGACTGAAGCGCAACAAACCGTAAGCGGCGGTTTTCAGCAAAATGCCGGCGAGGTCAACCGAACCTGCAGTAGGTGCCTGGCTGTGTGCATCCGGTAACCAGCCGTGTAACGGCACCACCGGCATTTTTACCGCAAAGGCAATAAAGAAGCCCAGCATCAGCAGATATTCAACGGTTTTTGACATCGGCGTGTTCAGCAGCAGTTCGTAATTAAACGTCCAGACGCCAGTCGCGCTGTAATGTACAAATACCAAGCCGAGAATCGCTATCAACATCACCAGACCGGAAGCCTGGGTATAGATGAAGAATTTGGTTGCTGCGGTAATGCGGGTTTTGCCGTCGGAGGCTTTATGACCCCAGAGTGCGATGAGGAAGTACATCGGCACCAGCATCATTTCCCAGAAGAAGAAGAACAGGAACATATCGATGGAGAGGAACACACCGATGACCCCACCCAAAATCCACATCAGGTTAAGGTGGAAAAAGCCCTGATACTTATTGATTTCGTTCCAGGAACAGAGCACCGCCATCAGGCCGAGCAAACCTGTCAGCACCACCATGAGCAGTGACAGGCCATCAATAGCCAGATGGAAGCTAATGCCGAAGCGAGGGATCCACGGCACTGAGAAACTCGATTGCCACTGCGGAATACCCGCTGCCTGCGTGAGTGAATAGCCTCCCTGCAACCACAATTGCAGCGAAAGCGCCAATGTCAGCCCCATGGTGATCAGGGCGATCCAGCGTGGCACCTTCGCGCCGAGGCGCTCGGTTAGCCAGCAGAGCAAGCCACCGACGAAGGGGATTATGATTAGCCAAGGTAGTAACACGGCGTTTTGTTCCCTTTTATGATCCTAAGCGGGCTATCTTGCTCGCCACTTTAGTTCCCGGCAGTGCCCACATTCCTCACGTACGTTAGTACGCTCCGGTTGCTGTGCGCTGGCGTTAAGTAAACTGGCTTCGCCGATGACGCCCTAATATCTCAGGTAATTTTACAATCTCGTTCTGGGATGAGATCGAGACCTCATCCCACGCATTAACCTTTAAATCACCAACATCAGCGCCAGCACCACCACGGCACCCACGCTCATTGATGCGACATACCAGCGCAGGTAACCATTTTCACTCACCACCAATCCTTTATTGGCGATACGTGAAAGCAGCGCAGGCAAGTTCATCAAACCATTGAGCGGATCACGCTTCAGCAGCCACGCAATGCCCAGATAAGGTTTAACGAATACTTTGTCGTAGAGCCAGTCAAAGCCCCAGGCAGCAAACCACCATGTGCCGAAGAAACGACCCGGCGCACTGTTGGCGATGCTGGTCACCAGCTGGCGTTTGCCCAGCCACAGCGCAGCGGCGATCAGAATACCAACAACCGCAACCACGCCTGAGGCGATTTCCAGACCTACCTTGCCCTCTTCACCAAACTCATTGGCGGGTAACACACCCGCTAATGGCGGCGTAATTAACGCGCCAATAAAGGTCGACAGCACCAGCAACACAATCAATGGCAGATGATGGGTAATGCCTTTGCCGGCATGCGCATGGATTTTCTCTTCGCCGTGGAAAACGATGAAGATCATGCGGAAGGTATAAATAGAGGTCAGGAACGCGCCGACCAAACCGGCAACCATGAGGTTGATATGGCCGTTGGCTAATGCACCAAACAAGATCTCATCTTTACTGTAGAAGCCTGCGGTAATCAGCGGCAGCGCAGCCAAAGCGGCACCGCCAACGAGGAAGCAGGTATATACCAGCGGAATACTTTTACGCAGACCGCCCATTTTGAAGATGTTCTGTTCATGGTGACAGGCCAAAATAACGGAGCCTGAAGAGAGGAACAGCAACGCTTTAAAGAAAGCATGCGTCATCAGATGGAAAATAGCTGCATCCCACGCCTGCACGCCCAACGCCAGGAACATGTAACCAATCTGGCTCATGGTGGAGTAGGCGAGAACGCGTTTGATGTCGGTTTGCACCAGAGCAGCAAAACCTGCCAGCACCAGCGTGATAGCACCAATAATGCCAACCAGATGCAGAACTTCCGGCGTTAACAGGAACAAGCCGTGGCTACGGGCAATCAGGTAAACACCGGCCGTGACCATGGTAGCGGCGTGGATCAGTGCCGAAACCGGTGTTGGACCTGCCATCGCATCGGCTAACCATGTCTGCAATGGCAGCTGAGCAGATTTACCCACCGCGCCACCTAACAGCATCAAGGTTGCCCATTGCAGCATATGATTATCGGCGGCGAAGTGTGCCGGCGCTAACTCCACCATCTCGCGGAAGTTCAGCGTGCCCAACTCGTTGTAGAGAATGAACAGCGCAAACGCGAGAAAGACGTCACCGACGCGCGTGATGATAAAAGCTTTCATCGCCGCTTTGCCGTTTTCTGGATTGCTGTAATAGAAACCAATCAGCAAGTAAGAGCAGAGACCTACGCCTTCCCAACCGAGATACATCAGCATCAGGTTATCGGCCAGTACCAAAACAACCATGCTGGCGATAAACAGGTTGGTATAAGCGAAGAAGCGAGAATAACCCTCTTCTCCGCGCATATACCAGGATGCAAACATATGGATGAAGAAACCCACGCCGGTTACTACCGACAGCATGGTCAGCGACAGGCCATCCAGCGTTAAATTCACTTTGATATCAAAGTTGCCGACCTGCATCCATGTCCACAGTGGCTGGGTGAAAATCTGCTGGCCGTTGGCAAAGAAATCAAAGCCCGCATACACCGTTACCAGCGCTGCCAGTCCAACCGATCCCATGCCAACCGCTGCCGACAAGTTCTCTGACCAGCGACCGCGAGAAAACGCTAACAGCAAAAAGCCAATTAACGGAAACAGTACAGTTAAATAGAGAAGATTCATCCGCGCATCTCGCTCACAGTATCAATGTTCAGCGTCTGACGACGACGATAAAGCTGGAGCAGCAGCGCCAGGCCAATACTGGCTTCGGCTGCAGCAAGGCTGATTGCCAGGATATACATTACCTGACCGTCGGCTTGTCCCCAGTAACTGCCCGCCACCACTAACGCCAGCGCTGCAGCATTGATCATGATCTCAAGACCAATCAGCATGAACAGCAGGTTGCGACGTAGTACCAGTGAAGTCAGTCCGAGGACAAACAGCACGGCGGCGAGAATCAATCCGTGTTGTAGAGGGATCATGCTTGCTCCTTATTCGCTTGCTGTGCATCTACTGAGCGATTACTCAGCACTTCGCCCTGACGCTCTTCGCGACCAATATGGAACGCGACGACCAGACCAGCCAACAGCAGCATTGATGCCAACTCAACGGCTAAAACGTAAGGACCGAACAGGCTAATGCCGACCGCTTTCGCATCGATAATTTTGCCGTCAATGCCTTGATCGTTTGCCGTCAGAATGGCATAGACCATTACCGCTAACAGCAGTAGCGACACGATACCGGGACCAATCCACAACGAAGGCTTCAGCCATTCACGTTCCTGGCTCTCGGTGGCTTTGCCCAAGTTCAGCATCATCACCACGAACACGAACAGCACCATGATGGCACCCGCGTAGACAATGATTTCCAGCGCACCCGCAAAGTAGGCGCCCATCGAGAAGAACACACCCGCAATCGCCAACAGTGAAATGATCAGGTACAGCAACGCATGTACCGGATTAGTGTGAGTAATAACGCGCAATGTCGTTAGCACCGCCACCAGTCCGCAAAGATAAAACGCAAATTCCATGCCTCGCTCCTTAAGGTAATAAGCCTTTGACGTCGATAGGCTTAGCTTCATTTTCAGCTTCACCTTTATCTTTACCGTCAATCGCCATACCCGCCATGCGGTAGAAGTTGTACTCCGGATATTTACCCGGACCAGAGATCAGCAGATCGTTTTTCTCGTACACCAGATCCTGACGTTTAAACTCGCCGAGTTCGAAATCCGGCGTCAGCTGAATCGCTGTTGTCGGACAAGCTTCTTCACACAGGCCACAAAAAATGCAGCGTGAGAAGTTGATGCGGAAAAACTCTGGATACCAACGACCGTCTTTGGTTTCCGCTTTCTGTAATGAAATACAGCCTACCGGACAGGCTACTGCACACAGGTTACAGGCAACGCAACGCTCTTCACCGTCTGGATCGCGCGTTAACACGATACGACCGCGATAACGGGGTGGCAGATAAACCGGCTCTTCCGGGTACATTTGCGTTTCGCGTTTGGCGAAGGCATGCATGCCTATCATCCAGATACTGCGAACTGTCGTGCCGAAGCCAACGACAATATCTTTTAAAGTCATTTGTTAACCCCTTACTGCGCTGTGTAGAGAATCACTGCGGCGGTCGCCAGCAGGTTCAACAGCGTCAACGGCAGACACACTTTCCAGCCGAACGACAGCACCTGGTCATAGCGTGGACGCGGAAGCGCAGCACGTATCAGGATGAACATCATCATGAAGAACGCCGTTTTCAAGGCGAACCAGATGAACGGCGGCAGGAAAGGTCCATGCCATCCACCAAAGAACAGCGTAACGATCAGCGCCGATACCGTGGTAATCGCAACGTATTCGCCGACGAAGAACAGACCAAACTTCATCCCGGCGTATTCAATGTGATAACCATCGGCCAGCTCTTGCTCTGCTTCGGGTTGGTCAAATGGATGACGGTGACATACCGCAACGCCCGCAATACAAAAGGTCAGGAAGCCGAAGAACTGTGGAATGATGTTCCAGAGATGGGTTTGGCTATTAACGATGTCATTCATGTTGAATGAACCCGCTTGCGCAACCACGCCCATCAGCGACAGGCCAAGGAACACTTCGTAACTCAGCGTTTGCGCAGAGGCACGCATGGCACCAAGCAATGAGTATTTGTTGTTACTCGACCAACCTGCGAACAGCACGGCGTAAACCGCAAGTCCCGCCATCATCAGGAAAAACAGCAGACCAATATTCAGGTCTGTCACCATCCAGGTCGGCGAAACCGGCACAATCGCAAACGCTAACAATAGCGAAACGAAGGCGATAACCGGTGCCAGAGTAAAGATGAAGCGATCGGTAAACGGCGGGACCCAGTCCTCTTTAAAGAACATTTTGATCATGTCCGCCACCAGCTGGAGCGAGCCGCCCCAGCCGACACGGTTAGGTCCGTAACGGTTCTGGAACAAGCCGAGCAAACGACGCTCGGCAAAACTCATAAACGCGCCACAGGCCACCACCACCAGCAAAATCACTACGGCTTTCACGATGGCCAGCAGAATGTCGATAACGTCCGGTGTTAACCAGCTCATTGCGCCGCCTCCTGCAGTTTGTCAATTTGGCCGTTTGCCAGGAATGGCGGAACGCCAGGCATACCCAGCGGCAGACCCACCTGCCCTGCTTGCAGCGCGGTTGAAAAACGTACCGGCAGACGCAGTGTTTCGCCGAAACAGGTGAACTCAACGGCTGCGCCATTGTTCACACCCAGTTTCGCTGCATCGTCCGGGTTAATCACCAGCATCGGCTGTGACATCCGCTTCTGGAAGGTTGGCGAACGCTGTGACATCTCTTCGCTACCGAACAGTTGATAGTAAGGCGCAACACGCCATCCATCATTACTTGCGAAGGAAGCAGGCACCGTACTGAACCACGGCAATTGCGCTTCGCTGGCTTCAAACAGACGTACACCTGGATCGCCATTACGCAATTTGCCCCCCACTTCAGCCTGGAACTTGTTCCACGCCTGCGGTGAGTTCCAACCCGGCGCCCAGGCAAAGGGAATCTGCGAGCGTGCGGCTGATGGCTGGTTATTCCCTTCCATAGAGAAGGCAAACATAGAGTCTTTGTCTTGCGGCTGACGTGGTTCATGCACGTTAATATTGGCGCGTGCAGCAGTACGTCCACTTGAGCGGTGCGGAGAACGAGCCAGTTTCTGACCACGAATACGGAAGCTCGCATCAGGTGCCGCATCTTTAATGCCTTTCAGCTGTGGCAGCTTGGCCACTACTGCATCAATGACGTGATCTAATTGGGTCCAGTCAACGCGGCGGCTTTCCAGTGTGCTATGCAGCGAGTGCAGCCAGCGCCAGCTTTCCAGCATCACGATGCTATTGTCGTAGTAGGCCGGATCGTAAACCTGGAAGAAGCGTTGAGCGCGACCTTCATGGTTGATTGAGGTGCCATCACTTTCAGCAAAGCTCGCGGTAGAGAAAACTAAACCCGCTTTTTCCAGCGTTGCTGTACGTTGATGATCGACCACGATGACGTTGGTTGCGTTGGACAAAGCATTATCCACCAGCGCTTTAGGCGCATGGCGATAGAGATCGTTTTCCAGCACGACCAGCGTATCAGCTTCACCATTACGCAGCTGTTCCAGCGCACTGTCCAGCGTCTGACCGCCCATCAAGCCCAATCCCATGCTGTTCGCATGTCCAGCCAGCAAGGTAATGCCAACATCGGCGCCGCGCGCTTTCAACGCTTTAGCGACGTTGGCAGCGGCTTCAATCATTGCGGTGCTGCCTGAATGGGTGCCCGAAATAATCAGCGGTTTTTTCGCGCCAGCCAATGCCTGCACGACAACATCCAGTTTACCGTTCAGGCTCTTGTCAAAATCGCTGACCACTGGCGCGGTTTCATCCAGCGCATTGGCAATTGCGAAGCCTAAACGCGCCTGATCTTCAACCGGCGCGCGATAACTCCACGCCGCAATATCATCAAGGCGAGTTTCGTCGACGTTAGTCACGAACAGCGGATGCTTAGCGTGTTGACCGATATTCAAAATGGCGGCGATTTGCCAATCAGCAACTTTCTGTGCCGCGGCCATATCACGCGCTTTGCCTTTTACCGCCTGACGCACAGAAAGCGCAACGCGAGCACCGACTTGAGTCAGATCTTCGCCCAACACCAGCACGGCATCATAGCTTTCTATTTCGCGCAGCGCTGGCGTGTAGATTCCGCCTTCACGCAATACTTTCAGCATCAGTTCAAGACGCTCTTGCTCACCTGCTGGCATGCCGGTAGAGAAGTTTTCAGCACCCACCAGTTCGCGCAGCGCAAAGTTGCTTTCAATGCTGGCGCGTGGTGAACCGATACCGATCACTTTCTTCGCCTGGCGTAATACGTCAGCACCCGCGTTGACCGCTTGCTCCGCATTGAGCGTGACCCAATCATTGCCACGTAACAGAACAGGATGACGTGGGCGATCTTTGAGATTGACGTAGCCATAACCAAAACGGCCACGGTCACACAGGAAGTAGTGGTTTACCGTACCGTTATAGCGGTTTTCAATACGACGTAATTCACCGTAACGCTCGCCAGGGCTGGTGTTACAGCCGACGCTGCATTGCTGGCAGATGCTAGGCGCGAACTGCATGTCCCATTTACGGTTATAGCGTTCTGAATGCGTTTTATCAGTGAACACGCCGGTTGGACAGATCTCGACCAGGTTACCGGAGAATTCGCTTTCCAGCGTGCCATCTTCCGGGCGACCGAAATAGACATTGTCATGTGCGCCGTAAACACCGAGGTCGGTGCCATCCGCATAATCTTTGTAGTAACGCACGCAGCGATAACAGGCAATACAGCGGTTCATCTCATGAGAAATGAAGGGGCCGAGATCCTGATTGCGATGGGTACGTTTGGTGAAGCGGTAGCGACGGAAGCTATGGCCGGTCATCACGGTCATGTCCTGAAGGTGGCAGTTACCGCCCTCTTCACATACCGGACAATCGTGCGGGTGGTTGGTCATCAACCACTCAACCACGCTTTCACGGAATTCTTTGGCTTCGCCATCGTCGATAGAAATAAAGGTGCCGTCAGAAGCCGGTGTCATGCAGGACATGACAAGGCGGCCGCGGGTATCTTCGGCATTCTGGAATTGCTTCACCGCACATTGGCGGCAGGCGCCCACGCTTCCCAGCGCCGGGTGCCAGCAAAAATAAGGAATATCAAGGCCCAGAGAGAGACAAGCCTGCAACAGGTTGTCCGCTCCGTTCACATCATACTCTTTACCGTCTACATGGATTGTAGCCATAGTGAACATGCTTCCGTAAGGCTCGTCAGAAACGAGCGTTAATCATATTCTTGTTCCTGAACGCGTCAGGAACAGCGGCGCAAGGCCTGGTTCCGTGTGCTGCGGCGAATTACCAGCGTGCTTTCAGCAGGTTTGGCTGGATACCACCGATTGAACGGGTATTGCCAAACACCTGCGGCGCAATGCCAGCTTCAAACTCTTCACGGAAATATTTAATCGCGCTTTGCAGCGGCTCAACGGCACCCGGCGCGTGTGCGCAGAAGGTTTTGCCTGGGCCCAACTGACGGCAAAGCTGCAGTAAGGTTTCGATATCCCCCGGCTGGCCTTGCTTTTCCTCCAGCGCACGCAGGATTTTCACGCTCCACGGCAGACCGTCGCGGCAAGGCGTACACCAACCGCACGATTCACGCGAAAAGAACTCTTCCAGGTTGCGTACCAGCGAAACCATGTTGATTTCGTGATCGACCGCCATCGCCAGCGCCGTTCCTAAACGACTGCCCGCTTTACCGATACTGGCAAACTCCATCGGCAGATCGAGATGCTCATCGGTCAGGAAGTCAGTGCCCGCACCGCCTGGCTGCCAGGCTTTGAAACGCAAACCATCGCGCATGCCGCCAGCATAATCTTCGAGAATTTCACGAGCGGTAATGCCAAACGGCAGTTCCCAAACGCCTGGATTTTTCACGCGACCGGAGAAACCCATCATCTTGGTGCCAGCATCGTCACTTTTCGAAATGCCTTTGTACCACTCTACGCCGTTGGCAAGGATGGCTGGCACGTTCGACAGCGTTTCAACGTTGTTAACACACGTCGGTTTGCCCCATGCACCCGCGCTGGCAGGGAAAGGTGGCTTAGAACGCGGGTTAGCACGACGACCTTCCAGCGAGTTGATCAGCGCCGTTTCTTCGCCGCAGATGTAACGTCCTGCGCCGGTGTGAACAATCAACTCAAAATCAAAACCGGTGCCGAGAATATTTTTACCAAGGAAACCAGCTTCGGTGGCCTCCGCAATGGCACGGCGCAGATTCACTGCGGCTTCAATATACTCACCGCGCAGGAAGATGTAGCCACGGTAGGCTTTAAGCGCGAAAGCACTGATCAGCATGCCTTCCACCAACTGATGTGGCATCTGTTCCATCAACAGGCGATCTTTGTACGTGCCGGGTTCCATTTCATCGGCGTTGCACAGCAGGTAACGGATGTTCATGGACTCATCTTTCGGCATCAAGCTCCATTTCAAGCCGGTAGAGAAGCCTGCACCGCCGCGTCCTTTCAGACCAGAATCTTTGACTTGCGCCACAATTTCGTCAGGCGCCATGCTATTTAGCGCTTTCTCTGCGCCAGCGTAGCCATTTTTGCTGCGATATTCTTCAAGCCATACCGGCTGCTTATCCTCGCGCATGCGCCAGGTCAGCGGATGCGTTTCGGCAGTACGAATGATCTGTTTGATTGTCATTGATACTGCTCCAGTAATGAGGCGATAGCTTCCGGCGTTAAGTGAACGTGGGTATCTTCATCCACCATCATGGTCGGCCCTTTATCGCAATTGCCGAGACAACAGGTTGGCAGCAATGTGAAGCGGCCATCTGCGGTAGTTTGTCCCGGTTTGATACTCAGGTTCTGTTCCAGCGCAGCCTGAATACTTTGATAACCGGTGATATGGCAGACCACGCTGTCGCAATAACGAATCACATGGCGACCCACCGGCTGGCGAAAGATTTGGCTGTAAAAAGTCGCCACGCCTTCCACGTCACTGGCCGGAATTCCCAGCACCTTAGCAATGGCGTGAATCGCACCATCCGGCACCCAACCGCGCTGCTTTTGCACGATTTTCAGCGCTTCGATGGACGCGGCGCGCGCATCTTCATAATGATGTTTCTCGTGCTCGATGGCGTGATGCTCTTCCGCGCTCAGCACGAAGACCTCGTTTGGGTCGATCGTTTTAACGGCAATGTGTTGATCGTGCATAATTAGCGGTCCACGTCTGACATAACAAAATCGATACTACCGAGGTACACGATCAAGTCGGATACCAGGCTGCCTCGGATCACGGAAGGGATCTGCTGCAGATGCGGGAAGCTCGGCGTACGCACGCGGGTGCGGTAGCTCATGGTGCTGCCATCGCTGGTCAGGTAGTAACTGTTGATTCCTTTGGTCGCCTCAATCATCTGGAAGGATTCATTGGCTGGCATAACCGGGCCCCAGGAAACCTGCAGGAAGTGGGTGATCAGGGTTTCAATGTGCTGCAGCGTGCGCTCTTTCGGTGGCGGCGTAGTCAGCGGATGATCCGCTTTGAACGGGCCTGCCGGCATGTTTTTCAGGCATTGCTCCAGAATACGCAGCGACTGCCACATCTCTTCCATTTTCAACATCACGCGCGTGTAAGCATCGCTGATGCCTGCGCCCACAGGAATTTCGAAGTCGAAATTTTCATAACCTGAATAAGGGCGCCATTTACGCACGTCAAAATCCAGTCCGGTGGCACGTAAACCTGCACCGGTTGTGCCCCATGCCAGCGCTTCTTCCATATTGTAAGCGGCAACACCTTGTGAGCGGCCCATCAACACGGAGTTACGTAACGCTGCTTTGTCATACTCTTTCAGACGCTTCGGCATCCAGTCGAGGAAATCACGCAGCAAACGTTCCCAGCCTTTCGGCAGATCGTGCGCAACACCACCAATGCGGAACCACGCCGGATGCATACGGAAACCGGTGATTGCTTCCACCACATCGTAAATTTTTTGACGATCGGTAAAGGCGAAGAACACGGGCGTCATTGCGCCGACGTCCTGAATGAAGGTGGAGATGTAAAGCAGATGACTGTTAATGCGGAACAGCTCGGAAAGCATAACGCGAATCACATTCACGCGATCCGGCACGACGATGCCAGCCAGTTTCTCAACTGCGAGCACGTAAGGCATTTCGTTAACGCAACCACCGAGATATTCAATGCGATCGGTGTAAGGAATGTAGCTATGCCATGACTGACGTTCACCCATTTTCTCTGCGCCACGATGGTGATAACCCACATCGGGAACGCAGTCGACGATCTCTTCACCATCCAGCTGCAATATGATGCGGAAAGCACCGTGCGCTGAAGGATGGTTTGGACCGAGGTTAAGGAACATAAAGTCTTCGTTGGCGGTACTGCGCTTCATGCCCCACTCTTCTGGCTTGAAGGTCAGTGCTTCCATTTCCAAATCTTCTTTCTGCTTAGTCAGCTCGAAAGGATCGAATTCGGTTGCACGCGCAGGATAATCCTTGCGCAGCGGATGACCTTCCCACGTTGGCGGCATCATGATGCGCGTCAGGTGCGGATGACCATCAAAGGTAATGCCAAACATTTCCCACGTTTCGCGCTCATACCAGTTGGCGTTCGGGAAAAGTTTGGTGAGGGTTGGCACGTGCATGTCGTTTTCTGATAAAGCGACTTTGAGCATGATGTCGCGGTTACGCTCAATCGACAGCAGATGATAGAAAACGGAAAAATCCGCAGCAGGTAAGCCTGCGCGGTGGGTACGTAAACGCTCATCCATGCCATGCAGGTCATACAGCATGACGTAAGGCTTAGCTAATTTACGAAGAAATTCAGACATTTCCAGTAACTGTTCACGCTTCACCCAAACAACCGGAATGCCGGTGCGGGTGGCCTGAACGGTAAAGGCATCCGGCCCAAAACGGTTACGCAACTCGCCGATCACCGGATCATCCAGGTGATCCCGGGTTTGCCATGCTGGCTGAGCGAGATCTTGCGTGGTCAAATCTGTCATACGTTACTCACCATTCCGGCCTGTAATCAGGCGCTCAAATGAAGGCGTCAGGATGGGGCCGTGCATTAAATTTTAATATTATGCTGCGGGCGCTAAATCCATCCGTGTACGGTTAGCTTAAACTTCGTCTGGAGTACGCAGGTTGGTAACCGCGATACGCTCGCCACGCTTTCTTTCGCGCTCTGGCTGCATATTGGCGCGATACACGCCCTGATCACCTACCACCCATGAAAGTGGACGGCGTTCTTTACCAATCGACTCTTGCAGCAGCAGCAACGCCTGCATATAAGCTTCTGGACGCGGTGGACAACCTGGAATGTACACATCTACCGGCAGGAATTTATCCACACCCTGAACCACTGAATAGATATCGTACATGCCACCAGAGTTGGCACAGGCCCCCATCGAGATCACCCATTTCGGCTCCAGCATTTGGTCATACAAACGCTGAATTACCGGGGCCATTTTGGTAAATGGCGTACCGGCGATCACCATGAAGTCAGCCTGGCGCGGAGATGCACGCATAACTTCTGCTCCAAAACGCGCAACGTCATGCACTGCGGTAAAGGAGGTGGTCATTTCAACGTAGCAACAGGAAAGACCAAAGTTGTACGGCCAAAGGGAGTTTTTGCGTCCCCAGTTCACCATATCGTGCAGGGCATTTTCGAGTTTGCCCATGTAGACGCTGCGATGAACATGCTGCTCCAGCGGATCGCTGACGATTTCCTGCTTTTGCAGAGGATAACGGTCGTTGTCACCACCGTTCGGGTCTATGCGGGTGAGCGTATAGTCCATCTTATTGCCTCTCTTTTACTGCTTGTGAGGATTGGTGTGACTGATCGTGTTGGTCTTAACCACGATGCGGCGACGTGCAGGAGCCCAATCCAACGCACCAATGCGCACCAGATAGACCAAGCCCGCCAGGAGCACCAAAATGAAAATTGCGGCTTCCACAAAGCCGACCCAGCCGCTTTCACGGATTGAAGTCGCCCATGCGTATAAAAAGAGGGCTTCGACGTCGAAAATTACGAAGAACATCGCAACCAGATAGAATTTCGCCGAAAGGCGGAGATGGGTATCACCAACGGATTCGATACCAGATTCAAAAGGCGTGTCTTTGTAGCGGGCGCGTGCTCTGCCACCTAACAGCCATCCTCCGGTCAACATAAAAGCGCAAAGGCCAAATGCAATGACGATAAATACGATAAACGCCCAATGCTGAGCGATGATTTCGGTGGTTGTTGACATACTCTTTGCTTACTCATCAAAAGTGGCGCTGGCATCCTGCACGGGTTCTGGCAGCAAACTCACCACATCGATTCAAGGGAAGGATGAAAAACCTTATAAACTTTGCCGTCATTATCAAATAAGCAGCAATTTTATGGGGTTTTTTACTCCTTTCTATAACCTTTTGTCAACTTTGACAAAAGTATCCAAACATTATTTTACAGCTGCATCATATTATTAACAAATGATGCCCCTCATGCCAGCTAAATCGCTTCAGTCTGTAGGGTTAATTTTAGTGTAGCGGGTATTCACATGCATGGATCGTGCATTTAACAAACATATTTTGACAGGATTCGCGTCGTTTTCCTTCCCCTTAGCAGGGGTATTTTCTTGATCCAGGACACACTTCTGGCCTTTACGCACTAAAAACCAACAATCAGCACTGCGTTTTGGAATGTTTTTTCCGTTTTTTCGGATTGAAGGTTTCAACAAGCAGTAAAAATGAAAATAATTTCATCTGAGGATTATTACGGGACGTTAAAGGGGGACAAATAACGGATACGATGAGGAGAAAGGAATATAAAAAAAGCCTCTCATTCTGATTAAAGAACAAGAGGCTTATTTTGATCGCTTTTAACAATTGCTCAAAACGGAACCAGAGTCAGTATTAGCAGCGAATTTACTCTTCGTCATCCAGTAATAAAGTACCGTCTGGATTAGCGCTGAGATTGTAGGGATCATTGGTTGACTGCATTGCGTTGAAGATAGCCAATGCGAGTTCATTATCACTATTAGGATTACGACACAGCAGATATTGTGTATCTGGCAACACTGGTAAGCCTTCGGCAGCACCCATAACACGCAGTTCTGGACTCATCATTTCTACCGGACGCGCTGTTACACCCAATCCCGCTTTAACAGCCGCACGTACTGCTGCCAATGTGGAAGCCACATACGATATACGCCATGGGATGCCCGCCTCGTTGAGATGATCAATAGCCATATCACGGTACGGACTTGGCTCGTCAAGCAGAACCAATGGGATAGCTTCACCTCGCTGGAAAATGTAATCCGCTGCGCAATACCACAACGTTGGCGATGTACGCAGAACCTGATAGGTAAAGTTACCTGGACTGGAGGTGGTCACCACCAAATCCACTTCACCCTGATTCAGCATTTCCATCATGAATGGATTGCGTTTAACGCGGACATCAATAGCGAGTTTTGGATAAACCGATGTCACGCGGTTCAACAAAAACGGCAGAATGGTGTCGGATGTATCATCAGATGCGCCAATGGTCAGGACACCTTGAATATTGCTATACATCAAAGAAGTACAGGCTTCATCATTGAAGCGGAGAATCTTTCTGGCGTAACCTAAGAGCTGAATTCCGTGTTCTGTTAACAGTTTGTTACGTCCATGTCTGGCAAACAGCTCTTTACCTACCAATTGCTCCAGACGTTGCATCTGCTGACTGACCGCTGACTGGGTTCGGCAGACCGCTGCAGCTGCAGCCGCAAACGTATTCAAATCTGCAACAGCCACAAAAGTTCTCAGCAGATCGAGGTCGAGATTGAGTATCGGACGATTTGCATTAGTCATGTTTTTTCTTCACTTATTAGATTTTTACGAACTACTACCCTGGTGTTATTACACATCTCATCAAAGTGATAAGCGGTAATGGTGCTTAATGGCAGTCCTGTGTGAAGACTGCCACAAAAAGTGGTCGAACGAATATTAACGAAAGCTCAAACCCGCATAATTGGGCAAAGCCGTATCGTTTAGACAGATACAACTTCTGAGCCGAAGGCGCTGGGTGCGCAAATGCAGTAAGCTGCGTAGTTGTCTAAATCCCGCCGAAACAGCGATTGCGGGACAAAAAAAGAACGGCGTACTTTTATGATGCTCGGTAAATAGTGGCATCAAATAATAAATTATACTTAATCATTTTTGACGTCAAAATGGAAATGTTTTTGTGAAAAGCGCTGTAAATTTTGTCGTAACCCCCTTTCTCACCTATCCTGCCACACTACTGGCTATTTTTTAACCTTTTCATTTCTGAAAAAATACACAAAGTGAGAAGACATGCCTGAAGTCTTCCTTGCTACGCCCGCGCTGGACCTTACGACAGCGTACAATTCTGGTTATTCACTGCATGAATGACAATAATTATCAGCTGTAAATCACATTACATAAGTGCATCAATTCACCACTGCTCATAAAACAACCATCAATGCAATATCGCTTAACTATTTCAATTAGCATCTATCTTACCCAAGCCTTTTTTAACAATTGAAAATGGCAACTTCACTATTAAAAATCTGGATTAATGACTTTACAGCCCTTTTTTATGGATTGGTTAAAAATGCCAAATAAAACAATATTATTAGTTCATTTGACTAAATTAAACGACTGAGAATATTTTTTGCGCCACGGCTCGCATGAAAAGATGCTTAACGCGCCAAAACCGGTTAGCACCCTTCTTTTGTGTTCAGCAGGAGAGTACATTGTGCTGGTTTGATTTCAGTGGCAGGTAAAAGGATTCTGCCCATAAAGGCGGTAATAATGACTTTTCAAATTGATAAATCCGGAAAGCTGGAAAATGTTTGCTATGACATTCGCGGTCCGGTCTTAAAAGAAGCTAAGCGTCTCGAAGAAGAAGGTAACAAAGTCCTTAAGCTGAACATTGGTAACCCAGCACCGTTCGGCTTTGAGGCACCTGACGAAATTCTGGTCGATGTCATCCGCAACTTGCCTAGCTCACAAGGCTATTGTGATTCCAAAGGTCTCTATTCAGCGCGTAAAGCTATCATGCAGCATTATCAAGCGCGTGATATGCGAGACGTTACGGTTGAGGATATTTACATCGGCAATGGCGTTTCTGAACTGATTGTTCAGGCCATGCAAGCGCTGCTAAACAGTGGCGATGAAATGCTGGTGCCTGCACCCGATTATCCGTTATGGACAGCGGCTGTGTCGCTATCCAGCGGAAAAGCAGTGCATTATCTTTGTGATGAGTCAGCTGGCTGGTTTCCTGATCTGGACGATATTCGCAGCAAAATCACGCCGCGTACTCGCGGTATTGTGATTATTAACCCGAATAACCCTACCGGTGCGGTATACAGCAAAGAGTTGCTGCTGGAAGTGGTTGAAATCGCGCGTCAGCATAACCTGATTATTTTCGCTGATGAGATCTACGACAAGATTCTCTACGACGACGCGCAACACCACTCAATCGCTGCGCTGGCACCCGATCTCCTGACCGTAACTTTTAACGGACTCTCTAAAACCTATCGCGTTGCCGGTTTCCGCCAAGGCTGGATGGTATTAAACGGTCCGAAAAAGCATGCTAAAGGCTATATCGAAGGGCTGGAGATGCTTGCGTCTATGCGCCTGTGTGCCAACGTTCCGGCACAACATGCCATTCAGACTGCATTAGGCGGTTATCAAAGCATCAGCGAGTTTATTGTGCCGGGCGGACGTTTATATGAGCAGCGCCAGCGTGCCTGGGAACTCATTAATGATATTCCCGGCGTCAGCTGTGTGAAGCCGCAAGGTGCGCTTTACATGTTCCCGCGTATTGATGCAAAAAAATTCAATATTTTTGACGACCAAAAAATGGTTTTGGATTTTTTACTGCAAGAAAAGGTGTTGTTAGTACAAGGCTCCGCCTTTAACTGGCCTTGGCCGGATCATCTTCGTATCGTGACGCTGCCACGCGTTGACGATCTAGAGATGGCGATCAATAAATTTGGCCGATTCCTGCAAGGCTACCGTCAGTAATCACGCCCGCGTATACTGTTTGTATTTCGGGGAAAGCTGGTCTTTCCCCTGCCTGCAAACAGGATCATCCATGACTCAAAGCCATTTTTTCGCTCATCTTTCCCGACTCAAACTCATCAATCGCTGGCCGTTAATGCGCAATGTGCGCACGGAAAATGTCTCCGAGCATAGCTTGCAGGTAGCCATGGTGGCGCATGCTTTGGCTGTCATTAAAAATAAAAAATTTAATGGCAATCTCAACGCAGATCGCATTGCAATGCTGGCGCTTTATCACGATGCGAGTGAAGTATTAACTGGCGACTTGCCCACGCCAGTAAAGTATTACAATGCGCAGATTGCCCATGAATATAAAAAAATTGAGAAAATTGCACAGCAAAAACTGATTGAAATGCTGCCGGCAGAGTTCCAGGACATTTACCGCCCGCTGATTGATGAACATCTGCATGGCGTTGAAGAACAAGCGGTAGTAAAGCAGGCGGACGCACTTTGCGCCTATGTAAAATGCCTGGAGGAGTTATCTGCAGGTAACAATGAGTTTTTACTGGCGAAAGCACGGCTGGAAAAAACGTTAGCGCAGCGCCGTTCGCCAGAAATGGATTATTTTGTAGAGGTGTTCATTCCTAGCTTCAGCCTGTCGCTGGATGAAATTTCACAGGACACGCCGCTGTAATAAAGGCGCCCTTAGCCGCCCCTTAGTTCTGTGTACTCAATGTAAATTGACCGTCAGCCAATTTCGTCACGACTAATGATTCCAGTGATGTCAGCTGAATTATCACTTCATTAAGACGTGGCGTATCCGCTGGTGCATTAGCTGCAATCACGGCGCATCCCGCATTAAGTCCTGATAAAACGCCGGCTGGTGCATCTTCAACGACGACGCATACATCAGGCGATAAGCCTAATTTCTTTGCACCTAAAAGGTAAGGATCGGGCTCTGGCTTGCCTTTCACGACTTGTTCAGCGGTGATGAAAACGGCAGGCTGCGGTAAACCAGCCGCTTTATGGCGTGCGTGGGCGACCGGAACGGAACCTGACGTCACAATTGCCCAAGGAATTTGCAATTCATTCAGCGTAGACAGTAGCGCCTTAGCGCCAGGTAATGCCTGTACGCCATCCGTGTCTTTCGCTTCGGTTTGTTCTAACGCCAAAAACTCAGCCTGAATAGCCTCCTCAGACTGACCAGCCATAAAATGACGTAACGACGTAATTGCCTGTTTGCCATGAATGAACGCCAGAACGTCGTCTGCCGCGATACCCTGCCGCGCTGCCCAGTTGCTCCACGCGCGCTCTACTGCAGGCAACGAGTCCACTAAAGTGCCATCTAAATCAAACAAAAAACCGCTGTACGTCACACGTCACTCCTCATCAGGCATTGATTACTTGCGCAATTTCATTCGCGCTCAAATGGTATTGACGAGGACAAGTCTGCCACAAAGCTAGCATGCGTTGATACTTTTCCCACATTGGCGTTTGTGCATTGAAGCCGTGCGTGCCTGAATCAAACTGGGTGTATCGCCCTTCGGTATTGACCATAAAACGGACATAACCGAGATAACGTGCTTCGGTGGCTGCATCAAAGCCGAGAAAGGCCAGGCGACGCTCTTCAAGCTGCTCTTTTTCCTTGAGGTTTGACCAGGAAACATGCAGCGCGTGGTGCAACTCCATGATATCAATGAGGGTGCGGCAGGTTTCTTCAGTGAGCTCACCGAATTCTTTATCCAGCTCACGCATCTGTAAGCCGTAACCTCGTTCGATGATAGTTTGATAGCGACGGAAGCGTTCGGCGTTTTCAGGTTCCAGCATCGCCATAATTTTATATTGATTGGTCAGGATTAATCGCTGTGCATGGGTCATTTCCATCATTTACTCCGAGGCCTAAAAGGCGCTTAAGTTTTATACGATAGAGAAATGATTACACAGGGTTAGCAATACAGGTATGACCGCATCACTTTTCTTTGATTTAGACGCGGGTTCCAGGCGAATTCTTACCTGCGAAGAACCCATGTCCAATCAAAGATCGTCGAGAAAGGTGCGATCCAGCTGTTTAAAGGCGCGTTTTAAAACATCAGCTAATGCCTGATACGTTGGCTTGCCCTCGACCGGCGCAATTGCCTGCCCCGCCTCCTCCAGCCTGGCGCGAACTTCATGAAACCAGTTCAGTAGCGTGGGCGGCAAAGGTGTAACAGAGCGCTTACCAAGCCACCACAAGCCTTGCATGGGTAGCGTGCAGGCAAACAGCGCGGTTGCAACAGCGGGCCCAAGCTGGCCGCCTAACGCAATTTGCCAGGTCAAGGTGAACACCGCAAGGGGCGGCATAAAACGAATGGCGAAGCGGGTTGCCGTCGACACGCGATTTTCAGGAAATATTGGCGCAAGGCGTTTGTCACTTGGCCAGGTCTTCATATAGTGCTGGCCGCGTTGAAAAATACGGAACCAGCTGGTACTGCCAGATTCATTCGCCATAGCGGACCTCAACTATTACTGCAAACTTTAAAAGATAGTTATAACCACACAACTTTACGTAACATCCTTCAAATGTTTTTGTCTTTAAACAGGACTCCAGCTATTCTGACGCCGTTTCGATACGGTTTTGGAAGCGGCTAGCACCACCGGGAAATGGCCTGAGTCCTGTTTCGATAAATAGACTTCAAATTTTTGCGTAAAATTACCGAAAATTTTTTGCGTAAAGTCATCGTTTGACTAGCGCATGATGTTTATCATTAATCTACCAGCTTTCATGGGCTACGCTGATAGTCTGACTGCGTTTTTTTTAGCCACTTTTAACAAATAGGTACTTCCATGTCGAGTAAGCTAGTACTGGTCCTGAACTGCGGCAGTTCTTCTCTGAAGTTTGCCATCCTAAATCCTGCCAGCGGTGACGAGTTCCTTTCTGGCCTTGCAGAATGCTTCCATTTACCTGAGGCACGTATTAAATGGAAACTGGATGGTCAAAAACAGGAAGCACCATTAGGTGCTGGCGCGGCGCATAGTGAAGCACTCAATTACATTGTTAAAACCATTCTGGCACAAAAACCAGAGCTTTCGGCACAAATCGCTGCAATTGGTCATCGCATAGTTCACGGCGGCGAGAAACTGACCCAATCCGTCATTATTACTGAAGATGTGGTTCAGGGCATCAAAGATGCTTCTTCTTTCGCTCCATTGCATAACCCTGCGCACCTTATCGGTATTGATGAAGCGATGAAAAACTTCCCGCACCTGTCCGATAAGAATGTCGCGGTATTTGATACAGCTTTCCATCAGACAATGCCGGAAGAGTCATATCTTTATGCTCTTCCCTACAAACTTTATAAAGAACATGGCGTCCGTCGCTATGGTGCGCACGGCACTAGCCACTTCTATGTCAGCCATGAAGCAGCAAAAATGCTTAATAAACCGCTGGAAGAACTCAACGTTATCACCTGCCATTTGGGTAACGGCGGTTCTGTGTCAGCTATCCGCAATGGCGTGTGCGTTGATACCTCAATGGGTTTGACCCCGCTTGAAGGTCTGGTCATGGGAACACGTAGCGGCGACATCGATCCCGCTATCATCTTCTTCCTGCATGACACGCTGGGCATGAGCGTAGATGCCATCAATAAATTGCTGACCAAAGAATCTGGCCTGCTGGGCCTGACCGAAGTCACCAGCGATTGCCGTTATGTTGAAGATAATTACGAAACCAAAGAAGATGCTAAGCGTGCGATGGACGTTTTCTGTCATCGTCTTGCCAAATATATCGGCAGCTACACCGCCTTGATGGAAGGCCGTTTGGACGCAGTGGTATTCACCGGTGGAATTGGTGAAAACGCCGCCATGGTGCGTGAACTGGCATTGAAAAAACTGGGTCTGCTCGGTTTTGAGGTTGATCACGAACGCAACCTGGCGGCACGGTTTGGTAAGTCAGGTTACATTAATAAAGAAGGTACGCGTCCCGCGCTGGTGATTCCGACCAACGAAGAGTTGGTCATTGCCCAAGACGCTGCGCGTCTGACCGCTTAACGCTTTTCTCCGTCAGCTCATGCTGGCGGAGTTGTTTTTGACACCCTGCAATACCTGAGAGGTTCAATCGTGTCACGTACAATTATGCTCATTCCGACCGGCACCAGTGTCGGCCTGACCAGCGTCAGCCTTGGCGTTATTCGTGCGATGGAGCGCAAAGGCGTTCGCCTCAGCGTCTTCAAACCTATTGCTCAGCCGCGTACCGGCGGTGATACACCCGATCAAACCACCACTATCATTCGCAAAAATTCCTCTATCCCAGCGGCTGAACCTTTACAGATGTCGCGCGTGGAATCGCTGCTCGGTTCTAACCAGCAAGATGTGTTGATGGAAGAGATCATCGCCCGCTACCATGCTAATTCGCAGGATGCGGAGGTGGTGCTGGTTGAAGGTTTAGTGCCGACGCGTAAACATCAGTTTGCTACCGCGCTCAACTATGAAATCGCTAAAACGCTAAATGCAGAAATCGTCTTTGTTATGGCTTTGGGTAACGACTCAACCGAACAGTTAAAAGAGCGTATTGAGTTAACCCAAAGCAGCTTTGGCGGCAAAAAGAACAAAAACATCACCGGCGTTATTATTAATAAACTCAACGCACCGGTTGATGAGCAAGGCCGCACTCGTCCTGATCTGTCCGAAATTTTTGATGACTCCTCTAAAGCCAGCATCGCGAATATTGATCCTAAGCAGCTGTTTTCCGACAGCCCGCTGCCGGTGCTGGGTTGCGTACCATGGAGCTTCGAGCTCATTGCGACACGCGCTATCGATATGTGCCGCCATCTGAATGCGCGCGTTATCAACGAAGGTGACATCCAGACTCGCCGCGTTAAGTCGGTGACGTTCTGTGCACGAAGCCTGCCGCACATGCTGGAACATTTCCGCCCAGGTTCACTGCTGGTGACCTCAGCCGATCGCCCAGACGTGCTGGTTGCTGCCTGTCTGGCCGCTATGAATGGCGTCGAAATTGGTGCCATTCTGCTGACAGGTAACTATGAAATTGACCCGCGTATCGCTAAATTGTGCGAACGTGCTTTCCAGACGGGATTGCCAATGTTCATGGTGAAAACTAACACCTGGCAAACCTCACTTAGCTTGCAAAGCTTCAATCTGGAAGTGCCCGCTGACGATACTCAACGCATCGAAAAAGTGCAGGAATACGTTGCCAACTTCATTAATGCCGACTGGATTGAGTCACTGACGGCGACTTCTGAGCGCAGCCGCCGCCTGTCACCGCCAGCCTTCCGTTATCAACTGACCGAACTGGCGCGTAAAGCCGGTAAACGCATCGTATTGCCAGAAGGCGATGAGCCGCGCACCGTTAAAGCTGCTTCGATTTGTGCCGAACGCGGTATCGCAACCTGTGTATTATTGGGAAATCCAGACGAGATCCAGCGTGTTGCTGCTGCACAAGGCGTTGAATTAGGCAGTGGCATTGTCATTGTCGATCCAGAAGTGGTACGTGAAAACTACGTACCGCGCTTGGTGGAACTGCGTAAGAGCAAAGGCATGACCGAAGTTGTTGCACAGGAGCAGTTAGAAGATAACGTGGTGCTGGGCACCATGATGTTGGAAAGCGGCGAAGTCGACGGCTTAGTTTCTGGCGCGGTTCACACCACTGCCAACACCATTCGTCCACCGCTGCAGCTGATTAAAACTGCGCCAAACAGCTCCCTGGTTTCATCGGTGTTCTTCATGCTGCTGCCAGAGCAGGTTCTGGTTTATGGCGACTGCGCCATCAACCCAGACCCAACGTCTGAACAGCTGGCAGAGATTGCAATTCAATCAGCTGATTCAGCAAAAGCCTTTGGTATCGATCCGCGTGTAGCGATGATCTCTTACTCAACCGGCAATTCTGGTGCCGGTAGCGATGTAGAAAAAGTACGCGAAGCCACGCGCATTGCGCAGGAAAAACGTCCTGATCTGGTGATTGATGGCCCGCTGCAATATGACGCGGCTATTATGGAAGATGTGGCGAAATCTAAAGCACCAAACTCAGCGGTTGCGGGTCGCGCCACCGTGTTTATCTTCCCGGATCTCAACACGGGTAATACCACTTACAAAGCGGTACAGCGTTCAGCCGACCTGATTTCCATCGGGCCAATGCTGCAAGGTATGCGCAAGCCGGTCAACGACCTTTCTCGTGGCGCACTGGTGGATGATATTGTCTACACCATCGCGTTAACCGCAATTCAGTCTCAGCAAGCTGAAGGCTAAAAATGTGATGAGAGCATGCAGCAATGCATGCTCTTTTTATTTAGATGACGCAAGTAAGTGATACGCCATTCAACCACGATCGCCAACGCTTCCACCCTGCATAATTAATTTACGCAGACATCATCCCCATCCCACTTTGCACTTCAGAATTTCACACCGTTCCCGCTCCGCGCTTTAAGCAACATTACTCACCCCTTTTCGGCATACCAGAAAACAAATGCAGCCCATTTCTGTGATGTGCTATTCATTCAGAACCGCGTGAGTCGCTGACGATTTGCATCAGCAAGGCAGGCGGCTGTATATCTGCCGTAGGCGATATAGAATTTGTTCAGCGTGCCGTTGGCAAGGGCTTCTTTTACCCTGGCGCCAGCAGATCGCCCAGTAAGCTTTGCAACCACAACGAGGTCAACTTATGAGCAACAGTGAAGTGCACGCACGTCGTCTCAAAGCCACACCGCGCGGCGTCGGCGTCATGTGTGATTTCTATGCAGTGAAGGCCGAAAATGCCACGCTGTGGGATCATCAAGGCCGAGAATATACCGATTTCAGTGCCGGTATCGCAGTTCTAAACACCGGGCATCGCCATCCAAAAGTGATCGCCGCAGTAAAAGAGCAGCTCGATTGCTTCACCCATACCGCTTTTCAGATCGTGCCTTACGAAAACTACATTAAGCTGGCAGAGCAACTGAATCAGCGCGTGCCGATTGCCGGTCCGGCGAAAACCACCTTCTTTTCTACCGGCGCTGAAGCGGTTGAAAACGCCGTGAAGATTGCTCGTGCAGCAACCGGCCGGCCGGGCATTATCGCTTTCACCGGCGCATTTCATGGTCGCACTTACATGACAATGTCGCTGACAGGCAAAGTGACACCTTATAAAACCGGTTTTGGTCCCTTCGCGGGTTCTGTATTTCATGCCCGCTATCCGAACGCGCTTTACGATTGCAGCGTTGAAGACGCACTGGAAAGCTTGCACGCTATTTTCCGTTGCGATATCAGCCCGCAACACGTCGCCGCCATTATTTATGAACCGATTCAGGGCGAAGGCGGCTTCAATGTTGCCCCCGCTGATTTTGTTACGGCGTTGCGTCAGCTATGCGATGAGCACAACATCCTGTTAATTGCCGATGAAATCCAATGTGGCTTCGCCCGTACCGGTAAACTGTTCGCCAGTGAATATTACCCTGACGTAAAACCCGATTTGATCACGATGGCGAAGAGTCTGGCCGGCGGTATGCCGCTCTCTGCAGTATCGGGTCGTGCTGAAGTCATGGACGCACCCTCACCGGGCGGTTTGGGCGGGACTTATGCCGGTAGCCCACCCGCAATCGCGGCTGCGCTGGCAGTGCTGGATGTCATTGCTGAAGAGAATTTGTGCGAGCGGGCCAATCAACTCGGCAGTGAACTGATTGAAACGTTGCATAGTGCAGGCTGTAAAGCGCTGGTTGAGGTACGAGGACGCGGCTCAATGATTGCAGCTGAATTCCACAATGACAACGGGAAACCCTGTGCTGAGACGGCAAGAGCAATCCAGCAACAGGCATTGTCGCAGGGTTTATTGTTGCTGACGTGCGGCGTTCACGGCAACGTGATCCGCTTTCTTTATCCGCTTACCATTCCCGATACTCAGTTCCGCGCCGCCCTCACGCTGCTTAAAAATATTCTGCATGAATACTAATACTGAGCCACGCATTTGATGAGAGAGATTAAGGAGAAAGAAGCGTCCACCGCAGAACAGCGGCGGACGCAGTTGGGTTTATATCGTACTGGCGAAAATGCCTTTCACTGCGAGAAGAGTAAGCGAATTATTTTTCGCCGTTGCGGCTCATCCACAATGAAAGCGCCTTCAACGAATCATCGGTAAATTCGTCACAACGCGCAGTGATTTCATCAGGCGTCATCCAGTAAATCTCATCAACTTCGGCTTCTTGCATGGCAAAAGGGCCGTGAGAAACGCAACTGAACAACCCGCCCCACACGCGACAGTGCTGATCTTCGAAGTAGAATTTGCCATGCTCCGCGAATGGGACATCAGCAATACCTAACTCCTCTTCCGCTTCACGGCGTGCGGATTCCAACAGGTCTTCACCGCTCTGCACCACGCCGCCTGCCGTAGCATCCAGCATGCCAGGCATAAAATCTTTTGTCTCGGTACGGCGCTGTACCAGAATCTTACCCATGCCATCGTGTACCACGATGTAGGTGGCGCGGTGGCGCAGGCACTGTGCACGCATTTGCGCACGCGTTGCCTGTGCTACGACCTCATTCTCTTCGCTAACGATATCGACCCACTCAATGTCGCCACCCTTTTGATCCACCATCCGTAACCCTTTCCTGTTTGGCATGCCCTGTTGCACGCACTGTTATTGCCACGTCTTTATAATAGTGTGGCGTAAGGTAATCACTTCCGTTAGCTTGAGCAAGCCTCGATCTTTACCGTTTTTTGCCGCTTTCAGCCAACCACAACTGTACAGAGGCGCGTTGCCACTGAAATTCAGCGTAATGCTGTAGTTTTATCGGCAGGTTATCGCCATGCAGCGCCAGTCTGTTCAACATCACCGCTAAATCGGTATCTGCAATAGACCATTCGCCAAACATGTTCTGTTGCCCTTCCGGTAACAAGCGTTCGCCAGCAGCAATCAGTTTTTCAGCCGCCTGTTGCGCTGCGGGCGTCAACGGCGCAAAGCGTTCGCCAGCAAATAACACTTCAGTGGGACGCTCCTGACGGATCGGCATAAAATCACTGCGCAGCCACGCCTGAACTTCGCGTGCTCGCGCACGATTTTCACGATTTTTTGGGTAAAGACGTTCAAATTCGGGCGCAGGAAATCGCTCTTCAAGGTACTCGCTGATAGCGGAGGATTCGCTCAGCACCAGATCATCGATTTGTAATGCAGGCACGCGACAGGTTAATGACAGCGCACGGTAATCGGCTGAGTATTGTTGGTCTTGAGACAAATCGACACGCTTAAGGCTGAAGGGAACGCCTTTTTCCGTTAATGCAACGTAAACCGACATGGCGTAAGGACTAAAAAACGATGAATCAGACCACAGGGTGATGGACGGGTAATTCATCTGCTACCTCAAATAGCTATCAGGGTTGCATCATGTTTACCGATTTTTATTTACAAAGGCAACGCCCGGCTGGTCCGATGTTTGCCTGTTCCGCATGAAACCTCGAAGCGGCTCACGCTACTCCTCTCGCACTCTTCTATGCTGATTACAGCGGAAAACAAAAAGTATAAGGAGTCGCAACATGCATATTCTCATTACGGGTGGTACTGGATTGATTGGTCGCCACCTCATTCCTCGTTTACAACTGCTGGGTCATCACATCAGCGTTGTCACGCGTGACGTCGTCAGCGCACGCGAAAAGTTGGGGGATAACGTCGCGTTTTGGTCTGGATTGGCGCAACAGCAAAACCTTGATGGCGTCGATGCCGTGATCAATCTCGCTGGCGAACCGATTGCCGATAAGCGCTGGACAGAAATTCATAAACAGCAATTGTGTGAAAGCCGTTGGCAAATCACCGAGCGAATTACCTCACTGATTAATGCCAGCACCACGCCACCAAAGGTATTGATTTCAGGTTCAGCCACCGGTTTTTACGGTAACACCGGTGAGTTGGTATTAACGGAAGAGGATCCGGGCCACGAAGAGTTCCAGCACACTTTATGCGCCCGCTGGGAACAGTTGGCGCTTAGCGCACAAAGCGATCGCACCCGTGTTTGCCTGCTACGAACCGGCGTCGTTTTAGCCAAGGAAGGTGGCGCATTAAGTAAAATGAAGTTGCCGTTCAAACTGGGTATTGGCGGCCCTATCGGCAGCGGAAAACAATATATGCCGTGGATCCATATCGACGACATGGTGAATGGCATTCTCTGGCTGTTAGATAATGAGGCGTTGAGCGGCCCGTTTAACATGGTTGCTCCTTACGCGGTTCGGAATGAACAGTTTGCTGCCACGCTTGGCCATGTTATGCATCGCCCCGCTTTTATGCGTACGCCAGCCAGCGCCATCAAGTTGATGATGGGTGAATCATCGGTATTGGTATTAGGTGGACAACATGTTTTGCCGAAAAGGCTGGAGTCGTCGGGCTTCGGCTTCCGCTGGTATGATCTGCAAGAAGCCCTGCAGGATGTCGTAAAAACGTAACTCATCGGGAGCCTGACGCTCCCGTTATTTTTACTGCAATGCCAGCGGTGAATTTACTGACTCGCGCAATTTACCGTGATTCGGCTGCGGTACGTGGTGAATAAACGTCAATAAGCCAGCAAACACTCATAGCCTGGTGTAAGCCTACACCGCACCAACGATGTCGAAAAACGGTAACATAACCGCTGAAATTAGCGCCATCCAAAAGTTGTGTCCGGCATACATTGCCAGGTAACGATTCCGCGCCCGAAGACGCGGGAAAACGTTTATTTCAGTGAACCTTTGAGGAATTGCTGCAAGCGTGTGCTTTTTGGGTTGCCAAACAGTTCGGCTGGCGGCCCTTGCTCTTCGATCTTGCCCTGATGCAGAAAGATAACGTGGCTGGAAACGTGACGGGCAAATTCCATTTCATGCGTCACCACCACCATGGTTTTGCCCTCTTCAGCCAGCTTTTGCATGATACGTAGCACTTCACCGACTAATTCGGGATCGAGTGCCGAGGTAGGTTCATCAAACAGCAGTACTTCCGGCTCCATCGCCAACGCGCGCGCAATCGAAACACGTTGCTGCTGTCCACCAGAAAGGTGTACCGGATATTTAGCGCAGGCTCGCGCATCAATGCCGACTTTATCGAGATATTTAATGGCGCGTTCGCGCGCCTCTGCTTTGCTCAGGCCCAACACCTGGATCGGCGCTTCCATCACGTTTTCCAGCACTGTCATGTGGCTCCAGAGATTGAAGTGCTGGAACACCATGGTCAGGCGAGTACGCAGGGAACGCAGCTGCTCTTTGTTAGAGACTTTTAGCTGTCCATCGGTGTCGCGCACCAGCGCGATCTGCTCATTGTTAACCACAATGGTGCCTTCACTCGGCTTTTCGAGGAAGTTGATGCAGCGTAAAAAGGTACTTTTCCCTGAACCGGATGACCCAATGATGCTGATCACGTCGCCAGCATCGGCCTGCAATGAGACCCCTTTCAGCACTTCATGTTCACCGTAACGTTTGTGCAATTCGGTGACGCTTAATTTATTTTCAGCCATATGTCTTACTCAATGCGATGAAGAGGGTTTCACGTGCGCCAGCCAGCGACGCTCCGCGAGGCGGAACAAGCTGATCAACACGTAAGAGATAATCAGATAAAGCACGGCGGCAATACCAAATGCGGTAAAGGGTTGATAGGTGGCGGAGTTGATATCACGCGCCACTTTCAACAAATCGGGAACCGTGGCGGTAAACGCCAGCGCCGTGGAGTGCAGCATCAAAATCACTTCATTGCTGTAGGCCGGTAAAGCGGTGCGCAGCGCAGAAGGCAGAATGATGCAGCGATACAATTTGAAATTTGAAAAGCCGTAAGCACGCGCGGCCTCAATTTCACCATGCGGCACGGAACGAATAGCCCCGGCAAAAATTTCAGTGGTGTAAGCGCAGGTATTCAGCGTGAAAGCCAGTAACGTACAGTTCAGACCGCTACGAAAAAAAGCGTTTAGCAGCTCAGTTCCTTTCACAATCTCCAGCGTATACATGCCGGAATAAAATACTAGCAGCTGCACATAAAGCGGTGTGCCGCGGAAGATATACGTGAACAGCCATACCGGCGTACTTACCCAACGGTTTGGCGAGACGCGCGCAATGGCTAACAACACGGCCAGGCAACCGCCAATCACGACCGAAAGGATCAACAGCCACAGCGTGATCGCCACGCCGGTGAAACGATAACCATCAGTCCAGAGCAGCGCTTTCCAGTATTCCTGAATAATATCAATCATAACTCTGCCCTTTTAACACCCACCGTGTAGCGGCGATTCAGCCACCACAACACACCATTCGACAGTGTGGTAAACACTAAATAAATCACCCCAGCGACAATCGCAAAATAGAACGGTTGCCATGTGCTTTTGCCCGCCAGCTGCGTAGCCTTAACCACGTCTTCCAGTCCGAGCAGCGACACCAGCGCCGTCGCTTTCAAAATCACCTGCCAGTTATTGCCAATGCCAGGCAGCGCATAACGCATCATCGCCGGGAATAAAATACGGCGGAAAACCTGCGAACCGGTAAAACCGAATGCCGTTGCCGCTTCTATTTGCCCTTTTGGCACCGCTAAAAATGCGCCACGGAAGGTTTCGGTAAAGTAAGCGCCGTAGATAAAGCCGAGCGTAATAATACCGGCCACCATCGGATCGATATCAAACTGGCTTAGTCCGAGTGCATCGGTGAGTTGGTTAAGAGCGATCTGCAAACCGTAGAAGATCAGCAGCATTAAAACGAGGTCTGGAACACCACGAATCAAGGTCGTGTAGCCATTAGCGATCATCGCTAATGGACGATTGCGAGAGACTTTAGCGCCTGCGCCTAGCAGTCCAAGGACAACCGCGAGCACCACTGAACTAAGCGCCAGCTCCAGCGTGACTAAGGTGCCTCTAAGAATTACGTCAGAATAGCCATACAGCATGAAAATGATCCTGTCATGGGGTGAAAACGGATAGCTGCCCGCCATTCACAGCGGGCAGCTTTATCCCGGTAATCAGTATCACAGACGGTTGGTGCGCTTAGCCTCGTGGATCATGAGAGGATGGAGCACAGCCAGCTCGTCGGTGTCACAAAGAACCAGGGATAAAGTAGACAGGTTTTACTCAGTCACCGTATACATTGAAATCAAAGTACTTTTTAGCAATTTTGTCGTAAGTCCCATCTTTGCGCATCTCATCGACAGCTTTGTCGATGGCGGTTTTCAGCTCGGCATCATCTTTGCGCAAGCCCATACCGGTGCCTACACCAAAGATTTTGTCATCTTTCACTGCTGGACCCGCAAAGGTGTAATTCTTACCAACCGGTTGTTTCAGGAAACCTTCGCTCGCCTGCACTTCGTCCTGGAAAGCGGCATCGATGCGGCCTGCATTCAGATCCTGATAAACCAGATCCTGATTAGCATAAGGCGTTACGGTAACGCCTTTCGCACGCCAGTTTTCATTGGCGTAGGTTTCCTGCGTGGTGCCTTGCAGCAGACCAATGTTTTTGCCTTTCAGCGAATCAATGGTCGGCTGAATAGTTGACCCTTTCGGCGCGACTAAACGCGCGTTAGCGGCATACAACTTTTCAGAAAAGGCGATTTCTTCCTGACGTTTAGCTGTGATGGAAAGTGAAGAGATAATGGCATCAATTTTTTTCGCTTTCAGCGATGGGATCAGCGCATCAAAATCGCTTTCAACGTAGGTGCACTTGGTGTTGATACGTTTACAGATTTCGTTGGCGAGATCGATATCAAAGCCGACTAACTGTCCTTGCGCGTTTTTCGACTCAAACGGCGGGTAAGTTGGATCAGTTCCAATACGGATTGAACCCGGCACCGCGGCGAACACGCTGGCGGCGCTGGTCAAGCCCAGCATCAGAGAAAGAGCCAGAACACGCTTTTTCATAGATTACCCTCAAGTGAAGTGCTTTTTGTTATGTGCTACGTGATGTGTTTGCGCAAATTAATCTGCATGTTTCATGCCAGTTCTGCAAGTTATCCGCGCACTAAACGTTACGCTACATAGGCGAAATCGCTAGGCGTGTAGGAGGAATATATCAGTGATGTCATCCAGAAAAAGAGACGGTGTTAACTTTTGGTGCATCAAATGCACGAACAGTGATCTTCGGCGCGCTTACGCACCATAAAGGTGCAATTAATTAATGCTATGCACCTTGCCAGCGCGTGAAGAGATCTTGCGGTAATTCGATGTCAAACTGGTCAATAACACGGTTAACTGTTTGATCTACGAGCTGATCAATCGTAACGGGGCGATGATAAAAAGCGGGAACCGGCGGCATGATGATCGCACCGAGCTCAGCAGCGGTGGTCATCATGCGTAAATGACCGACATGCAGCGGCGTTTCGCGTACGCATAACACCAGCTTGCGCTGCTCTTTGAGTACGACATCGGCAGCGCGCGTTAGCAAGGAGTCGCTGTAGCTGTGAACAATGCCAGATAAGGTTTTCATTGAGCATGGCAGAATGACCATGCCAAGCGTTTTAAACGATCCTGAAGAGATGTTTGCCGCAATATCGCGCACGTCATGCACCACATTAGCCAGCGCTTGTACTTCGCGTACGTTGTAATCGGTTTCCAAACCCAGCGTTTGGCGCGCCGCATTGCTCATCACTAAATGCGTTTCCACCTCAGCGACCTGCTGCAAAACCTGCAACATGCGCACGCCATAAATCACGCCGCTTGCACCCGAGATGCCAATGATGAGTCGTTTCATAGTTCAGCCTTGCTATTTTTGAGTGCGCCATCATAACGCGGCTTAAGGAATAAATAAAAAAGGCGAGATTTCTCTCGCCTTCTCTTTTTGCATCAACGCCAGAGATTACCCTTCGTTATGCAGTTCCAGATTCTCCACTTCGTTTTGACGTGCAATTGCTTTTGCATCGTCATTACGCAGCGACTGGAGATATTCCAGATACTGTTGATCAACATCTTTCGTCACGTAGATGCCGTTGAACACCGAGCATTCAAACTGCGTGATGTCTGGGTTCTCTTCACGTACCGCTTCGATCAAATCATCAAGATCCTGGAAAATCAGCGCATCCGCTTTGATCAACTGGCAGATTTCATCCACTTCACGGCCGTGAGCAATCAACTCAGTTGCGCTCGGCATATCAATGCCGTACACGTTCGGGAAACGGATTTCCGGGGCGGCGGAAGCCAGATAAACACGTTTTGCACCCGCTTCACGCGCCATCTCAATGATCTGTTCTGAGGTGGTGCCACGCACAATGGAATCATCCACCAACAAGACGTTCTTATCACGGAACTCGGCGCGGTTAGCGTTCAGCTTGCGGCGAACCGCGCTGCGACGTAACTGCTGGCCTGGCATAATAAAGGTACGGCCAACGTAGCGGTTTTTCACAAAACCCTGGCGATACGGTTTATCCAGAATACGCGCAATTTCCAGCGCGATATCGGTTGACGTTTCCGGGATCGGAATCACCACATCGATATCCAGATCTTCCCATTCACGTGCAATCTTTTCGCCCAGCTTGGTGCCCATGCGAACACGTGCGCTGTAGACAGAAATTTTGTCGAGGAAAGAGTCTGGGCGAGCGAAGTAAACATACTCAAACAAGCATGGATTGCTCTTTGGGTTTTCAGCGCATTGACGCGTTGAAAGCTGCCCTTGCTCAGTAACGTAGACGGCTTCACCCGGCGCAACGTCACGGATAAATTCAAAGCCTAGCGTATCAAGCGCGACGCTTTCAGAAGCGACCATGTATTCGGTGCGGCCATCTGCGATAACGCGTTTGCCCAATACCAGCGGGCGAATGCCGTTTGGATCGCGGAAGGCAACCATGCCGTGACCGATAATCATCGAAACCACAGCATAGGCGCCGCGCACCTGCTGGTGCACCGCAGCCACAGCGGCAAAAATATTGTCAGCTTCCAGCGGATCATGCGGGAAGCGATCCAGTTCTGCCGCAAAAATGTTCAGCAGAATTTCAGAATCTGAGGTGGTGTTAACGTGACGACGGCCCTTTTCAAACAGGCGTGCGCGCAGTTCATGCGCGTTGGTCAAGTTACCGTTATGTGCCAGAGTAATGCCGTACGGCGAGTTTACGTAGAATGGCTGTGCTTCAGAGGCACTGGAGCTGCCCGCCGTTGGGTAACGTGCGTGACCGATGCCCATATTGCCCTGCAAACGCTGCATGTGGCGTGCTTCGAAAACGTCGCTGACCAGACCGTTTGCCTTACGCAGGCGGAAGCAATTCAGCGCATCGATAGTACAAATGCCTGCGGCATCCTGCCCGCGGTGCTGGAGCACCGTTAACGCGTCATAGATCGACTGGTTTACCGGCATGAAACCGGTGATACCGACAATACCGCACATGTTGTCATTTCCTCATTAAGCCGCACTCCCGATGGCGTCACCGGGGTAAAAAACTCGACGTGCTTTTCAGGTAATCAAAAAACCACCTGATTATATAACTGAACTGGGGAACGAGTTGAGACTGTTGCCAGTCGGGGCTTTTTGAAAACCCCGTGAATGTATCGAGAAAGAAAAGCATAGCGGCTACGATCAGCACACCACGCAACGCCCCGAAACAGACGCCCAATACTCGGTCGGTTCCCGACAAGCCGGTTTTTTCTACCAGCGTGCCGATAACGTAGTTCACGATCGCGCCCACTATTAGGGTAGCAACGAACAGCACACCGATGGCGATACCGTTACGAACCAGTTCGTCGTCAAAACCTGTAAACCAGACTGCAAGAAAGGCGTAATAATGACTGGCGACAAAAAACGCACATCCCCAGGTAACGAGAGATAAGGCCTCCCGGACAAACCCGCGAACCAGGCTGACCAGAGCCGAAAAACCAACTACCGCAATAATGACGTAATCAATCCAGATCATGAATACTTCCAGCGCAATTGCGCCCCTGCATCCAGTTCGGGGCGCATTCTAACAGAAAAAGAAAACGTTTGCGTAGCGGTTTTCCAGTTCTGTTTCCATAAAAAAGGCGATGAAAAAATCTTCACTCGCCCAATGGACTTACAATTTATTAACCCGTTGAAAATCAAATCATTTCACCTGATTTCCACTCTTTAACCGTAAATGCTATCACTAAAAAGATGCTGCCTATTGTTGTTATAAGCAGCATCAATAACCCTTTTTAGTGTGCACTGTATGGCTTAACCACACCGCCTAAACCGGAGATACTTTTGAGCTCAGAAACCGCCTCTTGCATCTTGGCTTTTGACGCATCCGGGCCGACATAGATACGGGTAATTTGTCCCTGCACCGGCGAAGACGGAACGGTAAAGGCGCGATAACCCGACAAACGCAGCTGTGCGACAATTTCGTTTACCTTGCTGGCATTTTTCAACGCACCGAGCTGCACCACATAAGCCTGACCCGTTGGCGCACTGCTTTCCGTGGTTTTAGGCTGCTCTGCCGCCTTGGGTTGCTCAACCGGTTTCGGTTTTGGCTGCTCCACAGGTTTTGGCTTCGGCTGTTCCACAGGTTTAGGTTTTGGCGGCTCAATCGGCTTCGGTTTAGGTTGGCTGACCGGCTGGGACGGCGCAGTCTGATGCACCGGTGGTGGTGTCACCACACTCGGCTGGCTGTCATCGCCAGGTTTGATACTGCCATGCTCAGCCACGCTATTGGATTTACCACCGTTGTTATCAACGGCGGCACCCGCGCCTTCTGGCGGTTGTGCAGGCAGTGACTGCGTTACCGGCGGTACCATTTCGCTGTCCTGCTGATCGTCTGCCTTAGGCACCAACGGGATCGCGGCAAACTCTTCTTTATAATGCTTCTTCTGTCCATCCAGCAGCCCCGGCAGCACAATCACGCCAACCGCGACCAGAATAATGGTACCGACCAGACGGTTTTGAAACTTACTCGCCACGCCCTTTCTCCGTTTCCATCGATTCCATGACCTGTGCCACGGTGTGGAACGATCCACACACCAGTACGATGTCCTGTGGCTTCGCCTGCTCGCGTGCGTGCTGCCAGGCGTGCTCTACGTCAGCAAAGGCCTGCGCCTGCTGCGGTAAATGTGACATCAGCTGTTGGGCCGTTGCACCACGTGGGCCATCCAGTGGCGCGCAATACCAGTGATTAACCTGAGGCGCTAAAGCGGCCAGCGTGCCGGCAATATCTTTATCATGCAGCATGCCAACCACCGCATGCACCGCACCTTTATTCGCTAACGTCGCAAGGCGAGATGCAAGGTAAGCTGCCGCATGAGGATTGTGCGCCACATCCAGGATAACGCGCGGCGATTCGCTTACTGTTTGAAAGCGACCAGGCAAAATAGCCAGCGGTAAATTAGCGCGAATTTGGTCTTCGCTGACGTTTAAACCGGAAGCACGCAGCGCCACGATAGCGCTGGCGGCATTCGGCAACGGCACTTGCGGCAGCGGTAAATCATTCAGCTCGCCCCACGCATCTCGCAGCGACCAGCTTTCTGCCTGTTGACGATAAGACCAGTCACGATCGCGCTGAATCAGCTGTGCGCCCTTCTCATTGGCGACCGCAGCGATGCTAAGCGGCATATCCGGCTCACCAACAATAGCGGGCTTGCCTGCGCGAAACACACCTGCTTTTTCACGGCCAATGCTTTCACGATCCGGCCCCAGCCAGTCAAGGTGATCGAGGGCAATGCTGGTGATGACCGAAACATCAGCATCAACAATATTGGTAGCATCCAGACGACCGCCAAGGCCCACTTCGAGGATCACCACATCGAGCTGCGCTTGTTGGAACAGCTTCAGCGCCGATAACGTGCCGTATTCGAAATACGTCAGCGAAATATCGCCACGCCCGGCTTCAATTTCAGCAAAGCTGGCGGTGTGCAGCGCCTCAGTCAGCTCTTGTCCTTGCACGCGTACGCGCTCGGTATAACGCACCAGATGCGGCGAGCTATAGACGCCCACCCGATAACCCGCCGCCATCAGCAGTGTTTCAAGAGTGCGACACGTAGTGCCTTTGCCGTTGGTGCCGGCGACAGTGAAAATAAAAGAGGCAGGTTTCAACAGGTCCAGACGTTGCGCCACTTGGCGAATACGATCCAGCCCCATGTCGATAGCTTGAGAATGAAGGTGCTCAAGATAATAAAGCCACGTGGCCAAAGGCGACGTGGCTTGAGGAAGGTGAAGATTGTCCATATGTCCCGTTTTGCTCAATTATACCTGGCTGAATCAGCGCTGAGGTATGCGGTGCATTGGTGAAAGGCGCGACAGGCGCGCCTTTCTATCTCCTGTCAGGCGTCGTTGCTTTCTGGCTCAGTCGTTGATGCAGACTGGTCGCCATCGAGCAGCGGTGCCGGCAGATTCATCATTTTGGCCAGCAGGCTTGCCAGTTTGTAACGCATTTCCGGGCGGCGAATGATCATATCAATCGCACCCTTTTCAATCAGGAACTCACTGCGCTGGAAACCCGGCGGCAGTTTTTCACGTACGGTTTGCTCGATAACGCGAGGGCCGGCAAAGCCGATCAGCGCTTTCGGTTCCGCGATGTTGAGATCGCCCAACATCGCGAAGCTGGCAGAAACCCCACCCATGGTTGGGTCGGTCAGCACAGAGATGTACGGAAGACCACGCTCCTGCATTTTTGCCAGCGCTGCACTGGTTTTCGCCATTTGCATCAGCGACATCAGCGCTTCTTGCATACGCGCACCGCCACTGGCAGAGAAGCAGATCAGCGGACAGTTATCTTCCAGCGCCTGCTCAACTGCACGCACAAAGCGTGCGCCAACCACAGACCCCATTGAGCCACCCATGAAGGTGAATTCAAATGCTGCCGCAACCACTGGCATGCTGTGTAACTGGCCTTTCATTACGATAAGTGCGTCTTTCTCGTCGGTGGCTTTTTGTGCGGCTACCAAACGATCTTTATACTTTTTCGAGTCACGGAACTTCAGGAGATCCTTCGGTTCCAGCTCGCTGCCCAACTCCACCAGCGTTCCCTGATCGAGAAAAGTGGTGAGACGTTCGCGTGCGCGCATGCGCATATGGTGGTCACACTTCGGGCAGACCTCAAGATTACGCTCCAGTTCGGCACGATAAAGTACCTGTCCACAGCTATCGCATTTGGTCCAAACCCCTTCCGGGATACTGGCGCGGCTAGCAGGCGTAATATTGCTTTTGTTAAGAATGCGTTCAATCCAGCTCATTGATGACCTTTCTGTTGAAACTGACCTGGTCCAGTCGTCTTGATGCTGCTGAAAACGGCTTCAGCAGACGGGAAATTTCGCTCATTAAACCACAACCCGTTCAGACTGTGGATAAAAATCTGGTCTTACCCCTGAGCAACCTTGCCGCTTACGGCTGTTTTTGCTGCTTCGCCTGGCGACGATGACGCCAGACTTCAATCACGCCCGGCAAAATTGAGACCACGATAATCCCGACGATCAAGAGTTTGAGGTTTTCCTGTACCACCGGCAGATCGCCAAACAGGTAACCCGCATAGGAAAAGAGTAATACCCATAACAACGCGCCGCTGATGTTAAACAACGCGAAGTGGCGATATGACATATGCCCCATCCCGGCGACAAATGGCGCAAAAGTACGCACGATAGGCACAAAGCGCGCCAGAATAATGGTTTTACCGCCGTGACGTGCATAGAACGCGTGGGTTTTATCCAGATAGCTGCGACGGAAAATTTTGGAATTCGGGTTGCTAAACAACCGCTCGCCAAACAGTCGACCTATGGTGTAGTTAACCGCATCGCCGAGAATTGCCGCAATCACCAGCAGTGTCACCATCAGATGCACATTGAGATCGTTACCCGGCAATGCCGCCAGCGCACCGGCCACAAACAGCAGTGAGTCGCCTGGTAAAAAAGGCGTCACCACTAAACCGGTTTCGCAGAACAAAATCAGAAACAGAATGGCGTAAATCCAAATGCCGTACTGCGCTACCAATTCAGCCAAATGCACATCAATGTGCAAAATAAAATCGACCACAAAATGGATAAACTCCATAACGCTCTCTTCCTGTCCTAAATTTTTGGTTAATCCGTGAGGAACAACGGTCCCATCGACGGCTGTGGTAACGCAAAGTGGGATGGATAATCCACCGCCACCAGATAAAGCCCTTCAGCTTTGGCTGTCGCCGCCGCCAGCGTGCGATCTTTGGCTGCCAGCAGCGTAGCCATCCACGATTCTGGCTGATTGCCGCAGCCAATTTCCATCAGGCTGCCAACAATGTTACGCACCATATGATGCACAAAGGCGTTGGCCTTGATATCCACGATGACGTACGGCCCTTGACGCGTCACGTTAAGGTGCAACATGTTGCGCCATGGCGTACGAGACTGACACTGCACCGCGCGGAATGAGGTGAAGTCATTCTCCCCTAGCAAACATTGCCCCGCACGCTGCATTTTTTCAGCATCCAGCGGATGATAAAAATGTGTCACGCCGCGGCTCAGCACGGCCGGACGCAAGCGCTGGTTGTATATCAGATAGCGATAGCGACGGGCGGTTGCACTAAACCGCGCATGAAACTCATCCGGCACCGATTTTACCCAACGCACCGCGATGTCTGCAGGTAAATTGGCGTTAACGCCCAACGTCCATGCGCTGTCAGCACGTTGCGATGTGGTTTCAAAATGCACGACCTGACCCGTTCCGTGCACGCCAGCATCGGTGCGTCCGGCGCAGAAAACAGTGACCGGATGATCGGCCACTTTTGACAGCGCACGTTCTAACTTTTCCTGCACGCTGCGCACTTCTTGCTGACGCTGCCAGCCGTAATAGCGGCTGCCGTCATACTCAATGCCGAGCGCCAGTTTTTGCGTCTGACTGTCGGACATTAGTACATATACTCCTGCACCAGCTTTTCCGCCGTTTTCACTGCCATTAACGCACCGCCAAAACGGACGTTATCGGCGACTGACCAAAACTGCAGCAGTTCAGGAATACCGTAATCGTTACGCACGCCGCCAATGCTTAATTCATTGTTGCCTGATGCATCGGTGACAGGCGTTGGCACCTGATCTTCTTCGCTCAGGATGATATCAGCGGTGAGCGCCAGTTCAGCACGCGCTTCTTCCGCAGAGAGCGGACGCAGATTCTCAACATGAACGATTTGCGCGTTGCCATAAAACACCGGCGCCTGAATGCTGGTGACCGCAATCGGTAAGCCTTCGTCTTGCAGCACTTTACGTACCTGATCGATCAGACGACGTTCGCTCTCCACGCTGCCTTCGGCATCGGCCTGTTGTGGCAGCAAGTTAAAGGCCAGCTGGCGGCCATAAAAATGGTTATCTGCCGGGACGCCATTCAGCAAACGCGCGCTTTCACCCGCTAATGCATCCACTGCCGCTTTGCCGTGGTTGGAAACCGAAATCAAATTTGTTACCTGCAAGCGGCCTAAACCGGCGGCGTCAGTCAGCGGTTTGAGTGCGGTAAGCAACTGGCTGACCAGGCTATCGGCCACGCAGATAATGTTGCGATTGCGATAATCCGCCAAAACGTGCGCATTCACATCTGGCACTACCAGCGGAATGTCTGGTGACAGCGCAAACAGTTCGCTGCTGTCGATAACCAAACAACCCGCGTTAGCGGCTTCATCTGCATAGCGCGAAGAGGCTTCACGACCGGCTACAAAAAACGCCAACTGCGCTTGTGACCAGTCAAAACCTGCCGCGTCCTGAACCAGAACAGAACGGCCTTCATAACGTTTAGTTTCACCTGCGCCGTTTTCACTCGCCAGCAAATACAATTCTCCAACCGGGAACTGGCGTTCAGCCAGCAGCTCCAGTAAAGCGTTCCCTACTGCGCCTGTTGCGCCTAATAGCGCAATATTCCAGCCGTCAGACATGTTGGTTTACTCCAGACAATGACATAAAAACAGAAGGCGGTGATATTCACCGCCCAAGGATTCGGATTTTTCCCGGTCATATTTCGTATTGCAGATACGTTGGCTACTCGCGCTTACCCTGTCCACTTACTGTGGTAAGTGCCTGGCGTTCACTCATTTGCCGCCTTTCTGCAACGGAAATTACAAGGAAATGAGATTAGCTCTCCTGCAAATGCGCATCAAAACCCAGCTTCGCCAGCATCTCGGCAGCGTCGCGATCGTTGCAGATCACCTGCAACGAAGACCATTCGCGGCGCTCTTCATACTGCTTGCGCAGGCGATCAAATTCACCGGGTTGCGCCGCCACTTTACGTAAGGGCGCGTCGTCGCGGCGCACATCATACACCAGATGCACCAGCCGTTTCAGCGTTGGCTGATCAAGCGCGCCCTGCAGCGTAATGCTGCTGAACTCCGGTGTCGGTAATAACTCGCTCAGTGGCACCTGCTGCGGTTGCCCGATAAACGCGCTCCAGGCTTCAAACACTTGCGTGGTACCTCGCGCTTTACCTTCCAGCGTGTAGCCCGCGATATGGGCGGTGGCGATATCAACTTTATCGAGCAGCGCCAGTGAAAGATCCGGTTCCGGTTCCCATACATCCAGTATCACGCTGAGATCCGATCGCATGTTCAATACTTCCAGCAGCGCGACGTTATCGACCACCGGGCCGCGGCAGGCATTAATGAGAATGGTATTGGGTTTAAGAGCCATCAACAGTGCTAAATCAGCCAGATGCCAGCTTTTATACGGTCCGTCTTTAAAGAGTGGCGTGTGGAAAGTCAGGATATCAGCCTGTTTAACCACCTCATCCAGCGACAAAAAATCGCCGTCGTCGCCACGATCGGCGCGCGGCGGATCGCACAGCACGGTTTTCACGCCCCAGGCTTCAAGACGTTTCTGTAAACGTCCGCCGACATTGCCAACGCCGACGATGCCGACTGTGCGATCGCGCAGTTGAAAACCATCGCGTTCCGCCAGTAACAGCAGCGACGAAAAGACATATTCCACCACGGCAATGGCGTTACAACCCGGCGCGGCAGAGAAAGCGATCCCCGCCTGTTGCAGCCACACTTCGTCGATGTGATCGGTGCCCGCCGTAGCGGTACCAACAAATTTCACCGGTTTACCCGCCAGCAAGGCTTCATTCACCTTGGTAACTGAACGCACCATCAAGCCATCGGCATCTGCCAGTTCGGCTTCCGGTAAAGGACGACCCGGCACCGCCAGCACGTTTCCGGTGCGGCTGAACAGTTCACGGGCATAAGGCATATTTTCATCGACGAGAATCTTCACCACGGCTTTCCTGTCTGTTGTCTTTAAGGGCGTTATTCTGGCACAAAGCCACGCGTTAGCCTAACCGTGTGCGGTAGCGATCGGGCGTGGTGCCCGCTTGATGTTGAAACATGACAATCAGCGCAGAAGCGGAGCTATATCCGAGATCGTGAGCAATAGATTGCACGCTGTTGCCCTGCTCCAGCAGCGCAATTGCCCGCAAAAAACGCAGCCGCTGACGCCATTCGCTGAATGACATATTGAGCTGCTGATGACAGCGGCGCGCCAGCGTGCGTTCTGTGGTAAAAACGCGGGCCGCCCACGCTGCTAGCGTCGTGTTATCACCGGGGTTGGCCTCCAGCGCGTGCAGCACTGGCGCCAAAAATTTATCTTCCGACGTAGGCAAATAGCTTTCCTGAACGGCTGCGAGACGCAAGCGGTCGCGCAGTACATTACACAGCCGCAACTGCTCGTCGCTGACAGGCAGCACAATTTCCTCTCGGGCGAATTCATCCATAATGGCATGCACGATCGGATCGACAATCAGCAAACACGCTTTGATCGGCAACCCTTCACACAGATCGGCGGCCAGGTTAAAGGTGCGAAATTGGGCCTGCCGATGATTATAGCTGCTGTGTACCAGCCCCGGCGGGATCCAGATAGGGATGTCGGCAGGCGTGAGCAGCCGTTCACCTTCTACCCGCATCTCCAGCACATAACTTTTCACAAAGATCACCTGTCCCCAGCTGTGCGCGTGCGGCAAATATTCGGTTTGCGCATTGGCTTGCTCAAAACGAAAGAAGTAGCGCAGCGCATTGGCATCAACTGGCGCCTGGTAAGTGATTTGTGAAGTCATTATGTCCGGTCATTAAAGATTTTTGTCCGATATTAACTATCTGAATAAAACCGGACAAGCGTACACTGCGCTCATTCTGTATCGGGAGAGCGTTATGAGTTTCTTGTTTCCGCTGATTGCGGTGATGATCTGGTCGATCAATTCGATCGTAAGTAAGTTGTCGGCGGATGCTATTGATCCAGCAGCCATTTCTTTTTATCGCTGGCTGTTAGCGCTGCTGGTGTTAACGCCGTTTATTTTGCCTGGCGTATGGCGTCAGCGGCGACAGATTAAACCGCATTTGGGGCAATTGCTGCTGCTTGGGCTGCTGGGCATGGTGTTGTATCAAAGCCTGGCTTATTACGCCGCGCACAGCGTAAGTGCACTGTTTATGGGGATCATCGGCGCATTAATTCCGCTGCTTACCGTGCTGTTAAGCGTAGCGATCCTGCGCATTGCCCCGACGGTGGGGATTCTTTTTGGCAGCATCATCTCATTTGCCGGTTTAGTTTGGCTGGTCAGCGAGGGAAATTTACCGCTGTTGCTGAGTCATGGATTAGGCAAAGGTGAGTTAATGATGCTGTCGGCTTCCGCCTCTTATGCGCTTTATGGTGTGCTGACCAAGCGCTGGGCAATACCGCTGCCGATCTGGCAAAGCTTATACATGCAGATCGTGTTTGGCGTACTGCTGCTGTTACCCGGTTTTTTATTTGCACCCGACGTAACACTGAATCTGCATAACATTCCGTTGGTGGCGTTCGCGGGCCTGTTTGCTTCAATCATTGCGCCTTTCTTGTGGATTCATGGCGTACAGCGTTTAGGTGCCAGCACCACCACTATATTTATGAATCTGATTCCGATATTTACTGCGCTGATTGCCGTGCTGTTCCTGCATGAGCAGTTGCACAGTTATCACTGGATTGGCGGAGGTTTGACACTGTTTGGCGTGATTTTGGCACAGCGTTTGAAAACACCGCTGTCAGGTCGTAAACCGAGCCGTATCACTCGGATTTAAACGCGATAGTGACGCGCAGTCCGCCCAGTAGCGGACTGCGATCCATGACAATCAACGCTCCATGCCATGCACAAATATCCTGCACCAACGCCAATCCTATTCCTGCGCCAGGCTGCAAGCTGCCATGATCAAGTCGGGAAAAGGGCTGTAAGGCTTTTTCCTGTTCCGCACTGTCGATGCCCGGCCCGCTGTCTTCTATTTCTAATGTTTTCCCCTGTAGCCTTGCCGTAATTACCCCGTTCAGCGGCGTGTATTTGATGGCATTGTCCAGCAGATTGGCGCATAACTCGCCCAGCAGCAGGCGATCCCCTTTGACTTCGCTGTTCTCATCACCTTCGTAACCTAAATCGATCTGCTTGTTCCGGGCCGCCGTGTAACCGCTGAAACAGGCATCCCGCAGGATCTCCGCTAAATCGACGCGCGGCAGCTGTTTCTCTTCGCCGTGACGCGCTTTTATTTGCGCCAGTTGCAGTAATCGATCGGTGAGCAAAATAGTGTCATCCAGCGTGTGTCGCATTCCTTGTAAACTCTCTCGCCACTGCTCGGGGCAATTGCTGCTCATCGCGACACCTACCTGCGTTTTGAGGATTGCTAGCGGCGTACGCAGTTGATGTGCTGCGTCAGCGCTAAAACGATCCTGACGCGCCATCATTCCACGCAACCGCTCAAGATAGCGATTAAAAGCAATAATCAACGGCTGTAATTCTGACCAAGGCAACGATGGAAGCGGCGTTAACTCGCTAACATCGCGGCGTAAAACAATGCGCGATAGACGTCGTAATGGACGCAGTACGCGTCGCAGCATCAATCCCGCCAGTAACAGCGTCATCAGCACCAGCACGCTTTGACTCAGCAGCGCCGTACGCATTAATCCTTGGGCAAACTCCTGACGCGAATTCAGTGTTTCAGCCACGATAATTAGCGCCATACCTTCTGCCCCCGCCTCGCTGATGGGTTGCCAAAGTGCAGCAATGCGAATCGGTTGCTGTCGATAGCGGCCATCATAAAAATGCACCAGCGCGGGCCAGTCGTTTGAAAGTGCGTGATGGGGTGGAATCGGCGGCAGGTCGTCATAACCTGACAGCGTTTTACCTTGCGGCGAAATCACTTGGTAAAACAGCTGATCGTTCATGTTGCGCTCAAAGCTGTCGAGCACGACCCAAGGCACATCCACTTCAAGATGACGATTACGCACCACCAAGCGTTCAGCAACGGTGCGCGCCGAGGCCAGCAATGAGCGATCATAAGCCTGATTGGCTGCAGCCAGCCCGCTTTGATAATGGGTATAAACCGACAAACCCCACAACAACGTGAGCGGCAAGCCCAACCACGCCAGTAATTCGCCGCGCAGTGAACGGATTAGCCGCATGGCACCGTTTCCAGGCTGTATCCCAGACCGCGTAGCGTCACAATCGCGACATCGCTACCGGCCAGTTTTTTACGTACCCGGTGTACGTAAAGCTCAATGCTTTCCAGGCTGACATCATCAGCCAGGGTAAACGTTTGTTCATAAAGATGCTGGCGTGAAACCGGGCGCCCTCCTCGCTGCATCAAGGTTGTAAGTATGCTGGCTTCGCGCGGGGTCAACGCCAGCGGCTTGTCCGCCAGCAAAAAATAGCCTTCAGGATCGCGTGTCAACTGCCCTAGCGCCTGGTTTTGCGCAGAAAGCGTTTGGCTACGCCGCAACAGTGCCCGTAACCGCGCTTCCAGTTCATCAAGCTCAAAGGGTTTAGTGAGGTAATCATCGGCTCCCTGATTCAGCCCGCGCACCCGATCGTCGAGCGCGCTGCGCGCAGTCAGTAATAAAACCGGCACATTTTTTCCGCGCCGACGCAGCCGCGTTAGCACCTCAATACCATCCATACGCGGCAGCGAAACATCCAGTACCACCAGAACATATTCCTCGCTGTGCAGCATGTGATCCGCCGCTACACCATCCGCAACCCAATCCACGGCAAATCCTTTTTGCGTTAGCGCTTTCTGCAACCAGCGCGCCAGCTCAACCGTATCTTCAACCAGTAAGAGACGCATATCACATCCTGTCATTATTTCTGGGCAGTGAAAGGTAAATGAAAGGTAACTGTTTTAACAATTCAGCAACGCCGAATATTCGGCAGCAATCACACTCTGGAAGAACAAGGGAGCGAAAGATGAAAAAAATAATCCGCACCACCTTAGCCTCAACCCTACTGGCCTTACTGGTTCCCGCTACTTTTGCCGCCGATGCACCCAAACGTACTGAATGTATTGCGCCTGCTAAGCCTGGCGGCGGCTTTGACCTGACCTGCAAACTCCTGCAAGTGTCATTGCAGGAGACAAAACAGATCGATTCACCGATGCGCGTCACTTATATGCCTGGCGGCGTGGGTGCGGTTGCCTACAACGCCATTATTGCGCAGCGCCCCGCCGAAGCGGGCACGGTGGTCGCCTTCTCCGGCGGCTCGCTGCTTAACCTTTCTCAAGGCAAATTTGGTCGCTATTCAGTAGACGACGTGAAGTGGCTGGCAGCAGTCGGCACCGATTACGGCATGATTGCAGTGCGTGAAGATGCCCCATGGAAAACGCTTGGTGAGCTGATGGAGGCGATGAAGAAAGATCCCACCAAAGTGGTGGTTGGCGCGGGCGCATCTATTGGCAGCCAGGACTGGATGAAAACCGCGCTGCTGGCGCGTGAAGCAGGCATTGATCCGCGCAAGATGCGTTACGTCGCGTTTGAAGGTGGCGGCGAGCCGGTTACTGCGCTGTTGGGTAATCATATTCAGGTGGTTTCTGGCGACATGAGCGAAATGGTGCCGCATCTGCAAGGTGGAAAAATGCGCGTGCTGGCTGTGATGGCGGATAAACGTTTGCCTGGCCCGCTGGCGAATGTGCCGACCGCTAAAGAACAGGGCTTTAACATCGAATGGCCGATTATTCGCGGCTTCTATTTGGGTCCAAAAGTCAGCGATGCCGAGTATCAATGGTGGCAAGACGCCTTTAAAAAGATGGTGAATACGCCGGAATTTCAAAAACAGCGCGATCTGCGCGGTCTGTTTGAATTCAACCTGTTTGGTGCAGAACTCGACAGCTATGTCAAAAATCAGGTCGCCTCTTATCGCGATCAGGCGAAATCTTTCGGCCTGGCTAAATAACCGGAGCACATGATGAGCGATCGTATTTTTGCGGCTATTTGGCTTGCACTTTGCCTCGGCGGCATGGTGATAGCCTGGCAAATTCAGAGCGAATACAGCTACGAACCGGTTGGCCCGCGCCCTTTTCCCCTGACGATTTTGGGTTTGATGGCGATCTGCGCCCTGCTGATGCTGTTTCGTAAACCAGACACTATTCAATGGCCTACTCAGGGCACATTAAAGCGTTTAGTCGCACTGGCGCTGATGCTGATGCTTTATGGCTGGCTGTTTGAAACTCTGGGTTTCGCGCTCTGCACCACGTTGTTGACGTTTGGCATCGGCATGCTGTTTGGTGCACGTTGGTGGGCGGCAGCGCTTTCCGGCGTGATCATGGGGTTGACGCTGTTTTACGCCTTTGACCGCTTGCTGGACGTGACGCTGCCCATGGGCAGCTGGCTGAGTTAAGGAGAATATCATGGATACCTGGTCTTTTTTGATGCAGGGTTTCGCCGTCGCCATGACGCCCGAAAACCTGATAATCGCCTTGATCGGCTGTTTTATTGGCACCATTGTGGGATTGTTGCCGGGTCTCGGCCCGATTAATGGCGTCGCTATTTTAATGCCGCTGGCTTACGCGCTGCATTTGCCGGCGGAATCGGCGCTGATCTTGCTGGCAACGGTCTATATCGGTTGTGAATATGGGGGTCGCATCTCATCCATTTTGCTGAATGTGCCAGGCGATGCCGGTGCCATTATGACGGCGCTGGATGGCTATCCGATGGCGCAGCAAGGCAAAGCGGGCGTAGCGTTGTCGATTTCTGCGGTGAGTTCCTTTGTCGGCTCTACTATTGCCATTCTCGGCATTATTTTATTCGCCCCGCTCCTGGCAAACTGGTCACTGGCATTTGGTCCGGCTGAATATTTTGCGCTGATGGTTTTCGCGATTGCCTGCCTCGGCAGCATGATGAGTCAAAATCCGTTGAAATCTTTTCTGGCCGCATTAATCGGTCTCGGCATGGCGACCGTGGGCGTTGATGCGAATACCGGCGTTTACCGCTTTACCTTCGACAGTGTGCATCTTTCTGATGGCATTCAGTTTGTGGTGGTGGTAATTGGTCTGTTCTCGGTGAGTGAAATCTTGTTGATGCTGGAATCCACCCATTCTGGGCAGAAAGCGGTGCGCGCCAGCGGTCGCATGATGTTCAACATGAAAGAGGCCGCGATGACGGCCGGTGCCACGCTGCGATCGTCGTTTATCGGTTTCTTCGTCGGTGTGTTACCCGGCGCAGGTGCCACCATCGCCAGCGCCATTGCTTACATGACTGAAAAGAAAATCAGCGGCAGCGACCAGTTTGGTAAAGGTGATATTCGTGGCGTGGCGGCGCCAGAAGCGGCAAACAACGCATCGGCTTGCGGATCCTTTATTCCAATGCTTACGCTGGGCATTCCCGGCTCAGGCACCACCGCAGTCATGGTGGGTGCGTTAACGCTCTACAACATCACGCCCGGCCCTGCGATGTTTATTGAACAGCCAGACATCGTGTGGGGATTGATCGCCGCACTGTTGATTGGCAACGTCATGCTGTTGATCATGAACATTCCCATGATCAACGTGTTTGCCCGCATGCTGACGATTCCGCTGTGGTTTTTGGTCCCCACCATTGCGGCCATCTCCGCCGTGGGCGTCTATGCGGTTCACAGCACCACGTTTGATCTGCTGTTAATGGTTGGCTTGGGTGTTTTTGGTTATATTCTGCGTAAAATGGATTTCCCCATGTCTCCGCTGATCCTGGGTTTTGTCTTAGGTGAAATGCTGGAACAGAATCTGCGGCGCGCGCTCTCAATCAGTAACGGTAATTTGCCGATCCTGTGGGAAAGTCTGATTTGCAAAGTGCTGCTGATCTTAGCGGTTGCCGTCTTGGTGGTGCCTTTTGCCTGGAAGCGCTGGCGCCGTATGCGCCTGAAGCTCATCCCTGAGTAATTCCACCGAAACGCAAGCGCCCCCGTGGGATTTCCCGGGGGCTTTTGTTATCATGGCGCATTCTCATTCCGGCGCACCCCACGCTGTTCTGTTTTCCCCAAGGAATCCGCCATGCAACCTGTTAGCGGCCCCGGTGTGCCGGTCGGCGATCGTTCATCTGTAAATCCGCAAACGGGCGCACCTCGTCCCGGTTCTGCGCCTGGAGAACAGCCACTCTCTCCTGCGCAACGCACAACGTTGGAACGCCTGATTGTGCGCATTTTGTCGCTGAGCAATCTTAAAGCGCCTGAGCTTTGGTCTGGTATACGCCGTGAAGTGAATGTGAAGAGTGACGCCGAGTTGCAGTCACGTCATTTTCCTGCTGCCGAGCAATACCTCACGGTGCGCCTGACGCAAGCACAAACCGGCCACGCGACGCGCCAGTTGATGACCCAGCTAACCGATTTACTGCCGCAGGGCAACAATCGTCAGGCGGTGAGCGACTTTATTCGGCAGCAGTTTGGTCAAACCGTTTTAAGTGCCTTGAGTCAGGATCAGCTACGTCAGGTGCTGACCATGCTGCAAAATGGCCAAATGGCGATTCCGCAGCCGCAGCAAACGCGCTCCAGCGATCGCAGCCTGTTACCGGCTGAGCATCACACCCTGAACCAACAGATCATTCGTTTGGCCGCCGCAACGGGCGAATCCAGCGGCAAATTGTGGGCCTCAGCGTTGAAACTGGTGAACCTTACCAGCGGCGATCCGATCCCATCACGCCATTTCCCGCTGCTGACGCAATATTTACAGGTGCGTCAAACCCTGAGTCAGCACAGCGCGCCAACGCTGCAACTGCTGGAAGCCTCGCTGAAGCAGCCGCTGGCGCAGACCGAACAGCGCATGATGGAGGATTACAGCCAGCAGCGATTCCAGGCGACACCGCAAACGGTGCTTACGCCTACCCAAACGCAGGATCTGCTGAACTTTTTGTTCTCACGTCGGGCTGAAAAAATGTCTGAGCAGCCTTTGGCCGCCAGTGAAATCAAACCTCAGCCAATCTGGGCACCCGTTGCGGCCTCCTTGCCGCCGTCACTCCAACCGCTGGCGCAGCGGCCGTTGCTGGTCATCTTCATCGCCTTGCTGGTGATTGCATTTTTATTGTGGATCGTCCTTTAAAGACGCTGCATTAGCAGCCGCATGATGCGGCATCGCCTGTAGTTGAAATTGCGCCTGGCCATTCGCCTGGCGCATTACCCCACGCCATCGGATGGCCATCGCGCTTCCAAAAATCCAGGCCGCCAATCAACTCTTTCACCTGAAAACCCAAGGTGGCGAGCTTATACGCCGCTTTCGTTGAGCCATTGCAGCCAATGCCATCGCAGTAAGTGACATAGAGTTTACTGCGATCTAACTGTGCTGTTGATGCTTCATCCATAATGCGATGCGGAAAGCTGATGGCGCCGCAAATGTGCCCAGCGCGATAGATCTCCGCTGATCGTGCATCGATCACCACAATTTCACTCACCTGCTGCGCCAAATCTTCGGCGAGATCCCACGCATCCGTGTAATAAGCCAATTTGGTTTCCAGGTACGCCAGACTTTGCTGCGAAGAAACGGGCGGAAAACGTAATACAGATGACATGGTGATTCTCCTGTTGTGAAGTGCAGCCAGTTTACGGCAAAGTGGACTGCTCATTGATACCCATTTATCTCTCACAATAAGACCAATATGAGCACACCGCTGCTGCAACTCTTCCATCATCAAGCGTCGGGCGGACTGCGTGAACGTTTGTGCGCCACGCTGCGTCTGGCGATAGCGAATCACCACTTGTCCGTGGATCAAAAGCTGCCCTCGACGCGACAAATGGCATCGGATTTAAACCTGTCGCGTGTGACGGTGGAAGCGGCTTACGCGCAGTTGGAAAGCGAAGGATATTTACGACGTGAAATCGGGCGCGGCAGTTTTGTGGCTATCACCATGCCCAATAAAGCGCGCAGCACGGCGTTAACGCAACTGCCTCACTTCTCCCTGCGCGGTAACCGTGTATTAGCAACCGGGGGTTGCCAGGATCCGCTCTTTCCACAGGCTTTTGCCGCCGGTTCGCCAGAACTTCGCGCCTTTCCTCAGCAAATCTGGCGGCGAATCAGCGCCACTGTGCAGCGTTCGCTTGGCAGCGCGGTGATGGGTTACGGCGATCCGCTGGGTTATCAGCCTTTACGCCATGCGGTGGCAGATTATCTGGCCTTGTCGCGTGGCATACATTGCCAACCCGAACAGGTGATCATGCTCACCAGTTCACAGCAGGCGCTACAGCTTCTGGCGCTGATGTTTCTCGATCCGGGTGATGAAGTCTGGCTGGAGGAACCGGGCTATCCCGGCGCGCGTAATGCTTTTCTCGCGGCAGGTGCAAACTGTCGCGGTATTGCGCTGGATCAGGAAGGCGCGAAACCCCACTCTGGGGCAGCAAAGTTGATGTATCTGACGCCTGCGCATCATTATCCAACGGGTGTCACCATGAGTTTAGCGCGCCGTTTAGCCTGGCTTGATTGGGCGCGGCGTCATCGCAGCTGGCTAATTGAGGATGATTACGACAGTGAATTTCACTATGACGAACGCCCGACGCCAGCGCTGCAAGGACTGGATTCGCATAGTCGCGTCATCACGCTAGGGACGTTTTCAAAATCACTGTTTCCTTCACTGAGGCTGGCCTGGATGGTGGTACCCCCTGAACTGGTGATACCTCTCGGTCAGGCGCGCAGCGTCATGGATGGACACAGCGCCCTGTTGCCGCAAGCGATTACCGCCGAGTTTATGCAGCAAGGTCACTTCACCAGCCATTTGCGTTTAATGCGGCAGCTTTATCGCAGTCGCCGCGACCTGCTAATAGAGCAAATTGAGCAGCGCCTTGCGCCGTGGATCACGCCAATGGCCCGCACAGGCGGCTTGCAAATGGCGGTATCACTGAAGCAGGGAGATGAAGCGAGGCTGACCAACCTCGCCGCGCAAGCAGGATTGCAACTGCCGAGGCTAAGCCCGTTATATACCAGTGATATTCGACAGCCAGGTTGGCTACTGGGCTTTTCTGCTCTCACACCCGGCGAAATCGTTGCCGGATGTGACAAGCTGGCTAAGCTGTTTGCGGCTGACGCGCAAAGCGCCAGGTAACTAAAATCCCGAGTACCGCGCAGCACGCACCTGCCAAATAGACAGAACCGTAACCCAGCGCGGTCGCCAGCAATCCGGTGAGCGGCCCGCTGGCTCCGTAAGCGACATCCTGGAATGCAGAAAAGCCCCCAAGCGCGGTGCCGCGCACCTGCGGAGAAACGCGTTTAATCACTTCTACGCCCAGCGCCGGGAAGATCAGTGAGCAACCGCAGCCGGTCAAAGCAGCCCCCATTAATGCCATCCAACTTTGCGTTGCCAGTCCCAGCAATAGCAATCCGCAGGCTTCCACCAGCAGCGAAATCATCGCCACTTTTACGCCACCCAACCGATCCGGCAAGCCACCAAAAAGGAGACGCACCAGCACAAACGCCAGGCCAAATGCGGTAAGGGTAAAGCCCGCATTGCCCCAGTGTTGTGCAGCAAAATAGAGCGAGGTAAAAGTACCGATCACCGCAAAACCGGCACCTTGCAGCGCGAGCGCGAGCCCCGGCTGAAAAATGCTGCGTACCACGCTGAACAGCGAAGGCCGCTCGCCGCCGACAACCGGCACGGCTTTGATCCAATTATTCAACCCCAGCGCAATCAGCGGCAGCACGACGGCAACCGCGCCCAACAGCGCAAAACCCCCCTGCTGATGCAGCAGCAAGCCGAGCGGCGCGCCCGCTGCCAGCGATCCATAAATCGCCATGCCGTTCCATGACATCACCAAACCAGAACGTTTTGGCCCAACTAAACCCATGCCCCATGTCAGATTCCCGGTCAGCAGCAAGCTTTCGCCAAAGCCGAGCAGCAAACGACCTATCGACAGCAAGCCGAACTTCGCCTCTATTGGCACCGGCAGCAGCGCAGCAGCGAGGTAAGCCAGCCCCACTAAGGCTATCGCTAACATGCCGTGTTGCGTGGTGAGTTTTGCGCCATGCTGATCGGCTCGACGTCCGGCAAAACCGCGCGTGAGTAAAGTGGCAAAGAACTGAATGCCAACCGCGATGCCCACCATCACGTTGTTCATTCCTAACTCTTGATGCACATAGAGCGGGATAACCGGCAAAGCCAGGCCCGCAGTGAGATAAGTCAGGAATACGGCCAGCGAGGTGCAAGCCAAAGGAAAGGTCGACTGAACTTGCGATTCAGCGGCTGAAGAGGACATTAACGTAACTCCTTGTTCTGAGACGTACCATGACGGCAAAAACCAACGACGCGCGCACCCTCTGTCGTAACAGAAGATTTACGCGTTGGTTAACGTGAACGCTTACGTAACGAGAATGGTCGTTAAGGCAGGACTACACCACAGTCGAGCGAAAGGGAATTCTGGCAAGGGGTTAGAATTATGTCAAAGAAAAGGGCCGGCAAGCCGACCCTTGAGGTAAAGATGAGGTGAAACCTTAAGCCTGATACTTACGCATCGTCAGAGTCGCGTTGGTGCCACCGAAACCGAAGCTGTTAGACATAACGGTTTTCAGCGCTTTTTCAGTCGGCTTAGTCACGATGTTCATGCCTTCTGCCGCTGCATCCAGCGAGTCGATGTTAATGCTTGGCGCAATAAAGCCGTGCTCCAGCATCAGCAGGGTATAAATCGCTTCCTGCACGCCAGCTGCACCCAATGAGTGACCGGTCATGGCTTTGGTTGCAGAAATGTAAGGCGTGTTATCACCGAACACTTCACGGATTGCACCCAGCTCTTTCACATCGCCCACTGGCGTTGAAGTACCGTGGCTGTTCAGATAATCGATAGGGGTATCAACGCCCTGCATCGCCATCTTCATGCAGCGCACTGCGCCTTCGCCTGATGGTGCAACCATGTCTGCGCCGTCGGATGTTGCGCCGTAGCCTACGATTTCAGCGTAGATGTGCGCGCCACGTGCCAGCGCGTGCTCCAGCTCTTCGACCACAACCATACCGCCACCGCCTGCGATAACAAAGCCATCGCGGTCGTTGTCATAGGTACGAGAAGCTTTTTCAGGCGTTTCATTATATTTGGTAGAAAGCGCGCCCATGGCGTCGAATTCGCAGGACATTTCCCAGCACAACTCTTCACCGCCGCCAGCAAACACGATGTCTTGTTTGCCCAGCTGAATTTGCTCAACCGCATTACCGATACAGTGTGAAGAGGTCGCACAGGCAGAGCTGATTGAGTAGTTCACACCGTGAATTTTGAAAGGTGTAGCCAGACAGGCTGAAACGCCTGACGCCATCGCTTTAGTCACGACATACGGACCTACTGCTTTCAGGCCACGCGGGCTACGCATTGCGTCTGCGCCGAACACCTGATAACGCGGAGAACCGCCACCTGAACCGGCAATCAGACCCACACGTGGGTTGTTCTGATAGGCTTCGTTGGTCAGGCCAGAATCTTTAATCGCTTCTTCCATGGAAAGATAAGCATAGATGGACGCATCACTCATAAAACGCACGATTTTGCGATCGATGAGGCCGGTGGTATCTAACTTAACGTTACCCCAGACGTGACTACGCATGCCGGAATCTTTCATCTCTTGAGAAAATGTGATGCCAGAACGGCCTTCACGCAGAGATGCCAGCACCTCTTGCTGATTATTACCAATACTGGAAACGATCCCCAAGCCAGTAATCACCGCACGTTTCATTCAATAGTCCTCTTCCACATCTTTTGGATTGACGTGCACTCTAGCTTACACTTGTACGCCGAACAAGTCCGATCAGCCATTTCCTTTTGTAAATTTGCGTCATGTCACGCTGGTCGCTAAAATCGCGCCACTGCCTGAAAAATGAGCCTTTGCCGTGAAATCAACGCCGGTCGAACACGCCGAACTAAGCTGGAATGAACAGGGTACACCTGTTTCCCGAGCCTTTGAAGATGTCTATTTCTCTAACGATAACGGCCTTGAAGAGACGCGTTATGTCTTCCTTGGCGGCAACCAATTTCCACAGCGTTTCGCCCATCATGAGCGAGATTTATTGATCGTTGCTGAGAGTGGATTCGGTACCGGGCTCAATTTTCTTACGCTTTGGCAAGCCTTTGAGGCATTTCGCATTGAGCAACCCAATGCCAGATTGCAGCGTCTGCATTTCATTAGCTTTGAGAAATTTCCTTTAACGCAGAATGATTTAATCGCGGCACTGCGGCATTGGCCTGAACTCGCCCCGTGGGCAGAACAATTGCAACAGCAATGGCCGATCGCTCTGCCCGGCTGTCAGCGCCTGCTTTTTGATGGCGGACGCATTACCCTTGACCTGTGGTTAGGCGATATTAATGCATTAATTCATAGCCTCGATGACAGCCTTTATCGTCAGGTTGATGCGTGGTTTCTGGATGGCTTTGCCCCCTCGAAAAACCCAGATATGTGGACGCCAGAACTGTTTAACGCCATGGCAACATTGCTACGGCATGGCGGCACGTTTGCCACGTTTACCGCCGCTGGTTTTGTCCGTCGTGGATTACAAGACGCCGGTTTCGCCGTCACGCGACGCAAAGGTTTTGGACCTAAACGCGAAATGCTATGCGGTCAACTCGCGGCCGCACCCGCGCTACCTGTGCGCCAACCCTGGTATTCTCGACCCGCCGCGCGACAGCGGGAGATCGCCTTAATCGGTGGCGGCGTAGCCAGCGCGACGCTGGCGCTGGCTTTGCTGCGACGAGGCTGGCGCGTAACGCTTTACTGCGCCGATGACGCGCCCGCGCTGGGCGCGTCAGGCAACCGTCAGGGCGCGCTTTATCCGTTGCTCAATCAACACGACCCCGCACTTGCGACCTTTTTCCCTGCTGCTTTCAGTTTCGCGCGTCGTTTATACGATCAATTACCGGTTCAATATGAGCACAGCTGGAGCGGCGTGTTGCAACTGGGATGGGATGAAAAAAGCGCGGCGAAAATTGACCAGATGCTGAAGATGGCCTTGCCCGATGCGTTAGCGCATGGCGTGGATCAACAGCAGGCTGAAGCGTTGGCCAATCTACCGTTGGGCTGCGGCGGGATTTTTTATCCGCAAGGCGGCTGGCTTTCCCCTGCAGAGTTGACTGCCGCGATGCTGGCTCGCGGTGAAGAACAAGGCTTGCGGATTCACTGGCTGCATCGTGTGACTAATATGACTTATCAGGAAGAAAGCTGGACGTTACAGTTTGCTGATTCTGCTGCAGTGCAGCATCACGCTGTGGTGCTGGCGAGTGGACACGCCTTAACGGACTTTTCGTTAACCGAGCAGCTTCCGGTTTACGCGGTGGCGGGCCAGGTGAGTCATGTGCCTTCTACGCCGGGACTGGATGCGCTGCAAACAGTACTCTGTTACGACGGCTATTTAACGCCGATCAGCCCGCAATTTGGCACGCACTGCATCGGTGCCAGCTACCGTCGTGGTGAAACCGAATCTGATTATCGCGAAGCCGATCAGCAGGAAAACCGTACGCGTTTACTTCATTGCCTGCCTGAAAGCCCTTGGGCTAAGCAGGTTGATGTCAGCGCAGGGGAAGCGCGTATCGGCGTGCGTTGCGCAACCCGCGATCACTTACCGATGGTCGGTAGCGCGCCAGACTATGCCGCTACGCTGGCGCAATATCAGGATTTACCGGCACAGCGTGCGCAAAATGGCGATATCGCTGATGCGCCACATTATCCACAACTTTACCTGTTTGGTGCGCTGGGTTCGCGCGGTTTGTGCAGCGCGCCTTTGGCCGCAGAAGTGCTGGCGGCGCAACTGGCAGGTGAACCGCAGCCGTTAGATGCCGCTACGTTAGCAGCGCTTAATCCGAATCGTTATTGGGTGAGAAAACTGCTGAAAGGTAAAAAAGTGGGTTGAGGGCGGCATGCCGCCCTGCATATTCAGGCCGATTTGCGCGCCTGCAAAAACAGATTGTCCCACATGCCTACCACCAGCGCTTGATCGCGCGGTGATAACTCGCCTGCGGCAATCGCATTCTGCAGACTGCGTGTAACGTGAATCTGTAATGCTTCAGGCGTGTGCTCATCCAGTCGTTCGATTTCGGCGACAGCCAGCGTGAGGTGGCCGCTTAAATAACCGCTGGCAAACAGCTCATCGTCGCTGGCGTGTTCAACCATGTCGTCAATGAGGGCCAGAATACGCGCTTCAAATTCTGCGATCATCTCAATTCCTCTTTTTGATGTGCCTTCACAGGTCACAGATCTTCCGGCCAGGGAAACTGTGAGGCCGTCAACGAAGGCCTGCCATAAAATTTAGCTAATGCTGCAATAAAACGCGCGGGTCGTGCGGGTATACCCTGCTCCAAATAAGACATGACCTGAGCATGAACCTTACGTTGGAAAGCAATGCGATCCGGCTCACAATCTCCCTCGAGATTGTCACAACTCACGTTGAAGGGAAAGCCTGCCGCAACACAAAACATCCATTCCAGCGCCTGCGGCTTCACTTCTACCGCTTCAAACTGACTTTGCGTCAACGCGTCGCGGCCATCCGGGCAATACCAATAACCAAAATCAACCAGTTTGCGGCGTGCTTCACCGGCAATACACCAATGTGAAATTTCATGCAGCGCGCTGGCGTAGAAACCGTGAGCAAAAACCACGCGGTTCCACGGCGATTCGGCATCTGCCGGAAGATAGATCGGTTCGTCATCGCCTTTAATTAGACGGGTCTGAAAGTCGTCGCTGAAGCAGCGATCAAACAGCGTAACCAGCTGCTCATAGTGATGTGTTGTGTTCATGCTGTCATTTTGAGAGGAAATAGGCGCCATTTGGCATCATCCATTACAAGTGCAGCGTGGCGAACCACGCCATAATGCTGCTACCGTGGCTGTCCCACAATAGTTTGATACTCATTACCGCTGAGACAATCACCACCATCGGACGAATCAGCTTCTGACCACGCGTCAGCACCAATCTTGCGCCGAGACGCGCGCCGCAGAATGCGCCGAGCATCATAATCACGCCGGTTCCCCACACCACTTTGCCGCCAAACATAAAAAACAGCAGGCTGCCAAAGTTGGAGGTGAAGTTAAGAATTTTGGCGTGGGCGGTGGCTTTAGCGAGGTTGTAGCCGCACAGCGTTACGAAAGCCAGCGCGTAAAAAGAACCGGCACCGGGGCCGAAGAAGCCGTCGTAAAAACCGATAGTTCCGCCACCTATCAACGCATACGGCAAACCGTACAGGCGACGCGCGCGATCCTCTTCACCAATGCGAGGCATTAACAGGAACCACAACCCAATCGCAATCAGCAAGATCGGTAAAACCTGACGTAACATATCAGCCTGAAGCCGCTGTATCAGTACGGCACCGATCACCGACCCGACAAAGGTCATGGCGATGTTGAGCCATTGTTCGTTTAATTTGACCGCGCCGCGACGAATAAAATAGAGACTGGCAGAGAATGAACCGCCCACTGATTGCAGCTTGTTGGTCGCCAACGCCTGCGCGGGAGAAAGGCCAGCCGCCAGCAATGAAGGCACCGTTAACAAGCCACCGCCACCCGCAATAGAATCAATAAAGCCCGCCAGCATGGCAACAAAGAACAGCAGCCCAACCAGCAGCGGGCTGACGACGAACCAATCCATGACATCCCTTACAGTAAATGTTTATCCAGTAATGCCTGACAAGCCGCTGGCAGCGGCGGCGGTTCGCGTTTTACAGGCGCTGAACCGGGTTGTTTGGGTAAGAACCAGCTCTGTAGCTCTGCGCCACAACCATCGCCCGGCGGTGGCGGAGCTTGATCGAGACATTCACTGCTGCCTTGCGGACAACGCAGACGCACATGCATGTGAGCGCGATGCGCAAACCAGGGACGAACTTTATGCAGCCATTCACGATCGTTCCCTGCATCGGCACAAAGCTGCTTTTTAATCGCTGGATTGACGAAGATACGTGATACTTCTTCATCTTTCGCCGCCAGTTTGATCAAGCTGTCAATTTCTGGACGCCAATGGCGCGCGACAACGTTTTTATCGCCGGGCGCAACCAAATCCAGCGGTTGCGGCTTCAACAACTGCTGCGATGTCCAGCGCGTTTTGGGGAGCTGCAACCAAATATCCACATCCAATCCTGATTGATGACTGGCGTGTCCGCTGCTGAAACGTCCGCCCGCTGCCATGCCCATATCGCCGATCAGCACATTGCCCAATTGCAAATTATGCGTCTGAGTACTTAAGCGCTGAATGAACTGAATCAAATCAGGATGTCCAAAATAGCGACGCTGATCCTGACGCATCACCTGATAATTTGGCGCATTAAGCGGCAAAGCCTGCGCACCCACAATACAGCCATTAGCAAAGCCGCCGACTGACTGCGGCGCACCCGCAATCGGCTGCTGAATGCGCTGCCAAGGCGTTGCCGCCAGGCTGGATGCGCTAATCACCAGCGCGGAAAGCGTGAGCAGAAGACGTTTCATTGAATTACCAGCGCGGAACAGTGGAATTGACATCAGCGCACTGCGCACGCTGACGCAGCAGATGATCCATCAACACGATCGCCATCATCGCTTCAGCGATCGGCACCGCGCGAATCCCTACGCAGGGATCGTGGCGACCTTTGGTGATCATCTCCACTTCTTCGCCCTCGCGGGTAATGGTTTTACCGGGCACGGTAATGCTGGACGTCGGTTTCATCGCCAGGTTAGCGCTGATCACCTGACCGCTACTGATGCCGCCAAGAATGCCGCCCGCATGATTGCTCTGGAAACCGTTGGCACGAATCTCATCACGATGTTCACTGCCACGCTGATTAACGACGGCAAAACCATCACCAATTTCAACACCTTTTACGGCATTAATGCTCATAAGTGCATGGGCTAAATCAGCATCAAGACGATCAAACACCGGCTCGCCAAGACCTGGTGGAACGTTTTCAGCCATCACCGTGACTTTGGCACCGATTGAGTCGCCCTCTTTTTTCAGACCGCGCATCAATTCGTCCAGCGCTTCCAGCTTGTCAGCATCCGGGCAGAAAAACGGATTTTCTTCCACGATGCTCCAATCTTTTAGCTCGCATGCAACATCGCCAATCTGCGCCAGATAGCCGCGCACCACTACGCCGTGCTTCATGTGCAGATATTTTTTGGCAATGGCGCCTGCCGCTACGCGCATTGCGGTTTCGCGAGCGGAAGATCGTCCGCCGCCGCGGTAATCGCGCTGGCCATATTTCTGTTCATAGGTGTAATCAGCATGGCCGGGACGGAACAGGTCTTTGATCGCACTGTAATCCTGCGAGCGCTGATCGGTGTTTTCAATTAACAAGCCAATCGAAGCGCCGGTGGTGATGCCTTCGAACACACCAGACAAAATTTTCACCTGATCGGGCTCACGGCGCTGCGTGGTGTAGCGTGACGTACCCGGACGACGACGATCGAGATCGTGCTGAATATCGGCTTCGGTGAGCGGAATGCCCGGCGGCACACCATCAACAATACAGCCCAGCGCAATACCGTGGGACTCACCAAAGGTGGTTACTCGAAAAAATTGTCCGATGCTGTTTCCGGCCATTTTGATTCCTTGTTACGGTTCTCAGAGCGAGCACTCGCCCCGCTTTCAGTCTTTGAAAAAAGAAAAATGATGTTGTGCGTCGACAATCTGCTGGCGCGTCAGCATGAACACGCCGTCGCCGCCATTATCAAATTCCAGCCAGGTGAACGGCACATCAGGATATTGTTCGATCATGTGCACCATGCTGTTGCCCACTTCGCAAATCAACACGCCCTGCTCGCTCAGGTAATTTGGCGCGCAGGCAAGAATGCGGCGTACCAGTTTCAAACCGTCGCTGCCCGCAGCCAAACCAAGTTCCGGTTCGTGGCGATATTCGTTTGGCAGATCGTCCATATCTTCCGCATCCACATACGGCGGATTGGTAACGATCAGGTCATATTTTAATTCAGGCAGGCCACGAAACAGGTCAGCGCGGATCGGCGTGACGTGATGAATTAAGCCATGCTCTTCAATGTTTTGTTCGGCGACAGCCAGCGCATCGGTAGAGATATCTACCGCATCCACTTCGGCTTCTGGGAAGGCATAAGCGCAGGCAATGGCGATACAGCCGCTGCCAGTACACATATCCAGAATGTGATGTGGCGTTTCACTGATTAAACCGGCAAAACGGTTATCAATCAGTTCACCAATCGGTGAACGCGGCACTAAGACGCGCTCATCAACGTAAAATTCGTGACCACAGAACCAGGCTTTGTTGGTCAAATAAGCAACCGGAATACGTTCGTTAACGCGACGAATTACACGCTCAACGATGCGGTGACGCTCGCTGGCGGTCAGACGCGCGTTACGCATATCTTCAGGGATGTCGAGCGGTAGCCAGAGGGACGGCAGGACTAACTGAACGGCTTCGTCCCAAGGATTGTCTGTGCCATGTCCGTACCAAATTCCGGCAGCGGAAAAGCGGCTAACCGCCCAGCGCAGCATGTCCTGAATGGTGTGCAGTTCGTTCACTGCCTCATCGACGAAAATTTTGTCCACGTAGCCCTCCGCAGGCCTTTTGCTAAATCGGCCGATAGTGTGCCATGAAGCCGGAGAGAATTCAGCGCGGTGAGGTGAAAAAGCTGACATTTAATGACACTTAACGGTAAGGTAACGCCATCCGCTGAAAACAGCCTTTTCTGACATAATTTACCCGCCATGAGTAAAAAAACGCCCCTTAGCCAGGACGATAAATCGCTGTTTCGCCAATTGATGACCGGCACGCGTAAGCTGAAACAAGACACGATCGTGCACAAACCGGTGGTGAAAACCCGCCAAGTGCCCACGAAACGCCTGCTTTCCGAGCAGGCTGATAATAGTCATTATTTCTCTGATGAATTCCAGCCGCTGCTGTCGACAGAAGGCGCAACGCGCTATGTACGTGCCGATGTCAGCCATTTTGAACTGAAAAAATTGCGGCGTGGCGACTATACGCCAGAGATATTTCTCGATCTGCATGGTTTAACGCAGCAGCAGGCTAAGCAGGAATTAGGCGCATTGATTGCAGCCTGTCGACGAGAACATCTGTTTTGCGCCAGTGTGATGACCGGCCACGGTAAGCATATTTTGAAACAGCAAACGCCGTTATGGCTGGCTCAGCATCCGTTTGTCATGGCTTTTCATCAGGCACCCAAGATGTTCGGCGGCGATGCTGCGCTGCTGGTATTGATTGAAATTGAAGAGTGGCAACCGCCCGAGCTACCTTGAGAAGGGATTGGGCCGATCATTCGGCCCATGGGCATTAAATAGCTTTCGCCAGTTTTGACGGACTGACCTGCCACTTTAATTTGCCTTCGCTCTGGCTGGCATCAAAATCCACACAGGCAATAGCAGAAGTGGCGAACATCGGCGGCGCTTCCTGCGGGCAGAGTTCAGAAACCAGATAACCCACCAACGGCAAGTGCGAAATCACCAATGCTGATTTCACGCCTTCATTTGCCAGCGTCTGTAAGTAGCACGCCACCAAACCCGGATCGCCGCCAGGCGTCAACTCAGGTAACACGTCCTCTTCGACAGGCAGAGACAACGCTTCACGAACTGTTGAGAGCGTTTGCCCCGCGCGCAAATAAGGGCTTACTAAAACACGTTCAATGTCTGGCGCTTGACTGTTGAGCCAGCTCGCCATTTGGCGTGATTCATTACATCCACAAAGCGTTAAAGGCCTGACTGAATCGCTTGCTGCTTCCAGAGCTGCATCGCCGTGACGCATGATAAAAACTTGCATAAAGCACCGCTGTAGTTTGTCGACATCGCCCGACGCTGAGCGTCTGACTCTTCATTCTGCGAATGAACGCTGTGTTGTACCTTAATGGCTTCAGTATAGTCAACCGGTTGTTTATTAAATAAGCACATCTCAGAACCGTGCGGTGCCGCAGACTTTTGCGGCACCGGTCTAACCCGCTGAATCGGTGCGGTTATTCCATTTTATAGAGAAATGTAAAATTTCTGCTGCTGTTGCGCTGCCTTTTCCAGCGCCTCACACGGGGTAAATCGCTCGCCATATTGTTGCTTAAGGCGGTTTAATGTGTTCAGGACGTGTGCTGCGCCAAGCTGGTCGAGATAGCGAAACGGCCCTCCCAAAAACGGCGGAAATCCAATCCCAAATACCGCACCAATATCGCCATCGCGTGGCAGGCGAATCACCTGTTCATCCAGACAACGCACCGCTTCGTTCAGCATCATCATTACGCAGCGTTCAGCGATCTGTGCTTCATCGAGTTTTGCCGCCGCTTTTACCTTCAACAAGGTATAGATCGACGTGTCGGGCTTTTTCTGTCTGCGATCCGTGCCATATAAATAGAAACCTTTGCCGTTTTTGCGCCCTTTTCGTCCCTCTTTTAACACAACGTCAAAAGCGTCGGGTGCCGCAAAACGCTCGCCATAAGCCTGCTGCAAAATCGGGATGATTTTACTGCCAACATCGATGCCTACTTCATCCAGTAGCTGGATCGGCCCAACGGGGAAACCGAATTTCACCAACGCACGATCAATATGATCAATCGGCTCACCTTCAAGCAGGCAACGCATCGCTTCATTTATATAGGGCGCTAAAATACGGTTAACGTAAAAACCCGGTTTATCGGCCACCACAATGGCAGTTTTGCCTTGCTTGCGCGCCAGCGCCACGGTGCTGGCCAGCGTGTGTTCAGACGTTGCTGCGTGCGGAATCACTTCAACCAACGGCATTTTGTCCACCGGGCTAAAATAGTGCAGGCCGATAACGTTCTCGGGACGCTGCGCGTTTGCCGCAATATGAGCAATCGGTAATGATGAGGTGTTTGACGCAAAAATAGTGTGCGGCAGACAATGCTCTTCAACTTCGCTGACCATTTGCTGTTTTAAAGCCAGATCTTCGAAAACCGCTTCGATCACCAAATCACGCTGAGAAAAGCCCTGATAATCGGTGCCGCCGGTAATACGCGCCATATGCTGATCGCGCTGCGCTGCGCTGAGATGGCGGCGTTTTACCTTGTTGCTCAACAGCTCCCAACTGGTTTGCAGGGCATGATTAACGCCAGCAAGATTGATATCTTTGATACGCACCGGCAAACCCGCGTTGATAGCGCTGACGCTGGCAATGCCGCCGCCCATCAAGCCGCCACCTAATACGCCAACACGCTGAATGACCCGTGCTTCAGCCTCTCCGCCACGCTCTTTTTTCAACGCTGTCGACGCGAAAAACAGGCTACGCAGAGCCGCAGATTGGGGACTCATTGCCAGTTCGCCAAAAGCCTGCGCTTCAGCGTCATGACCGGCGCGGCTGCCCTGCTCCAGCCCGATTCGCACGACATCGATAATCCGTTTTGCTGCAGGATAATTGCCGTGCGTTTTGCTTTCGGTTTGGCGTTTTGCTAGCGCAAACAGCGCCTGGCGGGCAAGCGGCCCTTGTAACAAACGATCGCGCATCGGCAAAATGCGGTGATTGCTCTTGCCTTGCTTCACACGTGCAATCGCGGTTTCGAGCAGGATCGCCTGCGGCACAACATCATCAACCACGCCAAGCTTACGCGCTTGCTTAGCGCGCAACGTTTTACCGGTCAGCATCAGCGGCAGCGCCTGTTGCACGCCGATCAAACGCGGCAGACGCTGTGTTCCGCCTGAGCCGGGAAGTAAACCCAGCTGCACTTCTGGCAGCCCCAGCCGGGTTTTATCATCCAGTGAACAGATGCGCGCATCACAGGCCAGCGCCAGTTCAAGACCGCCGCCCAGGCACGCGCCATGAATCGCCGCCACCACAGGAAAAGGCAGCGCCGCGATGGATGCCATCACTTCCTGGCCTTGTCGCGCCAGCGCTTCGGCTTCCTGCGCCGTCTGGCAGCGATCAATCATGCTAATGTCTGCACCTGCAATAAAGTTGTCTGACTTACCCGAGATCAGCACCAAGCCTGCCAATTGTTTATTGCGGCGTGCCTCACCAATAATGGCCGCTATCTGCGCAGCGAATTCTGCCTTTAGGGTATTCATCTTTTCGCCAGGCACATCGATAGTGATAATGCCAACGTGGTCGAGGCGCATCTGCAAATGAAAAGCGTTCTGTTCCATTATTCGACCTCCAAAACCATAGCCGCACCTAATCCGCCCGCAGCACAGGCGGTCACTAAGCCTAAGCCGCCACCGCGTCGCCGCAATTCCTGCAAGGTTTGAGTGATCATGCGTGCGCCGGTGGCAGCGAAAGGATGCCCATACGCGATAGAACCCCCGAGCACGTTGAAACGTTCTTCATTGACCTCGCCTAAGGCGTGAGGACGATTAAGTACGTCACGGGCGAAACGCTCATCGCGGAACATCTGCAAATTACTTAAGGTTTGTGCGGCAAAGGCTTCGTGCATATCTATCAGGGTCAAATCATTCAGAGTAATACCGGCGCGATCCAGCGCCAGCGGTGAAGCGTAAGCTGGGCCGAGTAACATATCTTGCCAGACATCAATGGCAGTAAACGCGTAGCTGCGCAGATAGCCCAGCGGTTTAAGCGAGAGCTCACGCGCACGCCCTTCTCGCATCAAAACCACCGCAGCAGCGCCATCGGTAAGCGGCGTACTGTTGGCCGCAGTCACTGTGCCATGCTGACGATCAAAGACGGGACGCAAACGTGCATAATCTTCTGCTTTGGCATCCATCCGCACCGTGTTGTCTTGATCAATCGGCGCTTTCCACGGCGGCACAAAAGCGGCCATCACTTCTTGATTCAGCACGCCTGATTGCCAGGCTTTTGCAGCGCGCTGATGCGATCTCAGTGCTAGCGCATCTTGTGCTTCACGCGTAATGCCATGGCTTTTTGCCATTTGCTCTGCTGTGTCACCCATGCGTAGCCCAGTTGAAAATTCCGCTACCGCAGGCGGTACTGGCAGTAAATCACGCGGACGCAAGCGACGCAGAATCTGCAATTTTTGCGAGAAGCTGCGCGCTTTGTTCATATCCACCAGCGCCCGCGCCAGGGTTTTACTCACGCCAATTGGCAACACTGACGAGGAATCTGCGCCGCCAGCAATGCCCGCCGAAATCGTGCCCGCCAGTAAACTTTCCGTAACGTTAGCGACTGCCTGAAAACTGGTCGCGCAAGCACGGCTGACACTGTAAGCATCGGTATGAACACTTAAGCCGCTGCTGAGAACGATTTCACGGGCGATGTTAGGCGCTTCCGGCATCTGTACCACTTGGCCAAACACCAGTTGCTCAATCACTTCAACCGGCAATTCGCTACGCGCCATCAGTTCGCTTATCAGCATGCGGCCTAATTCTACAGCGGGAATGCCATGAAAGCCGCTGGCCTGGCGTAAGAAAGGCGTGCGTAATCCGTGGGTTATGGCGATGCGCTCACCATCACGCGTCAGCAATGACTGCGCTTTACTCATTGTTTTCACCTGTGAATCGGGACCGAGGCATCATTGCCAAAAGAGGTCTGACCTGCTCATCAGTGTTAACCACAAGCGGTTCTGCCGCCAATACGGAAAGGATAAATTTGCGAAGGGAAACACGAAAATGAAAAACGCCGCACAGGTTGCGGCGTTGGAGAGGATTAGCGCAAACCGAGTTGAAAAATCATGGTTTCGGCCTGGCAGGAGAAAGTAAAATCAATATCAAGTTTTATGCCGCCTGCTTCTTCTGTGAAACGGGCATTAATGTCACAAGGTTCTGATTCAATTTGACGTGCTTTATCGCTGAGATATTGTAATTTTTTGTCAGCATCAGCCCGTTGCGAAAACCATTCTGACCAGGTTGCGGTGCAATCACTGTTATCCATGACGGTGCCGACATCGACACAACAGCAGGCTGCGGTTTCGGTTGCGCTACATTTTTTAATGGCATCAGTCATCGTTTTCTCCTGACGATTAATTCGTCGAGTTGCGTAATTTTACGCCCAAAATTTTACGCCTTCGGTATACTTTGCGCCATGACACTCTCGCTAAGTGACGAATATCACAATAAAATTTGATCCAAAACAAATTTGAGAGATTATGCTGCGTCTGTTATTTCTGGTTTTGTTAAGTAGATCGAAATTCCATCGATCAATTTGGAAATATTTCAAAAACAATATTGCAACATACACACAGGTCAGACCTATACTTGCCGCACTGGTCTGATAAGTGCGTTTTATGTCAGACCCTGGAATCCGCCGACCCTTGTTACGCGAATTTACAGCGTTAAATAATAATTCACATGAGGTTGTGGTCATGAACCATAAAAACCTGTTTGCAAAGTCAGCCGTGGCGGCTGCAGTAGCACTCGTCTCTTCACACGTTTACGCAGCTGGATTTCAATTAAATGAGTTTTCTTCTATTGGTTTAGGACGCGCATATTCTGGCGAAGGCGCAATGGGTGATACCGCCGCATCAGCCAGCCGTAATCCGGCCACTATGGCACTTATGGATCGCCCCGCTTTTTCAATTGGCGCAGTCTATATAGCACCTGATGTAAACATCAGCGGTACCAGTCAAAGCGGACGCAGCCTGGATGCGAATAATATCGCCCCTAATCAATGGGTGCCGAATATTCATTACGTACAACCCATTAACGATCAATGGTGGATTGGCGCATCCGCAACCTCCAATTATGGATTGGCGACCGAATTCAATGACGGTTACACCGCAGGCGCTTACGGCGGTAAAACGGACTTGTTGACCGGCAATTTCAATCTCAGTACAGCGTATCGTTTAAATGAACACTTCAGCTTCGGTGTGGGTTTTGATGCGGTTTATGCCAAAGCGAAAATTGAACGCTATGCCGGTGAATCTGGCCCGGCGCTGGGCGTGCCGGCAAATACGCAAATTGCTCATCTGAAAGGTGATGAATGGGGTTACGGCTGGAATGCCGGTATTTTGTATGAAGTGGATCAAAATAACCGCTTTGGCTTTACCTACCGTTCAGAAGTTAAAATCGACTTTGATGGCGATTACAAAAGTGACTTGCCAACCTACGTCAACGCTGTGAATCAGGCGCGTAATTTAGGTCTGCCTTACGCAACAGGCGGCTCTACGATTCCGGGTGCGTTAACCTTGAATTTGCCTGAAATGTGGGAGCTTTCGGGCTGGCATAAAGTGGCGCCACAGTGGGCGGTGCATTACAGCCTGGCGTATACCAGCTGGAGTCAATTCCAGGAGTTGAAAGCCACTGGCTCTAACGGTCAAACCCTCTTTTATAAAGATGAGAGCTTCCGCGATGCCTACCGCCTGGCTTTAGGTACAACCTATACCTACGATGAGAACTGGACGTTCCGTACCGGTATCGCCTTTGATGACAGCCCGGTTCCGGCTGATAAGCGTTCTATCTCCATTCCCGATCAAGATCGCCTGTGGCTGAGCGCGGGTACTTCTTACGCGTTTAATGAAGATGCCTCGGTTGACGTCGGTATTTCCTACATGCACGGCCAACACGTCACGGTTAAAGAAGGGCCGTATACCTTTAATTCTTCAGGTAAAGCCTGGCTGTATGGTGCGAACTTTAACTATAAGTTCTGATACCTTTCTTCATCCAAAAGAAGCGATCAAAAAAGGCGACTCAATGAAGTCGCCTTTTTATTTAATACCGTTTTCGGTCAATTCATCGCGTGCGAATAAACCTATTGCGAATCAATGTCACCTAAATCGTCTTGAATCGCTGCTGCATTTGGGTTCTCTTGCGGTTTCAGCTTGCCACCGTTTGCCAGGAAATCGTGGCGCTGGAAATAAGCGTTACGAATAAAGGCATAAGGATCGTTTTGCTGCTTGAGAATCGCATCGGAATCCAGTAACTGCGCGCGCGTCTCAATACCTTCCAGCGTCCACTTACCGATCGACATTGGCCAGGTTAGCCAACCCAGCAGCGGATAAAGCGTATCAACATAGTCACCACCATCCTGACGGATAGTGAAGCTGCCGTAAGCGGGTAACTCAACATACGGGCCATAACCTACGCCGTAACGACCCAATGTCGTCCCGAAACGGTGCGGCTCTTCACGCGCCAACGCCGGGTTCGCCTTGCCCGCTACGTCAATGAATCCACCCAAACCTAACACGCTGTTCAGAAAGAAGCGGGTAAAGTGAATGCCTGCATCGCGCGGTTCGCCGACCAAAATGGCGTTGACCATGCTAGCCGGTTCTTCCAGGTTACCGAGGAAATTACTTAGTCCAGTACGCGCAGGCACTGGCACATAATCACGCCAGGCAACCGCAACAGGGCGTAAGACGTAAGGATCCAGCACGTTGTAATTAAAGTTAAACATCGTGCGGTTAAAGCCTTCAAACGGATCGCTGCGCTGCGCAGGCTCATCGTTGTTATCCGGCTTTGAACTGGCACAACCCACCAGAAGTACACTGGCCAAAACCAAACTGGTCAGGCGGTAAACCATTTTTATCTCCCTGTGCGGATGAAAAATGTATCGCTTCAGGGCTGCTGCTGATTAATCTCCACAGCCATGTTCTGATGACCGTCCCAAGGTGTTTTCTCGCTCAGACCAAACCAATCACCTGACTGCGGATTGGCACTACCATCGCGGGAAATACGCACTCGAACTTGCACCTGATGCTGCGCCGAAAGCAGGCGATCTGGCATCATAGCGTTGCTGTCATCCAGCGTCAGCGATAACGGGAAGTGGCTTAGCGGCATACGCTTAACGGCCACAGGCACCGGTGAAACACCGTCAGAAACAGAAATATACATGACTCCGCCCTGCGGTAACATTTTTTCTGCCTGCGGAGAGAGAGTAACTGTCAGTGCCAGTTGGATATTTTGCTGTCCTGCGTCCGTTTTTGCTTGTTCAATGCTGCGTTCGATCATGGTACGACGATGATCGTCAGCCGGTATCAATTTCAGCATAGTTTGCCAGGCACCAATCGCCTGAACATATTGCTGTTGCTCAAACGCATTAAACGCCAGCAGGCTTAACGTACGCACATTACTGTGATCGTCTTTAAGCAGATCGCGCAGAATTAAACCCGCCTGACGGTTATCCTGTGGATCGCTGGAGCGGGTTAATACCTCAGCATAGTCTTGTTTCAAATCGATATTATTAGGCGCGAGCTGTAAAGCATGCTCAAAAGCCTGGCTGGCGGTAGTGGCATTATTCAGCACCATGCCGAGACGGCCCAGCATGGCCCAATCATTCATATTATTAGGTTCAGATTGCAACGCACTGCGCAGCCCTAGTTGCAGTTGCGCCAGCTCCTCCATGCTAAGCGGCTGAGCTTGCGGATCCATGACGCGTGCGCGCAGTGCGGGATACGCTTGCTTTACTTGCATCCATCCACTTGTCTGCGCCAGCCCACCCGTTTTCAGATAAGTGCCCAGCGACACGGCAATCAGCACTATCACGCCCGGTAAAAGTACCCAGCGGCTGCTGCTGTGAGCCTGTGCGGCATCGTTATCTGGAATATCGGTCAACAGCGTTTGTTGCAGCTCGCGCTCCATTACTGGCCGCTCGGCCACCACACCTTGGGCTTCATCCTGCGCCAACTCATCCAGTCGCTGCTGGTAAAAATCTTTGTTCAGCTGATTGCGTTCGCCATCACTGGCCAGACGTTGTCGCCAACCGGCACCGATAAACAGCGCGCACGCTGCCAGCAATAACAGTAAAAGGGTGATCCAAAATGCATTCATTGCGGCTTCCTGTCTGACTTCAAAATCGCGTCAAGACGCTGCTGTTCGCTTTCGTCCAGTTCGCTTTCGCTGCGCGAATTGCGCTGGCGACTGCGCAGAATAATCATTAATCCACCCAGCACCACAAACAGTGCGGGCCCCACCCACAGAATAAGGGTTGAAGGCGTGACCGGCGGCTCATAGGTCACAAAGTTACCGTAACGCGCCACCATGTAATCAATAATCTGCTGACGGCTTTGTCCCTGCTTCATCAGCTCATACACCTTCAAACGCATGTCTGCAGCAATCATCGCGTTTGAATCGCCAATGCTGTTGTTCTGACATTTTGGGCAGCGTAGCGAGGCGGTTAAATCACGGTATTGCTCTTCCTGCGCCACAGAATCAAATTTGTAGGTATCAATAGCCGCCCACAAGCTGATGCTAAATAACATTCCGCAGATCAGTAATACGAGACGTTTCATACTCCCGCCTCCTTGCTGTATTTGATCCACAGCGGCTTCACTTCTTGCAGCCAGACGCGATCGTTCATATCACCCGCGTGGCGATAGCGAATGATCCCTTTGCCGTCAATAAGAAAGGTTTCAGGCGCGCCATACACCCCAAGATCGAGACCGAGCATACCGTTGCCATCATACAAACTCAGCGCGTAGGGATTGCCCAACGTGTTGAGCCAGGTTACCGCTTTGTTGCGATCATCTTTGTAGTTCAGGCCAACAACGCGGATGCCCTGCTCCGCCAGCGTATTCAAATATTGATGCTCAGCGCGACAGGTTGGGCACCATGTTGCCCAGACGTTGAGCAGAATCGGCTTGCCATCCGTTAGCACGCGCTGGTCATACATCTTGCCTGGCTGGTCGAGCGCTTCGAGTTTGAACAGCGGCACCGGCTTGCCAATCAAAGCTGATTCCAGCCGAGTAGGATCGTCGCCCTCTGCGTTTTTCGACAATTGCCACAACAGCGCAGCCGCCAGCAGCAGAAATAATACTAAGGGAATAAACAGGATTTTCTTGTTCATGCCAGCTCCTCGCGTTTGGCTTTTTTACGCGAGCGATAGCGCGGATCAAACAAGCAGAACAGGCCGCCCACCGCCATAAACACGCCGCCGTACCAAATCCAACGCACGAAGGGTTTGTAATAGATGCGCAGCGCCCAGGAACCGTCATCTAACTGTTCGCCTAACGCGGCATAAAGATCGCGACTCATGCCGCCGTCAATGCCGGCTTCAGTCATCATGTTACGTGAAGCGGTGTAAAAACGTTTTTCTGCCTGCAGCATCGCTTCCGGCTTGCCATTGCGCGTAACCTCGATGGTTCCGACGCCGCCGCTGTAGTTTGGCCCTTCAAGATTCTGTACGCCACGGAAGATAAAGTGATAACTGTGGATGTCCACGCTGTCGCCAGCATTCATACGCACGTCGCGCTCGACGCTGTATTGGGTGCTAAAGGCAATGCCGATGACCGTGACGCCTACGCCTAAATGGCCCAGCACCATGCCCCAATGACTGCGCGTTAGATGGCGCAACCCAGCAAAGAAGCGGTGACGATGCGTAGCACGTTCATGCAGTTCCATCAGCGTCAGAACAATAATCCATACTGACATCAGCAGACCCACAACAGTCATCGCTTCAATACGATTTTGCAATAACCACGGCATGAAGATTGAAAAAGCCAGCGTCACGATCAGCGCCAGTGCCAGTCGCTTCGCCAGTTTCTGTGGCTCATCACGACGCCAGCGCACCAGCGGCCCGATGCCCAGCATCAGCGCTAAAGGTGCCATCAACCAAGTGAACATTGTGTTGAAGAAGGGTTCACCGATTGAGATGCTGCCAAGGCCAAGCTGCTTGTGAACCAGCGGTAACAGCGTGCCCAGCAATACCACCAGCATCGCTGCAATCAATAATACGTTGTTCCCCAACAAGAAGGATTCGCGGGACCAGGCTTCGTTTTGTACCCGGCTGCGCACCTGGCCACCTTTGATTGCGTAGAGCAGCAGTGAACTGCCGATCACGATCACCAAAAATGCGAGAATAAACATGCCACGCGCGGGATCGGACGCAAACGAGTGAACCGATACCAGTACGCCCGAACGCACCAAAAACGTGCCCAGTAGGCTAAGAGAAAAAGCCGTGATTGCCAGCAATACCGTCCAGGCTTTAAAGGTGCCACGCTTCTCCGTCACCGCCAGCGAGTGCATCAATGCCGTGCCCGCCAGCCATGGCATAAACGAGGCATTTTCAACCGGATCCCAGAACCACCAACCGCCCCAGCCAAGTTCGTAATAGGCCCACGCAGAACCGAGTACGATACCAATAGTCAGAAACACCCACGCAGCAGTGGTCCATGGACGTGACCAGCGCGCCCATGCGGTATCGAGTCTGCCTGCCATCAGTGAAGCAATGGCGAAAGCAAAGGCCACCGAGAAACCGACATACCCCATATAGAGCAGCGGCGGATGGAAGATCAGCCCGATATCCTGCAGCATTGGATTAAGATCGCGCCCATCAATCGGAAAGTCTGGCAGCGTGCGGGTAAACGGATTTGAAGTCAGGATGATAAACAGCAGGAAGCCAAGATTAATCATGCCCATCACCGCCAGTACACGTGCCAGCGCGTCCTGTGGCATGCCTCGACTGAACAGCGCAACTGCTAATGTCCAGGTGCTGAGCAGTAAAACCCACAACAGCAGCGAACCTTCATGTGCGCCCCAGGTAGCGGCGATGCGGTAGTAGACCGGCAGCAGCGTATTGGAGTTGGTTGCCACGTAGCCGACGGTGAAGTCGTTAACAATAAAGGCGTAAACCAGCACCATAAACGCCGCCGCGATAGCGGCAAAAAGTCCGTAAGAGAGCGGACGCGCCATGGCCATCAGCCGGGCATCCTGACGCAATGCACCCCATAAAGGATAAACGCTCAGCAGCAGAGAAAGGCCTAAAGCCAGACAGAGCAGGAAACTTCCAATCTCTGGCATCATGACTGTTTACCCGGCTGTTGATACATTGACTGCGGGCCGTTGTGATTCTTTTTCATTGCGTCTTCGATTTCTGGCGGCGTGTATTTCTCATCATGCTTAGCCAACACCTCTTTGGCATTCACGAGGTTGCCCTCCTCCAGCACACCCTGGGCCACCACGCCCTGCCCTTCGCGGAACAGGTCAGGCAGAATACCCTCAAAGCTGACGCTGACCACGCCATTGGCATCGTAAAGCTTAAACGAAACGGCAAGTGATTTTGGATCACGCTTCACGCTGCCCGGCATAACCATGCCACCCACGCGCAAACGCTGGCCCGTTTCTGGCTTTTGGCGAGCTTCGCCTTTGCCATACAGGATTTCGCTTGGGGTATAAAACAGGTCGATATTGGAACGCAGCGCGTACATTACCAGCGTGGTGGCGAGGCCAAGTCCGACCAAAATCGCCACCACAACATAGAGGCGATTACGACGACGGATATTCACATTTTTTCTCCTGCCGCTTCAGTGACGGCTTTTTTCGTTTTCGCCGCACGGATACGGCGCTCCCTGGATTCACGCTGGCGAATTTCCGTCAGCAAACGGCGGCGAAGCAATAGCGTGTGTAACACCAGGCCCGTTAAAGGAATAACGGTGAAGACCACAGCCAGCCAGACATAAAAGGCGTAGCCGCCCATGGCAAAGAACGCTTGCCAGGAATTGAATGCGGGCATCATGCTTTGCGTCCTCCCTTAGCGATATCAGCGACCCAAGGACGATGACGTTCCGTTAACAGAATCAGGTTACGCAAACGCATTAACGTTAAAGAGGCGAACACCAGCAGATACCCAATGATTGACCAGCGCAGCGGTGTGCGCATTTCAGGCGCGATTGCCTGCTGCATCATGCCCGATGAGCCTTGGTGCAGGGTATTCCACCACTGGACAGAGAAATGAATAACAGGAAGATTGACCACGCCTACCAAAATCAGGATCCCAGCTGCACGTCCGGCAGTACGACGATCGTCAAAGGCGTGATAGAGCGCAATCACACCCATATAAAGGAAAAGCAAAACCAGTTCGGAAGTGAGGCGTGCATCCCAAATCCACCAGGTTCCCCACATTGGCTTGCCCCAGGCGGAACCGGTGACCAGCGCAATAAAGGTGAATACCGCACCCACCGGTGCCATTGCCGCCGACACTAAATCGGCCATTTTCATCTGCCAGACCAAACCGATAAAAGCGGCAATCGCCATGGAAGCATAAACACCCATCGACCACATGGCTGCGGGAACGTGAATGTACATGATGCGGAAACTGTCACCCTGCTGATAATCCGCAGGCGCATAACCGAATCCCCACACCCAACCGAATAGCAGCGTGGCGATTGCCGCCACTGCGAACCACGGCACTAAGCGACCGCAGAACTGATAAAGCCGCTCAGGCTTCGCCAGTTGATGTAACCATTTCCACATGATGAATTGCTCACAGTAAAGATAAATTCGTTATCGACACGTCTAAGGCGTGCGCGATTTAATGCAGCGTAATGCGCAGCGCTGCGGCGGTAGCAAAAGGGGCCAGGGTGGCGCTCGCCACCAGCATTGCGCCAAGAATTGCCAGATAACCGCTGATAGGTAATCCCTGCCCTGCCGCATCAATCGCTGCGCTGGCAAAAATTAAAACGGGAATCGCCAGCGGTAATACCAGCAGGCTAAGCAACACGCCGCCGCGACGCAGTCCTACCGTTAATCCGACGCCAATCGCACCCAAAAAACTCAGGGTTGGCGTTCCCAGCAGCAGGGTCAGCGCCATTGCGCTCCAGCCGCGAAAATCCAGCGATAACAGCAGCGCCGCCAGCGGTGATAACACAATCAGCGGCAAGCCAGTGACCAGCCAGTGGGCAATGACTTTGCCAACCACGGTCAGCGGCAACGGCGTGGGCAACAGCAATAACTGTTCCAGCGAACCATCCATAAAGTCATCGCGGAACAAGCGCTCCAGCGCCAGCAGCGAGGCCAGCAAGGCAGCCACCCAGGCGACACCCGGCGCGATGCGCGCTAACTGTTGCGGATCGGGCCCAATGCCCAGCGGGAACAGCGTAATCACAATCAGGAAAAACCACAGCGGGTTAATCACTTCTGCGCCGCTGCGAAAGGCAATACGCAGCTCGCGCTGGATAACACGGATTAGCATCACGTCACTCCGCACCGCTCAGGCGAATCTTACGCACGCGTGCAAGGCTGTCTGGCAGATCCTGATGCGTGGTCAGAATGACCGCGCCTCCGTTATCGGCATGTTGAGCAAATTTCGCCATTAATTTTTCTACACCCGCTTTGTCGATGGCGGTTAACGGTTCATCTAAAATCCACAGCGAAGCGTGACTTAACCATAATCTGGCCAGGGCCACACGACGCTGTTGTCCTGCGGAAAGTTGCGCCACCGGCACCTCTTCGTAACCCAGCAATTCAACGCTTTCCAGTGCATCAAAAATTAGCTCGTCATCGCAATCGCGATGGTAAAAACGCAGATTTTCCAGCGGCGACAATACCGCTTTTACGCCAGGATGATGGCCGAGATAAAGCATCGCCTGATGCCATATTTCGCGCTGTTGGCGAATAGGCTGAGATTGCCACATTACGTCGCCCTGCTCAGCGCGGCTTAATCCCGCCAGCAGACGCAACAAAGAAGTTTTACCCGCGCCATTCGGCCCTTCAATTTGCACGATATCGCCTGCCGCCACGGAAAACGTCAGCCCATGAAAAAGAGCACGCTCGTCGCGGACGCAAGAAAGATTAATGACTTCCAACATGAAGGGGGAATCGCACCAGATAAATGAGGCGCGAATAATACCACAATGATGCTGTGGGCCGAAGTCTGAGCGGCCACCGCGTCCTACCTCAAAGGGCGTATTCGTGCGCATCAGATCAATAACTGCCCAAAAATCCAGCAACGTTAAAACCTTGTTACCCTTATTCGCGAATGCAGTTACATTTTTGATTAGCAAAAAACGTCTACGCTTATTACGCGTTGGCATTGTCACCAGGAGAAAATATGAAGGGTTCATCAGGTATAGATCACGGCCATAACGATGTTGATAGCGATGAAAAAGAAGAAGGCACCGATATTGAAGTAGATGAAGAAGCACTCCCTTCCCGCGCCGCCGCCATTCACGAAGAGATACGTCAGGATGGCGAGAAAGAGCTAGAACGCGACGGTATGGCCTTGTTGTGGTCAGCGATTGCCGCCGGTTTATCAATGGGTGCATCACTGATGGCCAAAGGGATTTTTCAGGTCCATCTCGACGGCGTACCGGGTGCATTTCTGCTCGAGAATCTGGGTTATACCTTCGGTTTTGTGATTGTCATTATGGCGCGGCAGCAGCTTTTTACTGAAAACACCGTTACCGCTGTTTTGCCTGTGATGCACAAACCCACGATGAGCAATGTTGGTCTGCTGCTGCGTTTGTGGGGCATCGTGTTGCTCGGTAATCTGATTGGCACAGCATTAGGTGCGTTAGCCTTTACCGAAATGCCCATTTTTGATGATGCAACGCGTCAGGCATTTACCGTCATTAGTCAAAAAGTGATGGAAAATACGCCGGGTGAAATGTTTGCTAATGCCGTTATTTCCGGCTGGATCATCGCCACCATGGTATGGATGTTTCCCTATGCAGGTGGAGCTAAATTGTTTGTGATTGTCATGATGACGTGGCTAGTGGCGCTCGGCGACCTGGCACACATTGTGGTAGGTTCGGTTGAAGTGCTTTATTTAGTGTTTAGCGGCGCTATTGAGTGGCAAGCGTTCTTTTGGCCTTTTGCTTTACCTACCCTGCTGGGCAATATTACCGGCGGCACATTGATTTTCGCCCTGATCAGTCATGCTCAGATTCGTAATGATATGAGCGAAACAGCCAAAGCTAAGATGCGAGCAGAAAAGAAAAAAGAGGAGAAGCGTCGCCAGAAACAGCAGTCTGAAGGCTAATTGTCGATGGAATGAGCAAACGCACCTCGGCGTGGTTAATTTGGCGCATAACTGCGCTATACTGCCCGCCGACGTCTCCTTAGTTAAATGGATATAACAAGCCCCTCCTAAGGGCTAGTTGCAGGTTCGATCCCTGCAGGGGACGCCATACCACGGTTCGCCACCTTCCGAAGTCGTTTGCCAAACCCTACTCACAAAGCACTCCCTCATAAATAGCAGTTCGCCATAGTTCGTTGACAGCCTGTCTTTTGCCTGGGCAAATTCTGGGTAAGAAATTTTACCCAATGCTCACCATTAAACAAACAGACGCGGCTAAGCCGAAAGATAAGCCCTACAGGGTTTCAGACGGTAATGGCCTGTACCTTTATGTGTCTGCATCAGGCAAAAAAATAACGAACTGAATCACTGATAATTCTTAGCACCGTTTTTATTCCGATAAGTTCTGTTTTATCTCAGCATAACGGGCAGTCAATTGTTTCAGATGCATCTCCAGTTGAGCCTTGGCAGCAGCAGGTAAAGGTACTCCAGCAGGGTTTTCTGACAATACCCGCAGTTGCTCCTCAGCCGGTATGGCCTGATTAAACGACTGCATAGTTGAAAATACTACTGACTTCAGTTCACTGACCGTCATGTATTTACCCTTCTGCTCATCAAGCCCGTTTAGCCTGTCACTCAGTTTCTGTAGCATTGTCATTCCCTGATACCAGCCATTCAGCTGCTCTGTTGGCAATGCGACAGCACTAAGCTGTTGTTGCCAATGCTGTATCAGGGGCTTAGCCTGTTCCGGCCACAGAGTCTGAGCCTGTTCTACAAGTTGTCGACTGTAGTCAATATTCCAGTCAGGAGGAAGCTGGTCCAGCAGGGCAAGCTTCTGCTGTGTTTGTGCAATTACTGTTTGTGGAAGCGGCGATTGATGACGTATCACATCCAACTGTGCAGGCGTGAGTGTTGCGGGTAACGGAGCCAGTGAAGCAGCAAACTGAGTCTGTAGCGGGTCTGACCGGTGAAGATACTGCCAGCTCCACACTGCGACTATGCTTATCACCAGCATGGAACACATCCCGGCAGTGAAAGATTTCCACTTTTTTACCGGTGCAGGTATTGCCGAGAGTACTTCCACATTTAGCTGTTGTTCCGGCTCCGCCACATACACCCACTTCACCGCATTGTTCGGCACGTTTTTCTCTGCATCTGGAATGCCTGGCAGTGTATCAACGGATGTTCCTGGGCTATTTATACCCGTTGTGGGGAGTACAACACCGGGTGCACCAGTACCAGATGCACCGACACTGTTGTTTTCCAGCCGGACAGCACTGTTATGCATCAGAGTACGCAGCGTGTCGAGCTGGCTCAGGTGCTTAAGCTCCAGGCGCTGCAGTACCTCCCCCAGACTGGTAAGCAGTTGCTCCACCCGATACAACTGGCTGAGGTCGCTGTAATTTAGCGGGAGCGAGCGCATCAGTTGCTGTAGACGCTGACTCAGACTGCTGAGGATTTCCATGCGGGCATGTACTGGCTGCGGCCACAGCGTCCCCCACTGATGGCTTAACAGCGCCTCCAGTATCGCCAGACCCTCGCTCAGACCGAGCAGACCGGCTTGTTGCGTACGGGCCAGCGTGTACCAGGCCGCTGTCTGTAACTCCACACCATTTTGTTCAAACAGCGAAAGACAAAGTTTTTCGGCATAACGCCAGTTCACATCCGGGCGCGCCGGATGCGTCAGTTTGCTCAGTTCTTCGCGCAGGGCGGTATAATCCGGAAGCGTGCGTGGGTCGCCACCGGTTTTTATTTTACGTGGGGGGATGTCATTCATGACCAGTTGTCCATTTGACGTACCAGGAGCTATTGAAGGTTATCGTTTATGCGGCTTCGCTTTCTGCATAGTCGAGACTCTGCAGATACTGCAGTGCCATTGGGTCAGCAATGTATTCAACCCGCCCGTGGTGACGTTCCACCTCGTTAATGATTTTGCTGAGCTCTACGCGGAAAAACTCTTTACGTAAGTTAATCCTGTTGATGCGGTAACGTTCCAGATGGTCGTGCAGCGTTTTCTCCAGAGCTGGCGCCAAAGAAGGTAGCAATAATTCCGGCTGGCGTTGATACCGAATCAATAAAGCGCTCATTAACGTTAATCAGTGCTCTTACCGCGACGTAAATCCCCCAGGCGATAAAGCCAAGAATAACCAGAATTACGCCCAGCGCATTATCATCTTTTTTTCTTCGTGCCACGCGTTATTCCCTTAATTTTCATTTGCATTTTTTGTGTCTGTTTAGCCGCTATTGCGCACTATGATTAAAAGGCCTGCTGGTCAATAAGCTGCTGTTGTTTCAGGTGCCGCAGCAGTATTTTCCCCTCAGGCATAAACTCCGTGCCATAACGCACCAACCCGAAGCCTTTCAGCTCTGCGTCGATGGCGTAACGTAATTCGCCGGGCTGAGTCTGCTCCAGTATCACCACCTCAACGTTTTTCAAGCGCGGCTCGTACTTCAACAGTACGCCTGAAAGCGTACCCATCAACTGGTGGGCCGTACCCGGCATGCCCTGCAGGATTTTCGTCATATCCGGCAGGCCATAATCGGGGAGATGGGCCAGCGTACCGGCACGGCAGTTGAGGATGCGCTGCATGTTATCGAGAACGGACAAAATGACTTGGTTTTCTTCGCTGACCTGATGTAAATCGAGCTCACCGATGAAGTTACCGTACAATATCTCGTACAAAGACGGGCGCGGCATGTCAGTCATCCCTCACGGGTATGAGCGTCAGGCGGTTATCACCCGCTTCGATGATGCGCGGCTTATCCGGGTCAAGCTCATTGCGGGAGAGCACCATCCGCCAGGTGTTATTCATGGTGTCAGGGGACATAAACATCCCCGCTACCCGCGATGGCAGGCTCGCCTCGAGCAGGTTATCGAGCAGCGTCAGCAACGGCGGGAATACCTGCTCCGGCGCTTCATGCCGGTAAACCGGAATATCGGCGGCGTCATGCTCCAGTGAGAACGTCAGCAGACTGCCCACCAGACGGGCCAGTTCGCGATACAGCAGTTCGGGGTGACGGGTGGGATTTTGTAGCAGTTCTGCCAGTACCGGCTCAGCGCTGTTCAGGGCATTCAGCAACCAGAACAGAGAAACATCCGCAACGGCAAAGTCGGCCATCCGTTCGTTGCTTTCACGCCGCATAGCCATCAGGCGCTGGCGTCGTGCCTGAAGGCGTTTATAAATGTCACCCAGTTCCGCTATCAACAGCGGGCTCGCGGAAAGAGAAAGCAACGGAGGAATGAAGGTCAGATCCCGACTCCATTGCCCCTGAGCATTGCGCACGAGGCGTGTTACCGGACAGGTCAGCCAGGCGGCATTTTCCTGTGTAGACAACCTTAGTGTCATCGCATGGCGAAGGATGGCCAGTTCGCCGCGTTCGTTTCCGGCCAGTTCCTGCACCGGCACCCGCTCGGCTTTCCACCTGCGGGGGCGTTCACTGTCTCTCCCGTCATCAAGATTGCCGCCGTTGGCACTCAGCAACGGCAGCGCCAGTAGCACTTCTACGGTATCCTGCGCCTGTGCGGCGGACAGATCACAGACCGGCGGCAGATTGTCCGACAGGTCGGTATCCACCAGCGTGCCATCCGCAAATCGCACCACCAGATGGGTGGCATTGAGGCGGGACAAGGCCAGTCCGGCATCATCAAACGAAGCGGCCACCACGCCCCAGGGGTGAGCCAGCCCCATACGTGCGACCGTGTCGGTCACATGCGCATCCCACAGCGCCTGCTGCTGAAACTGTTGTGGGGCCAAAAAGGCCCCGTCTTCCCACAGTGGACGATAAATTTTCATCGTTTTCTGTCTATGCCTTAGCCTTCGGCATCTGGGAAACCAGCGACAGGTTGACGTCCATGCCTTCAACCTGGAAGTGCGGGATCGCATACAGTTTCACGCGGAAGAAGCCCGGATTATCGTCAATATCCTCCACGGTCACTTTCGCATCGCGCAGCGGGTGTGACGCCTGAAGTGAATCGCCCGGATCGGTCATTTCAGTCACCAGCGTGCGTACCCAGGTGTTTAGTTCCAGCTCCAGCAGACGACGGTCTTTCGTCGTGCCGATATTTTCACGCTGAATAAGCTTCAGGTAGTGCGCAATACGCGACAGCAGGAAGATGTACGGCAAACGGGAATTAATACGGCTGTTAGCCGTCGCATCCGCCGTGTCATACAGCGTCGGCTTTTGCGCGGAGTTAGCCGAGAAGAAGCAGGCGTAGTCGCGGTTTTTGTAGTACGACAGCGGGATAAAGCCGAGGTTGGCGAATTCAAATTCGCGGGTTTCCGGGATCATAACTTCAGACGGGATCTTCACCTGATTACCGGTGCCCAGGTCATACAGGTGGATCGGCAGGTCCTGCACCGCACCGCCGGCCTGCGGGCCGCGAATCTGCACGCACCAGCCGTTGCTGATGAAGCTTTTCACCATATTGGCTGCAAAGGCAAAGGAGGCGTTGGTCCACAGGTATTTGTCGTGGTCAGGGCCTTTCACCTCTTCAACGTAGTTGAAGCTGCGCACCGGCACAGTGTCCGGGCCGTACGGCAGGCGGCCCAGCACGCGCGGCATCACCAGACCGATGTAGCGGGAATCGTCCGTCTCGCGGAAGGATTTCCACTTGATGTATTCGGCGCGGTCGAAGTAGTTACCAATGTCCTTGATAGCCGCGACCTCTTCCATTTTGTCCTTAAGAAAAAATTTCGGACCCGCAGAACCGATGAACGGCATATGGGCGGCAGCGGACACTTTGGAGATATTACGCAGCAGCGCCATGTCCTGCGCAGAGGCATCAAACTCGTAGGCAGAAATCAGCGCGGCAATCGGCTCTCCGCCCGGAGAATCGTATTCTGCGGTATATGTGTGCTGGTATAATCCGCTCTGAATAATCTCCGGCGCGTCTTCAAAATCCTGACGGAGGTCATCTTTCGACACGTCCAGCAGTTCGATTTTGACGTTCTGACGGAAGTCAGTTTTGTCGACCAGGGACTTCACCCCGCGCCACAAAGACTCAACCTTTTGAAATTCCTGATGATGCATGACTGCATCCAACTGGCGGCTAATCTGAAAATCCAGCTCGGCGATATGGTGGTCAATCAGGGTTTTGTCCAGCTTTTCAACTTTTGAACCCGCTTTGTTCAGGCACTCCAGAAACACCTGCATGCCGGCGGTCAGACGCTCATCGGCCGTCGCATCCGACATTGCCTGGTTGTCCTGCCAGATATCAAGCGCACTCAGCGTTGATACCGGGTTCAGGTTGATTTTTTCAAACAGGGTGGCATACACACCACCTGCTTCCGGGCGATCCGGCACGATACTTTCCCCGCCGGCAGCATTTTCATTTTTCACAAACATCAGCATTTTCTCTTCGTTAATCCGTTAAACATCACGACCGTCAGGCTTGTTTTGGTGCCAGGGCAGACAACTCACTGCGCAGTTCTGCGCTAAGCGTTGGGTCAAGCAGGATTTTTTCCAGCTCTTTGCGGAAGGTCGCGTTGTCCAGCAAGTTAGCCTTCAGGTCGCGCAGCAGATTACGCATGGCAAGCATCGCCTTGAGCTGCGGGATTTGACGGGCTACCTGCTCCGGCTCGAAGTCTTTCATCTGAGCGAAGGAGAGGCTGACGTTTTCCTCACTGCCGTCACCGGCCAGGGTGTTTTCTACAGAAAGATTGACGGAGGGGGAGAATTCGGCGAGCACGCTGTCGAAGTTGTTTTTATTGACGTCGACTTTTTCACGCTCAGACGCCGGACGTTGCTCGGCACCGTTGCTGTAATCGCCCATCACCATCAGTTTGAGAGGTAATTCGACTTTCTTCTGTGCACCGCCGGTATGCACACTCAGTTGGATATTAACGCGAGCCTTTGGGATCTCGGATTGATAGGAATTAGACATGGCTGATCCTGTTCTATGGAGTAATAGAAACGGTCAATACCAGTGAGAAATTAATAAGAACGGCTTACCATCCCAGCACAACCCCCCTGTTCACGTCATCCGACGTGAATCAAAAATCAGGCGTCAAAAGCAAGCACATTCCATTCACCAGCATGCTGACACTGTGTTTTTTGGGTATTTATCTGAAAAGGAAAAATTCGGATAAACCCCTATGGACGGAGTTTAGAAACGTTGGTTATGTGATTGGAAGTAAAATTATGTAACATAATATTTCAAATAATGCATGTGGCAAAAAAAGATCATCTTTCTGATTTATAAGAAATTTCTTACGACACCTCTGCAAGGCCCATGGAATAAGGGTGTGCAGCAAATGATCAATTTGACTTAGGGCTAAAAATTGCACAAAAAACTCAAATCTCATGAGGGAGCTGATTTTTTAGTTTTTTATTAAAAATGAGATCTCGTCCGTTACCGGGTAAACGGAAGATAGCGTGTGACCTAAGAAGCAATAGTTTTTATTTTTTCTTAAGTTAGGCTTATTGATAGTCGCCGGGGAAATCAGAAAGGTTGACGATGTGGCTCGCTCATATCTCTTCCCGCAGTGAGAGATATGAGTCCGATAGACACGGCGCAGAACGCCTGAAGTGCACCGATATTTCTTATCAGCTTCAGCCCATCCCTTGGCGATAAACAGAGGGTGAAACACCGTGAACCTGGCGGAAGCGATTACTGAAGTGACTGGAAGAGTAGAACCCACAGCGTAATGCAATATCAGTAAGTGAAAGCTGCGGCTGTGCCAACAATTGCTGTGCGCGCTGCATGCGGCGACGCATAATAAATTGATGAGGTGCCTCGCCAACGGCGTGACGGAACATGCGGGCAAAGTGAAACTCACTTAAGGCTGCTTCCTGCGCCAGCTCCGCGAGCGTTAAAGGTTGCTCGAGATTCGCGTCAATAAACTCCATCACCCGACGCTGTACCGCTGGCGCCAACCCGCCACGCACCTGCGGTAATTGCCATTGAACGTCACTGTACTGCTGCAACAGATGTGTCAGAAGCAGCGTTGAGGCACTGCTCAGCATGAGCTGGTTAGCGGGCTGTTGCCAGTCGCAGCTCAGCAAAAAATGGCGATAGAGTTGGGTGATACGATCGTCATCGGCGAACACTTTTTGGTCGAGCGTGAGCCGCGCAGGACTGCGATCCCACGTCTGTTCCGCCAGCTGGCGCATCTGCGTTTCGGTACAGTAAAGGTGTACAAACGACAAGTTTGCTCGCACATCCCAGGTGGATTCGGTTCCTGCGGGCATTAAACAAAAGCGATCGGGGCCGCCGCCGTTATGCCAGCCGTGCGGCGTTTTATGCCATGTGTCATAACCGTCGGCAACGTAGAGACTGAGCGTGTGATGATCGCTGAGATTGGTCACCCGCACGCCACGGTTAAACCACGCCGCCAGCTGAACACCGCTATTTAAATGCACCGTATCGCGTAACTGCGCATTGGCGCGTTGCAGAATATCAAACGTCTGGTAGGTGCTCATCGTCGCATCGGTCCCTTAAACACATGCGGTGAGTTTACGGCGGAAGGCGGACAGAAAACAGGTCTCATCGGGACGACTGCGAAAAATGCGCAAGAATTTGCAAGTTCAGCGCAGCCCGGTGCAAGCCAGCCTGCCAGAGGCGGCATACACTGCGCCCATTCTGGTGTGGAGAATCGCAATGAACCTGTTTTTATACCTTTCCGTCGTCATTATTTGGGGCACCACCTGGATTGCCATTTACGCACAACAGGCTGCGGGCGGCAGTGCTGTCACCGTGGCGGTGTTCTGGCGATTTCTACTGGCTGCTGGGGTGATGTTGGTGGCGCTGCGTCTGTTCAAACGCCTGCAGAGCTTAACGCTGCGCGATCACCTGTTTTGCCTGTTACAAGGCTGCTGTGTTTTCGGCTTCAACTTTGTCTGTTTTTATCATGCAGCCGCGTGGATCAGCAGTGGACTGGAGTCGGTGATCTTTTCGATGGCGGTGCTGTATAACGCTCTCAACAGTTGGATCTTCTTTCGTCAACGACCTTCAGCACGCCTCTTCCCCGCCGCCTTGCTGGGTATTGGCGGTATCGTCGCCCTGTTTTGGCATGACCTGCGTGACGCCCAAGCTTCAGCCGAGTTGCTGTGGGGCATTGGATTAAGCGCACTTGGTACGCTGGGATTTTCGTTTGGCAATATGATCAGTAATCGCCATCAGCGCGTGAAACGCGATGTGTTGACCACCAACAGTTACGGCATGCTCTATGGCGCGTTAGTGATGGCGGCGTTATCGCTGGTGCAAGGTGAATCGCTGCAACCCACCTGGAACGTGCAATGGTTGGGGGCATTAAGTTATCTGGCAATATTTGGCTCGGTGATTGGCTTTGCTGCGTATTTTACGTTGGTAGGCCGTATTGGATCGAGTCAGGCCGCCTATTGCACGCTGCTGTTCCCGCTGGTCGCATTGGCATTATCAACCCGCTATGAAGGGTATGTTTGGCACGCAAGCGCCATCCTTGGCCTTGTCATGATCTTGCTGGGCAATTTAGTGATGTTTGCCCGCTGGCCGACGATCCGTCGCCGCGCTATTGCTTGACTGGATTGCGGGTTTCGGCCCGCATTCTGTTGAGTGTCAGGCCCATTGTTGTTGGTTTATATTAAGTTTCTGTGGTTGATTGATGGCTTTACGCGCAATCCAGTAAAGCAACACACGCTCATCGTCACTATCACGATCGGCCATCGACAGCAGCTTCAACGCCAGAGTCGACTTTGTTACCGGCTGTTGCTCTACGCTCAGTTCAATCACAGCCTGACCGATAATGCAGCACACTTCATTCTCGCTGGTAACGGATTCATATGTACGGTCTTTCATATTTCCTCCTGATAAGTGAACCCTTAGCCTGGCAAAAAAACTACAAACTTGCTTTCGCAACGCGCTGATTGAAACATTATCTTACGGCTAATTACCGTTACTTATTACTTTGCCGCTTCGGTTACATCTGGCGGGACAAACCGTTCATACCCGCTTAGTGGCATTTCATTCCGTTTACCGTTGCGTTCATTCCGTTGTTTCTCCTGCGCGCGAAAGCCTGAAGTAACCTGAATGCAGTTTCCAGATTCCCAGGCGGGAGAGATAAGTCATGAATCAGACTCAACAAGCGTCTTACCAGCGTACGCGCTGGCTTACCCTGATCGGCACCGTGATTACGCAGTTTGCACTGGGTTCGGTTTACACCTGGAGTTTATTCAACGGGCAGTTATCACAAAAACTGGATGCCTCAGTCAGTCAGGTGGCGTTCTCGTTTGGACTGCTCAGCCTGGGTCTGGCTGTCGCGTCGTCGTTGGCGGGTAAATTGCAGGAACTGTTTGGCGTACGTAACGTGACGATTGGCGCGGGCATTTTAATGGCGCTGGGCTTTTGGCTGACAGCCCATGCGGACAACCTGATGATGCTCTATCTCAGCGCCGGTATTTTAGTGGGTCTGGCGGATGGCGCGGGTTATCTGATGACATTATCGAACTGCGTTAAGTGGTTTCCTGAGCGGAAAGGCATGATTTCAGCCTGTGCGATTGGTGCATATGGTTTGGGAAGCCTGGGTTTCAAATTCATCTGTGGCGCGCTGCTCACACGCTTTGGTCTGGAGCAAACCTTCATTATTTGGGGTCTGCTGGCGATGTCGATGATTATCATCGGTGCCTTGATGATGCGTGAAGCACCACAACAAAGCGCAGCGAATGCCATTCGCGAACGGACACGTGATTACACGCTGGCGCAATCAGTACGTTTACCGCAGTACTGGATGTTGGCGTTGATGTTCCTGACTGCCTGCATGAGCGGTTTGTACGTTATCGGGGTGGCGAAAGATATTGGTGAAGGCTTGGTGCATTTGACAACGCAAACTGCTGCAAACGCGGTAACGGTGATTGCGATTGCTAACCTCAGCGGCCGTTTAATCCTCGGCGTGTTGTCAGATAAGATGGCGCGTATTCGCGTCATTTCACTGGCGCAGATTGTGTCACTGACCGGTATGAGCGTATTGCTCTTCACCCAGATGAATGAAACCACCTTCTTCTTATCAGTCGCCTGTGTCGCCTTTAGTTTCGGCGGCACGATTACCGTGTTTCCGTCATTGGTCAGTGATTTCTTTGGCCTGAATAATTTGACCAAAAACTACGGATTAATTTATCTCGGCTTTGGTATTGGTAGCGTGATGGGATCGCTGGTGGCTTCGCTGTTCGGTGGATTCACTGTCACCTTCAGCTTGATTATGACGTTATTAGTGATCTCACTGTTTTTGTCATTGACCGTTCGTCTACCGCAGCGTGATGCCCCCGGCAAGCAGCTGTTACAGCGCAACTGATCCGCACATACCCTGCGGCACAATAGCGCTGAAAAAAGGGCTGCATGCGTTGCAGCCCTTTTTCGTTTTAGCCGCGAAACAGCGGCTCAGCAAGACCTGCAATATCAAGCTCCACCGAAAAAATGTCGCCTGATAGCGGGTAGCGTGCCAGCTCTTCCTCGGTACGATCTTCACGTGAACTGGTGATATAGAGCGTCTTCAAATCCGCGCCTCCGAACGCCACCATGGTGGGCCATTTCACTGGCAGGACGATTTCATCAACAATCTCTGCGCTGTTGGGATCGATACGCACTACGCGCCCGCCATCAAATTGCGCAGACCAGTAAAAGCCTTCACTGTCGACCGCGGCGCCATCGGGCAAACCGCCTTTTGCATCAAAACGGCGGAAGAGTTCGCGTTCGCCCGGTTCGCCGCTCTCATTCAACGGATAGCGATATAACACCTCGTTCGGCGTATCGCTGTGATACATCCAGCGGCGATCGGCGGAAAAAGCCAGGCCGTTTGAGATTTTTATGTCACGCGCTTTTACTTCCAGTTCCAACGCTGAATTGACTCGGCACAGCAGGCCACCGTTTTTGTCTTGTGGTTCCCAAAGACTGCCACACCAAAAGTTGCCCCAGGGATCGACGCGTCCGTCGTTGAAACGGCTTTTCGCCGCAATGCCCGGATTGTCTGCCACTTTGCGCTGTGGCTTGCCTTGCGCATCCAGCAACCACACACCGCTACGAAGCGCTGCAATCAAGCCGCCCTCTTCCCGTAAGCCAATGCATCCCACTTCTTCAACCTGCGGAAAGGTCTTCACTTCACCACTGCGTGGATCAAAGCAGTGGATAGCGGGTGCCAAAATGTCAACGCACCATAAAACCTGCTCCTTGACTGACCACAACGGGCATTCGCCTAATTCAGCTTGTAAAGCTAACGCTGTTTTAACTGTATGTGGCATTGCTCTCTCCCAATCAGATAACCTGATAATAATGTAGCGGCAATTTCGCCCGGAATGAGAATTATTTTCTCTTGATTTTAGGACTATTCTCGCCGATAGTATTTTCTATTCAGTGAATTCTGATTGGATTATATTTTCTTGCTGCAAAAAACCGCACTTTGTAATACTCCGAAATATCTCTCTAAATAACTCTACATTTTGTGCATCTTCACTCCATTTTTCCGGCGTAGTGTCGTAGTCATCGGAAAAGAGGAGAACTTTCCATGAAAAATATTATTAAAGTCGCTTCGGTGTTTGCGCTAATTACTTTACTTAGCGGCTGTATCATTGGACCGCGACACGGCGGCGGATATCATGGAGGCGGAGGTTATCACGGAGGGCATCACGGCGGTTATCATGGCAATAACCATGGCGGGTATCATCGCCGCTAACGGGCAAAGATTTCACACAGCATAAAATAAAAACAAGATCAGGGCGGGACAATGTATCCCGCCCTTATTTTATTAACTCTTCACCGCATAATTACATTGATACCAAGCCTTCTTCAGACCTGGAATATGGCTATCCTGCGCCGGTAAAGATTCAACTTTATCAAATCCTTTCTTATTGCAATATTCCGCCAGATCAATGTCCAGCGCGTCTTTATTAACTTTCTCTGGATCAAAACGATATTGCACTGTATTTGAACGGGTATCTTCATCAATGCGTTCAAATGCTCCCGGTTTGTTGGCAGTACAACCGCTCAACAGAATAAGCGCCAGTGCGCCGGTTAATAATTTATTCATTTTTTCATGTCCTCACATTGCCGCGCAGTGTAAGCCGCTACAGCAGACGCATCCATAGGATTAATGCGCGAATTCTTTCAATATCACGAGATTTCACCGATTAAATCAATAAGATTAAACGGCTATATCTATCATCAACGGCGTGACAAGATGCATTCAGACAAAACGAAGTCTGTACCACACCAGGTAAAATCCAGAAGAAAAACTCATCTTGACCTTTCTAGCCCGCGCTGAGCGGGCTTTTTTTTGCCTGCTAGCCGGAAAGTGCAATCATTCTACGAAGCAAATTGGCCGCTTGCTTGTCAGGTAATGCGAGAATCGCGCTATAAAGATCGATCGACATCACGCACATTGATGAACGATCTACAGCGGTATCGGCTGGCATGTTCAATTGCTGCAGCTTATCTCCCCATTTTTTATAGAGATGTGCCACGATATTTTGCAGATCCCGCTGGGCTGTGACTTTATCCATTGGCTGTTCCGCGCCAGTGCTGGCAAGCAACAGCTGTTCCATCGCCTGCGCGTCCAGTTTATTCAACTCGGCAGAAAGGGTTTTCTCAACATTCACACCGCCGCTAACTTGCGGATAAAGATAGCGAAAGCAGAGCTGCGGATCGCGCTGGTTCAGCGCCTGCATCTCCTGCACTGAAACACCGATATAATTTACGACGGCTTTATCTGATGCGCGCATCAAACGCTGATTAATGACATCCGCCAGCCAACCACGCAGTTCGCCAATCGCCTGCTGCGGTGATTCACCCGCACGGGTTTTGTGCAGGAACTCCTGTACCAGCAATTGCCACAGCGCAGGTTCCTGCTGTTGTAAAACGCGATAACCGGGCGTTTGTGACAGCAGCAGCACCGCTTTTTCGCGCTGCTGCGCTTGCTGCTGCTTGGGTTGTACCCAACTGAACCAGAGTAAATTCGCCAGGAGCAGCGGAAAAACAAAAATAAGGACACCTTGCCAGGCTCGCAGTCGCGTCGTTTTTATCAGCACGATGATAATCAACGCCAGCAGTGCAAAAGCCACCAGCGTAATGATGAACAGAGAGGTCATGCGGAAAAGTTAGTCCTTACGAACGTCAATTAAAACCGGGCAATGGGCTCGTTCAATCACAGAAGCACTCACCGATCCTTTCAGTAAGCGATTAAAGGATGAAAGATGGCGACGACCCATAATAATCATGCTGGTTTGAAGCTGTTCCGACTGGGCAATGATGGTATCAGCCGCTTCGCCCGCCAGGATCATTCCGCGCGCATTTACGCCAGCACGTAACAGTAATGCCAATGCACGGCGCACCACCATCTCGGCACTGTTTTGCTCATCTTGCGCGGCAAGGAAATCAGCGGGATCTTCACCTGCATCAATCTCAATCGGTTGGTTGCAAGAGGAATAAGATGGGTCAATGCAGCACAGCACCACAACCTGCGCGTTATGCGCCAGCGCTTCATCAGTGGCCAACGAAATAACTTTTTCAGAGACCGGCGAATTATCAATGGCCATTAACAAGGTTTTCATCAAAGGGTTATCCTTCTACAGCGGCGATTTTGCCAATTTCGCGCACCAGCGCGTCTTTGCACTTGAGTATTTCTTCACGATAGCGAGCTTCGTGCTTAAGAAATCGTGCAGTCGGTACCAGTAAAGAGACAGAGAAACGGCCAAACAGCGTATCTAGCGCCACCGCCATGGTGGAGATGCCTTCCAGCGTTTCACCCCGATCGTAAGAGATGCCGGTTTCACGTACTTCCGCGATTCGTTCAAGCAATTGAGGCAGGGTTTTCACCGTCATTTCAGTGAGTTCACGGTAAGCTTCACCCACCATAACCCGCACATCTTCATCGCTTTCTAACGCCAGCAATGCCCGACCACCAGACGTACTGTAAAGCGGAAGATTCAACCCTATACGCGGCACTACGCGCAGTTCACGCGTTGCCACCACATAATGCACGATAGCCAATTGCGTGCCGCTGGCGCGCGCCAGTGAAACGGTTTCGTTGATGTCGGCGCACAATTTTTCCAGCAGCGGCTTCGCTAAATCCACCACATCGGTGTGCACGCTTGAAATAAGTTTGAGCAGCGCCGGGCCAAGTCGCAAACCCCCTGCGCCGGTACTGCGTACCAATTGCGCACTGTCGAGCGCCGCAACAATGCGTTGTACCGTTGAGCGGGGTAAATCAACCGCCTGCGCGATTTCTCCCAAGCTCATGCCGCCTGGGTGTTCTCCCAAGGCGTTTAAGATTTTTGCTGCGCGAGCGATAACCTGAATACCACCGGTTTTTTCATCCTCGCGGCTGGATGGAAGTTGAGCCATAGCGTCGTCCTGTTTGAGCTGCCCTACTGTAACGCGAAAAAAACACTTTTTACAGCCTGTACCACATTGCAATACAGCATATCGGGATGTAAGATTACGACCTGTATCACATCGCAATACACTGCATCATAAAAACAAGAGATCACCTGCTATGACCGTCAAGCCAGCCCCCGCGCCGGCGCCCCATCCTTTTACTCTGCGCCTTGCGCTGGGTTTGATCGGCGTATTAATTGCTGCACTGACCTCGGGATTAAACGATCGCGTTACCGATATCGCTTTAGCTGATATTCGTGCGGCTATCGGCATCAGCTACGATCAAAGTAGCTGGATAATTTCTGCTTATCAGGCCGCCGAAGTGGCGGCGATGATGATCGCGCCTTGGTTTGCCGTTACCTTCTCGCTACGCCGCTTCACATTAACGGTGGCGGCGGGTTTTATGCTGACCGGCATTCTGCTGCCATTGATGCCAACCCCGGCAATGTTTATCGGTTTACGCGTATTACAGGGTTTATTTGGCGGTGCGCTGCCGCCGATGCTGATGACCGTTGCGTTGCGCTTTCTGCCGCCACCGCTAAAACTGTATGGTCTTGGTGCTTATGCCTTAACCGCGACGTTTGGCCCTAATATGGCCGCATCGTTGGCAGCGTTCTGGACCGATGATGTCAGCTGGATGTTTGTGTTCTGGCAAGTCGTGCCCGCGATGCTTATCGCAATGGTATTGATTGGCTACGGATTGCCACAGGATCCCCTGCGTATTGAACGTTTTAAGCAGATTGATCTGTTTGGCATGCTCACCGGTTGCAGCGCCATGTCACTGCTGATCCTGGTGCTCACTCAAGGCGAACGCCTCGACTGGCTCGATTCGCCGTTAATTGCCGGCATGCTGCTGACCGCGCTGCCGCTGTTTGTGGTGTTCCTGATTAACGAATGGTTTCATCCGCTGCCCCTGTTTAAGTTACAGATGCTGCAACGCCGTAATCTGACACATGGATTACTGGCGCTGGCAGGCGTATTGATCGTTTCGCTTTCAGGATCTGCCCTGCCTTCCGCTTACTTTGCTCAGGTTGAAGGTTTCCGTACTGTGCAGTTTGCACCGCTGGCGTTAACCATCGGCCTGCCGCAGTTGCTCATCGCCCCACTGATTGCGGCGTTGCTCAATATTCGCTGGATTGACTGTCGCTGGATGCTGGCGGCGGGACTGGGATGTTTAGTGACTTCCTCTCTTTTGGGGATGCAGATCACCAGCGACTGGGCGCGAGAAAACTTTTGGCTGATTCAAATCCTGCAAGCTTTCGGACAGCCGATGGTGATCTTGCCGATATTGATGACCGCGACCAGCGTGGTCGCACCGCCGGAGGGGCCTTTTGCCTCAGCAATGTTTAATACCGTGCGTGGTTTTTCCAGCATTGCGGCATCAACGTTAGTGAGCTGGTTTGTTAGCCACCGTGAGCAGTTTCACTCCAATATTTTGATCAACAACGCGGCCAACCGTTCGTGGTTAATGACCGCATCAGAGAGTAGCCAGGCTAACAGTAGCCATCCGCTGTTGCCTGACGGCAGCGTTAGCGCGACCGAAAACCTCAGTGGTTTTGCAACATTAATAAAGCATCAGGCGCTGGTATTGAGTCTTAGCGATACCTGGCTGCTGCTGATTGGCTTTGCCGCCTTCCTGCTTTTATTGACAGCCATTGTGCCGAAGCGCGTCTGGCCGCCACAAACTTTGATTCAACCCGTATCACCGACGTCGAGATAATTGAATATGCGTGCTTTAGTAATGAGAAAAACTGTGCTGCTGAGCCTGCTATTGCTGGTTTTACTGGTCATGGCCTTTTTTGTCTGGTCTGCGATGACCGACAACGATCACCGCACCAATGATGCTTACGTCAATGCCGACTACACGTTAGTTGCGCCAAAAGTGTCCGGCTATATCGCCAGTGTAAATGTGCAGGATAACCAGCAGGTAAAAGCGGGCGACGTGTTGGCAACGCTGGACGATCGAGATTATCGCGTGGCACTGGAAAGTGCCGCAGCAGATTTGCAAGTGAGCCAGGCCAAACTGCTCAGCAGTCAGGCGCAGCTAGAACAGCAGCAATCAGTGATTGATCAGCAAAAAGCCAGCGTTGCGGCCAGCCAGGCATCTGCGCAATACGCCGGACAAAGTGCCGATCGCTACAATCGCCTGTATAAAAGCGGCACTGTGGCGGCTGATGATCAGCAAAAAGCCAGTTCGACCCAGCGCTCAGCACAGGCGGCGGTGCGCCAAAGTCAGGCGGCATTAGCCTCAGCAATGAAAGAAGTGGGCGTGTTACAGGCAGCAGTGGGTTCGGCAGAAGCCGATGTCGCAGCGGCTAAAGCCAGCGTTGATCAGGCGCGACTTAATCTCTCTTACACGCGCATCACTGCGCCCGTGTCGGGTATGGTGGGTCAACGATCCGTGCGTTTGGGTGCCTACGTTTCTGCCGGCACTCGCCTGCTGGCGGTCGTCCCGCTGCAGCAAACTTACATCACCGCCAACTATCTTGAGACGCAATTAGCGGATGTCCGGCCAGGTCAGCGCGTTAACGTGACAGTGGATGCGCTACCCGGTAAAACCTTTGTAGGCCGCGTTGACAGCATTGCTCCAGCCACCGGCGCCACCTTTTCTGCCATCTCTCCCGACAACGCAACAGGTAACTACACTAAAGTCGTTCAACGCCTGCCAGTGAAAATTGTGCTGGATAGCGAGCAGCAAAATCTGGCGCAATTACGGGTAGGCATGTCCGCGATCCCTGAAATTCAGGTGCGTTAAATTTTGTGAGTAATATCTCAGTATCACCCTATTTCATTTACGACTGAATCCGCGTAAATTAGCGCCCGATCCTGTTCTGAGTTGCTCAGATCGACCCGAGAAAAAGCGTTTCGTGGTAGTAAGCGGAGACCTTGTTCTCAATCTGTTCGCGTTGCGCTGGCCGGGGATCGCCATCATCGTAACCGCTCAGAGGAGTTGTTTTGTGAAATATGCCTTGATGGGAATTTCGTTTTTCGTGTTGCTGTGGGTTGGCACTTTTGTGCTGATGCTGTAACGCCGCAGGGGGCGACATCGCTGTCGCCCCAGTTGGCTTTTACGCCTCTTCTTCCAGACTTTTTACGCTGCCCGGCAGAATGCCATCGGCGCGAAACATCGCTTTAATTCCCCGCACCGCCTGCCGAATACGATCGCTGTTCTCAATCAGAGCAAATCGCACATGGGTATCGCCGTAATCACCAAAACCGATGCCCGGCGAGACGCAAACTTTCGCTTCTTGCAGCAGATGTTTAGCAAACTCCAGCGAACCCAGATGCGCATAGTGATCGGGAATCTTGGCCCAAACGTACATTGAAGCTTTTGGATTATCGACCATCCAGCCCGCCTCGTGCAGCCCTTTTACCAGCACATCACGTCGACGTTTATACTGCTCGGCAATATCGCGCACGCATTGCTGATCGCCTTCCAGCGCCGCAATGGCAGCAACCTGTAGCGGCGTGAAGGTACCGTAATCGTGGTAACTTTTTATCCGCGCCAGCGCTGAAACCAGCTCTTTGTTGCCAACCATGAAACCGATTCGCCAGCCCGCCATATTGTAACTTTTTGACAAGGTAAAGAACTCTACCGCCACGTCGCGGGCGCCGGGCACCTGCATAATCGACGGCGCTTTCCAACCGTCATAGACGATGTCAGCGTAGGCAAGATCGTGAATCACCAGCACGTTGTACTGTTTAGCCAGCGCAATGACGCGCTCGAAGAAATCGAGTTCCACGCACTGTGCGGTGGGATTGGACGGGAAGCCCAGCACCATCATCTTGGGTTTGGGATAGCTTTCACGGATGGCGCGTTCCAGTTCGTTGAAGAAATCAACGCCCGCCACCAGTGGAACAGAACGCACCTGCGCACCCGCAATCACCGCACCATAGATATGAATCGGATAGCTGGGATTTGGCACCAGCACGGTATCGCCGTGATCGAGGGTAGCCAGCATCAGATGCGCCAGACCTTCCTTCGAACCGATGGTGACAATGGCCTCCGATTCTGGATCGATTTCAACCTCGTAACGCTCGGCGTACCAGCGCGAAATGGCGCGACGCAGGCGTGGTATGCCTTTGGACGTTGAATAGCCATGCGTGTCGTCTCGCTGGGCAACCTGACACAGCTTTTCCACGATATGGGGCGGCGTTGGGCCGTCAGGATTTCCCATCGAAAAGTCGATAATATCTTCGCCGCGTCGACGCGCAGCCATCTTCAGTTCGGCAGTGATATTGAAAACATACGGAGGTAAACGTTCGATACGCGAGAAACGACGGGGTGTGCTGTTATCAGCCATGGAGTCCTCTGGATTACGTTAGCGCCCGGACCGTCCGAGCGACGCTGGTCACTGCGGTGACCTGAACAAGAACATAACGTGGCGATAACAAGTTTGTCGAGAGCCGCAGAAAATTATTTTATTTTTCCTGATTCAGCCGACCCAGCACCCAATCGTTTACCCAACGACCGTTTAGCAGATAATTATCCCGCAGTGTACCTTCAAGCTGAAAACCGTTTTTTTCCAGAATCCGCCGCGACGGCCAGTTGCCCTCAATCACCATCGCCTTGAGTTTGTGAAAATCAGCTCTGAGCAAAAACTCACATAGCGCCGCCAGCGCTTCACTGCCAAAACCCTGGCCGCAATGACGGCTTAACAGCATGTAGCCCACTTCCGCCTGACGATAAGGCGCCCATTCCGGGCTACAACCAAACAGGCCAATAGCTTCACCGTTATCGCGCCGCCGCGCGACCAGACACAACATGTGAAAACTGGTGGTTTGCCATGGTGCGAGGCGCTCGTGAAAACGCTGGCGCAGGTCGGCCTCATCAGGAATTTCACTCACCCACGTCATGGTGGTGTGGTCTTCATGTACGGCGCGAAACAGCTGCCAGTCTTCAGACTTCAACGTACTTAAAATTAATCTGGATGTGGTTAAGTGCATTACTCTGCTCCCGTTCGCGGCGAGTTAGTGGTTACTGGCACGCTTTGTCCTGGCAACATAGCAAACCGGTTGATTGACAACCAGCGTCTCGCACATGAAAAACAGATCCCCTTTTTATCACTCAACCTTTCCTCTTTTGTGATTTTTAAGCAGATAAATTGATCTGGCGAAGAAACATCGCGCTTAACGTTGATCGCTGCTAGCGGATCGCGATCACATTTTTTATCATGGCTATCACCTTTTCCTACCAAGAGTCGCCTGTGTCTTCCCACTTCACGATGTTGCTGGCGGTGTTTGATCGTGCCGCGTTGATGTTGATCTGCCTGTTTTTTCTGACGCGCACTCGCCTTTTTCGCCAATTGCTGCAAAAAGATGAACACACGCCGCTGGAGAAAGTGGCAGTCACCGGCATCTTTTCACTGTTTGCGCTGTTCAGCACCTGGTCAGCCGTTGAGGTAGACGGTTCACTGCTCAATGTCCGCGTGATAGCGGTGATGGCCGGCGGCATTCTGTTTGGTCCTTGGGTCGGCATCGCCACCGGTATTATCGCGGGTTTGCATCGCTTCCTGATCGATATCCACGGCGTGACCTCGGTGCCTTGCCTCATTACCAGCATCATTGCCGGGGTTGTGGCTGGCGGCATTAATCGTCGGGTGTTAAAAGAGCATCGCTGGCGCGTCGGTATTCTTGGCGGCATGCTGTGCGAAAGCCTGACGATGCTTTTGATCGTGCTGTGGGCGCGCCCCACATCTGTTGGTTTAGCGATTGTGTCTGAAATCGCGCTACCGATGATTTTAGGTGCCTCCAGCATTGGCTTGATCGTGTTGCTGGTGCAAAGCGTCGAAGGTGAAAAAGAGGCAATTGCCGCACGGCAGGCCAAGCTGGCGCTGGATATCGCCAATAAAACCTTGCCGCTGTTTCGTCAGGTTAACAGCGAATCATTGCGTAAAGTTTGCGATATTATTCGACGTGATATCAAAGCAGATGCGGTGGCAATGACCAACAAACAGCAGATTCTGGCCTATGTCGGTTATGGCGAAAAAAACTATCAGCACGGCGACGATGACATCAGCCCCACCACTGCACAGGCCATTGCCAGCGGAAAAATAATCATCAGAAACAACGATGAAGCGCATCGAACCAAAGACATTCATTCGATGATTGTGATCCCACTGTGGGAGAAGGGCAAAGTCACCGGCACGCTGAAAATCTACTATCGCCGCGCTCACCGCATTACGGGATCGTTAAAAGAGATGGCGATTGGCCTGTCGCAAATCATCTCTACGCAATTAGAAGTGTCACGCGCCGAACAGCTACGTGAGATGGCCAATAAAGCGGAACTGCGTGCTTTGCAGAGTAAAATAAATCCCCATTTTCTGTTTAACGCACTGAACGCAATCTCCTCTTCCATTCGCTTAAATCCCGATACGGCGCGCCAGTTGGTGATCAACCTTTCGCGCTATTTGCGTTACAACCTTGAGCTTAATGACGACGAAATCATCGATATTAAAAAAGAGTTGTGGCAGGTCAAAGATTACATTGCGATAGAGCAGGCACGCTTTGGTGACAAGCTCACCATGATTTATGACGTCGATGAGGATTTGCACTTTTCGCTGCCGAGCCTGCTGATTCAGCCGCTGGTGGAAAATGCCATCGTACACGGTATTCAGCCCTGTAAAGGCAAAGGTGTGGTCACGCTAAGCGTCAGGGATTTAGGCGATCGGGTACGTATTTCAGTGCGCGATACCGGACAAGGAATCAGTGACGATGTGATAGCGCGAGTGGCACGTGATGAGATGCCTGGAAATAAGATTGGCCTGCTTAATGTGCATCACCGCGTAAAGCTGTTATCCGGTCAGGGATTAACCCTTGTGCGCCACCAACCCGGCACAGAAATTTCTTTCACCTTGAGTAAAAACGGCCAGTTACTGGTGGGGAGCCTTGCGTGAAAGCGATCATCGTTGAAGATGAATTTTTAGCCCAGCAAGAGTTAAGCTGGATGATTCAGCAACACAGCCAAATTCACATTGAAGCCTGTTTTGATGATGGACTGGATGTCCTGAAATACCTGCAACAACATCGCGTTGATGTGATCTTTCTCGACATCAATATCCCGTCGCTGGACGGTATGTTGCTGGCGAAGAATATTAATCAATTCGCCCATAAACCGTTGATTGTTTTTATTACTGCCTGGAAAGAACATGCTGTGGAGGCGTTCGAACTTGAGGCTTTTGACTACATTCTTAAGCCCTATCACGAATCACGCATTGTCACTATGCTCAGCAAGCTGGAGGCGACCTGGCAACAGCAGCATACGCAAACGCCTGCCGCCCATGTCTCGCAGACCGTAAATTTGCAAAAGGATGAGCGCATCATCGTTACTGACGTCAATGATATTTATTACGTCGAAGCGCATGAAAAATTGACGTTTGTTTATACCCGACGCGAAGCCTATGTGATGTCGATGAACATCAGTGAATTTTGTTCCCGCCTGCCCGAGCAACAGTTTTTCCGCTGCCACCGCTCTTACTGTGTGAATCTCAATAAGATTCGTGAGATTGAGCCGTGGTTCAACAATACCTATCTGCTGAAACTGCGCGATCTTGAATTTCAGGTGCCGGTGAGCCGCAGCAAGGTGAAAACCTTCCGCCAACTGATGCGTTTATAGCGAAAAAAAAACGGCCCGCAGGCCGTTTTAAAACGTTAAAGCTCGCGTCCCAGCGTCTGACGCAAATGCGCGCCTGCGCCTAACAAGCCCGGCTGATCGTGGGTGATCATGTAGACGGGGATATCCGCAACGTAATCGCGGAAGCGACCCTTGTCTTCAAACGCGGCGCGGAAGCCAGACGCTTTGAAAAATTCAAGGAAGCGCGGCACGATGCCACCAGCGATATACACGCCACCGAAAGTGCCAAGGTTCAATGCCAGGTTACCGCCAAAACGGCCCATGATGACGCAGAACAGCGACAATGCACGACGGCAATCAATGCAGCTGTCGGCCAGGGCACGTTCGCTGACATCTTTCGGTTTCAGGTTTTCCGGTACGCGATGATCCGCTTTCACGATAGCGCGATAAAGATTCACCAGGCCAGCGCCCGAGAGCACGCGCTCGGCTGAAACGTGGCCCAACTCTTCACGCAGCACTTCCAGAATTTGATCTTCTTCTTCACTGTTTGCCGCGAAATCGACGTGGCCGCCCTCGCCCGGCAGGCTAACCCAACGTTTATCCACGTGGACTAAATGGCTGACACCTAAACCGGTGCCTGCGCCATAAATCGCAATCGGCTTATCTTTGATCGGTTCTTTGCCGCCAAACTGAATCATGTTTTCAGCGCTTAACATCGGGATCGCCATCGATACCGCGGTAAAGTCGTTAATGATCTCAAGGTGTTCGAAACCGATGTTCTCTTTTAACGTGCGCGTTGAGAACGCCCAGTCGTGGTTGGTCATTTCAACCCAGTCATCGGTAATGGGGCAGGCAATGGCAATACAGCCATCTTTAATATCCTGCTTTTGTTCATCAAGATAATGGCGGATGACGGCTTCGAGGCTGTCGTATTCTGATGTTGAGAATGTTTTGGCCTGGGAGATGCTGCCGCTTTCCACCTCACACAAGGCGAGACGGGCATTTGTGCCGCCGACATCGCCGACCAAGGCATAGGTTGTCATTCTTCTGTTGCTCCGCTTGGGGTCTTTAAGAGTTGGAGGACACTATAAAATCCTGCCCATAAAACAACAACGCTCACCGGTGGGAAAGGTGAGCGTCTAACTCAAGGTGATGCACAGCCTAACCGCGATAGCACGCAGTGCACAGCGGCAACTTTCTGAATCTTATCCGCTGTTACGTTGATTCAGGCACGCCGTGACTTTACGCAGCAGGGGCGGCAGGTCATCTTTCTGCATAACGACTTCCACCAATGTCAACCGCTGCGGCTCGGCAAGTCGCGCCATCACTGCTTGTAACTGTACGGTTTCACTGATGCGCCAACTCTGCGCCTGGCCGTGCAGGCTAAGGGCTTGCGGCAGCGCCGTCCAGTTCCACTGGGCGATATCATTGTAACGTTGTGTTGCGCCATGAATTGCACGCTCAACGGTATAACCTTCATTGTTCAGTAGAAAAATGATCGGCTGCTGATTATCACGCAGCATCGAACCGAGTTCCTGAATGGTTAACTGCGCCGAACCATCACCAATAATCAAGATAACGCGCTGATCAGGTTTGGCGGTTTGTGCGCCAAAAGCTGCCGGTAAAGTATAGCCGATTGAACCCCACAATGGCTGCACCAGCAATTGCGCCTGTAAAGGTAAACGCAACGCAGCCGCACCAAAAGCAGCGGTGCCTTGATCAGCAAGGATAATGTCGCCCGGCTGGATAAATGTTTGCATCGCACGCCAGAACGCGTTTTGGCTGATGTAAGCCGCATCTTCAACGGGTATGCAGGGTAAAGCCGCTGGCGCAAGTGACCAGCGTGATGCATAACGCTGAAACAGCGTGAGCAGTACTTCAAGCGCTTCATCCATGCCGATCGCGAAGTGTTGTCCCGCCACACTGGCGCTTTCAAGTTGCAAATCAATCAGCTTTTCAGCGGTGAACTGCTGGGTAAAACCTGCTGTCAGGGTATCGGTAAAACGCACGCCAACGCAGATCGTGACATCAACCTGCTCAATTAACGCGCTGACATTGCCTTCGCTGGCTTTACCTGCGTAGGTACCGACATAACCGGGCTGTTGTTCATCCAGCACCCCTTTACCCATCAACAAACTGGCGCAAGGAATGGCACGTTCAGCCCGGAGATCAGTCAGCGCAGCTTGTTGCTGGCAGCGCAACGCCAAAAAATCGGCTAACAATGAGACGCGCTGAGCTGAAGATAACAACGTTTCCGCAGCCAACTGGAAATCAACGCGTGCTTGCGGTGAGGATTGAAGAGTAAAATTCAGCGGCTGGGTTGGTGGTTCAACGTCGATTTGCGCCACATCCACCGACAGCATCAAATATCCCGGCCGCTTTGCCTGCATCGCGCTAATAATGACCCGATCAATTTCTGCCGTGGCGTTTTCTGCACTGAGCTGTGCGGTGGCAACGCAGACTTCCTGCGCCATACGAATGAAATGGCCAAAGTCGCCATCACCCAACGAATGGTGAACGCAGTCACCCTGCTGCTGTGCCTTGCTGGAAGGCGCGCCAACAATGTGGATCACCGGCAGGTATTCTGCGTAGCTCCCCGCAATGCCATTAATGGCGCTGAGTTCACCGACACCAAAAGTCGTCAGTAACGCCGCAGCGCCGTTGCAACGTGCGTAACCATCGGCGGCATAGGCCGCATTAAGTTCATTGGCGCAGCCAACCCAGGCTATTTCAGGGTGGCTGATGACGCGATCAAGGAATTGCAGGTTGTAGTCGCCTGGCACGCCAAAAAGATGGTTCACACCCATCTCCTGCAGGCGTTTCAGTAAATAATCACCAACGGTAAAAGAGGCCATAATCAGATCATCCTTTAGGAGATTGTCCTTTTGAGTATCCAACATGACGCTGATTCAGCGAGAAATTCGACGCGCATCGCCGGGGATTAGTTGGCAAGCTAACGTTACGATGGCAGATAATTCCGTAAATGTGAGATCCATGACGCGTTGCGACTAAGTGTAAACGTATACACTGCTATGCTTTCGGCTCATTATCTCGTTTGAGACAGGAACGCTGTATGACCTCTTTCCCGCATCCCGATCGTTATCAACAGATGGAATACCGCCGCAGCGGCCGCAGCGGCCTCAAATTGCCAGCCATTTCGCTGGGGTTATGGCATAACTTTGGCGACAGTACGCGCGTCGATAATAGCCGTGCGCTGCTGCGCCATGCTTTTGATCGTGGCATCACCCATTTTGACCTGGCTAATAATTACGGCCCGCCACCGGGTTCGGCGGAAGAGAACTTTGGCCGTATCCTGCGCGAAGATTTTCGACCTTATCGTGATGAATTAATTATCTCGACCAAGGCGGGCTACACCATGTGGGATGGCCCTTACGGCGATTGGGGATCACGCAAATATCTGGTTTCCAGTCTTGATCAAAGCCTGAAGCGCATGGGGCTGGAATATGTCGATATCTTTTATCACCACCGTCCTGACCCAGAGACGCCACTGGAAGAAACGATGCGCGCACTGGATCATGTGGTGCGTCAAGGCAAAGCGCTGTATGCCGCTATTTCGAATTACCCCGCCGATCGCGCGGCTGAAGCCATTGCTATTTTGCGCGATCTCGGCACGCCATGCCTGATTCACCAGCCGCGCTATTCGATGTTCGAACGCACGCCGGAACACGGTTTACTGCACACGCTGAAAGATAACGGTGTTGGCTGTATCGCCTTTTCACCGCTGGCGGGCGGCGTGTTAACCGATCGCTATTTGCAAGGCATCCCGGAAGATTCACGCGTTGCCAGCGGCAGTAAATTCCTGCAGGAAAACCAGCTGACCGATGAGAAAATGGAAAAAGTGCGTAAGCTGAATGTGGTGGCGCAGCAACGTGATCAAAAGCTGGCACAGATGGCGTTGGCTTGGGTACTGCGTGATGAAAGCGTGACGTCAGTGTTGATTGGTGCCAGTAAAACTGCGCAAATTGACGATGCCGTTGAAATGTTAGCGCAACGCCAGTTCAGCGAAGCAGAACTGGCGGCGATTGAAGCTGCTTTAGCGTAATAAATCTTGTGTAACCGCTTTCTCGCCCGGTTTTCACCGGGCATATTCCCCGCCAGAAAATTCTCAATTAAGATTATCCCTACAACATTCAGACAAAATCTAAACGATACGCTGGCAGTAAAATGGCAGAATAGCGCCACGGTAGCGGTCACAAGCTACTGATTAGGAGATAATTATGAAACGTGCAATTCTGTTTGCCGCTTTGCTGGCAAGCCTGTCGCCGCTGGCGATTCACACAGCTCAAGCAACAAGTGCTTCAATCGACCTGGCGCCTGGCGTCACGCTGCATCTTGGCGATCGCGATCGTCGCGGTTACTTTTGGGACGGTGGTCGCTGGCGCGAACCGCGCTGGTGGAACGATCGTTACTCCTATAATGATCGCCGCTGGTGGCGACATGAAGAGTGGCGTCGCCATCAAGAAAGGGAGCGCGAACGCCACTGGCAAGCAAAAGAGCGTGAGCGCCGCTGGAAACATGAGCATCGTCGTGATCATCACGACCGCCACGATCGTCATGACCATCACGATCATTGGGACCATCGTCATTAATAAAAAAAGCCCGGTTAGCAATAACCGGGCTTTTTTTGTTTTGGCGGAAGGGCTACAGACCTAACACTTCACCGACCAAAAGATAGATATTCAACGCCACCACCAGCAGTACGATTAAACGTCCGGCGTTTTGCATCAAACGTGAATTCACCATCTCATCGCCCATAATTTCGCGATTACCGGTAAATGACAGCAGCGGAATCAGCGCCAGCGCGATACCAAAACTCAGCAGCACCTGACTGAATACCAGAATGCGCGTGGGATCCCAGCCGGCCCAAATCACAATAAATGAGGGTAACATCGTCACGGTACGACGCACCCACAGCGGAATGTGGAAGCGGATAAAGCCTTGCATCACCACCTGCCCCGCCAACGTTCCCACCACGGTTGATGAAAGACCGGCAGCCACCAGACTCAAACCAAACACGGTGGCTGCGGCATGGCCCAATAACGGTTGCAGCGTGAGATAAGCCTGATCGAGATCGGCGATTCCGCTGTGGCCGCTGAAGTGAAATGCCGCCGCGGCCGTCGCCATCATCGCCAGATTCACAAAGCCGGCAATCGTCATGGCAATCGCCACATCTAACTTAGTTGAGGAATATCGCTCGCCTTTAGTGCCGCGCGTGTCACCTTGGGTTAAGGCTGAATGCAGATAGATAACGTGCGGCATGATGGTTGCGCCTAATACGCCAGCCGCAAGGAATACCGCATCAGAAGTCGGTAATGATGGCAGCGCCATCCCCATTACCAGTTCGCTGACTTTGGGCTGCGAGAAGAACAGCTCAACGATATAGGCCGCTGCAACAAACAGCAGCAAGCCACCAATCACCAGCTCAAGCGGTTTTTGCCCACGGCTTTGTAGCATCAATATCAGGAAAGTGGCGATACCGGTGAGCACCGCGCCTTGCATCAGCGAGATGCCTAATAATAATTTGAAGCCGAGTGCTGCCCCGATAAATTCAGCCAGATCGGTGGCCATGGCGATGATTTCCGCCTGCACCCAATAAAACCAGACTGCAGGCCGGGGAAAGCGATCTCGGATGTGCTCCGCCAGGTTTTTACCTGTGGCGATGCCCAGCTTGGCTGACATTAACTGGATCAACATCGCCATGATGTTGGCCCAGACCACCACCCACAGCAATTTGTAGCCATAGGCAGCACCAGCCTGAATATTGGTCGCAAAGTTACCCGGATCGATATAGCCAATAGCGGCGATAAAAGCGGGCCCTAACAATGCAAGTTTTACTTTTCTTGCTCCGCGAGCGGCTCGCTCGGCGGCACGGCTTTCAAACATAATTTCTATCCTGTCTGAACGTAAGTTCACCCGTGCAGTTTACGGGTCCGCCTTTACCATTAAAATTTGGTTATGATTATTGTTCTAATAGATAGTGCTATAAAGTATAGCCTTTGCTATACCTTGAGGCAAAGAAAGTGCCTGATAAAATGTGAACAACCGTTTCACTCTACTCGCGGTTCAAATTATAGACAATAAGTTTGTGGATATTCGCTGTGTACTTTTTGTAAACAAGACGTGATCGGTGAGAGTTTTCTGAGAAATAGCGTGATAGCGAATACTTATATTGTGGAACAGATCTCGTTTTTAAGTAACGCGTTACATAGAATACGCAGCAAAATACAACTCTCCTCAAATTTGGAGCAAACATGTCCCCTGTTTTGCATTTTCTTTTAGCACTGGTGGTAGTCGGCGTGTTGGCCTTGTTGGTCAGCCACGATCGTAAAAGTATTCGCATTCGTTACATCGTTCAGCTTCTGGTTATTGAAGTCTTGCTGGCGTGGTTCTTCCTTAACTCCGAAGCAGGTCTTGGATTTGTGCAAGGTTTTGCCGGGATATTTGACCATCTGTTGAAATACGCCGCAGAAGGGACGAACTTCGTTTTTGGCAACATGAGTGAGAAAGGCCTCGCCTTCTTCTTCCTTAATGTGTTGTGCCCGATTGTCTTTATCTCTGCGCTGATCGGTATTCTTCAGCACTTCCGCATTCTGCCGTGGGTTATTCGTGGCATCGGTACCGTGCTGTCAAAGGTTAATGGTATGGGTAAGCTGGAATCCTTTAACGCCGTTAGCTCTCTGATTTTGGGACAGTCAGAAAACTTCATCGCCTATAAGGATATTCTCGGCAAGATGTCACAACGCCGCATGTACACCATGGCAGCAACAGCCATGTCTACTGTGTCGATGTCAATCGTCGGCGCGTACATGACGATGCTGCAGCCAAAATATGTGGTGGCCGCGCTGGTGCTTAACATGTTCAGCACCTTTATCGTGCTGTCGCTGATAAACCCGTACCGCATAGACAGCGAAGAAGATCTGCAATTACAGGATTTACATAAAGGCCAGAGCTTCTTCGAAATGTTGGGCGAATATATCCTCGCCGGTTTCCGCGTCGCGATTATCGTAGCGGCGATGCTGATCGGTTTTATCGCCCTGATTTCCGGCCTGAATGCATTGTTTGATCTTATCTTCGGCATTAGCTTCCAGGGTGTGTTGGGTTACGTCTTCTTCCCGTTTGCCTGGATGATGGGTGTGCCTTCGGGGGAAGCGCTGCAAGTGGGCAGCATCATGGCAACCAAACTGGTTTCCAATGAGTTTGTGGCAATGATGGATCTGCAGAAAGTGGCGGGTCAGCTGTCGCCGCACTCAGAAGGTATTCTTTCAGTGTTCCTGGTTTCCTTCGCTAACTTCTCCTCTATCGGGATTGTAGCCGGTGCCATTAAGGGTCTGAACGAAGAGCAAGGTAATGTGGTTTCGCGCTTCGGCCTGAAGCTGCTGTACGGCTCAACCCTGGTCAGCGTGTTGTCTGCCGCCATTGCCGGCCTGGTATTGGCTTGGTCATAAAATTCGATTCATAAAGACAAAGGGCGAGCCTGACTCGCCCTTTTCTTCTGAGTTATTCCCATCGGTTATATCCGCTATAAACGTTCTCCCACCGCCGCACGCCGCCTTTCGCCAGATAACGCAAATCCTTTGCACAATAACGAATTTCCATCCTGTGCCGCTCAGCCCGTAATTTTTCTTCATGACTTAACATCAGGAGAAAAAAATGAGCATTCAGTTTCTCGGTATGATTGGCCATCGCCTGGCTTCCGAAATCATTCCTGCCAGCGGACCGCTGTTCGATAAAAACTATATCGCCGATTTTGCCCGCGCTCATGAGCAGGCTGGATTCGATCGTATCCTGGTTGGATATTGGTCTGATCAACCCGATGGTTTCCTCGTCACCGCTCATGCGGCAGCTAATACGTCACGCATTAAATTTTTGCTCGCGCATCGCCCCGGCTTTGTCTCGCCCACGCTGGCAGCACGCAAGTTGGCAACGCTTGATCATCTGACTGATGGACGACTGGCGGTGCATATCATTAGCGGTGGCAGCGACAGTGAACAGCGTCGTGACGGTGATTACCTCAACAAAGCCGAACGCTATGCACGCACTGACGAATTTCTCAGTGTCCTGAAACAGAGCCTGACATCTGGTGAAGCTTACGATCACGACGGCCATTTCTATCAGGCTGAAAAGGCGTTTTCAGCCATCAAACCGGTGCAGAATCATCTTCCGGTTTACTTTGGTGGATCCTCTGATGAAGCGATTGATGTCGCTTCACGCCATGCAGACGTCTTTGCTTTATGGGGCGAACCGCTGGCGGGTGCAGCCGAAACGGTTCGCAGCGTGCGCGCTGCTGCTGCAAAACATCATCGCGAGATTAAATTTAACATCTCGTTTCGACCGATACTGGGCAGCACGGAAAAAGAAGCCTGGGAGCGCGCCGAACATATCCATGAAACCGCGCGTCTGCAGCTGGCAGAAAGCGGCTATACCTTTGGCTTGCCAAAACCACAAAGCGTTGGCGCACAGCGTTTGCTGGATGCCGCTAATCAGGGCGATCGTCACGATAAAGTGTTGTGGACTGGCATCGCAAAACTGGTAAGCGGTGGCTACAACTCCACGGCGCTGGTCGGCACGCCAGATCAGGTTTCCGATGCTTTGCTGGATTACTATCGCCTTGGCATCGACAGCGTCTTAATTCGCGGCTTCGATCCGCTGAATGACGCATTGGAATATGGTCGTGAACTGATTCCGCTAACCCGCGAAAAAGTTGCCGCGTTGGGCAGCGAAAGAAGGAGCGCCTGATGCGACGGGCGGCCCTTTTTGCTGGTTTAACGCTGGCACTGAGTCTGAATCCCCTGTTTGCAGCGGAAAAAGTGGCACTACGCTTAGGCGATGTAAAAGGCGATCGCTTCGCCGCGCTTAAAGCCTCTGGCGAGCTGGATAATCTTCCTTATGAATTGAAACTCACCGCCTTTGATTCTGGGGCACCGGTGCAGGAAGCGCTGAATGCTGGCGCCCTGGATGTTGGCTTTACCGGCGATTTACCGTTTTTGTTTGTTTATGCTGCGGGCGCGCCGGTAAAAGCGGTCGGCGCCTGGCAGAATAATCCCGACAGCATTGCGCTGCTAACCCGTCCTGATGCGGGTATCAAAAGCTTGCAGGATCTCAAGGGCAAGCAGATTGCGGTAAACCGTGGCGGATGGGGACACTACTTGATCCTTGGCTTGCTGGAGCGCGCCGGACTTAAACCCTCGGACGTTACGCTGCGCTTTTTGAGCCCGGTTGACGGTCGTGCCGCGCTGACCTCCGGTGCAGTTTCGGCATGGGCACCTTGGGAGCCCTATATTGCCACTTCAACCCAGGTTGATGGCACCGTTCGCGTACCCAATGGCGGCGGTAAAGGCGTGATGTCTGGCTATTCCTATGCGCTGGCGCGCAAAGAGGCGCTGAGCAATCCTGAAAAACGCCAGGCGATTGCGGACTTACTCACGCGCCTGGCGAAAGCGCAGGTCTGGGCAGAAAAGCATCCGCAACAGTTTGCCATTGTGCTGGGCAAAACCTTGAATATGCCGACCCGCATCACGCAGAGTTGGATTGCCGATGCGCGCATTCGACCGCTGGTTTTTGATCAATCACTCATTCCTACGCTGCAAAAATCTGCTGATTTCTTCCATCGCTACGACGTGTTGCCACACGTGGTTAATGTCAGCGATGCGTTTGACTTCAGCCTGTCAGCGGGAGCCAATCAAATTGCCATACACGCTGCAGGAGACAAATCGTGAGTGAATTACAACATCACCGCTTACGCGACTTTGTCGCACAGCTTGCTGCCCTGCTGGATAGCCAGCCGCAGGAGGCAGAAATCCTGGAAAAAGGCAGCGAGCTGTTGCGTCCGCTGCTGCAACAGGATGACTGGCTGGATGAAACCTTTACTCAGCCACATTCTGAACATTATCAGCAATATTTGCTGCATGCAGACGCGCAGCAGCGATTTTCAGTAGTGAGTTTTGTCTGGGGGCCAGGCCAGCAAACGCCGATTCACGATCATCGCGTTTGGGGCTTGATTGGCATGCTGCGTGGCGCAGAAATTTCACAATCCTTTTGCCTTACGCCGCATGGTTTGGCGGAAGAAGGCGTTCCGGTGAGACTTGAACCAGGCCAGGTTGAAGCCGTATCACCTCGCGTGGGTGACATTCATCGCGTGAGCAATGCATTCGACGATCGCGTTTCTATCAGCATTCACGTTTATGGCGCAAACATTGGTGCCGTGAAGCGAGCGGTCTACCGCGAAGATGGCAGCGAAAAAACGTTTATCTCCGGCTACAGCAACCGTTACTTACCTAATATTTGGGACCTTTCACATGGCTGAACAGACTTTTCCCCTGCGCGATGCCGCAGACATTATCCAGGCACTGCGCCAACAGCAGGAAATTGCGTTAGTCGATGTGCGTGATGAAGCGCTTTATGCCACAGGTCATCCACTGTTTGCCGTCAATCTGCCGCTATCCAAACTGGAACTGGAATGGCTCGATCGGATCCCTCGTCGTGATACAGCCATCACACTTTATGACAATGGCGAGGGCTTAGCCCAGGCGGCGGCAGAACGTGTCACACGTTGGGGCTACAGCAATATTACGTTGCTAAAAGACGATCTTGACGGCTGGAAAGCTGCTGGTGGCGAGCTGTTTATTGATGTCAATTCGCCGAGTAAAGCGTTTGGTGAGTTAGTTGAGCATCACAACCAGACGCCTTCGCTGGCGGCTGAAGATGTCAATGCGCTGCTGCGCGAGAAGGCTGATGTGGTGGTGCTGGATGCTCGCCGTTATGACGAATATCACACCATGAGTATTCCAGACGGTGTAAGCGTGCCGGGCGGGGAATTAGTGCTGCGCGTGCGAGATTTAGCCCCTTCACCCGCTACCACGGTGATTGTGAATTGCGCTGGCCGAACGCGCAGCATTATTGGAACGCAATCACTGGTGAATGCCGGGATTCGTAATCCGGTATTTGCGTTACGTAATGGCACCATTGGCTGGAAGCTTGCAGGATTATCGTTGGATCACGCTCAAACACGACGTTATGGCGCCACCAGCGATACTGCGCAACGTCAAGCAGCAGCTCAGGCGCGACGAGTAGCCGATCAGGCAGGCGTTTTACGTCTTGATAAATCCGCGTTGGCGCGCTGGCAGCAGGAGGCAACCACCTATCTGTTTGACGTGCGTGATGGCGAGGAGTTTTCTGCTGGTCACCTGCCCGGCAGTCGTTCAGTGCCTGGTGGGCAGCTAATTCAGGAGACCGATCATTACGCTAGCGTACGGGGCGCGCGGATTGTTCTGCTTGATGATGAAGGTGTTCGCGCCAATATGACGGCATCGTGGCTAGCGCAACTGGGCTGGCAAGTGGCCGTGCTGGATGGATTAACCGCACAAGACTTTAGCCAACAAGGCGGCTGGCAACCCCAGGTTCCACCCGCACCAGCGGCAGAATTTATCTCGCCTACGCAGCTTTCCGAATGGTTAGCGCAGAACAATACGCAGGTACTGGATTTCACTACCCGCGCTAATCACGTGAAAAGCCATATTCCTGGCGCCGCCTGGTTGCTTCGCTCGACGCTTCAGCAACAGGGAAGCAGCGCACTGCCCGCAGCTGATCGTTATGTTTTAACCTGCGGCAGTAGCCTGCTAGCAGGATACGCAGTAGATCACGTCGCAGCGCTCACCGGTAAACCTGTTTATGTACTGGAAGGCGGAAACGCGGCATGGCGCAACGCCAATTTACCTACCGAAACGGGTGAGCAAAACCTGTTATCACCGGCAATTGATCGTTATCGTCGTCCTTATGAAGGCACCGATATCGAACCCGCCGTTATGCAGGCTTATTTAGACTGGGAATATGGTTTGGTTGCGCAGTTAGATCGTGATGGAACACACGGATTCCGCGTATTGAAAGTTCAGCAGGAAGGTGTGCCAGCGTAACGATATGGCGCAAAAAGAGATATCACAACAGGGGCGGCAGCAATGTCGCCTTTTTTACAGATATTTTTTGAAATGCCTGAGAAATCAGGGCTTAAATGTTTGGTGGAGATAAGCGGGATCGAACCGCTGACCTCTTGCATGCCATGCAAGCGCTCTCCCAGCTGAGCTATACCC